>JBDIVX010000191.1:0-13010 GCA_039794305.1 Candidatus Neutrinellum sp.
GTGCTCGCGGCCCTCGCCGGGATCGTCGGCGGAGCCGCCGGCGGCGAGCTCGGCGGGGATGGGAGCGGGCACGGGCGCGACCTCGTCCGCGGGCGCGGGCACGGGCTCGGCCGCGGACTCCGCCGCGGGCTCCCAGTCGGCTTCGGCCGACGGCGCGGGGGTAGACGCGGCGTCGACGCGCATGACCCCCTCCTCCCACGCGAGCCAGCCGCCCGCGCCGACGGCGCACGCGGCGGCGAAGGCGAGGATGGCGGTGGGGCCCGCCGAGCGGCGGGGCCGCGCCGACGGGATCACGCGCGACGGCTCTTCGACGCGCTCTTCGGCCGGCTCGTCGTGCGGCCGCTCGAGCGTCGCGTCCACGGGCACCGCGATCGGCGCGAGGGCCGGGCCGCGACGGACCTCGTCCGCGAAGAGCCGGCGCATCAGCCGTCCGGCCAGCGCAGAGGTCACGAGGTGCCGCTCGTCGGCGAGGTACTTCTCGAGGGCGAGCTGCATGGCGAGCGCGCTCTCGAAGCGGTCCTCCCTCCGCTTCTCGAGCGCGCGCTGCACGATCCGGTCGAGGGCCTCGGGCAGGCGCGGATCGGCCTCGCGGATCGACGGCGCGGGCTCCTCGATGACGGCCCGCAAGGTCTCGTAGTCGTTGCCGCGCCGGAAGAGCGCGCAGCCCGTGAGCGCCTCGAAGAGGCAGATCCCGAGCGCGAAGACGTCCGCGCGCGCGTCGAGCTCCCGCCCGAGGCACTGCTCGGGCGCCATGTAGGCGCTCTTGCCCTTCACGACGCCCGTGGTGGTGTGCTCGCCGCTGTTCTTCACCTTGGCGATGCCGAAGTCGAGCAGCTTCACGGTGCCGTCCCAGCCGACCATGACGTTGTGCGGGCTGACGTCGCGGTGTACGAGCCCGATCGGCCGGCCGTTCGCGTCCTTGGCGTTGTGCGCGTGGTGGAGCGCGGCGGCGACGTCGGCGATCGTCCGCGCGACGAGCGGTGGCGGCAGGGCGAGCCCGCGCTCGCGCGCCCGCCGGACGACCCTGGCGAGCGACTCCCCGTTCACCCACTCCATGGCGATGAACCAGGTGTCGCCCTGCCGGCCCACGTCGTAGACGTGGCAGAGGTTCGGGTGGCTCAGGCCCATCATGAGCCGGCCCTCCGACAGGAACATCTTCACGTATTCCTGATCCTCGGCAGACTGCGGCAGGATGCGCTTGACCACCACGTACCGCTGCCCCTCGCCGAGGCAGCGCTCGCGCGCCAAGAGGATCTCCGCCATGCCGCCGCGCGCGATCTTGCCGAGGAGCTCGAACCGCCCGTAGCGCGCGAGCACGGGCAGCCGCTGGTGGGGTCGCCAGCTCGGCGGCTCGGGAGCGGGCAGCGCGCCGTCGCTCGGGCCGAGGTCTCTCGGAACGGCCGGCGCGCGCAGGGCCGACTCGAGGTCCACGTCGATGTCGAAGGGCGGCGGCGACTCGCGGATCGCGGACCCCGGACGGTCCGGCCCGAGGGGCGCGATGCCCGACTGGACGGGTGACCTGCCGGACGGCGAGCGCGGTGGCGGCGGTGGACGCGACGAGGACGGTGACGGCAGATCGCCCATCGCAATTCGGCAGACTAGCGTGCAACTCTCGTACGATCACGTACTTCCGTTTGGGGATGATCTTTCCGCAGATACGGGACGTTTCTGGCCGCACGAGCGGATCTTTCCGCCATTTGCTGATCTGTTTGCGTTGACTGTGCAAAGCGCGTGCATTATGCGTTTGATTTGCTAGTCTCGCCGGTGGGGCTGATGCGCTGGGTCGTTCGGAGCGCGGTGCTGGCCGGTCTGCTGTCCGCGGCGACCGCCCGGGCACAGGAACAGGACCCCGCCGGCGCCGACGCGGTGCTCGCGGAGCTGTCGGACCAGCTCGTGCGCGCCCGCTTCAGCCAGACGCTGCCGGCCGCGCGCGCGCTGCTCGAGCGCGAGGATCTCACCGCCCGGCAGCGGGTCCGGGCGCTCGAGGCGCTGGCCGTGACGCAGATCGTCCTCGGCGACGCGGAGGCCGACGACACGCTGGCGACGCTGTTCGCCCGCGACCCGCGCCACCGGCTCGGCAACCCCGACCTCGGTCCTTCCGTCCAGGCCGCGTTCGCGCGAGCCCGCGAGCGCGCGGGAGAGCCGGTGCAGGTCGAGCTCGGCGAGGTCCGCGTCGAGCCGGACCCCGGGGGAGGCTCCCCGTTCGTGGTGGTCACGCTCTTCGAGGGAGCGGACGCGGTCGACGAGGTGGTGCTGTCGTTCCGGGATGGACGCACCGGGTTCACGCCGCTCGGCCTTCGTCGAGCCGCGCCCACCGAGGCGCGCGCGCGCTTGCCCGTCGTCGGCGGCGGAGAGCTCGCGTACTACGTCGAGGCGCGGGCGCCCTCGGGAGCGACGCTCGCACGGCTCGGCAGCCCGGACGAGCCGCTCGTCGCCGAGCTGCCGGAGCGGTCGAGCGAGGCCGAGCCGCTCTTCTCGACGGCGCAGCCCGACACCGCGCCGGCCGAGGAGCGCGACCATCCCGGGCTCCTCGGGCAGTGGTGGCTGTGGACCGCCGTGGCGGCGGTGCTCGGAGGAGCGATCGCGGGCTACGTGCTGCTCGGGCCGCCGGCGCACGGCCCGGCGCCGGGCTCGCTCGGTCAGGGGGCGCTCGAGTGAGGGCCGGCGGGCGGGTCGGCGCGCTCGTCGTGGCCCTGGCCACGCTCGGATGCGCCGATCGCACCGCCATCCTCCTCACGATCGACTCGAGCCTGCGCGTCCCCGAGGACGTCGACGGCCTCGAGGTCGAGGTGACGGGGCTCGAGTCGGGCGGCGTCCTCGAGCGGTCGCTCGCGCTCGAGACGCCCTTCCCTCACAGCTTCTCGGTGCTCCCGGGCGACGACCCGTCGGAGCAGGTGCGAGTCACCGTCACCGCGACGCGGGGCGGCGATCCGGTCGTCCGCCGCGTGCTCGTGACGTCGTTCCGGAGCGGCGCCGAGGTGCAGCTCCCGGTCGAGCTCTTCGCCGCGTGCGCCGGGATCGAGTGCGCGGTGGGGATCGACTGCGTGAGCGGCCGGTGCACGAACGACGCGCCCGCCGTCACGGGGACCGGCGACGCCGGGCCGCCCGGCTGCGAGGCCGACGAGGAGTGCGACGACGGCGATCCGTGCAACGGCCGCGAGGAGTGCGAGGGAGGCTCCTGCGTCTCGACCGGCGTCCCCGACTGCGACGACGGCGTCGCGTGTACGGCCGACGGCTGCGAAGGCGGCGCCTGTACGCACGTTCCGGACGACTCCCTGTGCGCGGTGGGCGACGCCTGCGACGCCGCGCACGGGTGCGGTGGGCGCGAGTGCGGCGGCGACGGCGACTGCGACGACGGCCGGGCATGCAACGGCCTCGAGCGGTGCGTCGACGGCACGTGCCGGACCGATCCCGAGCCGGAGTGCGACGACGGCGTCACCTGCACGGTCGACCGGTGCGACGAGGCGACCGGCGGGTGCGTGAGCGAGACGAGCGACGCGATCTGCGACGACGGCCTGTTCTGCAACGGCGCCGAGACGTGCGACCCGGCCGGCGGGTGCAGCCCGGGGAGCGCTCCGGGCTGCGACGACGGCGACGCGTGCACGGACGACTTCTGCAGCAACATGGCCGCGGCCTGCGTGCACCAGACGCGGGACGTCGACGGCGACGGATTCGGCGACGCCGCCTGCGCGGAGTCCGGCGGCGTGCCCGCGACGGACTGCAACGACCGGAGCGGCAGCATCCACCCCGGAGCCCCCGAAGCGTGCGACGGAACCGATCAGGACTGCGACGGATCGGTCGACGAGGGCTGCGGCGCCGGGTGCGACGAGGCGTGCCCGGAGGCGGCGACCGTCACCCTGCCGGGCGGCCGGCAGACGCCGACGGCGTCGGGCGGCGCCTACACCGGCTCGTGCGGCGGCGCCGGCGCCGAGGCCGTGCTGTCTTTCACGCTGACGGTGACCTCCGACGTCTTCGTGACCACCCACGGCTCGGGCGTGGACACCGTGCTGTACGTGCGGTCGTGCAGGTGCGCCGGGAGCGAGCTCGCTTGCAACGACGACGCCGACGGCCGCGAGACCTCGGTCCTCCGGCTGACCTCGGTCGCGCCCGGCACGTACAACGTCTTCGCCGACACCGAGGCGTCCATGAGCGTGCCGCTGCAGGTCGACCTGTACGCGACCCCGACCGCCGGGACGGCGGACCGGTGCGGGCGCGCCCTCGCGCTCCCGCCGTCCATCTCGGGCAACACCTGCGGGGCCGCCTCCGACCAGGGCGGCGGCTGCGAAGGGGGCAGCGATCTCGAGGGACCCGATCACGTCTACTACTTCGTCGTCGACGGCTCGGCGCCTCGAACCGTGACGCTCGACACGTGCACCGGGTGCACCCGGTTCGACACCACGCTCGACGTCCGCGCGACGTGCACGGGCTCGGGGTCGCGCGTGGCGTGCGCCGCGGAGGGCTGCCGCTCGACCTGCGCCGGCGGGCCGCCGCGCCTCGCGACCCTCACCCGCGACCTGTCCCCCGGCCTCTACTACGTCTTCGTCGACGGCCCCGCCGGCGAGTGCGGGGACTACACGCTGACCGCCACCGGCCTCTGAGCAGCCGCGGGCGGGGTGCGGCACGGCGCCCCGCTGCTCTTCCGTACAGCAGAGGCCCGGGAGCGGTCCCTGGTACGATGGCGGCGACATGGGGGAGCGACGCGAGCCGTTCGAGGAGGAGGGGACCGATGAGCTGGACCTGTCGATGGCAGACGTCGAGCTCGTCGAGCCGCCGCGGCCCCGGGACGCGGGCGGGGGCGACGTGGCCCTCGGCGCCGACGCACGCGAGCTGATCGAGGCCTGCGAGCGGGAGCTGTCCCGGAAGCCACCGCCCGAGCCGGCGCGCGCCGCGCGGCTGCACTACGAGATCGCGCGGCTCTACGAGGGCGTCCTCGCGGAGCCGGCCCGCGCCGCGACGCACTACGCGGACGCGCTGCGCCTCTCACCCGATCACGTCCCGTCCGTCCGCGGCGCGCGGCGGACGACCCTCGCCGCCGGCGAGCCCGCCCAGGCCGTGCCCCTGTTCGACGCCGAGATCCGCGCCACGGCCGATCCTCGGACGCGCGCGCGCCTTCTCCACGAGAAGGGCCGCCTGCTCGAGGAGTCGCTCGGCATGGGCGACCGCGCCCGCGAGGCGTACCTGGCCGCCCTCGAGCTCGCGCCGGACGACGCGTCGATCCTGAAGGCGCTCGAGCGAGCCGAGCGGCAACGCGAGTCGTGGCGCAACCTCGTCACGACCTACGAGCGGCTGGGGAACGCCGTCGCGTCGGACCCCGCCCATCGCGCGGCGCTGACGGCCGAGCGCGGGCGGCTCGTCGAGTCTCGCCTGGGCGACCCGAAGAACGCCGCCCTCCTCTACCGCGCCGCCCTCGAGACGGACCCTTCGAGCGCGGGCGTCCTTCCGTCGCTCGTGCGGCTCGCGCGCGAGCAGAAGCTCTCGAACGAGCTCGTCCACGCGTTCGAGCGCTCGCACGCGCGCTCCGGCTCGCCGCGCGACCGCGCGACGGCGCTGTTCTCGCTCGCGCGCGTCGCGCGACGGGAGCTCGGGGACGCCGAGGCGGCCATCCGTGCACTGTCGGGCGCGCTCGAGCTCGTCCCCGAGGACCGCGAGATGCGCCGGGAGCTCGCCGCGCTGTACCGCGAGACGGGCCGCGCCGCCGAGCTCGCCGCGGCGCTGACGGTCCTGGCGAAGAGCCCGGCGTCGCCCGCCGAGCACGTGACGCTCGCGATGGAGCTCGGGCGCATCGCGGAGGACGCGCTCGGCGACGAGGCGCTCGCGCGCCGCTGGTACGAGACCGCGCTCGCGACCGAACCGTCGCACGCGCCCGCCCTGTCCGCGCTCACGGCCCTGCTCGAGCGCGCGGGGGACTTCGGAGCGCTGGTCGCGACGCTCTCGGCCGAGGCGGCGGCGACCGAGGACCCCGAGCGCCGCGCCGATCTGCACGCGCGCATCGGCGCGATCTGCGAGGAGCGGCTCGGACGCCCCGACGACGCCGAGCCGCACCACCGGACCGCGCTCGGCCTCTTCCCGGACCACGAGGTCTCGTTCCGCGCCCTCGGCCGGCTCTACGCGCAGGGCGGCAAGCACCGCGAGCTCGTCGAGCTCTACGAGCGGCGCGTCGACCGCGCTCCGGACGACCCGCACGCGGTGGCCTGGCTGCTCCGCATCGGCGCGGTCTACGAGGACCACCTCGACGACCCGAGGGGCGCGCTCCACGCGTACCGCCGCGTGCTCGAGCGGGACGGCGGCCACGTCGGCGCGATCCTCGGCGTGCAGCGGGCCGCCGAGCGCGGCGGCGTGTGGGACGAGCTGGTGCGCGCGCTCGAGCTCGAGGCCGACCGGAGCGCTCCGGCGCGCGCGACCGCCCTCAGGGTCCGGGCGGCGCGCGTGCTCGACGCACACCTCGACGACCCGAGCGGCGCGATCGCGCGGCTCCGCGAGGTCGTCGAGCGCGACCCGAGTCACCTGCCCGCGCTGCGCGCGCTCTCGGAGCTGTACGAGCGCGCCGGCCGGTGGGACGACCTGGTGGGCTCGGCCGAGCGCCTGATCGGGGCGCTGCCCCGGGAGCAGCACGTCCCGGTCCTCTACCGCGTGGGCGAGCTCTGCCGCTCGCGCATGGGCCGCGAGGCGGCCGCCGCCGAGTGGTTCCGGCGCGCGCTCGACGTCGATCCGTGCCACGAGCCCTCGTACCGGGCGCTGGCCGAGACGCTCGTCGCCTCCGAGGACTGGCGCGCCCTGGCGAAGCTCTGGGAGGAGCGGCTCGGCGGGCTCGACGACGCGGACGAGGGGCTCCACCTCGCGCTCGACCTCGGCGAGCTGTACGAGGACCGGCTCTCGGACCCCGACCGCGCGCTCGCGACGTACGAGCGGGCGCTCGAGGTCGATCCGGGGTTCCGTCCGGCGCTCGACGCGCGCGCGCGTCTTCTCGAGAGCGCCTCGGCGTGGCAGCGGCTGGCCGAGGCCCTGCACGCGGAGGCGAAGGCGGCGACCGACGTCGCAGACGCCCTCGACGCCCGCATGCGCGAGGGCGACGTGCTGGCGCACCGCATCTGCGACCTCCGGGTCGCCATCGGGTGCTTCGAGGAGATCCTCGAGCTCCGTCCAGGCAACGCGCGCGCGCTGCTCGCGCTCGAGGAGCTCTACCACCGCGCGCACGACCGCGAGGGCCTGTTGCGCGTGTACGAACGGCAGGCCGAGGGGTTCGCGGACGAAGGGGCGCGCGCCGCCTCGCTGCGCGAGCTCGCGCGGCTCGGAGAAGGCGCCCGTGCAAAGGCGGCCTGGCGTGCCCTCTTGGAGATCGAGCGCGAAGATCACGAGGCGCTCGAGGCCCTCGCGCGGATCGCCCGCGAAGGTGACGACCGCGACGCGTCGGTCGAGCTCGAGGCGCGCATGGCCGGAGCGTTCGGCAAGGCGGCCGCGGTCGCCGGCCACCACCAGACCCGCGTGGCCGAGCTGCTCGAGGCGAGCGGCTCACCCGACGCGCTCGGCGCCTACCGGGCAGCCCTCGCGCTCGACTCGCAGAGCCTGTCAGCGACCCGTGGGTTCACGCGCGTCGCGCGGCGGTCGGGCGATCCGGGCGCGATCCGGCAGGCCGCGCGCTCCGAGGCGAAGGCGAGCCGCGACGTGGACCTCGCGGTCGAGCTCTTCCTGCGGGCCGCGGAGCTGCGCCGCCAGAGGAACGAGCTCGGCGAGGCGGCGGCCGATCTCACCGAGGCGCTCGAGCTCGCGCCGTCGCATCCCGACGCAGCGAACGAGCTCGAGAGGGTGATGGTGCTCGCCGACCGCGTCCCCGAGCTCGTCGAGATCCTGTCGCGCGCGGCCGATCGAGCGAAGCCCCCGGAGCGCGCGGCGTCCCTCCACGTGCAGGTGGCGCACCTGTGGGCGGACAGGCAGGCCGACCTGCCCGCGGCGATCGCTGCGGTCGAGCGCGCGCTCGAGGTCGCGCCGCGGCACCTGTCCGCGCTCTCGATCCTCGCGAGCTACCACGAGCGCGCCGGGCACTGGAAGGAGGCGGCGTCGGCGCTGATGAGCTTCGCGCTGCGCTCGAGCGAGCCGCGCCACCTGCTCGAGGCGCACCTTCGGCTCGCCGTGATCGCCGATGAGCGGCTGCGCGACCCCATGCGCGCGAGAAAGAGCCTCGAGGAGGTGCTCGCCCAGGAGCCCGCGCACCGCGTCGCGCTCGGCCGGCTCTCGCGCATCCACCAGCGCGACGGAAGGCACGACGAGGCGCTCGCGCTCGCCCGCCGGCTCACCGAGGCGTCCAACGACGATCGCGAGCGTGCCGAGGCGCTCGTCGAGGTGGGGCGGATCGAGCGGGCCCGCGGGCGTCACGCCGACGCGGCCGCGGCGCTGCTCGAGGCGCTCGAGGTGCAGGGGCCGCAGGGTCCCGCAGGCGAGGCCTATCGTTCGCTCCTCGCCGAGCACCCGGAGCACGGCACGTGGGCCGCCTACTCGGAAGTGCTCTCGAAGCACCGGGAGCGCGCCGAGCGGACGGGCGCGCCGCTCGCGCCGGTCTACCTCGAGCTCGCGCGCGCGCTCGCGGACGAGCTCGGCCAGCCGGAGCGCGCGCTCGACGTGCTCCGCGAGGCCGTCGGCAAGCTGCCCGGCGACGTCCGCGCTTCGGTCGCCCTGGCGAGGCGCCTGCGCCTCTCGGGGGCGCACGACCAGGCCCTGTCGGAGCTCGAGCGGGCGATGCACACCGACGTGCGGGCCGCGGACGTGTGGAGGGAGATGTCGGAGACGCTGCGGGCGGCGGGCGATCCGGCGGAGGCCCTGCTCGCGCTCGTCCCGCTGCGCGCGCTCGACGCGGTTTCCCCCGAGGAGCTGCTCACGCTGCGGGGGCTGCCGGTGCGCGCGGCGCAGGCGCGGCCGGGGCTGCTCGGCGACGCGGGTTTCCGCGAGGTGCAGGTGGACGGCGCGGTGGACTCGAGCGCGACGGCCTTGATGGCGGCGGTGGCCGAGGCGGCGGCGAAGCTCTACCCGGCGGACCTCGCGCGGTACGGCGTGAGCCGGCGCGACCGGCTGACGGCGCGCTCGGAGCATCCGCTGCGGACGGTCGCCGATCGGGTCGCGGAGATCCTCGGTGTCGGCGACTTCGACGTGCACCTGCACGACTCCCCGGGGCAGGAGGTTCGCGTGGAGCTCGGGAGCACGCCGGCGCTCATGATGCCGTCCTGGGCGCAGCAGCTCTCCCATCCCCAGCTCGTGTACCTCCTCGCCGTGCCGCTCGCGCACGTCTCGCGCGAGACGCACCCGCTGCTCCGCATCCCGGAAGAGGAGGTGCCGCTCCTCTTGGCAGCGGCGGCGCGGGCGGCGGCGCCGAGCTTCGGAGGCGGGGTAGCCTCGGAGACCGACCTCGACGCGAGGGCGCGCGCGCTCCAGAAGGCGGTGCCGCGGCGCGATCGGCGCCGACTCGAAGAAGCCGCGGCGCGGTACGCGGCTTCCCCGCCGGCGAACGTGGCGGCGTGGGCGCGCGCGATGCGCCGGACGGCCGCGCGCGCCGCGCTGCTCGTGTGCGACGACCTCGGCTCGGCGCTCGAGGTCGTGGCGAGGACGAGCGGCGAGTCCCTCGGCCCCGACAACCTCCCGAGCGACCTCGCCCGCTTCTGGGTCTCGAACCCCGCCCGCCGCTTCCGCAAAGCCCGCTGAAGGGCGTGGGTGTCACGCCCAGGGAAGTGGGTAGGTGTACGCGCCCAACGGGCGGCGGGCGTCGGACTGGAGCTCGAGGTCTTCGACCAGGACCGAGGGGCTGATCGTGCTGACGGGGACGTAGCCGGACTCGGCGCCGCAGTAGGAGTTGTCGACCTCGCAGCGGTTGCCCGCGGCGACGATGCCGCCGACGACGTTGAGGGGAGTGCCGACGAAGTTCACGCCGCGCACCAGCTCCTCGCGCCCGTCGGGGAAGATGCGCGTCGCGAGCTTGATCTCGCCGAGGAACGCCTGGAAGTCGTAGGCCTTGGTCGCCGTCTCGCCACCGTCGGCCGCGAGGATGCGGACGCCGAAGGGGAGGTTGCGCCGCTCGACCTCTTCGATCAGCAGCCGCCGCATGGTCGCGTCGTCCACGGCCTCCTCGGCCTCGACGACCGTCACCGCCATGCGGCTCACCGGTCGCTCGAAGCTCTCGGCGCGCGCGTGGCCGTTCGATCGGTGGCGAGGCCCGACCGGCATCCGGCCGGTCAAGAACCCGCGCACACCACCACCGGCGATCAGCTCCGCGGCGCCGGCAGCGGTCCCTTCGTCGTCGTACCGGTAGCTGCCGATCAGCGTCGAGCCTTCCCACTCGGTGATCCCCGGGTCGTCGGTCACCCGGAGCACCGGCGGCAAGAGCCCCGTCTCGAGCGCGTCCCGGAACGTCTGCCCCTCGCCCTTCGACAGGAGCCGGTTGCCCTCGAGCCTGTGGCCCAGCGCCTCGTGGACGAGCAGGCCGGCCGGGCGCGGATCGAGCCAGACCGGACCCGAGTAGGCACGCAGCGTCGGCGCGCGGGCGATCTCCCGCAAGAGCCGGATGGTCCGCCCGATCTCGCGGCGGAACGCGGGCAGCGAAGGGAGCTCCTCCGGAGAGCCCACGTGGTACGTGATGCTCCACGGCAGGTACTCGCCCGTCTCGGGGACGACGTAGGTCAGGTGGCACATCAGGCTCCAGATGGGGCGCCTGTCGAGGACCAGGCTCCCCTCGGAGCTCACGAACGAACGCGTGAGGTGCCGCGCCTCGACCTCGACGGCGCAGGTCGTGAGCTCGGGGTGACGCTTGCCGACGGCCGAGGCCTTCTCGGCGAACCGCGTCCAGTGCGTGACGTCGAGCTCCGGCAGCTCGCGCAGCCTCGTGTCGACCACCGGGTCGACCCGCTGCAAGGCCCCGAGCCCGCGATGCTCGTCCCGGTAGTGGAGCTCGTCGGCGCGCTTGCGCAGGAGCGACTCGATCGCCTCCCGGTAACGGCACTCGGTCAGCTTCCAGAGACCGTGCAGCACGCCGTCGACGCGGCTGCCCACCGGCAGACGGCTGAGCTCGTAGTGCTCCGACTCCCGCGAGTTGTCGAGCAGGCCCCCGTCGGACAGGTGGTCGTAGCGGTAGCTGCCGACGCGCACGTCCGAGAAGCAGTGCCGCTCGCGTCGGCGCTCCTCGGCGAAGAGCGTCCCGTAGCGGGCCTCGGTCCGGAACCCCTCCTCGTCGCGCAGGAGGTAGGACACGAAGTAGGGCCGGCGGTGCCCCGGCGCGCGGAGCTGCTCGCGCGCGCGGTGCGCCTCGGCGAGCGCGGCGCGGGCGATCCGGAGGACGTTCGGATCGGAGGTGGTCTTCGGCTCGACCCGCCCGACGGAGCGGGGGGCCGGTCGGGAGGAGCGGCGGTCGTGCGACATGGGCTCTCGGGGGGGTACATTCATGCGTCGTCCGGCGCCCGAGCGCAACCGCCACAGGTTCGCGAGGTCGCCTCGGGGCGGAATGCACCGGGCCGGCGGCGCTACCTGGACGAGCTCGTCGCCGACGTCCCGAGCGCCGGGCGCGGCCGACCGTTGCTCGTGAGGAGCGTGCGCTGGAGCACGGTGCGCGCGAGCCCTTCGAGGCTCCGCGAGCCGGTCTGGAGCAGGCGCCGGACGTAGGTCTTGACGGTGTTGTTGCTCCGGCCCATCTGCCCCGGGATCTCGGAGCGCGGGAACCCGAGCATCACCAGGCGCAGGACCTCGGCCTCCGTGTCCGACAGCCCGAACACGTGCGACCAGTGGCGCGCGAGCGTCTCGGAGTCCATCGCCGGCGCGTCGGCGCGCATGGCGCGTTCGGCGAAGGACCGGACGTTGTCGACCTCCACGGGCTTCGCGACGACCTCGGCGCCGAGGAGGTGGAGGCGGTTCATGCTGGTCCGCTCGAGACGATCCGCGAGCACGAGGATCGGCAGATCTGGACGGCCTCGTCGGATGTGACCGACGACGTCGGGCCCGGTTGCGTCTTGGAGCCGCGAGCCGACGACCGCGCCCCGCAGCGTGGCTCCCGGCAGCTCCGCGTACGCTTCCTGCGCGCCGCCCGCGTAGCACACGGGAGCGTAGTGACCGAGGACGCGGCCGACCGTACGGGCCCCGATCAAGTCGTCCTCCACGACGAGGAACCTGGGCTGTTGGGCTGCCATGTCCTGCCCGTCCAATATCCGAGCCCGGCCGGGGAAAGTCCACGGTCGCGGACACCTCACCTCCAGGGGTGAACCCGCGGGCCGGAATCGTTGAGCTTCGCCGGGCGGGGCGGAAAGAGCGCGGCGGCGTTCCGCGAAATCGCCTTCGAAAGAACGCGCCGAAAGCGACGCGGCCGAGGCGCTCCCCGATCAGGAACGGAGCGCCTTGCGCAGGACGGATGCGAGGTCGTCCGCGCGGAACGGCTTCGGGAGGAAGGCGGTCATGTGCTCGAGGGCCAGCGCACCGAGGTCGGCGGCGCTGTATCCGCTCATGAGGATGACGGGCAGGTCCGGCGCCCGCTCACGCAGCTTCCCGAGCGTCTCGGCCCCGTCGAGCCGCGGCATCGTGAGATCGAGCAGGACCGCGTCGAAGCGGCCCTCGTGCAGATCGAAGAGCTCGATGGCTTCGAGCCCGTCGCGCGCGAGCACCGTCCGGAGCCCCAGCTCCTCGACCATGCGCGCCGCCGCGTGTCGCACTCCGTCCTGGTCGTCGACGACGAGGACCGTCCCCTCGGCGCGCCACTGTGCGCCCGAGACCGGGACGAAGGGTCGGGACGGCCGCCCCTCGGTGGCGGGGAGAAGCACGGTGAAGGTGGTGCCGCTCCCCGGCTCGCTGCGCACGCACAGCCCTCCTCCGTGACCGCGCACGATGCCGAGCGTGGAGGCGAGGCCGAGCCCGCGGCCGGTGAACTTCGTGCTGAAGAACGGCTCAAAAATCCGTTCTCGCACGTCGTCGCTCATCCCCACACCCGTATCGGTGACGGAGAGCGCGAGATAGCGCCCCGGTCGGGCGTTCGGGTACCGGGCCGCCTGCTG
>JBDIVX010000192.1:0-12972 GCA_039794305.1 Candidatus Neutrinellum sp.
ACACCGACGAATCCTGCCGGGCGCGCCTCTGTTCGGGAACCGCCCGAACCATGCCGGCAGGCTTCGCGGCAACGTACTCGGCCGGCTCCGCGGACGGCCCGTGGCCGTCCGCTCCGCTTCGGCCTCGCACAACACCGACGAATCCTGCCGGGCGCGCCTCTGTTCGGGAACCGCCCGAACCATGCCGGCAGGCTTCGCGGCAACGTACTCGGCCGGCTCCGCGGACTTCGTCCGCTTCGGCCTCGTCCAACGCCGACGAGTCCCCCCGGGCGCGCCACTGGGTTGGACATGCCAACCCCACGCCGGTAGGACTTGCGGCGGGGCCCCGTCGACCCTGCGGTACCATCGTCCCCTGGCTCGACCGAGCGTCTAGGCACTCGTATCCGCCTCAGGCGTGCAGGCCACTGCGGGCAGCGCGTCCGCGCGTCGGCGGGCTCGAGCGCACGGCGGCCGCAGCCCAAACCGCGAGCTTCGGGCGCTCGATCTTCGAGTTGTGTCGGGGATCCACGGGAAGGCGGTCGATGAACAGCACATCGCGCACGTCTTTCGTGACCATGTGCTCGGAAGCCAGCGCGAGCAGCTCCTCTCGAAGCACGGCCCGATCGACCCTGGCGTGCTCAGGCGAGAGCTCGACGCATACGACGGGCATCTCGCTCGCACCGTTCGGGACGCCGACGAGGCCGCTGCGTCGCACCTTCGGATGCGCGTCGAAGATCGGCTCGCACAGCAGCGAGAAGAGAGGCCCTCGCGGTCCGCGTACCCGCTGGCTGACACGGCCGACCACCCAGAGGCGTCCCGACGCGTCGAGATGTCCGGCGTCACCGATGCGGTGCCACGCTCCGATCTTGTTCTTGCGAGTGCTCCCAGCGTCGTCGAGGTACTCCTCGCTGATGTGCGGGCTCCTCACGATGATCTCGCCGATCTCCCCCAGAGGGAGCTCCTCGAACGCGCGCGCCGCACCATCCTGGATGCGCGCGATCTTCAGCTCGACACCCGAGAACGGGCGCCCGACGCAGATGCCGCGCCCCGCCTCCGTCATCGCCCAGGTCTCCTCGAGCGTCTCTCTCGCGCTGTGCGCGGTGCAGGGCAGTGCCTCCGTGGCGCCGTAGTTCGCGAAGACCTCACCGTTCGGCATCATCTTCGTCAGCGCTCGCATCGCCGGGCCGGTGATCGGCGCGCCGCCCCCGATCACGCGCTCGAGGCGGGGCGTCGTGATCCCGTGCGCGTTCGCGTACCGTGCGAGGTTCTCGAGCAAGACGGGCGCACCGAAGAGTGAGCGGACACCGCAGTCCGCGATCACCTGGAGCACCGCGCCGGAGTCGGTGCTCGCGGGGCTCTGACGAACGAAGTCGATCGGCGGCACCACGACGGTCCCGCCGGCGCTCAGGCCGACGATGAAGAACGCCGGGAACACGGCCATGTCGACGGGGATCCCCTTCGAGGCATCGAAAGCCCAGCTTTGGTGGACGATTCGGAAGACGCCGCAGAAGTTTCGGTGCGTGTAGAGCGCGGGCTTGGCAGGGCCCGTGCTGCCCGTCGTGTAGAGCACGGTCATCGGATCCGTCGGGCCTACGTCGGCCCGGCGCGGCTCCGAGGGAGCTTCTCGGCGCAGCGAGCCCACGGTCCTCGCGCCCGGAAAGAACGAGCCCTTTCCGACCACGATCGCCTTGTCGACGAGGCGCGGCCCCCACCCGAAGACGACGCGCGCGAGGTGCGCAGCCGGGATGCCGACGAAGACCTCGGGACGAACCCGGCGAAGGCGCTCGCCGACGTTCCGGTAACCCACCGACGGATCGATCATCACGATCGTCGCGCCGACGCGCGTGAGCGCGACATACACGACGCAGGCTTCGTAGCTCGGCGGTGCCATGAAGACGGTCCGCGTGCGCTCGGCGATGCCCATCTCGCGCAGGCCGACGGCGACGGACTCCGCGTCCTCCGAAAGGCGACGGTAGGTGTGACGCTCGTAGCGTCGCCGGCCGCCTGCGGTGCGGCCGGCCGGCTCGACGACCGCGACACGCTCGGGATCCTCCTGTGCGACCGCGCGCACCACGGAGGCGAGGTCGAAGACGTCGTCCGGAAAGATCATTTGCCGCTCCTCTCCTGACCGTAGGCGCTCCCGAGGAACTCGCGCAGGATCGCCGCGACTCGTTCGGGGCGCTCCAGCATCGGCAGGTGTCCGCAGCCCTCGAGCCACTCCTGTCGCGCCGGATGAAGCGTGCTCACCAGGGTTCTGCCTTGCTCCGCGCGGAGCACCCGGTTCTCCAAGCCCCAGATCGTGCAGATCGGCGGGAAGCCGGGTGGCGGCTCGAAACGATCGAGCACCGCGTAGCTCGGGATGTCGGCGAGCACTTCCAGGAGCGCCCGCGACTGCGACGCACCCGCGTAGCACGCGCAGAGCTCGGTGCGCTCGTGGATACGGCGCTCGATCCCGCAGCGGCCGAGCTGCGAGCGCACCCCGAGCCTACCGAGCCGGGCACCGAGCGCGAACTTGGACATGATCGACACGAGCGCCGGAGCCCGCTGCGGGAGGCCGAGCATCGCCCCGTAGATCCCCTTCGCGAAGGTCGCGGCGGTCAGCGTGTTGATGAGGACCATGGCCCGGACGGCGCTCGGGCACTGCATGGCGAACGCAAGAGAGGTCGCGCTACCCATGCAGTTGCCGACCAGGTGGACGGGCTCGCGCACGACCGCGTCGATGAACGCGCCGAGGATCGCGACATGCGTTTCGAGCTCATAGCCCCGCTCTGGCTTCGTCGACGCCCCAAAGCCGAGCAGGTCGATCGCGTAGAGCTCGAAGCCGTCCAGCAGCGGGGTGACGTCGTCCCAGATGGCGTGCGAGGTGCCTCCGTTGTGCAGAAACACGACCGGCACGCCTGACCCCGAGCGCACGTAGCGGATCGACAGGCTCTCGTAGTCGAAGGTCTCCACTTGGCCCTCCGCCGCGTGCTCTGCGACCGCGTGCGGATACGCCGTGTATACTACCGCGCCCTCACAGACGCAATCCCCCGGTTCGTCCCGAGCGGGAGGGCCGGCCGCGATCGACGCGCCGCGCGTGCCCGGCGGAGCCCAGTCGCGTTCGTAGAACTCGACGAGCCGCCAGCGCCGAGGCACGAAGCGCCTTCGTCCCGGGAATCGCGAGGAGCTCGCGAGATTGCCTGACGCGGCGCCCTGCAGAAGGGCGCTCGGTTCTTCGCTCACGGCCTCTCAGCTCAGATCGAGGGCCGAGCTCACCAAGTGCACCATGACCCCTCGGGCGTGCTCGAGACGCTCGGTCGTCACATTGCGTCCCTCGTCGCCTTCCTCGAGGACGGCCCGAGTCACGCCTTCGATCGCGAGGACCAGCGCCCGAAACAGGAGCGGATCGCGCGCCTCGGACGCGTGCTCCTTCGTGGCCGTCGCGAAGAGCGCGATCAGCGCCTCGTGTACATCCATCCGCCGCGCGTGCAGCAAGGATTCGTGCCGATGGGCCTCCCCACCCAGCACGAACACGAGCCGCCCGTACTCCCCCGCGTTGCGCAGATGGGCGTCGATGCACCCGGTCACACGTGCCAGCGGCGTCGCGCCCTCGCTCACGGCGACCGCGCACGCGCCGAGCAGGGCATCGGTACCCATCCGGTAGAGCGCGACCATCACGCTCTCCTTGCTCTCGTAGAATCGATAGAAGGTCCGCCGCGAGACCCCCGAGGCCTTCAGGATGTCCTCGACCGACGCCGCACGAACGCCGGCGTCCGCGAAGACGTAGGCCGCGCCCTGCAGGATTCGGGTGCGCGCGCCGAGGTCGCCTCGCTGGCCGCCGGTCGAGCCATGCCCGCGGGGGCGTCTCTTACTCATCGTCTCCCAGTATGGGCGAGCGCTCCTCGTGTGTCATCGCGCACGAGCTCTTGCCACAGAGTATACACCGTGTATCATGTGGCCAATGCACCCGATGCTCCTGCTCATCACGCTCGCGCTCGCTTGCTCCGGCCCACCGTCTCCGGTCGACGAGTCGGACGCCGCCGTCGCCGACCGCCCGGACGCGGCGACCCGGGACGCCGCGGCAGTCCAACCGGAGGTCCCCGTCGGCCCTCCGACGTTCAGCGACCCGATCGTGTTGGCCCCCGAAGAGCTCGGCCAGTGGGTCTGGATCTCGATGCCCCAGATGCGTTGCTCCGACGGAACGACCGGCGGGTTCGCAGTGAACTTCACGGACGCGAGCCGAGATCTCGTCATCTACCTCCAGGGCGGCGGCATCTGCTACGACGCGCTCACCTGCGCGGGTAGCGGGGCGCCCTCGTCGGTCGGCGACGACCCGCTTCGCACCGCGCTCGCCGGGTCCATCCGCGCAAACCGGGGGATCTTCGATCGCACCGATCTCGACAACCCACTTCGCGACGGCAACTTCGTGGTGCTCCCTCACTGCACCGGGGATCACCACACGGGCCACCGAGTCGCGCGGTATGGCAGGCAGACGTTCCACCACGTCGGCTACACGAACATCACGCGCATGCTCGAGCGTGTCGTGCCGACGTTCGCGGACGCGAGCCGCGTGGTGGTCGCGGGCTTCAGCGCGGGCGGCGTGGGCATCGCCGCGAACTACCACCAGATCGCCGGAGCGTTCGAATCGTTCGGCCAGCCGCCCCCCTACCTGATCATCGACGGCGGCCCCTTCATGCGCCCGCCGTTCCTCCGCGAGGCAGCGCAGCAGAAGCTCCGCGAGAGCTGGGACCTGGACGAGACGATCGGCACGTTCTGCCCGAGCTGCTTCGAGGAGGGCTTTCACCAGATCTACCGCGTCAACGCGGCGCTCCATCCGGGCATGCGCGCGTCGCTCGTCTGTAGCTACGAGGACTCGGTGGTTCGCGTCCTGTACGGCGTGCTCAACGGCGCGAGCTTCAGCGCGAGCGAGATGACCGAGGGCCTCCACGACGTCGCGGACTGGGCGGACACCGTCGCCTCATCCGTCGAGCCGAGTCGGTTTCAGGTCTTCTACTACGGCGGGGAACGCCACGGCGCGCTGGACGTCGTCGCGCTCTCCTCCACCCCGGGCCTGGCGGACTTCTTGAGCGCGCAGCTCACAGGGGGCGCATGGGACAGCGTTCGACCCTGAGGAAGAGGGGGAGCCATGAGCACCACGAACACCTCGATCTGCGCGGGCATGCTCTCCGCGCTTCTGATCGCGGGCTGCGCGAGCGGCGGCTCGGCACCGGACGACACGCGCGAGCCGCCGCCTGACGCTGGCACCGATCACGGCTTCGATGGAGGGGACAGGGTCGCGGAGCCCGACGCGGGCGCAGCGCTGAACGACGCCGGACCGATCCTGGACGCGGGGAGCGCGCGCGACGCCGGTCGTGTCCCGACACGGATCGACATCGAGTACCTGTCGCGAGAGCTCGTCTGCAAGCTCATCTCGGGTGACGAGCTGCTCTGGGAGAGCGAGAACCGCACCCACACTCGCTTCAACCTGCGCGGCACCGACCTCGGCACGCCCGCCATCGTCGGCGAAGAGCTCCACCTGTTCTTCGGCGACACGCACGGCTTCCGACGCATCTGGCATCCCGGTGAGGACCCGGACTCCGTCGCGAGCGTTTCGCTCTCCCGGGCACGGAGCGATCTGCGCACGCTCTGCCGCGAGCTCGACTTCTACGTGACGCCGGACATCCCGAGCGTCGCCGCGGTCGAGGACTCGCGTATCGAGCGCGACTTCGAAGGCGTCTTCCTCGGCCCCCCACCCGGCCGCCACATCCGCGAGCTCCTCGATCGGCCCGCGCTCGAGCAGGACTGGGGCGCCTTCGCCGGCTCCTTCGAGGTCCCCACCGGCGCCATTACGCACGACGGTCAGACATACGTCTACTGGTCGACGCGGCCGGGTACCGGCGAGATAGGCCCGATGCGCCTCTCGTTCATCGCGCACTGGGAGACCGCGGGATCGTCGCCGCTCTTCTATCGAATTCTCCACACCATCGATGACCTCGACGAGGATCGGCCGCTCGGCGGGCACTTCATCCAGAACGCCCCGATCGTGCGCGACGAGTATCTGTACCTCTTCGGGACCGGGCTCTACCGCCGTGACGGCGTTCACCTCGCGCGCAAGCCCGCGTCGGCGATCGCCTCGCCCGGCGCCTTCGAGCTCTACGATCCGCGCACCGAGACCTGGACCGCCGCGGGGAGTCTCGACGAGACGGCGCGCTCCGGGATTCCGGCCATCATCGACGAGGATGTTCGCGGCATCGGTGAGCTCGGCGTGCAGTACGTCGAGGAGGCCGGCGTGTACGTGCTGATGTACCAGCAGCTCTCCTCGACCTCTGGCGGCAATCGGATGGTGATGCAGGTGGCTCCTCGCCCCGAGGGCCCTTGGTCCGGCGCCACGATCATCGCGATGCACGATCCCGCGTTCGTCGTGCAGCACTGTTGCGTTGCGGAGACTTGCCCGGGCGAGCGGATCATCCGCTGCGATCAGGGCGGCCTGTACGGGATCTACCCGCTGCCGCTGATCGAGGCTGCGCCGCGCGAGGACGGCTACGAGCTGAGTGTTCCCTTCGTGGCCTCCACCTGGGTGCCGTACAACGTCGTGCTTTTTCGTACGAACGTTTCCGTCCGTCCGGTCTTCGACTGATGAGGTGGCCATCGTGTGTTCGAGACTCGCCCCGTCAATCCTGCTCTTGGCGCTGTCTGCCTGCGGACCTCAGACGCCCCCGGGCGCGGGCTCGCCGCCGGACATCGCGGACGCATCGGTTCCTGCGGATGCACGCACCCCCCCGCCGCCGACCGACGGCGGGACCGCGCCGGACGCGTTGAGCCCGCCCTCGGACGCCGCGACGCTCTCTCCTCCCACTGACGAGTGTCCGGAGGTGGTCGAAGGGCTCAACATCATCCATCTGGGCGACACCGAGCGTCGCTTCTGGGTGAGCTCCCCCGCGGCCGACAGCGGAGCTCCGCGAGCCGCGGTCTTCTGGTTCCACGGTTACTCGGGGCCGCGCGATCCGCACACCGACGCGCTCGAGGACAGCGCTCGCCTCGATGAGCTCGGGATTCGTCCCGACGCCGATCCGAGCTTTCCGTTCGTGCGCGTGCTCCTCGAGGACACCAACCTGCAACCGCTGAGCGGCCTCGACTGGGACGTTCGCACGGACACGCCGAATCGAGACCTGGAGCTCTTCGACAACGTCGTCGCCTGCTTGATCTCGCACCGCGACGTGGCGCGCGATCGCGTGTTCGCCGCAGGGTTCAGCGCGGGAGCGACGTTCGCGAACCTGCTGCATTCCTCCCGCGGAAGCGTGGTGCGCGCCATCTACACCGCGTCCGGGCTGTGGGCGAACGAGCCGCTGAACCTCGAGCTCGCGCATCGAGTGACCTTTGGCGTCCCCCTGGTCGATTGGGACTGGCCGGCGCTCGAGCCCGTCGCGCCTGGCACTGCCGCCGTCCTACTCACGCACGGTGGACCGAGCGACAACGTCCCCGGCAGCCCGAACCCCCTTCCGTCCAACCTGACGGAGGCGGGGTGCGCCGCAGCCGCCGCGCTGGTCGCGAACGGCCGCGTGGTCATCGAGTGCGAACACGATGGCGGTCACGAGCTCCATCCCGAGCTCACCGGCGAGTTGGTGCTCCGCTTCTTCGCCGCGCACGTGGGTGAGGGCCCCTCGGCCTGGCTGACGTCCGCGCCACCGCTCCCCCCGTCGTGCACCCTGCATCTGCCGTGACCAACGTGACCAACGCCTTCGCGACCGAACGGGATCGAACGAGGTGCTGGTGGGTCCATCCAGTGACCTACGCGTCGCGCGCCCCCTCACATGGACGCCTGCCGATCCGCTCCGGTAGGATCGACACCACATGGGTGAGCCCTCAGCTACGGTCGCCACCGCCCGGCACGGCAAGCCGCTGACAGGGGGCGATGCGGAACGCATGGAGCAAGCCCCGTCCTTCGCGTTCGAGACGCCTGCAGGGGTTCTCTACGCGAACGAGTTGATGAGAGGCAGGCTCTGGGTGAGCCTCTGCGTGCTCTTCTCGCTCGGCGGGATGGGCGCCGCGCTCGTATTCGAGGGACCCGGGGAAGCGGCGGCTCGGGCCGCCTTCGTCGGGAGCGCGTTCATGCTGGTCGTGTCGCTCGTCGGCGTTCGCCGATTGGCCGCCGACGGCAGCTACGGATCCGGCCTGGCCGCCATCTTCGGGTACGCGTGTGTCGCGGCCAGCGTTCCCTTGCTGATCTTCGTCGGGTGGTTCTCGCCCCTGGTCCTGCTCATCGGGCTCGGAGGCACGGTCTTCGCCATGGGCCACAGCACCCGGTCGGTTCTGATGATGGGCACGACCACGGTGGCGGCTCATGCGTCGGTTGGGCTGGCATCCATCGTCGGCGTGTTGCCGGCAGGTGCGATCGCCTCCCCCAACCTCGACAGCGCCGCCGCGTCCCTTGCCCTCCTGGCCGGGTGCGAGGGCTTGATCATCATCAGCTTCATCATCGGGCGACGACTCCGAGTCCACACGCTCTTGGGCGTGGAAGCGTACGGTCGAGTCATCCGTGAGAACGCACGACGGGAGGCGCTGCTGGAGGAGGCGGTCGCGGAGCTCGACCGGGTTCGCCGAGTCGGTGAGCCGGGACGCTACACCGGGCTCACGGTCGGCTCCTTCGAGCTGGGAGTGGTGCTCGGCCGAGGCGGCATGGGAGAGGTCTACGAGGCGACGCGCAAAGGCTCCGGCGAGCAAGCTGCCGTCAAGGTCCTGGCGGTGTCCGGCGCCGAGGATGACAGAACCGTCCGTCGCTTCCGGCGGGAGATCGGGCTCGCCGCCGCCGTGGACTCGCCACACGTGGTGCGCGTCATCGAGCACTCCCCCGCGGGCTCGGCCATCCTCTACCTCGCCATGGAGCGGCTGAACGGAGAGTCGCTGGCCCAGCAGCTCCGCGCCGTGCGGCGTCCCCCGGTCCTCGAGGTGCTCGAGATGCTCGATCAGGTCGGCCGGGGGGTGTCGGCCGCGCACGCCAAGGGCATCGTCCATCGCGACCTGACGCCAGGGAACATCTTCCATCACCGGGGCGAAGGTAGGCCCATCTGGAAGATCCTCGACTTCGGTGTCTCCCGACTCGCTGGCGGGAGGCACACCCTCACCGGCGCCGCCGTCGTGGGCACGCCGAGCTACATGGCACCGGAGCAAGCGTCCGGTGCGCAGGTCGATCCGCGTACGGACCTGTTCGCCCTCGGCTGTGTGGCCTACAGGTGCCTCACGGGGCAGCCGGCGTTTCGTGGGCGTTCGATCGCCGACGTGCTCTACCACGTAGTGCACGACATGCCGACCCAGCCGTCGCTGCTGGCGGACCTCCCGCCCGAGGTCGATCTCGTCCTCGCCATCGCGCTGGCGAAGAACCCGGATGACCGATTCGGCGCGCCGGAGCAACTGGCGGACACGCTGCGAGCCGCCTGCCACGGAACGATTCAGTGGGGTCGCGCAGAGCGCGCCAGGCAGCTCCTACGAACGCGACCGTGGGCCGTGCCCCCTCGTAGCTGAATTCCGCGACAACGGAGATCCGATGCGCCCCGCCGCGGCGGCCGAGCTTCGCGATTCGCGCGTCCCGCCCGAGGACCGTCACCGCGGACTCGAGGGGCGTCTCGATCGTCCTGACGGAGCTCGAGTCGGTGAACGGATCCCACGCGCGCTCGGCCGCGAGGAGCCCACGGCGGCCGGCTCGACAAGCCGCGCGGTCGAGGCTACAGGGGGGCCATGGGTGACAGGGACGTCGAACGGGACGTGAGCCGGGAGCAGTTCGTCGCGACGCTTCGCCGCGTGGCGGACGCCGTCGAGAGCGGCGAGGGGGTGCGCATCCAGGTCGCGGGCAAGCGCTTCACCGTCCCCGCCACGGCCGATCTGTCGATCGAGCACGAGGCCGAGGGGGGCGAAGAGGAGCTCGAGCTGCAGCTCCGCTGGCGCACCGGCTGAGCGCCGGCGCTCAGGGCGTGGGGGCCTGTTCGCGCCGCCGCCCGGCCGCTCGGATCCCGAGCACGACCGCGGCGCCCGCGAGGCCGAGCACGATCGCCACGACGCCCCACCAGAGCCCACCGAGCGGCTCGCCCAGGGCGTTGTCGACCGAGATCCGGCCCGGTCCGAGGAGGGCGACGCCCGCCGCGACCACGGCGTTGGTGAGCGGCAGCTCGAAGCCGCCCTCGGTCGCGAAGAAACCCTTCTCGAAGTGAACGGTCGCGATCGCCACGGCCATGACGGCGATGACCGCGGCTGCGGCAAAGGGCGTCAGGAGGCCGAGGGCGAGGCCGAGGCCGCCACCCAGCTCGCCGAGACCGGCGAGGACGGCCATGTTGCGCCCCTGCCGGAAGCCGAGCTTCGTGAAGAAGCCGCCGGTCCCCTCCGGGCCCGCGCCCCCGAACCAGCCGAACAGCTTCTGGCACCCGTGCGCCGCGACCGACAGGCCCAGGAAGACGCGCAACAGGAGGATTCCCAGCTCCATGACGTGACACCTCCAGAGGATCGTTGTCACGGGCCGGGCCACGTCAACCGCCGGGCGGGCCCGGGTCACCCCGGGTCACGCCCGGCGGGTGTGGCGGGCGACCAGCTCCAGCAGCGCGCCGAGCTCGAAGGGCTTCGGAAGCACCGCGGTGGTCTCGTCGACGGCGGCGCCTCCGTGGGGGCAGAGCGCGATGATCGGCGGCGGCTCGGACCGGTCGCGCAGCAAGCCGATGAGGTGCCGGTCCTCCGCCGCGTCGGGCTGGTGGAGGTTCACGATCACGAGATCGGGGCGCGCGCCCGCCGTGCGTTCGAGCGCCTCCGCGGTCGTGCCCGCCTCGAAGGTGACGTAGCCCCAGTGGCCGAGGAGCTGCCCGAGCATCCACTGCTCCGCCGGTGCCTCGTCGACCAGGAGCACTCGGGGAGGGAGTCGGGCGCGCCGCGTCGGATCGTCGTCCGAGAACACCGCGGTTGGGTACCGCGCGGGTGGCGTTCCGACAATCACCTCTGTGGGAGGAGACCCTCTTTGCGAGCGCGCAATGTCGTCTCGTAGAGCTCGACGGGGACGCCCTGGGTGAGGACCTGGCCGCCGAGCGTGTAGAACCAGCGGTCGTGCATGGCGCCGACGGCCATGCGCGAGCCGTCGAGCGCCTGCAGGCGGAACGGCACACCGGCCGGCACGCGCGCCTGGAAGCTGCCGTCGCTCGCCACCGGCAGCTCGGCCAGGATCCGAGCCGGGCCGTGCAGCCCGAGAACCGGCCGAGCTTGATCGAGTAGCGCTCCGCGAAGGTCTTCTCGACGTAGAGCTCCTCGAGGAGCACCTCGCCGCCCGCCTCGACCTCCCGCTCGTACTCGCCGAACTCCTCGTACTCGAGCTCGAGCGCGCCGCCCGTCCCCCCGTGCTCGAATTCGATCTCGGCCTCGACCTCGAAGTCGTACGGCAGCTCGATCTCGGCCTTCAGCACGAAGCGCGCGGTGTCGAAGACGAGCCGCGCGTCGCGCTACGAGCCGCCGTCGCGGGTGCGGTCCGGACCGAAGTCGTAGAAGGAGAAGAGCAGGTCGCCGTAGCCTTCGAATTGCAGCTCGACCGGCGGCTCCTCCGAGCCCTGCTCGGGCTCGTCGGCCGAGGCGGCGGGAAGGTGCACCCCGAGCAGCAGGCACGCGGTCGCGCCGGTGAGGAGCGGACGCATGGCGGCTCAGGCGAGGGGACGCCGGGCCACGAGCGCCACGGCGCAGAGGTGTCGTTCGTGCTTCTTGAACGTGCCGCGCACGGCCCGGAGGCGCCGGACGGCGCCCGGCGTGCGGATCGCGTTGGCGACGAAGCGAGCCGCGCCGATGGCGCCCTCGTCGCGGACCAGTCGATCGGGCTCGAGCAGGCGCATGGGCGCGGTCGTGAGGGCCTCGACGACGAGCCCGTGGGACTCGCACAGCTCGCGCCAGCGCGGCACGGTGCCGATGCGGACGCCGACGTGGATGCTCGCGGACAGGTCGCGCTGGATCGTCTCGAGCAGCTCGGCGTCGACCTCGTCGGGGACGACGGCGAGCTCGTGGATGGCGTACCGCCCTCCGGGCCCGAGGAGCCGGCGGGCCTCGGCGACGATGGCGTCCTTCTTGTGCTCGGGCTGCATGCTCAGCATGGCCTCGCCGACGACGAGCGTCGCCGAGCCGTCGCCGAGGGGCACGCGGGCCGCGTCGCCCTCGACGATGCGCGCCTCCCCGAAGCCCGCCCTGCCGAGTGCCTCCTCGGCGAACCGGGCGGCGCCCGAGTCGCGCTCGACGCCGGCGTAGCTACGGGGGCGCTGCGCGAGGAGCTGGCGCGCCGTGACGCCGAGGCCCGGCGCGAGCTCGACGACGTCGTCCTCGGGGCCCACCGCGACCTGGTCGAGGAGCCAGCGCGTGGTCTCGAGCCCCCCCGGCCGGAGGACCCGCTTGCCAAGCCGCGCCATCAGCCAGTGCGCGGGCATCTTCGAGACGGACAGGTCGCGCGTGAACGTGGAGGAGGAACCGGACGGGACGGCGTGGTGAGACATCGGGGGACTCCTTGTTGCAAGTGACTTTCACCAACGACTTGCATATACCCTGGCCCCTTCCGTGTTGCAAGCGACTTTCATTATCGTGTCTGCGACCGGGGACGCCCTCGGAATTCTCCTACTGCCGTCGAGCCCGCGCGCGCGGCCGGGCCGAGCCCCGATATCCTGGCCGGCGTGATCCGATCACGCGCCGCGGTGTTGGTGTGCTACGCGACCTCGGTCGTGGTGCTCGGGAGCTGCAGCTGCTCGGCGAGCCACGAGCCGGGCGACGGTGGCCTCGCGGACGCGCGCGTGTGGGCCGACGCGGGGGTGCCCCGCGTCTACGACGAGTGCGATCCGGCGCGGGAGCGGCCGAGGCCGGAGATCACGGCGCGCAGGGCCGGGTGCGCAACGCACGACGAGTGCGCCGACGGGCCGAACGGGCGGTGCGTGCGAGCGGGTCCCGACTTCGTCTGCACCTACGACGAGTGCTTCGGCTCGGACGACTGCGGCCCAGGCGCGCGCTGCGCCTGCGACA
>JBDIVX010000193.1:0-12938 GCA_039794305.1 Candidatus Neutrinellum sp.
CCGGGTCGAGGTCGGGTTCCGTGGCCTTGTCGGTGTCCGTGTCCTTGTCCGTGTCCGTGTCCGTGTCCGTGTCCGTGTCCGTGTCCGTGTCCGTGTCCGTGTCGGGGGCTGGAGGGGTGCCTGCGTCCGGGGGGGCGGGGGGCTGGGCGCGCGACACGGCGGGGGTGGCCAGCAGGGCGAGGGCGACGACGACGGCGAAGGGCCTCACGGGTCCACCACGGTGAAGGTGTACTCGTACGACCGCGGCTCGCCGAAGACCATCACGTCGTCGATGGACACGTCATGGCGTACGCCGCGCTCGAGCCCGTCCACCCGCCACTGCACGATGTTGGGCAGCCCCTCGACGGTGTTCGACGACTCGATGGAGTGCACCGGCAGCTCCGTGCCGCCCGCGCGGACCGTGATCGACGCCGCCTCGTAGCTCACCTCCCGGTTCGGAGCGTACCCGAACCGGCTCGCGAACACCGAGAAGGACAGGGCCGCGTCGAGCGCGAAGAGGTTCGCCGGATACTCGCCGTACGGGTAGGCGATGATCTCGAGGTCGGTCAGCAAGAGCGACGGCTGCTCCTCCGCGACGACCTTCAGCGCCGCGCCCACCACCGGCCGGTAGGGGAGCTCCACGAGCGGCTCCCCCGTCACCATCCCGAAGGAGACCTTCTCCATGAACGGGTCGAGCAAGAAGCGGCGGTGACCCAGGTTGGCCACGCTCCGATCGATCATCCACTCGTCGATGTAGCGGGCCGGGTCCCCCATGTCCCCGACCTCGTTCCCGGCCGTCAGGAGGGTGTTGCTCGTCTCGGCGCCGAGCCGACCCTCGTCGCTGTAGCAGTGGAAGCTCTCGTGAGGGTTGTGGCTGAGCCGCGCGTTGGCGACGAAGATCAGCGCCGCGGCCTGGACCAGCTCGTCGTCCTCCCAGTCGTACCGGAGCCGCGGCAGGCCGTGCAGCTCGCGCACCTCGTTGAGGTATGCGAGCACGCGTGCCTTGAATTCCGCCGACAGCACGCCCGGCTCGCACGTCGAGGTGTCGGGCGGGACGTCGAAGAGCTCGTCGCGAGGCACGCTCGCCGCTCCGTCGGGCCGGTCGCGCCCGCCCGTCTCGAACGGGTTCTCGCAGCCCCAGAGGACCAGGATCGCCACGAGCAGGAACGGGACGCGCCTCGGACGGGGCGCGCCGCGCACCGCTCGAACTCCGTCCTTCCGCCGCGCGGACCTCAGAAGCGACATGCCCTCCCGTCAGAGCCAGCGCCCGCATGATGACACGACGCATCGCGCCGGAGGAGCCTCTTTGGGGCCCGCCGTCGTTCCGGTGTCAGCAGACCAGCTCGAGGGCGAGGCCGACGCGGACGCCGCCGTTCGAGACGACCACCTCGGGCGCGCCGGCGTGCTCGACGATCTCGAGGAGGAGCAGGGTCCCGGCGACGACCACGTCCGCCCGCGCGGGGTCGAGGCCGGGCAGCGCCTTGCGCTCGGCGAGCGACATCGCGGTCAGCCGCTCGGCCAGCGTCGCGATCTCGTCGCCCGAGACCCGGAGCCCGTGCACCCGGTCCGGATCGTACGGATCGATGGCGTGGATCAGGCAAGCGACCGTGGTCACGGTCCCCGCGATGCCCACCAGCGGGACGGAAGGGCGCACCGGCGAAGCCGCGACGACCCGCCGCACCTCCTCGCGGAGCGACGCCACCTCCCCCGCGGTCGGCGGATCGCTCGCGAGGTGCCGCTCGAACAGCCGTACCGACCCGATCTCGAGGCTGGTCGCTGCAGCCACCGCTTCGCGCGTGCCGCGCACCACCTCCGTGCTGCCGCCGCCGATGTCCACGACCGTGATCTCCGGAGCGGAGACCTCGATCCCCTCGATCGCGCCGCGGAAGGTCAGCGCTGCCTCCCGATCGCCCGAGATCACCTCGACGTCCGAGCCCAGCACCTCCGCCGCAGGCCCGAGGAACGCCGCCGCGTTGCGCGCCTCCCTGAGGGCGCTCGTTCCGACGGCCCGGACCTCGGTGGCCCCCGCCGCGACCGCCTGCTCCGCGTAGCTCCGGAGCACCCGCAGCGTCGCCTCGATCGACGCGGGCGACAGCTCGCCCGCGCGGTCGACGCCGCGGCCGAGGCCGGTGATCGTCGCCCGATCGACGAGCGTGATCAGCCGGCCCTGGCCGGTCATCCGCGCGACGAGCAGCAGGACGGCGTTGGATCCCACGTCGATCGTGGCGACGGGATCGGCAGAGAGCGGCACGGCCCCGGCCGTCGCTACTCGCTTCGGGATCCGAGGTTCTCGAGCGCCGACAGATCGGGCAGCTCGTCGAGGTTCGGCATGAGCACGATCTCGATCCGGCGGTTCTGCGCGCGGCCCTCGGGCGTGTCGTTGCTCGAGACGGGCTGCGTCTCGGCGTACCCGGCAGCCGAGAGCCGGCCCGTGTCGACGCCCTGCTCGAGCAGGAACTTCGAGACCGTGACGGCCCGGGCCGTCGACAGCTCCCAGTTGGACGGGTAGCGCCGGCTGCGGATCGGCACGTTGTCCGTGTGGCCGGCGATCTGGAACTGTCGGTTGGGGATGTCGCGCAGGACCTGGGCCACCTCGGCCAGGGTCGTCTCACCTTCGTCCTTCAGCTCCGCGCGGCCCGAGTCGAAGAGGATGCCCTCGGGCAGCTCGACGACCATGCGGCCCCGGACGATGCGCACGCGCAGCCGCCCGCTCTCGATCATCGACCGGAAACGCTCGAGCATGTTGCGGAAGGTCTGGAGCCGCGCCTGGGCCTGCCGCTCGCGGGCCCTGAGCTCCTCGAGGGCCCGCTGCGTCTCGTTCAGCGAGCTCTGGAGGTTCTCCCGGGTGCCCTCGAGCTCCTCCACCGTCACGCCCATGGCGCGCAGGCGCTCGGCCATCTCGTGGTTCTGCGCCTGGATCGTGGCGAGCCGGGTCTCGAGGGACTCGCGCTCGGCCTGGGCCTCCCGGAGCTGCTCCTGCAGGTCCCGAACCCGGGCCCGCTCGGCGTCCAGCTCCTCCTGGGAGGGCCCGCAGGCCTGGCCGAGGACAGCGACTCCAAGCACCCCCAGAACGACTCCCGCGCGCATCGAGCTCAGCATCCGAATCTCCTGACTGGGGGCCGACCGTAGGCCGGTCGATCGGGGGGTGTCAACGGTTCCGAGATCGCGATCTGGGCTTCCTCAAGGGTTCCGCGGACCTCGGTCGCCATATATTTTTGTGCTGCAATTTCGGGCCGTTAGCAAACTGTACTACCACTAACCACTCAAAGAACGATAAGTTAGATATAAATTATGTGGGTTCCCGCTTGACACGTGCAGTGACGTGACAATACGGTACCAGCAATCCTGGGACCTACAGGAGGAGGTTTCGTTATGGCGACCAAGAAGAGGAAGACCACCAAGCGCAAGGCCCCGGCCAAGAAGGCCGCCAAGCGCACCACCAAGAAGGCTGCCGCCAAGAAGGGCGGGGCCAAGAAGGCCACCAAGAAGCGGGCCACCAAGAAGCGCGCTGCCAAGAAGGGCGCCGCGAAGAAGGCCACGAAGAAGCGGGCCGCCAAGAAGCGTCCCGCCCGGAAGAAGACCGCGAAGAAGAAGTAGCGCCGCAAGGCGTCCCCGGTGTCCCCTGGCTGTCTGTGAGAGTCTGGGGCCAACCGGCGTCGCGGGCTTCCCGCGGCGATGACCGGTCTTCTGGCGAGAGTCGCGACAGGCGCAGGCCGGCGGCTCGATTGACATGCGGTAGTGCGGTTCTTCCTCCTCCGGCAGTTTTCATGGGGGGGCGCACGACTCCGTCGCCCTGACGGCCTTGGCCGTCAGGGCGATGTTGTTTAACCCTCAACGCTCTTCGGTGGCGAGGAGCCGGGACAGGCGCCGCGGGTCGACCCGAAGGGTCAGGGTCTTGTCGCGGCCGACCCGGACCAGGCCGGGCGCGGCGCCCTTGGGCTTGCGCAGGTAGCGGCGCAGAGTGTGCTGCACCTCGACGAGCGCCTCGCCCCGTGCGTCGCTGAAGTGGGCGGCGAGGTGGGCCGCATCGATCAGCAGCTCGGGCGGGCACGCCTCCTTCTTGCCGAGCGGCACGATCACGTGGGCGCCGGTGTGACCGCGCGCGTGCAACCACAGGTCGCTCGGCTTGCCGACCCCGAGCGTCAGCGCGTCGTTGTCCGCGGCGCCCCGGCCGACCAGGATCGGTCGATCTCCGTGGCCGCGGAACTGACGATAGGGCTTGCGCCGCGGCGGCGGTCTCGGACCGGCTGCGCGCTCGCCCTCGGCGACGGCCTCGCGCGCCCCGCGCACCCCGAGCCGCCGGGCCTTCTCCGCGAGCGCTTCGAGCTCGGTCCCCGCGAGCGGATCGACCGCGGTGAGCCGGTCTCGCAGCGCGGCGATCGCCGCCCGCTCCGCCTGCGTCTCGACGAGCCGCCGACCGGCGAGCCCGGCTCCCCGCTCGAGCCGGCGGGCGCGGTGGAACATCGCGTCGATCGTGCCCTTCGGGCCGAGCGCCGGGTCGATCGCGACGGTGACCTCCTCGGGAGGCGTTCGCCACCAAGCGGTCACCCGGACCTCGGTCGCCCCCTCGGGGATGCGGTGGAGCTCGCCGAGGAGCGCGTTCGCCCGGCGCCTGAGGGGCTCGACCTCCACCGCGCGCGCCGCGTCGCCGGCGATGGCATCGAGCCGGCGGTCGAGGCGCCGGAGCGCCTTGCGGAGCGCGCGGTCGAGCGCGACCCGGCGGCGCTCGCCTCGGGTGCGCAGCCGGTCGACCCCGAGGTGCTCGCCGGCGTCCACCAGCGCTTGGAAGTCGCGCGGTGGTGTGAGCCGAGCATCTACGGGGGGCGTCCACCGGTCTCCGATCGCGATGCCCCGCTCCCCGAGGGCTGCCCCCGAGAGCGTCACGATCACCCGATCGGCCTCGTCGAGGAGGATGACGTTGCCCCGCCCCTCGAGCTCGACGGCCACCGACCGCGTCCGGTCACCGCGGCGGACGCGCACCACGAGCGCCCCCGCGAGAACCTGCACGTCCTCGACGGCGCCGCCCGCGAGCTCCTTGCGGAGCTTGCGGACGAACGAGCCCGCGGGCTCACCGCGCGTCCGCTGCCGGGCGACCGCCACGCCTCGCGCGCCGGGCGTCAGGGCGCCGACCAGGACGAGCTCCTGCCGAGGCCGCCCGAGCGAGATCTCGAGCAGCTCGGGCGCCGGCAGGTCCACGCGGCGGACCCGCATCCCGAGCAGCTCCTCGAAAGGGTGACTCACTCCCCGGTCGCGATCTGGACGAGTCGCGTGGCCTCCTTGAACGACCGGGGCGACTCGATGGCCACGAACGCCTCGTCGGGCTCGGCCGCGACGATCTCTGCGAACGCGTCCATCAACATGCCTTCGGTGAAGCGCTGCCTCCCACCGATGGCGCGCATCCGGCCGTACACGATCGGGTCGGGCGGCACCGGATCCTCGAGCGGGTCGAACGCGGCCTGGATCCCCAGCTTGGTCGCCAATCGGTGTGCCTGGTCCGGCTCCCACAGGCCGCTCGGTGCCCAGACCACGACGCGATCGCGCGGGATCCGATCGAAGTACGCCGCCAGCCGGTCGCGGTCGCGCTGGCCGGTCGTGATGTCCGCCTCGGTGGGGACGACGAGCACGCGCGCGTCGAGCGCCGCGGCGGCCTCGAGGAACCAGCCGAGCCCGGCCTCGAGCTCCTCGTCGAACCGCATGGGACCCCGCCTCGAAGCGACGGCGGCGCGAGGCGCGACGAGCGACAGCACGAAGCCTTCCGGCAGGCCCCCACGCCAGCCCGCGAGCGTCTTCGGCTTGGGCAGCGGCGGCTTCGGCGCGAGCTCGGCGAAGATCAACGACTCGACGTACTTCGGACCCGGGGGGCGGTCGAGCTGTGCGCCCACGTATAGCCGCGTCGTCATGGGGGCGGATCCTGACCTCCGGTGTCCCCCGGCGCAACGCCGCGCTCGCTCGATTCTCGGAAGCCCGCCGACAGGTGACCCGCGCCCGGGCAACTGGTAGAGTTCGGGTTTCGTGAGCAAGTGGCTTTCCTTGGCGGTGCTCGTGCCGCTCCTCGGCTGCGGCGGGGACGTCCCGAGCTTTCCGAAGGTCCGACGCGACTCGGGCGTCGAGTGCACGAGCCCCTCCGCCGGGGGGACCGGCGGCACCGACGGCGGCATGGACGCCGGGAGCGTCGAGGAGGTCCCGTGCCCCGCGGGTGAGGTGTGCCTGCAGGGCCGCTGCTACCCGAGGTGCGGGAGCGACCTCGACTGCGCGCAGACCGAGCAGTGCGACGACGGCGTGTGCGTCGCTCGCACCCGGGAGCGACCCGACGCCGGCCTGCCCGACTCGGGTCCGGTGGATCGGTGCGAGGGGGTCGACTGCGCGAGCCCGACGCCGGCCTGCCACCCCACGACGGGCGAGTGCGTCGCCTGCCTCGACATCAGCCAGTGCACGCCCGGCAGCGTGTGCGACGTCGCGCGCGGCGTCTGCCGTCCGTTCGCGCCCCGGGCGTGCTCGCCCTGCGACACCGACGTGCAGTGCATGGACCCGGAGGGGGCGACGGTCGGGAGCTGCGTGACGCTCGAGGGGACCGGCGGCTACTTCGAGCGCGTGTGCGTCCTGACGGGCTGCACGGACGTCGACACGTGCCCCACCGGGCTCGACTGCCGCGACGACCGCTGCGTGCCGCGCGTCGGCACCTGCACCGGCTTCATCGCCGCGATCGAGCGCCGCGGCTGCAACGCCGACGAAGAGTGTGGTCCGTTCGGCGCGCCCGCCGCCGAGGGGCAGTGCGAGGGAGCGGGGATGGACGGAGGCACCGGCGTGTGCCTCCAGCCGTGCGGGCTGTCGACCGACTGTCCCGACGGCATGACCTGCACGGACGGCTTCTGCCGGCCCGTGTGAGACGAAAGAAGGAGTAGGGGATGCGTCGTCGTTTGTCCTGGGCCGTCGGCCTGGTCGCGCTGTCGGTGCTCGCCGTGGCGCCGCTCGCGGATGCGGAGAACCCCGGTTGGCCGCCCGCACCCGGCTCGACGCCGGAGGACCTCATGGATCCCTCGACGTGGCCCGACGATCACGACTACGGCTACGACATCGAGGGCGACGGCGAGAGCTGCGCCGAGTCGGGCGCGCCGTGCTGGGATCGCACAACGGGCGGCCAGTGGAACTTCTGGTCGTGGGTGCCGCCCCAGGCGCTCGGCGAAGACGGCTTCCGCGCGGCCGAGACGTCCATGGGCGCCGGCACGTGGACCGACATGGCCTGGCAGCACGAGACCGGCGACAAGAGCGTGGTCATCGCCGTGCTCGACAGCGGCATCAAGTGGGACGAGCGCGATCTCGTCAACCAGTACTACATCAACCAGGCCGAGCTCGAGGCGGCCGGCCTCGACGCGCGCTGCCTCCCGGAGGCGCCCGCCGGCCACACCGGCGACCCGATCGACATCGACGGGGACGGCCACCTGACGATGCGCGACTGGTTCCACGGCAAGAGCGGCGACGAGGTCGCCGCCCTCCAGGGTGCGCTCGACTCCGGCGGCAACGGCAACGGCGTGGCCGAGCCCGGTGACCTGATCGTCCTTTGCAGCGACGGCGCGGACGACGACGCGAACGGCTACACCGACGACATCAGCGGCTGGGACTTCTTCCAGGACGACAACGACCCCTACGACGACACCCGGTTCGGCCACGGCACGGGCGAGGCGCGCTGGAGCATGGCCGAGGGCAACAACGGCATGGGGCGGATCGGCTACTGCCCGGGTTGCCGCGCGCTCATGGTGCGCGCCGGCGACAGCTTCGTCGTGGACGCACAGGACTACGCGCAGGGCGTCATCTTCGCCGTCGACTCGGGCGCCCGCGTCGTTCAGGAGGCGCTCGGCAGCATCAACAACTCCACGTACATGCGGCGCGCGAACGACTACGCGCACGCGAACGACGTGCTCGTCGTGGCGAGCGCCGCCGACGAGAACAGCCGCCACCACAACTACCCCGGCACCAGCAACCACACCCTGTACGTGCACGCCACCACGTACGCGGGCGCCAACCCTCAGGCCTCCCAGAGCTACCTCGCGTTCAACAACTGCACGAACTACGGCGGTCAGCTCGTGCTGAGCGCTCCGGGCACCGGCTGCTCGTCGGAGGCGACCGGGGTCACCGCGGGCATCGCGGGGCTCGTCTACTCGGCGGCGATCGACGCCGATCGGCCGGGCGGCCCGCTCGATCCGCCGCTACGGGGCGAGGAGCTGCGCCAGCTCATCCTCATGAACGCAGACGACATCCACGTGCCGGAGAGCGATCCGGATCACCCGATGTACAACCGCACCTGGTACCCGAGCCGCGAGGGCTGGGACCAGCGCTTCGGGTACGGCCGCATCAACGCCTATCAGGCGGTCATGGCGGTGCGCGAAGGCAGGATCCCGCCCGAGGTCGACGTCGTGTACCCCGACTGGTTCCGGGTGGTGTATCCGGACCAGACGCCGTCACTCACGATCCGGGGCGCCATCCGGGCGGATCGAGCCCCGAGCTTCGACTACGTGATCGAGTGGGCGCCGGGGATCGAGCCCGACGACGGCGACTTCCAGACGCTCCAGATGGGGACCGAGGCCGTCGAGGGCGACCTGTACACCTGGGACGTGTCGGACCTCGAGATCGACAACCCCGGCGAGGTCGAGAACCGCTACGCGGTCACCGTGCGCATCCGCGCGACCGCGCACTACGGAGGCGCGGCAGGGGACGCCACGTCCGAGCAGCGCCGGGTGTTCTACATCCACCGCGACGAGAGCCTCTTGCCCGGCTTCCCCGTCGCGCTCGGCGTCCGGCACGAGTCGGACCTCTACCCGGCCGCGTCGGGCGAGGGCTCGCCGAAGCTCGCCGACATCGACGGCGACGGCAAGCTCGAGATCATCTACGCCGACACCGACGGGCTCCTGCACGCGTTCGACGAGGACGGGTCCGAGGTCTCCGGCTACCCCGTGCAGCTCGGACACCTGCGCGGGCTCGACGCGGCCGCCGCGGACAACCACCTCGACGCCCCCGCGTACGCCACGGGCGCCGTGCCCTACGACGACGTCGCGTCCTCGGTGGTGCTCTCGGGCCCGGCCATCGGCGATCTCGACGACGACGGCAGCGACGAGATCGTGGTGGCGACGATGGAGGGCGACGTGTACGCATTCCACGCCGCCGACGGCACGCCGGTCGACGGCTGGCCGGTGGGGCTTCCCGAGGTGCCGTCCGGCGACACGCTCCGCATGGGCCCGACCTCGCCGGAGCACGTGGTGGAGCGCGGCATCGTGGCCGCGCCGGTCCTGAGCGACCTCGACGCGGACGGCTCGCTCGAGGTGGTCATCGCGGCGTTCGACGGGCACCTGTACGCCTTCCGGCACGACGGCAGCGACCAGCCCGGCTTCCCCGTCGAGGTGGTCGCGCCGCAGCTCTGGATGGACGCGGCCGACGCCCGGCCGGGGCGCCTGTTCACCGTGCCGGCGGTGGGCGACGCGGACGGCGACGGCATCCCGGACATCGCGGTCGGCTCGAACGAGGTCGGCTCCGACAAGTCCACCGGCGCCGTCCACCTCGTCCACGGCGACGGCAACATGCACGCGGGCGGTCCCGAGCACGACAACTGGCCCATCCGCGTGGACTCGTTCAACCTCCTGCCCCTCGTCGGCGAAGGCGTGACCTCGCCGCTGGCCATGGCCGACGTGAACGGCGACGGCCGCCCCGACATCGCGATGGCGGGGGCGGCGGGTCGCATCACCGTGGCGGACGCGATGCAACCGCCGAGGCCGATGGGCGAGGAGATCACGGCGCTCGTGATCATGGACTCGAACCACCGAGGCCGTCTCTCGGACGTCACGGACACCGTCGACAAGCCGCTGCTCAACACCTTCGCGGCCGGCGCCTTCGGCGACATCGACCAGGACGGCGTGCCGGAGTTCATCACCGGCGGCGCGGGCCTGAAGCTCGCGGCCAACCTGGCGGGCGGCTACGCCAACGAGCCCTTCAGTCACCAGGTCGGCACGTGGAGCACGACCAACGGCCGGATGCTCCCGGGCTTCCCGCGCAGGATCGAGGACTACATGTTCTTCGTGAACCCGTCGGCGGCCGACGTCACAGGCGACGGCTACCCGGAGGTCGTGCTCGGCTCGGGCGGTTACTACGTCCATGCCTGGGACGCCTGCGGCCGCGAGGCGGAGGGCTGGCCCAAGTTCACCGGGCAGTGGATCACCTCGTCGGTCGCGCTCGGCGACATCGACGGGGACGATCTCCTCGAAGCGGTCGTGACGACGCGCAGCGGGTACCTCTACGCGTGGAACACCGACGGCCCGGCCAACGGCGCGACGCCCTGGCCGGAGTACCGCCACGACGCGCACAACACCGGCAACTACGAAGCGCCGCTGACCAACGGCGGCGTGCCGCAGGCGGCCGACCAGCCCATCGAGTGTCCGGGAGAGACGCCGATGCCGGACGGCGGCGTCGGCGGCGGCGGATCGGAGAGCGGAGGCTGCGGGTGCCGGGTGGCGTCCGCGCGCGGGGCCGAGGCGCCGCTCGCGCTCCTCTTCTCGGTGCTGGTGGTCGGGGCCGCGGCGTCGCGGCGCCGCCGGCGCTGATCAGGCGGCGACGCGCGCGATCACCGACCGCAGGCTCTCGCGATCGACCGGCTTGACGAGGTGGGCGCTGAAGCCCGCCTCGTCGCTCCGCTGCCGATCCTCTGCGCGGCCGTAGCCGGTGACCGCCACGAGCCGGATGTCTCGGAGCTCCGAGTCGGCCTTGGCCACCCGCGCCACGTCGTAGCCGCTCATCCCGGGGAGCCCCAGGTCGCACAGGACGACGTCCGGGTGGTCGGAGCGCATGCGCGAGAGCGCCTCGACGCCCGTGGCCACGACCGAGACCGAGTGTCCCTCCATCGAGAGCAGCTTCTCGAGGAGCAGCGCGGCGTCCTCGTTGTCCTCGACCACGAGGATGCGGAGGCCCTCGGGCGGCGCGACCTCGCGCGCACCCGCGGGCCGCCGCCGGCGGGGAGCCGCCACGAGCGGCAGGCGAACGATGAGCTCCGCGCCCTTGCCCGGGCCCTCGCTCTTCGCCTCGATGCTCCCGCCGTGCAGGTCGAGGATGCCCTTCGACAGCGCCAGGCCGAGGCCGAGCCCGCCCGCCGTCCGCGCCATCCCCTGGGGCGCCTGCTGGAACGGCTCGAAGATCTTCGTCCGCATGTCCTCGGTGAGCCCGATGCCCGTGTCGCGGACCGAGATCACCGCCTCGTCGCCCATCCGGCCGGCGGTCACCGTGATCAGACCCGGGGGGCTCGTGAAGTTGGCGGCGTTCGAGATCAGGTTGTCGAAGACCTGCGCGAGGCGCACGCGGTCGCCGTTCACCCAGAGCGGCTCCCCGGGTAGGTCCGTGCGCATGCTGAGCCGGTGGGCCTTCACGTAGGCAGCGCGGTCTCTGACCACGTCACGCAGCGTCTCGACCACGTCGAGCGGTTTCCTGTCGATCGTGAGCTTGCCGTGGACGATCCGCGAGACGTCGAGCAGCCCGTCGATGAGGCGAGTCATGTGCGCCGTCTGGCGGGCGAGCACCGCCTGCGTCGTGCGCAGGTCCAGGTCGGCGCCGTGCGTGAGCGCGAGGAGCTCGGTCGCCGTGCGGATGGCCGACAGGGGGTTTCGGAGCTCGTGGGAGAGCACGGCGAGGAACTCGTCCTTCTGGCGCGCGGCCTGTCGGAGGAAGGCCTCGGCCTCCTTGCGGTCGTGGATGTTGGTCGACGTCCCGAACCAGCGGCGGACGCGCCCCTCGGCGTCCTTCATCGGGACGGGGTGGACGCTGTGCCAGAGGTAGGCGCCGTCCGACGCCCGGCGGATGCGGACGTCGAGGTGGCTTTCTTCACCCCGCCGCAGGGTCTCCCGCCAGTGCGCTCGCGCCCGGTCTCGGTCGTCGGGGTGGAGCGACTCGATCCACGCCTCGGGCTCGCTGACCTCCGCGAGCGCGCGCCCCGTGAGCTCGAGCGTGCGGCGATTGCAGTAGTCGATGCTGCCGTCGGGCCGCGCCGTCCACACCATGTGAGGGATGGACTCGGCGAGCATCCGGAAGCTCCGCTCGCTCTCCCTCAGGCGCGCTTCGGTCTTCCGGCGTGCTTCCTCGGCGCGCGAGCGCCGGATGAACTCCCCCACCGAGCGCCCGACCGCTTCGAACGTCTCGAGGAGGTCCGGGTCGGGGACGAGCCGCCGCGTCGAGAAGGCCGCGATGACTCCGATCACCTCCTGAGCCGCGACGATGGGCGCGCCGAACGCCGTCTGAAGGCCGAGCTTGCGGGCCTGCGAGGCCCGTGCGAGCGGGCAGCGGTGCTCGAGATCGCTCGCCCACTCCGCCCGCGCCGAGGCCCAGATGCGACCCTGGAGCCCCTCGCCGCGCCGCATGGCGTACGCCGGGAGCCCAGCCTCCTTCGTCTCGTCTTCGCCTCCGGTCGACACGACGCGGACGCGTTCGAGCGTCTCGCCCCCGCTCGAGGGCATCCACAGCTCGGCGAGCTGGACGTCGAGCTCCTGGTGCACGAGGTCGAGCAACCGGCGCGAGGCGTCGAAGGAGTCCGTGGCCTTGGTCAGAGCCCGCGCGGCGCCGTCCTCGAGCGCGAGCTGCCTTCGGAGCCGGGCACGCTGGACCGCACCGCAGGCGAGCCCGGCGATGGACCGGACGAGCTCGATCTCCGCCTGTTCGAACCGCTTCGGAGTCCGAGAGTGGACCGTGATGACGCCGAGCGCCTCGTCGCCGTGCCCGACCGCGCACGCGATCCCGCTCCGCGCTCCGTGGTCGGCGAGGACCGTCGGGCCGGTGAAGCCCGCGTCCGCGAGCCCCTCGGTCACGACCACCGGGTCCCGCGCCCGCAGGGCGTACCCGAGCAGGGTGTCGGTCCCTCCGGGCACGCACGTCCCCTCGGGCACGCCTGGTTCCCAACCGATGCTGCACTCCATCGAGAAGTGGCCGGTGTCCGG
>JBDIVX010000194.1:0-12865 GCA_039794305.1 Candidatus Neutrinellum sp.
CGGCCCCTCCCTCCCCGGCAAGAAGCCAGTTGCATTGGGGACACGCCCCGATGCAACTACCCCCGCACCACCCGCCCCCCCCTCGGTTGCATTGGGGACAGGTCCCGATGCAACTCCGCCCGCGCCACCCGAGCCCCCCTCGGTTGCATCGGGGACAGGTCCCGATGCAACTCCGCCCGCACCACCCGAGCCTGAAACGCTTGCGGCCGGACCCGTCCCCGATGCGGCCCCGCCCGCGCCACCCGGGCCCGAGCCCGCCCCCGTCGCGCCACCGCCGGTCGTCGCGGCGCCCCTCACCACCGAGGACGGCTCGGTGGCAGAGCTGCTGCCGCCGAGCGAGCCGCCGCCCGGCGCCCCACCGGCTCCGGAGGCGCCCGCACCAGAGGAGGCAGCCCCCGACGTCGGCGCCCAGGCCGCCAGGCGCACGGTCAAGTACCGCAAGCCCCGGCAGGAGCACTTCCCGCTCGTCGGCCGCTCGCCCGAGGCGCTCCGCGCGCGACGAGACCTCCTGGTGGCCCTGTCCGAGAGCGCCCAGGACGGCCCGAAGGCTCGCCTGCTGGTCGCGGCCGCCGAGATCTGCGAACAGCTCGGAGAAGCCGACGACGCACGCGATCTGTACGTGCGAGCCCACGAGGCCGATCGCGCGGACGTGATCGTGCTCCGCGCGCTCCGCCGCGAGGCGATGCTGCGCGGTGACCACGCCGAGGTCGCCACGCTGCTCGAGGCCGAGACCGCCCTGCCGCTCTCTCCGGCCGACCGCGCCAGCGCCTACACGCTGCTCGCCGAGACGCAACTGCGTCAGCTCGGCGACGCGAGCGCCGCCGAGCGCTCCGCGCGTGCGGCGTCGGAGCTGCGAAAGGAGTCGCTCGTCGCCGCCTTGCTCCTCGCGGAGGCCCGAGCCGTCCAGCGCCGCGAAGCGGAGGCGACCGCCGCGCTCGAGCGCGCGGCCGAGGTCTGGTCCGACGCGACGGGCCGCGCCGCTCTGTACATCGAGGTCGCGCGAGCGCTCGAGCGACAGGGGCAGGCGGCGCGCGCGCTCGAGCGCTACCGGAACGCGGTGGAGTCGGACGCCGGCGCGCTCGACGGTTGGATCGGCGTCGCGCGGTGCGCCCGCGCCACGGGAGACGTCGACGCCGCCGTCGAGGCGCTCGTGCGCGCGTCGAGCCTCCTCGGAGACGGCCCTCCCGCCGAGGGTCTGCGCAGGCTCGCTGCCCGGCTCCTCCACGTCGTCGCCAAGAAGCCCGAGGACGCGCTCATCCTCCTCGACGGCGCACGCAACGTCGCCTCGCTGAAGGCGCGCGCCGACGCTGCCGCTGCGGTGGGTGACGGCGAGACGCGCGTCTCGGCGGTGGAGGCCTGGGCACAGGCGACGGGCGAGACGGAGCGCGCCCTCGCGCTCGTCCATCTGGCGGAGCTGCGCGCCGAGGCGGGTGACCTCGACGGAGCGGACGCCGCCCTGCGCGATGCCGCGCTCGCCGACAGCAACCTCGGCACCGTACAGGTCGTGCGCGAGGTGCTCGCCCGCAGGGCGGGGGACAGCTCGAGGCTCGCACGCGCGGTCGAGGCCTCGGGCGACGGGCCGGGCGCCTCGATGGTCGCCGCTGCACGCATCGCCCGCGACCCCACCGCGACCGCGCGCGAGCGCGAGCTGCTCGCGCGCGCGGTCGAGGAGGGCGAGGCGCCGGTGACCGCCGACGTGCTCTCGCTCGACGCCGCGGGGGCTGCGGGCGACGGCGACTCCGTGCGAGCCGGGCTTCGCCGCCAGGCCGACCGCGCAGCGCCCGAACGCAAGGTGGGCCCGCTGCTCCTGCTCGCGGACGCAGCCGCCCGAGCCGGCGACCTCACGGCAGCGCTGGAGCTGTTGCGCGAGGCGCGAGACGTGAGCCCGGGCGATCCGCTCGTCCTCCGCCCGCTCGGACGCCTGATCGCGCCGAACGACGCGCGGGAGGCCGCCGCCGTCTGGCTGGAGGAGGCCTCCTCGGCCACCGGCGAGCGGGCCGCCCACGCCGCGCTCGCGGCAGGGCGGCTGTTGAGCGGCGCCGGCACCGATCCGACGAGCGCCTTCCGGCGTGCGCTCGACCTCGCGCCGACGTACGCGCCTGCCGCCTGGGCGCTCGAGCCGAGGCTCCGGGAGGCTCAGGACGTCGCCGGGCTCGCCGACCTCCACGAGCGGCTCGCCGAGCTGGTGGACGGGCGCCTCGAGGTCGCCGGGCGCCTGATCCGCGCAGCGCTCCTGCGTGGTGCCGAGGATCCTCCGGCGGCCGCGGCGCTGCTCGACAAGGCGCGGGCCGCGCGCCCGGACGACGTCATCCTCTACGACCTGATGCTCCGTCTCGGAGACGGCATGTCGCCCGCCGAGCGCGGGGCGCTCCTCGCCGCGAGCGCGGCCAATGCGCCGCCCGACCTCGCCAGGTCCGCGCGCCTCCGCGCCGCGGCAGCGTTCGAGCTCGCCGGCGATCCCGCCCAGGCAGCGAGCCTGTACCGGGAGGTGCTCGCCGACACCGACGGCGCCGATCCGATCGCGCTCCGCTCCATCGATCGCGCGGAGATCGCCGCCGGCGAGCACGCGCGCGTCGCCGATCGTCGCTTCCACGCCGTCAAGGAGGCGACGGACGACGAGGCGCGGGTCCACGCACTCGAGCGCATGGCGGACTTCGATCTCGCCGAGCGCGAGGATCCCTCGAGCGCCATGCTGTCGCTGCAGTCGATCCTGGAGGTCGCACCCGGCCACGTCCCGAGCCTGCGGGCGCTCGAGCGGCACTTCATGAACGAGGCGCGTGACGACGACCTGCTCCCCGTCGAAGAGAAGCTCGCCGAGCACCTGACCCCCGGCACGGATGTCACCGCACATGCCCGACTCGCGACCCGGCTGCTCCTCCGGCCGCCGGATGCACCCGGCGACGCGGCCGACGGGGTCCTGCTCGGGGCCGCCGACCGCGGGGTGCTGGACCTCTGGCTCGCGCGGCGCGTCACCGGAGCGGCCGCTGCGGCACGCGACGGCGTCATCCTGTCGCGCGCTCTCTCGCGCATGGTGGATCTCCTCTCCGGACCCGCCGAGCAGGTGGCCGCGGCGCTCGTTGCCGCGGACGCGCTCGACGCGACCGGCGACGTGGCGGCCGCGGCCGCGCTGCTCGGCCGGGCCCACGACGCCGCGCCATCGCACCCCACGGCGGGCGAGGAGCTCGCGCGCCTGCGTCACGCGACGGGCGATGCGCGGGGCGCGGCCGAGGCGTTCGAGGCGGCCGCGCGCGCCGCCCGCGTGCCCCGGCGCGCCGCGAGCCTCTGGTACCGCGTGGGCAAGATCTGGCAGGACGACGTCGCCGACCCGGACCGCGCGCTCGAGGCGCTGGTCCGGGCCGGGGACCTCGCTCCCACCTACCTCGACGTCTTCGATCGAATCGAGCGCCTGCTCACCGAGCGCGGAGAGACGCGGCGGCTCGCGGACCTCACCGAGCGCCGCATCCAGGAAGGCGGCGAGCCCGCGGTGCTCGTGGGTCTGTACCTCGGCCTCGCGAAGCTGCGCGAAGAGCTCGGCCAGCCGACGGCGGCGAAGGAGGCCCTCCGGGCGGCCCTCGCGCTCGAGCCCGAGCGAGTCGACGCGCTCCGCCGGCTGTCCGACCTGTCTCTGCAAGGCGAGGACTGGCGCGGCGCGGCCGAGGCCCTGATCAAGATCGCACGGCTCCGGAAGGACCGGGACGAGCTCCGCTGGGTGTTCTTCACCCTCGGCGACATCTACGACACGCACATGCCCGACCCGCGGCGCGCGGAGGCCGCCTTCCGGCGGGTCCTGAAGCTGGTTCCCGACGACACCGAAGCGATGGAGCGGCTCGCCGAGCTCTACCGGCGGGAGGGCAACACCGCGGCAGCGGCCGAGATGCTCCAACAGCTCGCGCAGCACGAGGTCGACCCGGACCGCAACCGGGACTACCAGCTCCGGCTGGCCGCCTCGCTCGAGAGTCAGGGCGACCTCCGCCAGGCGGAGGCCGTGCTCGAGCACACCCGCCGCAAGTCGCCGACCGACCTGGAAGTGCTCCGCGCGATGGCGGAGTTCTACCAGCGCCAGAACGCGCACTCGGCACAGGCCATGCACCTCGGCCGCGCCATCGCCGACTTCCGGCAGGCGATCGCGCGGGACGCCTCGGACGCCTCGCTGTGGCCCGGCTTGGTCGAGGTTCTCGGCTGGCGGGGCGTGGCGGACGCGGCGCGCTGCTGCGCGTCGGCGGCCTACGCGATCGGCGTCACCGACGTGGAGCTCTCGCGCCACGTCGATGCGCACGGCGGCATCCCGGGCGGAGGCGGCGCGGCGTGCGACCCGGGGCTCGACGACACCCTGTCGCCCCCGACCTTGACCCGCGCCACGCGCGCGGTGTTCCACATGGCCGGCGAGGCTCTCGAGAAGGCGCTGCCCTTCGACCTGCGTGCCTTCCAGGCCGACCGGCTCCCGAGGGAGCACGGGTTCAAGAACGCCATGCTCGAGGTGGGTCGCTGGTTCGGCGTACCCGACATGCAGGTCTACCAGACATACCAGGCGCCGCGCGTGTGCGTAGCCGTGTCGAGCTCACCGGTGACCGTCCTCGTAGGAGGCGACCTCCTCACGCTCACCGACGAGCACGAGAAGATCTTCCTGCTGGCGCGCGCGGTGAAGGTGGCCCGCGCGAACCTGGCCGTGGCGGTCCGCTCCCAGCCCGCCCAGCTCGCCCTCGCGGTGGCCGGGCTCGTCCGCTCCTACGATCCGAGGTACGCGCCTCATGGGCTCGATTCCGATCAGGTCGACGAGATGGCTCACCGTGTGAGCAAGCACGTGCACCGCCGGGTGCGCGACGACCTGTTCCCGCTCGCCATGGAGATGTCCGGGGCCCCCGGCTTCGATCCCGCGCGGCTCGGGCTCGCGGCGTCGGAGCTCGGGGACCGCGTCGCGCTGCTCGCCACGGGCTCGGTTCCCGCCGCCATCGGCTCGCTCCTCAAGCTCGCGAGCAGCCCGGGCGTCTCCGAGAGCACTCCGGCCGGCAGGGTGCAGGCGATCCGGCAGGTCCCCGAGGCCCTGTCGCTCCTCGAGTTCGCGACCTCCGACACGCTGTTCGAGGCACGCAGCCGGGTCGGGGCGGATCGCCTCTGACGTGCTATTGGAGAGGGGGGATGAAGCTCGGTTTCGTCGGACCCGCCGCCGGAGATCGCGACCTCCTCGAGGAGGCCCTCGAGTTCCTGCTGAACGACGCCGGCGTCGACCAGGCGATCTACCTCGGCCTGGACGACACGGTGGGCGCGGTCGTCGACGCTTGGGCGCGGCGGCTCGCCGGAGACGCCGCCGACGGCGCCTTCCTCGAGGAGGCCGTCCGCCTCGCCCGCGAGGGCGACGCGGAGTCGATCGACGAGCTCCTGCGCAGGGACGAGGCGCTCGCGCGCCTGTCGTGCATCCGCACCCTGCCACCGGCTCCCTCCCGAGCCATCGAGATGATCGAGGATCGCATCGTGACCGTCGTCCACGACAAGTCGGTGCTCGACGAGGAGGACATCGCGAACTCGAGCCTGCTCGTCTACGGCAAGTCCGACGATGCGCTGCTCAAGCGCTTCGGGCCGCGCTACTTCTTCACTCCGGGGCCCCTGTCGGGCGGCACGATTGGCATCGTCGAGGCCGAGAAGGATGGGCAGGTGGTGGTCGCGACCTTCGCTCCGTCGGGGGCGCCGCTCTGGCGCGAGTCTCTGCAGGGCCGGATGACCGGCAAGATCGTGGTCTCGTCGTGACGGATCGCATCGCCGTCTTCGGTGGGACGTTCGATCCGCCGCACGCCGCCCACGTCATGGTGGCCGCCTACGTGCTCGCCGTGGCCGAGGTGGACCGTATGCTCGTGATCCCGAGCCTCGAGCACCCGCTCGACAAGGAGGCGTGCACACCTTTCGAGCATCGCCATCGCATGTGCGAGCTCGCCTTCGCGGACCTCCGGCGGGTCGAGGTCTCGCGCATCGAGGAGGAGCTCGGAGGCCGGAGCTACACGCTGCGCACGATCGAAGAGCTCGGGCGCCGCATCCCCGGTGCCACGTTCCGACTCGTGATCGGAACCGACATCCTCGGCGAGATCGATCGCTGGCACGCCTTCGATCGGGTCGCCGAGCTCGCGCCCCCGCTCGTGGTCGGGCGCAGCGGCTACGACGCGCGCGGCTGGGAGACGCTCCCCGTCGAGCTTCCGCCGATCAGCTCCACCGAGATCCGCCGGCGCCTCGCCGCGGGAGAGGACGTGCACGGCCTCGTCCCGCGCTCGGTCCTCGACCACGTCCGGGCGGAAGGGCTCTACCGGTGAGGGTCGCGGTCGTCGGGCGCGGGCGCGTGGGCCGATCGCTAGCGGCGTCCCTCCGGGGGGCCGAGGACGTCGGGGTGAGCCTCGTGCGAGGCCGCGAGCCGTCGAAGCGGGCCATCGCCGACGCGGACGTCGTCGTGCTCGCCGTCCCGGACGGACGCATCGCGGACGTCGCCGCGCGCATCGCGCCGTCGCTGCGCGAGCGCACCGTGGTCCTACACTGCGCGGGCGCGCGCGGTACGGGCGAGCTCGAGCCCTGCCGGCGTGCCGGCGCCGCCGTGGGCGTGATGCACCCGATGGCGTCGTTCCCCTCCCCCACCCGGCCGCCGTCGCTCCGTGGCACCACCTTCGTCCTGGACGGCTCCCGCGACGCCGTGCGCGCGGCCAGGCGCATCGCCGAGGCGGCCTGTGCCCGTGCGGTCGTCGCGTCCGTGCACGGACCCGCCTACCACGCGGCCGCGGCGCTCCTCGCCAACGGCGCGGCGGCGCTCGCGACGGCGTCGGTGGAGCTGCTCGAGAGGCTCGGCTTCGGCCGCCGCGACGCCGAGCGCGCCATGGGCGCGCTCCTGCGCACCGTCGCCGACAACGTCGAGCGCCTCGGCGTCCCCGGCGCGCTGACCGGCCCGGTGCGCCGCGGCGACGCCGACACGGTGCGGGCCCACCGGCGCGCCCTCCGCTCCGTCTCCCCTGCCGCGCTCCGCGCCTACGACGCCGTCGGCCCGGTCATCCTGGCCTGTGCGCGCGAAGCCGGACTGCCAGCCGGCCCCGCGCGTAGGATCCGGCGCGCCCTGTCCGAGTAGCGCCGCCTTCGAACGTGCGTCTCACCGGTAGCACCAGAGCGTGCGGCTGCCCGGCCGGCAGAGGTAGCCCGTCGGACAGATCAGGTACTCGGGCTCGCTGCCCGCGCGGCAGCGGACGAAGCCGCCCCCGCCTTGCCAGCACGTGTAGTCGGGGAACGGCGCATACACGCCGCACGCATCGCCGCCTCCGCACTCGCCCGGCTCGACGAGCACCTCCGCCGTGCAGCCCGCAACCGCGCGTCCGACCGAGTCGACCGAGACGCACGTGTCGGTCGCGGCGCACCAGCCGCAGCCTGCGATGGGCGTGCAACCGCCGCACGTGCTCGCGTAGCCGGTGCACGGATCGGGCGTCGGCCCGTCCCCGTCCCCGAGGCCCACGTCGCCGTCCGGGATCTTGCCGCCGCCCGCCTCCGGATCCCAGTCGCTCCACTCGCTGAGCTGCGCGACCACGCGGTCGTGGTTCGGCGGGAGCTCGCCGAAGATGTCGCCGCCCGGATAGCCCGAGTAGTAGCCGCTGTTCACACGGACGACCCGGCCGTCCGCGGTCATCACCGGGCCGCCCGAGTCGCCCGGGCACAGGTTGTCGGTGCCGCCGCCCTCGAGGAAGTCGAACCGCCGCTTCTGCCAGTCGGTGCTCGTCCCGCGGCGCGTGCACCCGAAGCCCCAGATGCTCATGCTCGTCCCGCGCGACGGCGTCTCCGCCGCGAGCCGCGCGGGCGTCGCGAGGTCGCGCGGCACCGGCTCGGCGAGGTGCATCAGCGCCACGTCGTCGCGTCCGAGGTTCGTGCCGAAGCTACGGTACCGGTCGATCCGGAACGACCGCCGCTCGGCGCCTCCGCTGCCGTACACCGTGAACTGCCCGTAGCTCCCGGGCGTCGTCGCGCTGCGGAAGCCGAGGCAGTGCGCCGCGGTGACGATCACGTCCGGCGCGACGAGCGTCGCGGTGCAGCCGCTGATGGCCCCGACCTCGGGCCGTTCCCATGACACGCTCCCCGCGATGACCGTCTCGCGCGCCGCCCCGCCTTCGTCTCGTGCGGGCGGGATGAGCGAGTGATCGCCATCGTCGCGGTGGGTCGGATCGTCGAGCTCCACCCCGGAGGGCTGCGCAGCGCAGGACAGCGCTGCAGACGCCGCCAGAGCGAGCGCCCATCGGGCGTTCACGGCACACATGCCCGCCTCGACGAGCACGCCGCGTGCCACGGCGGGACGGCCCGATTCGCGCAGGATCCGCCATCCTGGGCGGAGCGAAGTGCGCTCCCTGCTCCGACGCACGCGCTCCTCCCACATGGCGGGCGCCGCTCGCGCGGGACGGGCCGTCTCTGCGCGCCGGCGCCGCCGTGATAGCCTCCCCCCGTGTCGGAAGCGAGCCCGGCTCTTCCTTCGGACCTGCTGGAGTCCATCGGCCGCCTCGACGATCCGGACGCGCGCGGAGAGACGCACCGCGCGACCGTCGACGGTGTTCGGTTCACCCTCCGCCGCGACTGCCATGGTGTGCTCCGCCGGCTCGAGATCTCCTGGCCGCCCGAACGATCCGCGCCCACGAAGGCCCGCCTCGGCGAGCTCTTCCCTTTCGACGAGGTCGTCCCGGGAACGCTGGCCATCGGCGACGTCGACGGCCTCGGCAAGCTGTACCTGCTCGAGGATCGGCTGAGCGCCATGCTCCGCGTCCACGCGGCGCCAGACCGCGTCCAGCTCCTCCTGAGCTGTTTCTTGGACCGGTTGACTCGGAGATCGGTGTCGACCTAGGCTTCGACCGCGTGGGTCCTCCGATGAGCGCTCGTTCGCTGTTGAGCAAGATCGACGCCGCGTATTCCGGCGCGCGCCGGCACTTCATCTACGCGAGGCTGTCCCTCAAGACGGGCCTCGACTTGCAGGATCCCACGTGCCTGGACGAGGTGAGCGCCGGCGACCTGGAGAGGCTCATGGGGGCGATCCGCGAGATCTGCCTCGACGTCCGCCTGTAGAGGACACCCATGACGATCGAGCTAGCCACGGCGAGCGGTGACCACGGCCTGCACCTGGTGGGCGGGGAGCCGCTGATCTTCCACTGCCACCACTACAACGCCGCGCTGCAGCAGTCGATCGAGGACTTGGGGCACAGCCTTCCCGTCCACGACATCCTGCGTGACGGCGCCGTGGCGCCCGTCCATGCCCAGCTCACCTCCGCCTTCGCCGGCCACTCCGCGGCAGAGCGGCTGGCGTTCGGTGCCGACCTGTTCCGCCGCCTGGGGTTCGGCACGCTCTCAGCGGGCGGGCTCGACGCCGGCGGAGGCCAGGCGTCGCTGCACGACTCCCACTACGCGCTCGGTTTCGAAGCACGGAGCCGGCACGGCGCCGCCCGTCGCGATCCCGCCTGCCACTTCGCGGCCGGCTTCGTCGAGGCGCTCGCAGCGGCGACCTTCGACGCCCGGCCCGGGAGCTACCGCGCCGTCGAGACGGGCTGCGCGGCGCTCGGCGCCGAGCACTGCACGTTCGACGTGGAGAAGCTCGCCGAGCCGCGTCCGCTCTCCCCGAGCATGGGGATGGGCCTCGTCCCGTCGCCGATGCCGCCACGCCCGCGGTTCGAGTCGAACGTGGACGAGAGCTTCATCCTCGCGGCCCTCTCCAAGCTTCCCCTGGAGGGCAACGAAGAAGGCTTGATCCCCGCGTTCGGGGTCTACCTGACGCGGCACTACGCCAACTACTACAACTACATCTCGTACGAGCTCGAGCGACGCGTGACGGCCGAGATGCCACGGCTGCTCGACGCGGCGCGCGATCTGCTGACCGAAGCGGGCCACGTCTGCGCCTTCAACACCTTCGGCGGCATCATGGAGAGCCCGGAATGGGACGCCGTCGTCGGTCCGATGCTCCGCGATCGGCGGGACTGGGTCGCGGGTATCGTCTCCTGCATCAACGCGCTCGGCTGGGGCCGGTGGAGCGTGGTCGAGCTCGTCGAGCACGAGCGGTTGGTGCTGCGCGTCGACGCGAGCTACGAGTCGAGCTACTACTTGCAGCGGTTCGGCGCCGACGACCAGCCGCACTGTCACTTCTGCCGGGGAGCCGCGGCGGGCATCATGAACCTGCTGTACGCGGGCGACATCACACAGAAGCCGACCCTGGACGCGACCTACTACGACCAGCTCTTCTCCGGCCCCGAGTCCTTCCGCGGGACGGAGGCTCGCTGCCGGAGTCGAGGCGACGACTGCTGCGAGCTGGTCGTCGAGCGGCAGACCTACGCCGTCTGACGCCGCCCGCGCTCAGACTCGTGTTTCCCTCGTTCGGTGCGAGATCGCACGAGTCAGAACAAGAGCTGGGCCGCGATCGTCGCCGCGATGCCGATGGCGAGGCCCACGGCGCCGGCGAGGAGGACGAAGCCGACGCCCCGCCGTTCGGGCTCGCCCGCGGTGACGATTTTCTGCGTGTCCTGCCTGGCGATCTCGGGCTCGGGCTCGGGCTCTGCCAGCTTCACCGGCTCGGTCCGCTCGGGCTTCGCGCGGATGCGGCTTCCGTCCTCGGCCGCCACCGCCGCCGGCTCCTCGCGCGGCTCGAGCAGGCCCTTGGCCGACAGCTCGCGGGCACGCCGGACGTGCACGATCTCGTCCGCGAAGTGCTCGGTGAGGAAGTCGCCGAACCGGATCTGCGACGCCATCAGGCGGGCGGCGAGGGCGTAGTCCTCGAGGGCGATCAGGAAGTCGGCGGCGCTCTGGTAGCGCGAGCGCCGGTCCACCTGGAACGCGCGGTCGAGGACCGCCTGGAGGTCGCCCTGGTTCGGCAGGCCCCGGTCCGGCAGCGGCGGCACCGCGCCCTCGCAGGCCTGCGCCAGCATCTCCTCCTCGCTCCCCTTGTAGAGGCGCCGGCCCGCGCACAGCTCCCACAGCAGGATCGCCGCGGCGAAGATGTCGGCACGCGCGTCGATCGTCTCGCCCCGGGCGTGCTCGGGCGCCATGTAGGCGCTCTTTCCCGCCACCCGTGCCTGCGCGACGCGGCTGTCGCGCTGCGCGTCCTCGGCCAGCCCGAAGGCTCGCGCGATCCCGAAGTCGCACAGCTTGACCTCGCCCTCGAACGAGATGAGGACGTTCGACGGGGAGACGTCGCGGTGCACGATCTCCATCGGCCGCCCGTCGGGCGTCTTGGCGCGGTGCGCGTAGTCGAGGGCGCGCAGCGTCTCGCGGACGACCAGGACGGCGAACTCGGCGGGGAGCGGGATGCGGGCCTTGCTCAGCCTCCGCAGGAGCTGGTTCAGATCGAACCCCTCCACGTACTCCATCGCGATGTAGAGCCGCCCGTTGTCGCGCCCGAGATCGATGACCTGCACGACGTTCGCGTGGTTGAGCTGCGCGGCGAGCTTCGCCTCGTCGCTGAGCATCCGGGCGAAGCCGTCGTCGCCGGACAGCGCCGGCAGGATCTCCTTGACGACCACCAGCCGCTCGCCGCCGAGCCCCGTCCGGGCCGAGGCGAGGTAGATGTCGGCCATGCCCCCGCGACCGATGTGGTCGAACAGCAGGAATCGCCCGAAGGTCCTGGGCAGCCCCTCCCCTTCGGGCCCGGCCGACGAGGCCGGAGCGGGAACCGACGACGCCATTCGAGCGGAGGGTTGTGACACGGCGGACGGTCCCGATGCAAGGCTCGCCGGAGCCCGAAGCTACTCCGCGGCTGCGATTTCCTTCATGAAATCGAGGATCAAACGATCCCCGTCGCCGCGGAGGACCACCCGGTGCCCCGGCGCCACCTCGCCCGACAGGAGCGCGGCGGCGAGCGGGGCCTCCACGAGCCGGCCGATGGTCCGCCGCATGGGCCGCGCTCCGAGCGCGGGCTCGTACCCGCCGGCGGCGATCAGCGCGTCGAGCGCGCTGGGCTCGACCTCGAGCAGCACGTCCCGCTCCCGTCGGAGCGTCTCGCCGAGCCCGCGCAGCATCCGCCTCGCGATCTCCGCGATCTCCCCGGCGGCGAGCGGCGCGAAGTAGAGCGGCTCGTCGATCCGGTTCCACAGCTCGGGCGGCAGGGCGGCGCGGGCGGCCTGGATCGCGCGGCCCGCCCGCCCCGACGACGTCCCCTCCTCTCCGCCGAAGCCGATGCGCGAGGGACCCGCGGACGGGTCGGCGCCCAGGTTGCTCGTCAAGAACACGATCGTGTGGGTGAAGTCGACGGTGCGGCCGCGTGCGTCGGTGAGGCGGCCCTCGTCGAGGAGCGGCAGGAGCGCGAGGAGCACCTCGGGGTGGGCCTTCTCGATCTCGTCGAGGAGCAGGAGCTGGTAGGGCCGCCGACGGACCGCTTCGGTGAGCTGCCCGCCCTCCTCGTGGCCCACGTAGCCCGGAGGGGCGCCGACGAGCCGGGCGACCGCGTGCGCCTCGCTCATCTCGCTCATGTCGAAGCGCGTCATGGCGCCGGCCGGGAACACCACGTCGGCGACGGCCTTCGCCATCTCGGTCTTGCCCACGCCCGTCGGTCCGAGCAGTAGGAACGTGCCGAACGGGCGGCGGCCCCGAAGCCCGGCCGCGCCCTTGCGCAGCACGTCCGCGATGCGGGCGACCGCGGCCTCGTGCCCGACCACACGCTCACCGAGGTGGCGCTCGAGCTCGAGCAGGCGGTCGGCGTCGCGCGCGAGGAGCCGCTCGATCGGCACCTCGGCCTGCTCGGCGATCACCCCGGCGACGGCGGCGACGTCCACCACCTTGCCGCTCCGGCGGCGAACGCGCGCACCGGCGAGGTCGAGGACGGCGATGGCCTTGTCCGGGAGCTGGCGCTCGGTCAGGTATCGCACCGACAGGTCGACCGCCGCGCGCAGCGCCT
>JBDIVX010000195.1:0-12835 GCA_039794305.1 Candidatus Neutrinellum sp.
GCTCGCCGTCGACTTCGAGGATGATGTCGCCCGCCAGGATGCCGGCTTTCCACGCGGGGGAGTCCTCCAAGGGGGTGACGATCCTCGGCCGGCCCTCGAACATGTCGATCTCGGCGCCGATGCCGGGGTGCAGCTCGAGGTCGCGGACGCGGAAGCCGGGGCCCTCCGCGCGCTCGCGGTCGGCGAGCCAGCCCTGCGCCTGCGCTGCGCCGGCAGCACCGAGAGACAGACCGAAGGCCAAGCTCAAAGCGACGACGGGCCGTGCGAGTCGTCGGTGGCGTGCGTGCATATCTCCCGGTGTCTCCAGTGGGGGCCGGGAACTGCTCTCCCCCAAAGCGAATGTCGTTGGGCTCAGGTGGTCAGGATGCCGCGGCTCAGATGGAGGGGCTCGCGGGCGGCGGGATGAAGGGGACGGCGGGCGGCACCTGCTCGGGCACCACGGTGGGGTCCTCGATCGGCGTCTCCGGATCGATCGAGGTCGTCACGCGCGTCGCGCCCGTCTCGAAGATGTCCTGGCCGAGGCACTGGTTGGCCTCCTGCTCGAGGACGTTGAACTTCTGGCTGAGGACCGTGATGACCGTGAACTCGTGGTTGCGGCGGCTCGCGTCCTGGCCCTGGACGGCCGACTGAAGGTTCCCGATGCGCTCCTCGAGGGTACGGAGGTTCGCGTTGACCTGGGTGAGCTTGTCGTTGAGGCAGGTGACGCGGATGATGTCGCGCTCGCGGCGCGCCTCGTCGAGCATCGTCTGCACGCGGCGGCTGATCTGGGTGCCGCGGTTCTGGACGCGCTGGGCCTCGGCGAGCTGCTCCTCCGGGGAGAGATCCGCGCGGCGCACGACGCCGACCTCGGCCTCTCCCTCACCCTCTGCGACCTCTTCCTCACCGCCGGTCTGAGCGAAGGCCAGGCCGCCGGTGGCCATTGCCGCCGCGACCACGACGCTCCAGACGACTCGCCGTTTCGACATTGGGAGTTCTCCCCTCCGAGTGAGCCAGTATATTCGGGGGCCCCGGGGTGTCAAACGTTGCCTGCGCGCCCCAAGTGGCGGTTACGACAACGGAAAACTGACAGCCCGGCGGCTCCCATCCGATCCAGGAGATGTGTTGCGATGCGGGGACCGCCCGTTCAGCGAACGAGCGGTCGGTTTGGCGGGGATTTCGGGCCGCTCCAAGAACGGGGAGAGGAAGGAGGGGCGGCGGAGCCCGCCCCCGGTCGCGCTCGTGCTCCTGCCTCGTGGACTGACCGGATGCGCAGGGCGAGTCCAGATCGATGGACCCGCGGGCGGGGAGGTCAGGGCTGGAAGACGTCGTCGAGGGACTCGGCGGTGAGGATGCGATCGAGCCAGCGGAGGAGATCGGCTTCGGCGGCTTCGCGGACGCGCGCCGCTGTGGCGGGGGGCAGGTCGCCGAACTTCAGGCGGAGCAGGCGCGAGAGGGCTCCCGCCTGGCCCTTGCGGGCGCCCCGTTCCAGGCCCTCGCGCTCCGCCGCCGCCCGTCTGGCACGCTCCAGGTCGCGCTCGCGTTCGACCGCCTCCCGCCCGAGACGCTCCGCCTCCTCGGCCGTGGGATGGATCCGATCGCCGCGGGGACCGGTGCCGATGCGTAGCCGCTGGGCGGCGCCCTCCCCCACTTCGCGCAGCCAGCAGCCGAGGACCGACGAGCGGACACGGTCCGCGTCCGTTCGCTCGACGCGGGCGAGCTTGCCGCGACGGCGGCGCCACACCTGGAAGCGGACGCGATCGGGGCCCTCCGGACGCGGGTCGTACACCACGAGCTCGCGGACGCCGAGCTCGTCGTAGCGGCCCGGCGCGACCTCGTAGTCCTTGCGCACGTCGAGGCCCACGACCTCGACCGCCAGGCTCGGCACGATGCCGGTCTCCCACACCTTCCACGCGTCGATCTCGGTCGCCGGATCCACGCCTGGGAGCACGTAGACGTCGGGAGCGAGCGCGCGCGTCGGCTGGTGCTGGACCCAGTAGATGAACTGGTCGGTGCCGACGCGCGCCGTCTCCCCACGTTTGGCCAGCCAGCGCTCGATCAGGTGCCGCAGCATCGTCGCGATGTCGCGGTTGAGCCGCTTCTCGGGCACCTTCTCGCTCACCGGGTAGTGAGTGGGATCGGGTGCGCCGGGACGGCGGGCGGGCTCGGCCATGGCAGTCGGGATCGTAGCACGGGACACCGGGAGCTCTCGGTGGCGCGCTTATCGGCCGCCGCTCCCCGCGGTTGCGGGCCGCGGTGCGCGAGCGGCCGGACCGACCACCGGCACGGCGTCAGGGCTCGAAGACGTCGTCGAGGGACTCGACCGAGTCCGGTCCGTCTTCCGGACAGAACGCGGCCGTAACCGGCCCTTCGACCAAGTCCGGTCCGTATTCCGGACAGAACGCGGCCGTAACCGGCCCTTCGACCAAGTCCGGTCCGTATTCCGGACAGAACGCGGCCGTAACCGGTCCTTCGACCAAGTCCGGTCCGTATCGGGCGAGAGCTCGCCGAGCTTCAGGTGGAGCTGGCGCAAGAGGGTATGCGCCTCGCCCAACGGGCTCCCTGTTCCAGACCCTCGCTGCGGCCCCGGTCCTCACCGAACCGCACGAGCTCCTCGATGAAGAGCGGCTCGAAGTCGGTCTCCTTCATCGCACGTACCATAGCATCGTACCTCCCGGCGGAGGCGGGCCGAGCTCGGCGCTGCGCGAGGCTACTCGAAGACGTCGTCGAGGGACTCGGCGGTGAGGATGCGCTCGACCCAGCGGTGGAGATCGGCCTCGGAGGCCGAGCGGACGCGCGTCTCCGTATCGGGCGAGAGGTCGCCGAACTTGAGACGGAGCTGGCGCAAGAGGGTGTGCGCCTCGCCCAACCGGGCTCCCTGTTCCAGACCCTCGCCGCGACCCCGGTCCTCGCCGAACCGCACGAGCTCCTCGATGAAGAGCGGCTCGAAGTCGGTCTCCTTCATCGCACGTACCATAGCATCGTGCCTCCCGGCGGAGGCGGGCCGAGCTCCGCGCTGCGCGGGGCTACTCGAAGACGTCGTCGATCGACTCGGCGGTGAGGATGCGCTCGACCCAGCGGTGGAGATCGGCCTCGGCGGCTTCGCGGACGCGCGTCTCCGTGGTGGGCGGGAGCTCGCCGAACTTCAGGCGGAGCTGGCGCAAGAGGGTGTGCGCCTCGCCCAACCGGGCTCCCTGTTCCAGACCCTCGCTGCGGCCGCGATCACGGCCCCGGTCCTCACCGAACCGCACGAGCTCCTCGATGAAGAGCGGCTCGAAGTCGGTCTCCTTCATCGCACGTACCATAGCATCGTACCTCCCGGCGGTCGCCGCCAGGGCCACCGCCATCACGCTCTCGCGGTATCCCGCAGACGCCCTCTTCAGCCCGCGGGCCACATGGAGGCAGAGCTCCGGGTCGGTCCACCCGCCGCGGTCCGCCCCGGCGGCGAAGCAGACGGTCCGGCGGTCACTCAGCAACCGGGCCGAAGGGACGTCGGCGAGGACGACGTGCCGGACGCCGACACGCACGCCGCGCCACTCGATCTCGGGCTCCCGCTGATCGGTCGGCGGCCGGATGACCCACAGCGCGACGCTGCTCACCCGGCGCGTCGGGTACCGGAGCAGGAGCGCGAGATGGTAGCGCGAGAGCCGCTCGGTGAAGCCGGTCTCCCGGTAGCCCTGGCACTCGACGTGGACCAGGTCGCCGCCGCCCACCCGCGCCACCCAGTCGGCGTCGGTGGGAGGGGGTGGATCGAGGTGGGGATCGTCGACGCACTCCGGCGTGACCACACCGCCGGCCGGCAAGAGGTCCGCGGCGACCCGCTCGAGCAACGCGACGACGAGGTCCGGGCGCTCGCGTGCCAGCGCTCGGAAGGCGCGGTCGGACGAAGGCATGGCCCGATGCGCAGAGCAGGCCGCGTGCCGGCCTCGTCGCGCGCGATTGCCGTGTCATCGCCGCAGGACGACCTGGCGGACCGCCGGCGGCCGCTGGCGGACCGCCACCCGCAGGCGGCCCCGGATGCGGGCCGAGCTCCGGGCTGCGCGGGGCTACTCGAAGACGTCGTCCATCGACTCGGCGGTGAGGATCCGCTCGACCCAGCGGTGGAGATCGGCCTCGGAGGCTTCGCGGACGCGCGTCTCCGTGGTGGGCGGGAGCTCGCCGAACTTGAGGCGGAGCTGGCGCAACAAGGTGTGCGCCTCGCCCTCGCTGCGGCCCCGGTCCTCACCGAACCGCACGAGCTCCTCGATGAAGAGCGGCTCGAAGTCGGTCTCCTTCATCGCACGTACCATAGCATCGTACCTCCCGGCGGTCGCCGCCAGGGCCACCGCCATCACGCTCTCGCGGTATCCCGCAGACGCCCTCTTCAGCCCGCGGGCCACATGGAGGCAGAGCTCCGGGTCGGTCCACCCGCCGCGGTCCGCCCCGGCGGCGAAGCAGACGGTCCGGCGGTCACTCAGCAACCGGGCCGAAGGGACGTCGGCGAGGACGACGTGCCGGACGCCGACACGCACGCCGCGCCACTCGATCTCGGGCTCCCGCTGATCGGTCGGCGGCCGGATGACCCACAGCGCGACGCTGCTCACCCGGCGCGTCGGGTACCGGAGCAGGAGCGCGAGATGGTAGCGCGAGAGCCGCTCGGTGAAGCCGGTCTCCCGGTAGCCCTGGCACTCGACGTGGACCAGGTCGCCGCCGCCCACCCGCGCCACCCAGTCGGCATCGGTGGGAGGGGGTGGATCGAGGTGGGGATCGTCGACGGACTCCGGCGTGACCTCACCGCCGGCCGGCAAGAGGTCCGCGGCGACCCGCTCGAGCAACGCGACGACCAGGTCCGGACGCTCGCGTGCCAGCGCTCGAAAGGCGCGGTCGGACGAAGGCATGGCCCGATGCGCAGAGCAGGCCGCGTGCCGGTCTCGTCACGCGCGATCGCCGTGTCATCGCCGCAGGACGACCTGGCGGACCGCCGGCGGCCGCTGGCGGACCGCCACCCTATCGCCCGCGCCGCGCGCCGGTCGCCCCGAGGACACGGGCGAGCCCCGCCTGCGCGCCCGGCTCCCCGTGATGCAGCGCGACGGCGCGCACGTCGGGGATCGCCCCGAGCCACGCCGCGAGCTCGTCTCGATCCGCGTGCGCCGAGAGGCCCGACAGCGTCTCGATCCGCGCGCGCACCTCCACGCGCCGGCCGTCGAGCTCGACGACGCCGCCCTTCCCCGCCTGCTGGATCGCCCGCCCCGGCGTGCCGGCTGCCTGGTAGCCGACGAAGAGGACGACGGTGGCCTCGCGCGGGAGCAGGTCCGCGAGGTGGCCGACGATGCGGCCGCCGGTGCACATGCCGCTGCCGGCGAGGACGAGCATGGGGCCAGGGACGTCGCGCAGGCGCACCGAGTCGCGGCCCCGGCGGACGGCGTAGAGGTCGTCGAAGTCCAAGGGGGCGTCGCCGCGCGCGATGCGATCGAGGGCCTCGCGGTCGTAGAGGCGCTCGAAGCGGCGGTAGGTGTCGGTGACGCAGAGGCCCATGGGGGTGTCGACGGCGACCGGGAGGTCCTGCACCTGGCCCGACTCGACGAGGGCGTTCAGGTGCCAGAGCAGCGTCTGGGTGCGGCCGATGGCGAAGGCGGGGACGAGGATGTGGCCCCTGTCCGCCCGCGCGTGCTCGATGACCTCGCAGAGGCGCGCCTGGATGTCGCCGGTGCCGTGGGCGTGGGCGCGGTCGCCGTAGGTGCTCTCGAGGACGACGAGGTCGACGGGGCGCTCGGGCGACCACGTCGTGTTCGGGTCGCGCAGGATGGGCGAGCTCGGGCGGCCGAGGTCGCCGCTCACGATGACGCGCGAGCGCGCGGTCACGATCTCGACGCTGGCGCTCCCGAGGATGTGGCCGGCCTCGCGGAACGCGATCTCGCCGGCGAAGCCCTCGACGTGCGCGCCGAGGCGGTCGTAGGGGATCGGCCGGGCACGCTCGACGAGCCAGCGCAACAACGGCTCGACGTCGTCGCGCGCGCCGGCGAGGCGCAGGCCGTCGGCGAGGACGATGCGTGCGATGGCGAGCGTCGGGGCGGTGGCGAGGATCGGGCCGCGCCATCCGCGGCGCCACAGCTCGGGGAGGCTCCCGACGTGGTCGTTGTGGCCGTGGGTGAGCAGGACGGCGTCGGCGCGCAGGGCGTCGTCGGGCAAGCGCCAGTCGCGCGCGTCGCGGCCCTGGGCGACGCCGCAGTCGACGAGCAGCCGCGCGCCGCCGAGGTCGACGCGGGTCATCGCGCCGGTGACGGTTCGGACGGCGCCGAGCAGGCGCACCTCGCCGTCGTCGAGCGCGTGCGCGGCGGTCTCGGTGCGAACGTCCACGGGCGAGAACGATGCGCCGGAGCGGGGGCTCGGGGCAACCGGGGCCGATTGGAAGGCGGCTCGCGCGACTGGTAAGATCAGGTCGGTGCAGCGTTGGGTCCGCAAGTGCAGCTCGTTCGAGGAGGAGCATCGGGCCGACCTGGAGTTCTGGGCGGCGATGACACCTGGACAGCGGATCGAGGCCGTGGAGGACCTGCGCATGCAGGCCGGGGGAGAGGCCGGTGAGCATCTCGAAGGACTTCGAAGAGTTGTTCGAGTGGTTGCTCTCGGAGAGAGTTGACTTCGTCGTCGTAGGCGCCCACGCCGTCGCCGTTCACGCGAAGCCCCGGTACACGAAGGACATCGACGTGCTGGTGCGACCCTCGCCCGACAACGCCGAGCGCGTTCTGCGCGCCCTCGAGGGGTTCGGGTTCGGTGGCCTCGGTCTGACGGCGGAGGACTTCACGACGGAGGGACGCGTGATCCAGCTCGGTATGCCCCCCAATCGCGTGGACATCCTGACTTCCATCTCGGGGGTGTCGTTCGAGGAAGCCTGGCAGGGACGCGTCCTCGCGCCGTATGGGCACCACACCGTGCCGTTCCTCGGGAGAGCCGAGCTGGTCAAGAACAAGCGCGCCGCCGGCCGGCCGCAGGACGCCCTGGACGTTCAGTGGCTCGAGGAGTCCGACGAGGGCTGATGCGGTGCGAACAGGGCATCGCCCCGCCTCCCGGACGAGGTCGGCGCTGAAGCGGAGCCGGCCCCGCCGGGCCGCCCGCGCCAATTGACCGTTCTCTTACAACCCGCCCGAGAACCTCGGGTCACGCTGGGCGTCATAACCGCGAGGAGGTGATGACGATGCGACGACTCAGGGTTTCGGCTCCGCTCGGGCTCTCGGCCTTCGGGCTGGCGCTCGGCGCGTGGATGGTGTCGCCGGCGGGGGCCGAGGACGAGGCGGTCGAGGAGGCCGAGGCGCCGAGCGAGCTCCCGCAGGTGGCCTTCGTGACCGGGCCGCGGGTAGCCCACGCGGCCGAGGTGGACGGGCTCGCGGTGGAGGCGAAGGCCGTCGCGGGCGGCTACGAGCTCACGCTGCGCAACGCGAGCGCGCTCGACCGCTCGGTGCGCTGGGAGGTGGACTGCAGCGAGGTGAGCGGGCTCGCCATCGGGCGCATGGGGCCGGTCGCGACGCCGGTGCACCACGAGCTCGTGGAGCTGCGCGTGCCGGCGGGCGGCGAGACGAAGCACCTCGTCCGGGCGCCTCACCCCACCGTTCCGGACGTGAGCGAGGAGATGCGGCCGATGGCGTTCGCGTCGATGCGGATCGAGCTGCGCGCGCCGGCCGAGGAGGCTCCCGAGGCCGCGCAGGAGCCCGAGGTCGAGGTCGAGGCGTACCGGGTGCCGCTCGCGATGTTGACGGTGCCGGCCGCCGGCGGATGACGAAGCGGCTCGTCGGCGGGGTGGCTCTGCTCGCCGCGCTGCACTTCCTGGTCAGCGCGGCGCGCGGGTGCGGGGACGAGCCGGCGCCCGCCGAGACGGCGACGCTCATGCCGGCCGCGGGCGGCCCCATCGAGGAGCTCGGCGTGCAGTTCCACCGGCCGGGGGCCGAGCGGTTCCTGCCGGTGTACCGGGAGCTCTTCGCCGCGCTCCGCCCGGAGACGCACGTGCGCGTGGCCGTCGCCGACGCGGAGGACGAGCGCATCTTCGAGGCGGCGCGGCGCGGATGGGGCCCGGGGCCGCGCGTCTCGTACGTGCGGGTCGGGCGCGCGATCACGAGCTGGGCGCGCGACCGGCTCGCGGTGCTCGAGACGGGGCGCGGGAGCGTGCTGCTCGCGCCGCCCCGGCCGATGGACGGCCCCGAGGCGCGCGTGCACGACCACCTGGTTCCCTGGGCGCTCCGGCGCGAGCTCGCGGGGCGGGCGCGCATCCGGACGGCGCCGTTTCGGTTCGACGGGGGCGATCTCATCGCGGACGAGGCGCGCGCGTACGTGGCGACGCCGCTCTTCGCGCGCAACCCGGATCGGGATCCCGACGACGTCGCGCGCGAGCTCGAGGAGACGCTCGGGCTCGAGCTCGTGCGCATCGAGGGCGAGGTGCCCGACCACCACATCGGCATGTTCGTGACGCCGCTCGGCGGCGGGCGCGTGGCATACGGCGATCCCGACGTGGCGCTCGCGGCGCTCGGCCTGCGCGAGGGCGAGGCGGCGACGGTCGAGGTCGGGGGTGAGCCGCTCGCGCTCGATCTGTCGCCCGCGCGGCTCGCCCGCTTCCGGAACGTGCGGGCGGCGCTCGAGGCGCACGGGCTCGAGGCGGTGCCGGTGCCGATCCTCCCGGCCGCCGGCAACTACGTCTTCCTCAGCTACGACAACGTGCTCCTCGAGCGGCGCGCGGACGGGCTGCACGTGGTGCTCCCGACCTACGGCGTGGACGCGCTCGACCGCGCCGCCGTCGAGGCCTGGGAGGCGCTCGGCGCGACGGTGCACCCGGTGCGCGTCGACGGCGTCTTCCGCCTCGGCGGCTCGGTCCGCTGCCTGGTCGCGCCGCTCGTGCGCGGCTGAGGCTCTACGTGGCGGCGCCGGCCTCGAGGAGCCGAGCGAGGGAGTCGGCGAGCACCGTTAGGGGCTCGCGGCCGCCCTCCCCGTCGGCCTCCGGGAGCATCACCGACAGTCGCGCCTTCCCGTCGGCTCCCGTCTCGACGCACGTCGACAGGCTCGCCTCGATGCGGGCGCGCAGCTCGCGCACGGCCTCGGTCTCGGGCGCCTCGGGCACGAGCTCGCCGATCAACGCGAAGGCGCCGGTGAGCATCCGACCGGCCGCCTCGGCGACCCGCTCCCGCCGGGCGAGCCGCTCGGCCTCCTCGGCGACCCGCTGCGCCTCGGTGGCGTCGACCGGCGCCTCCGGCTTCGCGCCGAGCAGCACCTCGAGCCGGCGCCGCAGCTCCTCCATGCCGCTCGCGAGCGAGACCTCGTCGACGTCCGAGTCGGCGTCGAGCGCCGCGAGGGCCAGCTCGTGCTTCGCCGAGAGCGTCGCGAGCAGGTTCTCCTCGAGCGTCTGCTCGGTGACGAGCACGAACACCTGCACGGGACGCGTCTGCCCCATGCGGTGGGCGCGCGCGATGCGCTGCTCGAGCACCGCCGGGTTCCAGGGAAGATCGACGTTCACGACCGTGTCGGCGACTTGGAGATTGAGGCCCGTCGAGCCTGCGTTCGTCGTGAGGAAGAACCGGCAGGCGGGGTCCGTCTCGAAGGCGCGCACGAGCTCCGCCCGCTTCTTCTGCAGGACCGAGCCGTCGAGGCGCACGTAGCCGAGCCCGCGCGCGTCGAGGAGCGGCTCGATACGCCCGAGCATCGTCGTCCACTCCGAGAAGAGCACCACCTTGCGGTCCTCCTCTGCGCCGAGCTCGTCGAGGAGGGACTCGAGCTCCTCGAGCTTGCTCGAGTGTCCAGGCTCCTGCTTGTCGACGAGGTAGGTGCCGTTCGCCGCGAGCCGGCACATCAGCAGGGACTTGCGCAAGCGCAGGAGGTCCATCTCGGTGAGGTAGCTCTTGCGGACGATCTGGCTCACCACGCGCATGTGCGCCGCGTGCAGCTCGAGCTGCTCCTCGGTGGGCGGGATGCGGACGATCTCGGTGGTCCGCGGCGGGAGCTCCGCGAGGACCTCGGCGCGCGTGCGGCGCAGGAGCACCCCCGCGAGCCGCTCGCGCAGCTCCCCGAGGTTCTTGTAGCCGAGCACCTTGCCCGTCTCGTCCACGGTCCGGTGCCGGTTCAGGAAGCGGAAGGCGGGGCCGAGGCGCCGGTCGTCGATGAACTCGATCACCGAGTACAGCTCGTCGAGCCGGTTCTCGAGCGGCGTGCCGGACAGGACGAGCGCGAAGCGGGACCGGAGCGCCTTGACGACGCGGCTCGTCTTCGCCTCCCAGTTCTTGATGCGCTGGCCCTCGTCGAGGATGACGAGGTCCCAGCGGACCTGTTCGATCGCCAGGATGTCCCGCAGCACCTGCTCGTAGTTGCACACCGTGAAGAACGCGTCGCTCGCGTACTGGGCCGCGCGCGAGGCCGCCGAGCCGACCACGAGCTGGCAGGTGCGCTCGGAGAACCGGTGTATTTCGCTCCGCCACTGCGACTTGAGCGTGGTCGGGCAGATGACGAGCACGCGCCGCACGCCTGCCTCCCGCGCCAGCAGCTCGGCGACGCCGATGCCCTGGATGGTCTTGCCGAGCCCCATGTCATCGGCCAGGACCGCGCGGCCCGCGCCGGCGGCGAACGCGACCCCGTCGAGCTGGTAGGGGAGGAGGTCGGTCGTGAGGAGCGAGCGGCGGAGCGGGTGGCCGGCCGGGTCCGCGCGGATCTCACGCGCGAGCGCGCCGAGGCGCTCGTCGAGGAGCCGCCGCTCGATGTGCTCCTCGGCGTCGGGGTAGATCCGCACGTCGTGCCCGGCGCGCTCGAGCCGGGCGACCCGGCGGAGCAGATCGTGCAGGTCGGTGACGGGCCGGCCGGCGATCGGGCGCACGATGCGCTCAGCCTCCGGGTCCAGGCGATCCGGGACCGCGAGGCGCAGCTCGAGCGCGTGGCCGTAGCGAAGGTGCACGCTGAAGTCGGTGCGGCGGTAGGGCCGCCGGAGGACACGCGGGGGGAACTTCTTCCGGACGCGCTCGAGCGCGTACAGGACGTGCTTGCAGGTGCCGAGGGTGTTCTTGCGGAAGTCGGGGCACGAGCAGTAGGAGACGCCACGCTCGGCGCCGCGCAGGGCGATGCGGTAGGACTTGCCGGAGGCAGCGCTCGTGACCGTGTAGTCGGTCCACGGCCGCTTCGGGTCGGTCGAGACGAGCCGCATCCGCTCGGCCCGCGCGCGCGCGGCCCGATCCGCGAGGGCGCGCTCGACGAGCTCCTCCTCGGACAGGCTCTCGACGGGCACGCGCTCGGCCGGCGGCGCGGCGAGGCCGAGCGCCATCTTCTCCTCGAGGACGAGCGACAGGGCCGCGCCCGCGTGGACGCACTGGCCGTGGCGGCACGCGTCGCACCGGACGCGCAGCCGGCGCCGGGCGTCCTCGGCGCGCGTGACCGACACGCGGGTGCCGTCCACGCGCACGCGTAGCGCCGTCGCCGACAGCTCGACGTCCGCCACGGGATCGATCTCGATGCGCCCGCCCCGGTGGATGCGCTTGTCGCCCGAGGGGCCGAGGAGCTTGCACGCGGTCGCGTGATCGAGGCGCGAGAGGAGATCGCGGAGCGTGAGGTCGCGTGCCTTCTTGGTCGACGAGGCCATGGGCGGGCGATACCACAGGGGGACGTCGGTTGTGGAGGCCACGCTGAACGGATGCACCTCACCCCACATGGGGTGAGGCGCGAGCCGTTGCGCGCGCGGGGGACGCTGGCACGTACTGTGGCCGTCTCAATCGCCTTGCCAAGCCGACGCGCAGGAACGAGCCTCCCTACATGGACCGTGGGGGAGGACTCTGGCGCACTCGTGTTGGCCCCTCAGTTGGTTGTGGCTGGATCCTGGCGCTTGCTGGCTGCTCACTCGTGCTGGACTCCGCAGAGCTGCAATCGGGAGAGACGGCAACCGACTCGGGAGCACCCGATGTCAGCGCACCATTTGACTCCGGCGAAGCGGACGCGAGCGCGTCCCAGGACGGCGGCGAGGCCGACGCGAGCGCGTCGCAGGACTCCGGCGAGGCCGATGCAGACCACGATGCGGGACAGCCGGACGGAGGCGCTTCACCTGCCGATGGATCTGTCCCCGAGTGCGACGTCGGCCGTCCATGCACGTCCGCCCTGGGCTGCCTCCATAGCCCGGTGTGCATCGGCGAGGAGTCCGGCATGCTCGGCGGCCTCGGTGACCCGATCATTGGGCACCCCGACGGTGGCACCGCGGTGCCTTACGCGTCCTGGGTCGGCGGCTACTGCACGACCGCGCCGATCGACCCGGATGCATGCGATCCCGACCTGGAAGAGACCTGCCCGTGCGGCGTCTGCGTCGCGACGGGAGATGACGACGCCGGCGTGTCGGCCAGGGTCTGCGCCGCAGCGTGCGAGCCATCCGTGACGGAGAACGAATGCAGGGACGGCTACGAGTGCGTGCTCGGCACCGGTGCGTGCTTGCCAGGCTGCTCGTCGGACGATCAGTGTGCAGTCCATCGCACAGAGCACGGCCTGGTGTACGACGTCGGGGGGAGGTGGACTTGCAACCCCACGACCTATCGGTGCGAGCACGTGCCGCCAGAGGGAGCTGAAGCGGGTGTACCGCCCCACGTTGTGAGCGCGGACATCGGGGCGGTCGTCTCGTGATCTGAGCGGGGCTCGCCGGCGGCCGCGGCCGCGTGGTCCCGCGTCCGGCCTGGGACGGGACGGGCCAAGAAGTGGTCAGGAGCGGAGGAGTCGAGGCAAACCGGGTTTGCTTATGACACAGCCGACCCCGACCCTTCCGCCGGAGGCACCGTGCCTCTATCGGCCGTACCCGTCCAGCCAGAAAGGAGGGACGCTGATCGCGGCCGGGGTCGAGACGGTCGGCGAGCACCTGGGCCGGATGTGCTCGCCGGACGGCTACCGG
>JBDIVX010000196.1:0-12763 GCA_039794305.1 Candidatus Neutrinellum sp.
GTAGAGTGAGGCCCGTGCACGTCGTCGTCGCGTCCGCCACGCCGATCCTCGGCGACGCTCTCGCCCAGCCGCTGAGCGCGGCGGGGCACGAGCTGTCGTACGCGCGGTCGGCCGGCGAGCTGCGCGCACTCCTCTGCGCCGAGTGCGGGCGCACCGCCAGGATGTGGCCTTCGCGACCTTGGCAGCCGACTACGTCGACTGAAGCCGGAGCGCGCCCGTGAGCGCCTCAGCGGGTGGCCGGCATCCAGATCCGGTTGCTCTGCAACAGGTAGTCGTGAAGCTCCGGTAGGCCGTCGCTCAGCTCGTTGAACCGCCGCACCACTTCGGGGTGGGACTCGCCCACGTCGTTTCGTTGGTGCGCATCGGAAGCCAGGAATAGCTCGCCCTCGCCGCTGTCTGGGTTGCGGGCATAGCTGAACTGCGCATCGGCACCGAACGCGATGACGTTCGAAGAACCTCGGCGCACCACGATGGTGCGCTCGGTCCCGACCGGCTCCAGCAGGCTTACGCCGCGCCAGGGATTGGCCTCGACGACGCCCAGCCAGTCCGCCACCGTCGGCGCCACGTCGAGCAGGCTGGCGGGCGTGGACGACAGTCCAGGCACCTTGGGCCACTCCTCGCCGACGAACAGCAGCGGCACCCAGACTGATTCCACATAACCGTTGCGCTGTCCCGCCGGAGAGTTCGGGTGCTCACCGAGATTCCAGCCATGGTCTCCGTACAGCACGACGAGAGTGTGGGAAAACCAGGGCTCGTGGCGCAGGCGTTCGAACAAGTCGCGAAGCACCGCGTCCGTGTAGTGCACGGTATTGAGGATTCGCTCCGAGGCCGACGCACCCTGGTTGACGTCCAGGCTCGGGTCGCGGGACCGGAAGGGGGCATGGTTGGTGGCCGAGACCAGGGTCGCCAGGAACGGCTCTCCGGTTCGCCCGAATTCGATGATTCGGTCCGCCGCCTTCTGGAAGGTCACGCGGTCGTCCTCCGCGGCCTCCGCACAGAAGTGATCCTCGTCGTACCACCGTGTGAGCCACACTCGCTCGCCGTCCCAGTCGGGGTCGTTCCCAGTGAAGAACAGGGTATGCCAGCCTCGCTCCCGGAGCGTCTGGGGCAGACACCTGAGCGAGATGTGAGCGAGTTGCACGCTGATGTTCACGTCGGTGTGGGGAGGAATCGAACAGTGAACGCCGATGAATGCGTTGACGGTCGGTGGTCCGAACGAGAGCGCCCGCGCGTAGCTGGTTCCAGACGCGACCAGCTGATCGAGATACGGCGTGGCCGAGGGACCGCGCTCGGGGTTGAGGTGTCCGACGTCGAGACCCCGGAACGTCTCGAGCTGAATCAGGATGACGTTGCGGTCGAGTCGCGACGCCGCCGGGACGGACGGGGTGCGGACGTACGGGTAGTCCGGTTCCGAGAAGTCCCAGCTTCGGTCCTCGGTGGCCCGCGCCCAGTGCGCTCGCGAGAGCTCGACGAGCTCGTCCATCTGCTCCGGAGGACGCGCCGCGTCGAGCTGCCAAGGCTCGCGCCACAACCGCAGCGCATATGGCTCCACCCGGCGGATCCGGAACTTGCCGCCGGGCGAGGCAAAGGCTACCGCGGGCACGGCCAGCGCCACGGCCAGACCGCCGGCAGCCCAGTACCAGCGCCAGGACGGATCGGCCCGGTCCCGGCGTCGTCGCAGGCGCCAAACGGAGGCGCCCACGAACACGGACGGAATGATGAGCCAGAGCAGCAGCGACAGCCACGCTCCTCCCGCGTCGCTCGCGATGGCATCGACTACCGTGTCGCGAGAGGCACCAACGTGGCGGTAGGTAGCGATGAACGACGGGGTGGCGTGCACGCCCATGAAGCGCTGGGTCTCGTGGTCGAAATGGTCGCCGATCAGCGCAGCGGCGAGCAGGGCGATGCTGCCGCCGTGCAAGCAGCCCGCCAGGCACCGCGCGACATTCCGCTTCCAGAAGACGAGCCACACCAGCAGGATCGGCGCCACCAGCAGCAGCGAGCCCCACGCTCCGTACAGCAACGCGTGGAAGTAGTACTTCACCGGGTCAACAACGTAGGGACCGCCGTAGGGCGTGGGGCGGAAGTAAAGCGCCGTGCGCAGCGCCCACCCGCCAACCAGAGCCAGCGCGAACACTTCCACCGACGAGCGGAAGTGATGGGCGCCTCCGCGGGGTCGGCTCATCGCAACGGCCCCTCGAGCATTACCTCGTCGTAGTGCCGCTCCAGCTCTCGCACGCGCTCCACGATGTCGTACTCTCGGAGGGTAGGTAGCGCAAGTGAGGTTCGGCGGAGGAAGGGTGTGCAGCGCGCTGGGCGGGAGAGTCGGTCCTCATCCCAGACGAGCGTCTCGGTCGGCGGCACTCGCGAGAGACGTACGCGAGGAGCGTCAGCGAAATTCGATCATCGCGCTGCCCGACGCTTGCTCCATCCTGCCGCCCTCGCTGCGCGTGAAGACCGCCTCGCACTCGACGACGAAGGGCTCGAAGCGTGGATAGCCGTCGGCATCCTCGGTCACCGAGATCGGGCACACGGTGCCCAGGGCGAAGGTGTAGGTCGCTCCGTCGCTGTCCGTCATGTCGATCGCGAAGACATCGAGCGCGGGGCCCGACGCCGTCGTGAGGAGAACGAAGCCCGCGGACGTGTCGGTCAGCAACAGATCGATCACCGAACCCACCACGCCCGTGAACGAGCTCGTCAGTGGCTCGGCGTACGCGACGATTCGGAAGTTGGTCGGCTGCCGTGCGATCTCGTTGATCTCCGAGAACGTCCCGACATACGTCGCCGGCACGCCGACGAAGACCTCGAACGGACCGCCCGGTGACGTCGTGCGAGTGATGGTGAACGTTGCGGAGATGCAGTGCGGCGCCGCCGAACAATCGCTCGGCGGCGATCCGTCACTCGCCGAAGTCGCGTCTTGCGGCGCTGCGTCGAGCGCGCTCGCGTCGACCTGTCCAGAGTCACCCGTAGCGTCCACGGGAACGCTCGCATCGGGCGCCCCCGGCATGCGCGCGTCACCACCGCATCCGGCCGCTGCGAGGAGCGCGGTCGCGCCGAGTGCTCTCACGAGCGCATCGATCCAGCGGGAGCTGCGCCAGTGAGCTGCGGAGGGTCGTGGCCCCGAGGGGGTGAGCATGGACGCGAGGATCGGGTGCGGGCAGCGACGTGGTCAACTGGACACTCGAGTCGATGACCCCGTCGCTACCAGAGTGGGCACCGGCTCCGATGCCCACGTCGGGATCCACGCGGTCGAGTGTGAGGTGTTGCGGCGCGTCGCCAGGTTCGTCCGGTCGTCGTGGGGAGGCGCAGTGTCCGTCTCGCCGGCACGTGCACCAGGCTCGCCCAGTGGGCGTCCTCACGACTTCCCCGTCCGCGACGGCGGAGAAGACGGGCTCCGTCCATGACGCGCTCGACCTGTTCGGCGGTGGGCTCGGGCAGCGGCACGAACCGCAGCCCGCCGCCTCCGCCGACGACGAATACGCCGTCGGTGGCGACGACGCGGGCGCACGATGCGCGCAGGTCCCACGGCAGGCTCAGCACCCACTGGCGGTATGGGACGTCGGGCAGGACGCCGTCGACGAGCGCAGCGCCCTGCTCGTCCATGCGGCGCACCCCGCAGCTCGGGCAGATCGAGCGTCGTTTGCACGAGAAGGCGACGAGCAGGTCGTGGCCGCACCGGTCGCAGTGAAGTCGACTGAAGCCGTGCGCCAGCACCCCGCAGCGCAGGTAGCCACGCAGGGCCTCGAGCACGTAGCGAAGCAGCGGCCGCGCGCCGCTCTCGTCGAGCTCGCACAGGAACGTGCCGAGCTCCTCGCGCACCGCCCGGTGCAGCACCGTGTCCTCGGGCGGGCACCGCCGGCCGTAGCGCCTGCGGTGCAGGCGCAGACCGAGCGCCCGCTCATGGGCTCCGGGCCATCGTCCGCTCGCAGAGCCCCCACGCGACGAGCACGGCCTGCACGCGATCCGGCCCGCCCCGACAGCACGAGTCGATGGTGGCCTCCTCGAGGACCCCAAGCGCACGACGGGCCGTGACTCCCTGCTCGCCCGCGCCGACGAGGCGCTCTACATGGCGAAGGCGCGCGGACGGAACCGCGTCGTCGCGGCGGAGCGACACGCGCCCGCGCTCGAGACCTGACGGCCTCGCAACAAACCGGACGAAACGCGGCCCGTGCAGGGTAGAGTGAGGCCCGTGCACGTCGTCGTCGCGTCCGCCACGCCGATCCTCGGCGACGCTCTCGCCCAGCCGCTGAGCGCGGCGGGGCACGAGCTGTCGTACGCGCGGTCGGCCGGCGAGCTGCGCGCCCTCCTCTGCGCCGAGCCGAGGCCCGCGGCCGTCTTCGTCGCGCGCCGGCTGCCCGGAGGCGATCCGCTCGAGCGCCGGGACGTCGGGGGCGACGTCCCGGTGGTGCTCGTCTCCGGCGACGAGCGGGACCGCGAAGCCGCCCGGGCGGCGAGGCTGGCGGGGTTTCTCCGGGTCCCCTTCCAGCCGTCGGAGGTGCTGCGCGCGCTGGGCGTGTCGACGCGCGACGCGCGGGTCGTCCTGCTCGCGGACGACAGCGACCTCGTCCACCGGCACACCACGCCGATCCTCGAGGAGGCGGGATACACCGTGGTGCACGCCTACGACGGCGATCAGGCGCTCGCGATGCTCGACGAGGCCCGGCCGGACCTGGTCGTCACCGACGTGGAGATGCCCGGGCGCGACGGCTACCAGGTCTGCGCCGAGATCAAGGGCACCCCGGACACCTCGCACCTGCCCGTGATGATCTGCTCGTCGCTCGGTGAGGCGGCGGATCTCGAGCGCGGGTTCGACGTGGGCGCCGACGACTACCTCGTCAAGCCGGTGGTCGCCGAGGACTTGATCTCGCGTGTCCGCGACCTCCTCGCGGAGGTGAGCCTCTCGGGCCGCGAGCGCCTGCTCGTCGTGGACGACTCGCCCGCCATCCGCCACCTCGTCGGCGACTCCCTGACGCGGCAGGGCTTCGAGGTGACGACCGCCGGCGACGGGCGCGAGGGGCTCGACAAGGCGGTCGCCGCCGATCCCGTCTTCGACATGGTCATCACCGACTACGACATGCCCCGGATGACCGGGTTCGAGCTGGTCCACGCGCTCAAGAACGAGCCGAAGACGCGCGACCTGCCCATCCTGATGCTCACCGCCCGCGACACGCGGCGTGACCGCGCGCAGATGCGCGCCGCGGGCCTCACCGCCTACCTGGTCAAGCCCTTCAGCAGCGACAAGTGCGTCGCGATGGTCGAGCGCATGCTGGCCGAGCGCCGCCTGCGCGCCTACAAGGACGCTTCGCGGCTCTACATCAGCGACGGCGCGCGGCGCGCCGCCGAGGCGCAGGCGTCGAGCGGCACCCTGTTCAGCTACCGCGCCGCGCACGCCGAGATGACGGTCCTGTTCAGCGACATCAGCGGCTTCACCCGGATGTCGAGCGCGATGCCGGCGCCCGACGTGGTGGAGCTGTTGAACGGCTACTTCGACGCCATGTGCCCTGTGATCAAGATGCGCGGCGGCGACATCGACAAGTTCATCGGGGACGCGATCATGGCGCTCTTCGAGGACGACCCCGAGCACGAGGAGGCCCACGCCCTCAGGGCCGTCCGCGCAGCCTGGGAGATGCAGCGCGCGCTCGACGTCTTCAACGCCACGATCGGGCGCGATCCCCCGCTGCGGATGCGCGTCGGCGTCAACACGGGGCCGGCGGTCCGGGGCGACATCGGCAGCCGGTACGTCCGCCGCGACTACACGGCCATCGGCGACACCGTGAATCGAGCGCAGCGCTTCGAGTCCAAGGCGCCGATCGGTGGGGTGCTGATCAGCCAGGAGGTCTACGATCGCGTGAAGGAGCACGTGGTGTGCGAGCCGATGGAGGGCCTCGAGCTGAAGGGGATCGCCGAGCCCGTCACGGCGTGGGTCGTGCGGGCGCTGATAGGGGAGGAGGACTGAGTGTCCGCCGGGCCGGTCCGCGTCCTCGTCGTCGACGACAGCGCCTTCATGCGCACTGCGCTCACCCGCACGCTCGGCAGCGACGCGCGCATCGAGGTGATCGGTCAGGCGCGCGACGGGCAGGACGCCGTCGAGCAGGTCCGGGCGCTCCGCCCCGACGTCGTCACGATGGACTTCAACATGCCGCGGATGAACGGCGCCGAGGCCGTCCGGGCGATCCTCGCCGAGCGACCCGTGCCCGTGGTCATGCTGTCGGCCCACACGGTGGCCGGCGCGCAGGAGACGCTCGAGGCCCTTTCGGCGGGCGCGGTCGACTTCCTCACGAAACCGGACGGCGAGGTCTCGACCGACCTGAGCGGGATCCGCGACGAGCTGGTCAAGAAGCTCCTCGCCGCGGCGCGCGCGCGCCCCCAGCCGGGACGGCCGCCAGAGCCACCGCGCCCCTCTGCGCGCCGGCCGACGCCCACGCCGACTCGCGAGACGGGCGAGCGGATCTCGTTCGTCCAGACGATGCTCGACCCGGTCGTGGTCCTGGCCGTCTCGACCGGCGGCCCCTCGGCGCTCGAGCGCGTCGTCCCGGCGCTCCCTGCCGACTTCGGGTTCGGCGTGATGGTCGTCCAGCACATGCCGGCGCAGTTCACGCGGGCGCTCGCCGAACGGCTCGACTCGATGAGCGCGCTCGAGGTCCGGGAGGCGCGGTCCGGCGAGCGCATGATCGCGGGGCGTGTCCTCGTCGCTCCGGGTGACCGGCACGCCATCGTCCAGCGCAACGGGATGATCGAGCTCTCCGAGGCGCCGCCGGTCAACGGATGCCGGCCGAGCGCGGACGTCACGCTCCAGTCGGCGGCGCCCGTCTACGGCCCGCGAATGGCGGCGGTGATCATGACCGGCATGGGTCGCGACGGGGCGCTCGGCGCCGCGGCGGTGCGCGCGGCAGGGGGCCGCGTCCTCGCGCAGGACCGGGAGACCTCGGTCGTGTGGGGGATGCCGCGCGCCGTGGTCGAGATGGGCCTGGCGGACGAGGTGTTGCCGCTCGGCCGCATCGCGGGCCGGCTCGCCACGCTGAGAGCGTGAGCGAGCCGCACCTGCACTCGAACCGAGAGCGTGGTAGCATCCGCCGTTCCATGGGGGTGCGCCGCACGCACGGGCTCGACGAGGCGCAGCTTCGGTCCTTGTCCGAGGCGCTGCTCGACGCCGCGGACATGGCCGAGCTCGGGCTGGTGGTCTACGTGGGAGGGCCCGCAGGGCCGCAGGGGATCTTCGCGAGCAACTCGGCCGCGCGCTTGCTCGGGTACGAGGTGTCCGAGCTCGTCGGGGTCCCGCTCCTGCCGTTCCTCGTCCCGGAGGACGTGGCCCGGGCCGAGGACCGATGGCGCCGGAGGCTCGCCGGGGAGGCGTTGCCGCCGACGTTCGAGGTAGAGGTCTTTCGCAAGGACGGGAGCCGCCTGCCGCTCGAGCTGGCGGTGAGTCAGGTGACCTACGAGGGGCGGCCCGCGGTGGTGTCCTTCATGCGCGACATCACCGAGCGGCGGCGCGCCGAGGCGTCCCTCGTACAGACCGATCGGCTCGCCACCGTCGGGACGCTCGCGGCCGGCGTCGCGCACGAGATCAACAACCCGCTCGCCTACGTGCTGCTCAACCTGGGGTTCCTCGAGCGCGAGCTCGCGGGGCTCGTCGCGGGCGACGCGGACCGGGAGCGCGTGATGCAGATGGTCCAGGCCGCCCGCGAGGGCACCGAGCGCGTCGCCGTGATCGTCCGCGACCTCCGCTCCGTGTCCCGTGCCGACGGCGAGGGCCAGCGCTTCGTCGACGTGCGCAGGGTGGTGGAGTCCGCGCTCAACATCGCGACCAACGAGATCCGCCGCCGTGCGCGGCTCGTCACGGCGCTCGACGACCTGCCGGCCGTCCACGGAAACGAGGGACGGCTCGGGCAGGTCTTCCTGAACCTCCTGCTCAACGCGGCGCACGCCATCCCCGCCGGGCGGGACCAGGAGAACGAGGTCCGGGTCGACGCGTGGGAGAGCGCTCCGGGCCGCGTGTCGGTCCGGGTCCGGGACACGGGGACGGGCATCGCACCCGAGCTCATCCCCCGCATCTTCGACCCCTTCTTCACGACCAAGCCGCCCGGGCTCGGCACGGGCCTGGGCCTCTCCATCTGTCAGAACATCGTCACGTCCATGGGCGGCACGATCGACGTGGACAGCGCTCCCGGCCGCGGGACCACCTTCACGGTGACCCTGCCCGCGAGCGAGGGGGTGGTCCTCGAGCGTGACCGTCTGCCGGAGCGCCCGACCACTGCGCAGCTCCGGCGGCTCCGGGGCATGCGCGTGCTGATCGTGGACGACGAGCCCGCGCTGGCCTACGCGATCCGCGACGCGGTCGGGGGCGAGCACGACGTCACGGCCGTCACCTCGGGCGAGGAGGCCCTCGATCTCGCCTTGCGCGAGCGCTTCGACGTCATCCTCTGCGATCTGGTGATGCCGCGTGTCGACGGAAAGCGGCTCTACGAGGAGCTGCGCCTGCGCGTCCCCGGAGCCGAGCGGCGGATCGTGTTCACGACGGGGGCCGACAGCATCCCGTGGGCCGCGGAATTCCTGGCGAAGGTCCCGAACCCGCGCGTCATCAAGCCCTTCGACGCGAGCGCGATCCGCGGAGCGCTCGCCGCCTTCCTCGAGGATCCGCCGGCGAGGGAGTCGCGCCACGGCCGCGGGACGTGACCGGGCGCGGGAGCCCGCCGGTGCCGCCGCCGGACGCGACGATTGCAACCACGCGCGGGGAGCACAGGGATCCCTCGAGCGCCCATGTCGTCCGTCGCCACTCCTCCCGTGCGCGGAACCTGCCCCGCGCTGGTCGAGCTCCTCGACCGGTACGCGGCGCCCGACCGCCTGCGTGAGCTCGTCGGGGCGGCCGTGGAGGGCGTCCCGCCGGGCCTGTGGGAGCAGGCGCTCCTCGGTCCGGCGCGCCGCATGCTCGCGCGCCCCGGCAAGCAGGTCCGGGCCCGCCTGGTCGAGGCGGGCTGGGCGCTCGGCGGCGGGGACCCGGCGGCGATGCCCCCCGACCTCCCCTTCGTCGTGGAGCTCCTCCACACCGGCTCGCTCATCATCGACGACATCGAGGACGGCTCGCGCACGCGGCGGGGCGGCCCGGCGCTCCACGTGGAGGTCGGGACTCCGGTCGCGCTCAACACGGGCAACTGGCTGTACTTCCTCCCGTTCGCGATCCTCGAAGCGCTCGAGCTCCCGCAGCCGCTCGTGCGCGATCTGTGCGGGCGCGTCACGCGCGCGCTGCTCCGCTGCCACCACGGCCAGGCCCTCGACCTGACCTGCCGCGTCCACGAGCTCGGCCGCGAAGATCTGGTCGCGGTCGTCCGGTCGACGACCGAGCTGAAGACCGGCAGCCTGGCCGAGCTGGCCGTCGCCCTCGGCGCCGCGGCGGCGGGGGGCTCGCCCGGCCGGATCGAGGCCGCCGGCGCGCTCGGCGCGGGGCTCGGGGTGGGCCTCCAGATGCTCGACGACCTCTCCTCGGTCACCCGGCCGGACCGGCTGGACAAGGGGCTCGAGGACGCGCGGCAGGCGCGGCCGACGTGGCCCTGGGCGTGGCTCGTCCTGTCGCGCCCGCGTCCCGCGCACGTCCGCCTCCGCCGGCTCCAGCGCGCCGTCGCCGACGGCCGCATGGACGCGCGCGTCGTGGTCGCGGCGCTACGTCACGAGATCGGCGAGATCGGCCGGCGCCGAGCCACGCACCACCTCGACGCGACCCTCCAGAGTGCCCAGGACCGGATCGGCGACCACCCCGCCCTCGCCACGCTCTCGGCGGAAGCTCACCGGCTCACCGAGTCTTTCTGACCCGTACCCTCGACCGGTCAGTACCGCCAGTCCACCGTCTCGGCCTCGCCCTCGACCACCCGGTGCTGGTTGAACCCCTTCGGGCTCGCCAGGTAGACGCCGGCCTGGCCGCGGCGGTTCGACGTGAAGGCGAGGATGCGGCAGTCGGGTGACCACGCGGGGTCCTTGTTCATCCCCTGGGCCTGGGTGACGCGCGTGTACTCCTGCGTCGCGTAGTTGACCGTGAAGATGTCGAGCGTGCCGTCGTCGCGGCCGGTGAACGCCAACAGCGGCTTGTTCGGGTTCGGGCAGACCGCCGGCGTCTGGTTGTGGCTGCCCCGGAAGGTGATCCGCCGCGGGTTCCGCCCGTCCCGGTCCATCATCCAGATCTGCGGCGTCCCGTGCCGCGCCGAGACGAAGGCGATCTTGCCGTTCGGCACGCAGGCGGGGCTCACGTCGATCGCCGGCTCGTTCGTGAGCCGCCGGACGTCGGTGCCGTCCATGGCCGCGCTGTAGATCTCGCTGTTCCCGTCGCGCGACGAGGTGAAGTAGATGCGGCCGTCGCACACCGCCGGGCTCATGTTGAGCCCGTTGCCCTCGATGACGCGCCGGCCCCGCATGCCGCTGCGCGTGATGTACATGCCGGTCTCGGTCAGGCGAGTGAACCAGACGTGGCCGTCCGCGCCGAAGGTCGGGAGCATGGCGATGCCACGGCCGTTGGTGATCCGGAGCGGGTCGTGCCCGTCCATGTGGGCGCAGTAGACGTCCTTACGGCCGGGCCCGACGCGCTTGGCGTAGGTGATCTTCGTGCCGAAGGGGCCGGGGGTGCCCGTCACCACGCGCAGGACCTCGTTGCCGAAGTCGTGCATGAACGAGCGGAGCTCGCTCGGCGCGCCGTCGTAGCTCTTCTCGAACGCGGGCGCCGTCCCGCGGGCGAGCCAGAAGAACCGCATCTCGACGTGCAGCCGCCCGCCGGTCTCCTCGACCCGGCCCTTGATGACGCCGTCGACCCGGTGTGGCAGCCAGGCGCCGCGGTCGAGCCCCATGCCCTCGCTCTCGACGTCGTGCCGGAGCTGGCGCGGGCCCACGACCGTGTAGCCCGGCATGAGCGTGAAGTCGTTCCGGACGATCCCGCCGCCCTCCGACTTGTGAGGGGCCGCCCCGAGCAGATCGGGGACGCCGACGCGGAAGACGTTGCTCTCCTGTGCGTCGACCTCGACGAGCACGTCGGTCGGGAGCGGCTGCTCCTCGCCGTCCTGTCGGCCCTGGCCGAGGGCGGGCAAGGTCGCTGCGGCGAGCGCCGCGACGGCGGCGGCGAACGTGAGGTGCTTCGGCTTCATCTGGGCCCAATCCTATCGAATCAGCGGGGTGGCACGAAGGAGATCGGGATCGCGTTGCCGTAGATCTCGCCTCGTCGCTCCTCGGGCGGCTCGGGGATGCGCGCGCCCTCCGCCTGATCGAGGCGGAGCCGGACGGCGTGGTCGAACTCGGCGTTGCCGCTCGAGCGCAGATCGTAGCCCTCGACGCGGCCGTCGGCGGAGATCCGGACGCGCACGACCGCTCGCATCGACCGGAGCTCCTCGGTCGTGTAGCCCCCGGTCTCGAACTGGAAGCCGCGCCGGAAGAACGCGTAGAGCTGGCTGATGTAGACGTCGCCCTCCTCGCGTGTCGCCGTCCCCTCGCGCACGCCCTCGGGGTCGCCCTCTTGCTCGGCCGCGCGCGAAATGCGGGCGAGCTCGTCGGCGCGCGTGCCGAGCCGGGCCAGCATGTCCTCCACCGCGTCCGAGGCCACGACGCCGGCGTCCTCGAGCCGCACGCGCTTCGAGTGCTTCGTCGGCACCTCCGAGCGGCGCGGGGCCGTCGTCCGGGCCTCGCGCATCCGGTTCGGCAGCTCCCTCGGATCGAATTGACGGCCGAGCTTGACCAGCTTCGCCTGGACGAATTGCACCTCGGTGGGCTCGTCCGGCGCAGGCGGGGCCTCTTCGCGGGCGAGCGCGCTCGTACCGAAGACGACGCCGATCAGGAACAGGACCCCGACCAGGAGAAGGTGCGAGCCCGCGGCGGTGACGAGCCCGAGCACCACCGCGGCGAGGTCCGGGGGCCGCCGCCGGAGCAGCGTCGGGGGCCGGTCGTCCTTGGGGTCGACGTACATGCTGTCCTTGGACACCCACGCGCGGCGGCGCGTTTGCTTCACTCCCGCGCGAGCGGGTCGGTGACCAGCCCGAGCTTGTCGATTCCGGCCTGGCGCACCAGGGCGAGGACACGGACCACGTCCCCGTAGGGCACGGTCTCGTCCGCCTGCACGTACACCTCCTGCTGCTCGCGCACGCGCTCGTCGGTCTCGAGCTTCTGCCGGAGCTGGTCGAGCGTGACGAGCTCCTCGAAGAAGTAGATCTCCCCCTCGGCCGTCACGACGACCAGGGGCTTGTCCTCGTCGACCTCCATCCGGGGCGCCTCGGCGTTCGGGAGGTCCACGTCCACGCCCGTCGTGAGCATGGGCGCCGCCACCATGAAGATGATGAGGAGCACCAGCATGACGTCCACGAGGGGCGTCACGTTGATCTCGCTCATCGGCCCGCCGCGGCCGCCGTCTCCGCTCGAGAAGGCCATCGGTCAATCCGGCAGGAAGTGGCGCCGGACGATGTTCAGGTAGTCGCTCGAGAACGCGTCGACCTCGTTCTCGAGGATGCGGATCTTCCGCACGAAGTAGTTGTACGCCATGACGGCGGGGATGGCCGCGACCAGCCCGATGGCGGTGGCGATGAGGGCTTCGGCGATGCCCGGGGCGACGACGTCGAGGCTCGCGTTCTTCTCGCCGTGGATCGAGATGAACGAGTTCATGATGCCCCACACCGTGCCGAACAGGCCGATGAAGGGCGCCGTCGCGCCCGTGGTCGCCAGGATCGACAGGTAGTTCTCGATGCCGGTGAGCTCGGCGTTCTTCGAGCGGCGCAGGGCTCGCTCGACGTTCTCGGTGTCGCCC
>JBDIVX010000197.1:0-12671 GCA_039794305.1 Candidatus Neutrinellum sp.
ACGACGACGCGCTCCGGGCCGAGGTCGATCGCCTGGCCGAGGCGTCGGCCGGCACCATCTCCGCGCGCGTGTTGCCGCTCGGTGAAGCCTCGACCTACCACGCCGAGCCGGCCGGCTCGCCCTCGCTCGCCGCCCGCGACTTCGGGCGCTCCATCGACCGACGCTACCGGGTCTCGAGCTTCTCGGGGCTCGTGTCGGTGGCCGAGAGCGAGGCCGAGAGCTGGCGGGCGGTCGTGGGCCGCGACGACGCGGGGCCGGACGAGGACCGCGGCGCGGCGAGGCCGGCGCCCGAGCCGGTCGTGCTGCACGACTTCCCGGCCGGCGCCCGGGCCGGGCTCCTCTTGCACGAGCTCTACGAGCAGCTCGACTTCCACGCGACCGAGCCCGAGGGGGTGCGCGCGCTCGCTGCCCGGCTGCTCGCCCGCTACGGCTACGACTCACGGTTCACCGACCCGCTCGCCCGGTCGGTGCGCGACGTCCTCGACACCCCGCTCGACGATCGCGGCATGCGCCTGTCCGACGTGCCCCGTTCGTCCTGCCTCGCGGAGATGGAGTTCACGCTGCCCGTGCGCCGGGAGCTCACGCCCGCGCGGCTCGCACGCGTGTTCTCGGAGCACGGCGCGCCGGCCGTGCACCCGGAGTACGCCGCGCAGCTCGCGCGTCTCGGCTTCGACGCGATGCACGGCTTCCTGCGCGGGTTCGTCGACCTCGTCTTCGTGCACGACGGCCGCTTCTACCTGGTCGACCACAAGTCGAACCGCCTCGGCGACGCAGCCCGTCACTACGCCCCGGACCGCCTCGTCCACCCGATGGCCCACCACCACTACTTCCTCCAGTACCACCTGTACGTCGCCGCGCTGTCCCGCCACCTCGCGATGCGCGTCCCCGGCTGGGATTACGACGCCGGCTTCGGAGGAGTGCTCTACCTCTTCCTCCGCGGCATGGCGCCGCATCATCCGCGCCGGTCCGGCGTGTTCGCCGACCGACCGCCGCGCGCGCTCGTCGACGGGCTCGTCGCGCTCCTGGACGAGGCGGGCGCATGAGCGCCGATCTGCCCGATCTCGACCTCCTGCGCGCGGCGGGCGTCCTGTCGCCGCTCGACGTCGCCTTCGCGCGGTCGATGGCTCGCCTCGGCGGCGAGGCGAACCCCGTCGTCGTGCTCGCCGCGGCGCTCGCGAGCCACCAGGTCGCAGGCGGCCACGTCTGCCTCGACCTCCACGCGATCGACGAGATCGTCCTCGATCCCGATCCGGACGAGCCGGCTCGGAGGATCGAATGGGCGCCGCCGCCGGCCGAGGCGTTTCTTCGCGCCCTCGGCCCGAGCCCGCTCGTCGGCGAGGCCGCGCCCGGCAGCTCGCCGCTCGTCCTCGACCGGACGGGCCGGCTGTACCTGCGCCGGTACTGGGAGCACGAGGGGCGGGTCGCCGAGGCCCTGCTCGCGCGCGCGAGCGCGGCACCGGACGCGCCCGGCCGCGACGCGCTCGAGGCCGGGCTCGACCGGCTGTTCGGCGAGCCGACGGCCGAGCCCGATCGGCAGCGAGCGGCGGCCGCGACCGCCCTCGAGCGCCGCCTCGCCGTCATCTCCGGCGGCCCGGGCACGGGCAAGACGTCGACCGTCGTGAAGATCCTCGCGCTCCTCTTCGAGCACCGCCCCTCGCTCCGCGTCCACCTGATGGCCCCGACGGGCAAGGCCGCGGCGCGGCTCACCGAGTCGATCCAGCGCGCCAAGCGCGACCTGCCGGTCGAGCAGGCGATCCGCGTTCGGATCCCGGAGCACGCCACGACCATCCACCGCGCCCTCGGCACCGTGCGGGGCAAGAGCACCCGCTTCCGGCACGACCGCGACCGCCCCCTCACGAGCGATCTCGTCCTCGTCGACGAGGCGAGCATGGTCGACCTCGCGCTCATGCGCCGGCTCCTCGACGCCCTGCCCGAGCCCGCGCGCCTCATCCTCCTCGGCGACGAGAACCAGCTCGCCTCGGTCGAGGCGGGCGCCGTGCTGGGCGACGTGTGCGGCGCCGGCGCGGACACGGCCGAGGAGGACCGGCTCGCGCTCTTCCGAGGCGGGGCGACCGGCGCGCCGTCTCCACCGCTCGCCCCCTCCATCGTGCGCCTCACGAGGAGCTGGCGCTACGACCCAACGAGCGGCATCGGCGCGCTCGCCCGCGCCGTCAACGCGGGCGACGCCGAGGCCGCGGTCCGGGTGCTCGAGGACGAGGCGCTCGCCGACGTGGCGCTCGCGCCTCCGCCGCCCGCCGACGCCCTCGGCCACGCGCTCTCGGACGAGGTGGTCCGAGGATACGGCGCCTACCTCGCGGCGACGGGCGCAGCCGAGCGGCTCCGCTGCTTCGGGCGCTTCCGCGTCCTTTCGGCCCACCGCCGCGGGCCGTGGGGCGTCGAGACGCTGAGCGCGCGCATCGAGCAGGCGCTGCGCGACCGGGGGCTCCTCTCGCCCGCGCGCGGCGCGCACTACCCGGGCCAGCCCTTGCTCGTCACCCGCAACGACTACGAAGCGGGGCTCTTCAACGGCGACGTCGGCATGATCGAAGACGAGGGCGAGGGCCTGCGCGCGTTCTTCGTCGCGCCGGACGGCACCTGGCGCGCGCTCGCGCCTGCGCGCCTGCCCGCGCACGAGACGGTCTTCGCGATGACCGTGCACAAGAGCCAGGGCTCGGAGCTCGACGAGGTCGCCGTCGTGCTCCCGCCCGAGCCCTCGCCCGTCGTCACGCGCGAGCTCCTCTACACCGCCGTCACCCGCGCGCGGCGGCGGGTCACGGTGCACGCCACGCCGGACGTGATCGCCGCCGCCGTCCGCACGCGCGTCCGCCGCGCCTCCGGCCTGCGCGATCGGTTGTGGCGGGACGCGGCCCCCGAGGGCGGATAGACTCCGCGCGATGCACGGCGTCGTCGCTGCCGGCAACCCGCATACCGCGCGCGCGGCCGCCGAGGTGCTGCGCGCCGGGGGGAACGCCGTCGACGCGGTGGTCGCGGCGGGGCTCGCGACCTTCGTGGCCGAGCCGCTCCTGTCGAGCGCGGGCGGCGCCGGCATGATGACCGTGGCGCTCGAGGGGCGGGCGCCCGCGGCGGTCGACTTCTTCTCGACGGCGCCGGGGCTCGGCGCGGCGCCGGCGGAGGGGCCCGAGTTCGTGGCCGTGGAGGTCGACTTCGGGTCGGCGACCCAGATCTTCCACGTCGGCCGCGGCAGCGCGGCCGTGCCGCTCGCGCTCGACGGGCTGGTCACGGCGTCGCGGACGTTCGGGTGCATGCCGCTCCACGACGTGGTCCAGCCCGCGGTCCGGATGGCGCGAGAGGGCGTGCCCCTCAGCGAAGGGGGCGCCCACGTCTTCCGCATCCTGTGGCCCATCCTCGCGCGGGACCCCGAGACGATGCGCGTCGTCGCGCGGGGCGATCGGCCTCCGGCCGCGGGGACACCGCTCGTCAACGGCGCGCTGAGCGCGTTGCTCGCGGAGGTCGGGCGCGAGGGCGCGGTGCCCGAGCGCTTCCGCGAGGCGCTCCTCGACGCGTTCGGGCCCTCCTCGGGCGGGCTGCTCTGTCGCGCCGACCTCGAGGCGAGCCACGTCGAGGTCGTCCCGCCGCTCCGGATTGCGCTCGGCGCATGGGAGGCCTTCACGTCGCCGCGGGTCGGCGGCCGGCTGGTCGCGAGCATCGTGGGCGAGCTCGCACGGACCGAGCCGGAGGCGGACGAGGCGCGCGAGGTCGCGCGGATGGCCGAAGCATCGCACCACGCGCACCTCGAGCGCGCCGCGCTGACCGCGCCCGGGAGCACGACGCACATCAGCGTCGTCGACGCGGCCGGCGGCGCCGCGGCGCTCACCCTGACCAACGGCGAGGGCTCGGGGCACCTGATCCCGGGCACGGGCTCACAGCTCAACAACTTCCTCGGCGAGGAGGACCTGAACCCGCACGGCTACCACCTGCACGCGCCCGGCGCGCGCCTGCCGACGATGGTCGCCCCGACCATCGCGCTCCACCACGGCGTGCCGGTGCTGGCGCTCGGGAGCGGCGGATCGAACCGGATCCGTAGCTCCGTGGGGCAGGTGCTCTACCGCGTGGCGGTGCGGGGCGAGTCGCTCGAGGACGCGGTCGGCGCGCCGCGGGTGCACGCCGAGGTGGACGCCGCCTGGCTCGAGCTCGAGGGGCTCCGGGAACCGGACCGAGCCGTCCGGGCGCTCGAGGGCCGCTTCGCGCGCGTCCACCCGTTCGCGCGCCGCGACTTCTTCTTCGGTGGCGTACACGCCGTGCTCCGGCGCGACGACGGAACGCTCGCCGCGATCGGGGACGGCCGGCGCGGCGGTGCAGCCGAGCGGGTCTGAGCTATCCTTCGCGGCCCATGAGCTACTCGGCCAGCTTCCGGTGCGTCGCGGGATGCGAGGGCAGCTACGCCCTCGACGAGGTGATCTACGAGTGCCCGCGGTGCGGCGAGCTCTTGCAGGTCCAGCACGACCTCTCGGCGCTCCGCGAACGGAGCGCCGCCGCCTGGATGAAGCTCTTCGACGACCGCTACATGAGCACCCGCTGGCCCTACGGGAGCGGCGTGTGGGGCAAGAAGGAGTGGGTCGCCCCGCACGTGCGCGACGAGTGCGTCGTCTCGATGGCCGAGGGCGGGAGCAACCTGTTCTGGGCCGAGCGCTACGGGGCGAGCCTCGGCATCGAGGACCTCTGGATCAAGCTCTGCGGGAACAGCCACACAGGCTCGTTCAAGGACCTCGGGATGACGGTCCTCGTGAGCGTGGTGCGGCAGATGATCGCCGACGGCAAGCCCATCCGCGCCATCGCGTGCGCCTCGACGGGCGACACGTCCGCCGCCCTCGCCGCGTACTGCGCGGCCGCGGGGATCCGCTCGGTCGTCCTTTTGCCCAAAGGCAAGGTCACGACGGCCCAGCTCGTCCAGCCGCTCGCGAACGGCGCGCTCGTGTGCGCGGTCGACACCGACTTCGACGGGTGCATGGCGATCGTCAAGCAGCTCGCACGCGAGCCCGGGGTCTACCTCGCGAACTCGATGAACTCGCTCCGCCTCGAGGGGCAGAAGACGGTCGGCATCGAGATCTGCCAGCAGTTCGAGTGGCAGGTGCCCGACTGGATCGTCATCCCGGGGGGCAACCTCGGCAACGTGGCCGCGCTCGGCGCCGGGTTCGAGATGATGATCGAGCTCGGCCTCGTCGAGAAGCGGCCGCGAATCTGCCTCGCCCAGGCCGAGCGGGCCAACCCGCTATACCGCGCCTACCGAGAGGGCTGGGACGCGTTCGAGCCGATGGTGGCCGGCGACACGGAGGCGAGCGCGATCCGCATCGGCAACCCCGTCTCGGTGCGGCGGGCGATCCGGACGCTGCAAGCCTTCGACGGCGTCGTCGAGCAGGCGAGCGAGAGCGAGCTCGCGGAGGCCGCCGCCGCCGCCGACCGCACCGGCACCTACGCGTGCCCCCACACGGGGGTCGCGCTGGCGGCGCTCGAAAAGCTGGCCGCCCGCGGCGAGATCCGGCGAGGCGAGCGGGCGGTGGTGATCTCGACGGCGAACGGCCTCAAGTTCAGCGAGTTCAAGGTGCGCTACCACGAGCAGCGGATCGCGGGCGTGACCAGCCGAAACGCAAACCAGCCGGTCGAGCTGCCGAACGACTACGAGGCGGTCAAGCGGGCGGTCCTCGGGTCGCTGCCGGCATGAGCGCGGGCAAGGGCCTCGGCTCCCCGCGTCGGCTCGTCCGCATCGCGGCGGCGGCGGCGCTGGTGATCCTCGTCGCGGGGGGCATCCGTGCCGCGCGACGGATGACCGACGCCGCGCCGCTCGCCGGGGTCGAGCTCGGGATGAGCTCGGACGACGTGCGCGCGTCGTTCCGGCCGCCGGAGGGCGGGTTCTTCATGGTGGGGAGCGAGCGGGGCGAGCCGCTGCTCGTCTGGCGCCCGCGCGGGCGCGGCGGGGGCGCGCCGGACGAGGCCCGGTTCGAGCTCGCGGACGGGCGGCTCCGCCGGGCACGCTTCGCGTGGCGACCGGGGACCCGCCCCGGCGAGGCGGCGCGGCAGCTCGGGCTCGCACCCGAGGGGGCGCCCCGATGGGACCTCGGCGCCGGAGCGGCCGAGCTCACCGAAGGGGTCCGGGGCGTGACGATCGTCTACGCCACCGCAGATCGGGGATTCCCATGACGGCGGATCCGTGCTGTTGTCACGGAATCCACTGAGAGGGAATCCATGTCTTTCCGAATCGTGCTCTCTTCGGCTGCCGTGGCGGTGCTCGGCGGGTGCGTCATCTCCGGCGGCGGCGCTCCGCCGCCCGAGCCGGCGCCGCAACCCGAGCCCCCGCCCGCGCAGACCGTCGTCGTCCAGCAGGTCCCCCAGCCCCAGCCGCAACCCCAGCCGACCGCCACGATGGTGGCGCAAGAGCCAACCGCGCAGATGGTGGCCACGTCGACGCCCGCCGTGGGCGCCATCGCCTCGAACTTCGGGACCGTCGAGCTGCGCCGCGGCTTCATGCCGGACCCCCACGTCGTGACCGGCGTCTCCGGCGGCCGCATCGACGCCGCACAGCTCCGGAGCGACTGCACCGGGTGGATCGCGAGCACGCCGGATCACGTCCTGTGGACCGAGACGGGCTTCGGCTCGCTCCGCATCGCGGCCCGCTCCAACTCGGACACGACGCTCGTGGTGATGGACTCGAACAACCGGATCTGGTGCAACGACGACTCGGACGGGCTCCACCCGATGGTCGAGACCCAGCTCGCGCCGGGCGCCTACCGCATCTGGGTCGGGAGCTACGCCGAGGGCGACAACGACCGCTACTCGCTCGGCTTCAGCGAGCTCCAGTCGATGAGGCCGTCGTCGCTCCCCCATCCACGCGGGGAGGTCGAGATCGATTCGAACTTCGGGACCGTCGAGCTGTCCGCGGGCTTCGTCCCGGATCCGCACGTGGTGAGCGGCGTGTCGGGCGGCCAGGTGGACGCGAGCCAGGTCGGCTCGACGTGCCGCGGGTGGATCTCGAGCACGCCCGATCACGTCCTGCAGGCGAGGACCGGCTTCGCCCCGATTCGCATCATGGCCCGCTCGAGCGCGGACACGACGCTCGTCGTGATGGACCAGGCCGGGCGCGTCTGGTGCAACGACGACGCCGAGGGGCGCGACCCGATGATCCAGACCCAGCTCGCCCAGGGCACCTACCGCATCTGGGTCGGGAGCTACTCCCACGGACAGAACGCGCGCTACTCGCTCGGGTTCAGCGAGCTCGGCTCGGTGAGCCCGTCGTCGCTGTCCGCGCCCTGAAGCCTCGAGCCGGGGACGGTACGCGTCGCCCGCGCGGGTGATACGTTGCCGTTCATGCGAGAACGCAGCTTCTGGGGCTGGGGCTGGGCCGACAAGCTCCCCGACCGCGAGTGGCGAAAGGGGTTCGGGGAGCAGCTACGCGGCATGCTCGGGTTCGAGGCGCCGGCGCTCGACGAGCCGCCGCGCATCGAGGACGTCTCGATCCCCGACGCGCGGCTCGCTCCCCCCGAAGCGCTCGGCGACGTCGTCACCGGCGACCGACGAGCCCGTGTCCGGCACACGTACGGGCGCTCCTACCGTGACATCCTGCGCGGGTTCCGCGGGGACTTCGGGCGCGCGCCGGACCTCGTCGCCACGGCTCGCACCGAACAGGACGTCGTCCGGGTCCTCGACTGGGCGTCCGGTGCGCGCGTCGCCGTCGTGCCCTGGGGCGGCGGGACGAGCGTGGTCGGCGGGGTCGAGGCGGACTTTCGGGGCGACTACCGGGGCGCGCTGAGTCTCGACCTCCAGGGGCTCGGGCGCGTGCTCGAGGTGGAGCGCTCGTCGCTCTCGGCCCGCATCGAGGCGGGCGCGCTCGGGCCCGACCTCGAGCGGCAGCTCGGCGAGCACGGGCTCACGCTCCGGCACTTCCCGCAGTCCTTCGAGCACTCGACGCTCGGGGGCTGGATCGCCACGCGGGCCGGTGGTCACTTCGCCACCGTCTACACGCACATCGATGACCTCGTGCAGGCCACGCGGACCGTCACGCCGCGCGGCGTCATGGAGACGCGGAGGCTTCCGGGCTCCGGCGCGGGGCCGAGCCCGGACCGGCTCGTGATCGGATCGGAGGGCACGCTCGGGGTGATCACCGAAGCGTGGATGCGCGTGAGGCCGCGGCCCGCGTTCCGTGCGACGGCGAGCCTGCGGTTCGCACGTCTTGGCGACGCGGTCGCGGCCGTCCGCGCGATCAGCCAGTCGGGGCTCTTCCCGAGCAACTGCCGCCTTCTCGACGCGCGCGAGGCGGCCCTCAACTTCGTCGCGAACGACGGGAGCAGCGTGCTCGTCCTCGGGTTCGAGTCCGCCGACCACCCGCTCGAGCCGTGGATGGGACGGGCGCTCGAGCTGTGCGCGGATCACGCGGGCGTCTGCCCCGAGGGACCCGTCTACCGGAGCGAGGGCGAGCGCTCGGGCGAGGGCGGCGCCGCCGGGACGTGGAAGCAGGCGTTCATCGAGGCGCCGTACCTGCAGAACACGATGGTCACCCTGGGCGTCATCGCGGACACCTTCGAGACGGCGGTCACGTGGGACCGCTTCGACGCCCTGCACGCGGCGGTCGTGCGCAACGTCCGAGACGCGATGAAGCAGGCGTGCGGGCGCGGTGTCCTCACCTGCCGGTTCACGCACGTGTACCCGGACGGGCCGGCGCCGTACTACACGTTCCTCGCGCCAGCGCGGCCCGGCGCCGAGCTCGAGCAGTGGGCCGCGATCAAGAGGGCGGCTTCGGACACGCTGATGGACCACGGCGCGACGATCACACACCACCACGCGGTCGGCCGCGTGCACCGCCCGTGGTACGAGGTCGAGCGGCCGGCGCTCTTCGGAGAAGCGCTCCGCGCGGCGAAGCGGGCGCTCGATCCGGCCGGCGTGCTCAACCCCGGCTGCCTCATCGCCGAGTGAGGGACCGGCGTGTCGACCGTCAGGGGCACCGGCCCGTGATGGTGCCGCAGCGCAGGGCGCGGATCTCGCCGTAGACCGGATACGGCGTGCCGTCGCCGGCCACCCACGCGAACGCGTCCCAGGATCCGGCGTCCTGGAGGATGAAGGGCATGACCGCGCGGATGCGAGGGTGCGTCAGCCAGACGCCCTCGTAGGCCTGGCGCATCCACGTCGCCTGCTGCTCACGCGTCGCGTAGGTGGTACCGCCGTGCGTCGTCGGCCAGCCCGTCTCGGTCATCAGCACGGGCAGCTCCTCACGCCCGATGGTCCCGAGCTCGGTCTCGAAGTAGCGGAGCCCGGGGCCGGCGCTTTCGTAGGGCACGAAGAAGCCCCACCCCTCACCCTCGGCCGGGTACGAGTGCGACGCGAAGGCGTCGATGCGGTCGAAGACGCCGGGGACGGCGGCCGCCATCTGCGCGAGGAACTCTCGCGAGGTGTTCCCGCCCTCGTAGGCGCCGTCCGAGGTCCCGTTGCACTCGCACCACCGGACGCCGCCGGGCGCGAGCCCGGCGTTGACCACACGGACCCGCGGATCGCCGAGGGCGGCTAGCGCGTCGGCCACGTCTCGGAGCATCGACGCGTACTCCTGCGCGATGCGCTCGCTCGTGATGCGGTCGGACTCGAAGCGCCCGCGGTCGCACTGCCACTCGTAGCAGAGGTTCGGCTCGTTGTGCACCTCGACGTAGAACGGCCACCCCTCGCGGAGCGGCAGGCCGCGGACCACGTTCGCGTAGCTCGCGGCGAGCGCCGTGTAGGCGAGGCCGTCGCTGCCGTCGTCCGACTGGTTGCGCACCCGCCGGTCGCCCCAGTCGGGACCGAAGCGGACCACCGGCACGAGGTCGCGCGCGTACGCCTGGCGCACCACGTCGACCCACTCGGCCGTCGGGCCGTCCATCGCCGGCCGGAGCCCGACGAAGATCATCTTGATGTGACCGCCGGGCCCCGTGAGGTCCGCCGTCAGATCGAGCTGGGTCGTGTTGCCGGGGCTGACCAAGCCGATGCCGAAGCGGTTGTCGGGCGGCCCCATCGTCGAGCCCGCATCGGGGCCCGGCCCCGCGTCCACGCCCGGGCCGGCGTCGCCCGTCGATCCCGCGTCCCCGCCCGTCCCACCGTCGGTGGGGACCACGGTGCCGTCCGGTGCGGCCGCCGCGTCGATCGCGCCGCCGTCCCTCCCGCCGCCGCCGATCGCAGCCCCGTCGCAGCCGGCGACCGCGAGCGCGAGCACCACCGGGATCCCTCCGAGCCGCACCGCCCTACCCTATCACGGCTCCGGGAGCAGCTCGCCCAGCCGCTCCCTGTCGGTTCGCCGGAGGTTCACGAGGCGCAGCCGCACGTCGAACCGCCCGTCGTCCCGCCGCTTCGAGCCGAGGCTCTTGCCCGCCAGCGTCAGGTCCGTGCAGGTGAAGCGCAGCGGCGCGCCCGGCGCGAAAGCGCGCGGCGAGATCAACGTGAGGATCTCCCCTTCGATGGCGAGGACGTCCGCGTCGTCACCGCTCTCGAAGCGCGCCGCGATCACTTGCTCCGCCCCCGTCCCATGGCCGCCCGCGCCTCGCGGAGGTCCGCCTTCTTCTTCAGGTCCTCGCGCCGGTCGACGGTGCGCTTGCCCTTGCCCAGGCCGATCTCGACCTTCGCCCAGCCGTTCTTGAAGTACACGCGCAGCGGGACGAGCGTGTACCCGCGCTGCGTCGTGCGGCCGCGCAGGCGCTCGATCTCGCTGGCGCGGACGAGGAGCTTGCGGCTGCGCTTGGGCTCGTGGCCGAAGGCGGTGGCCTGCTCGTAGGGCGCGATGTGCATCTTGTGGAGCCACAGCTCGCCGCCGTCGATGCTCGCGTACGACCCCTCGAGGTCCGCCTTGCGCGCGCGCAGGCTCTTCACCTCCGAGCCCGTGAGGACCATGCCAGCCTCGATGCGCTCCTCGATGTCATAGCGCTGCGTCGCCTTCGGCTGGCTCGCGACGAGCATCTCGCCCGGCGCGGTGCCCTTCTTGCCCTTCTTCCCCATGACCGGACCGGCCGCTGTAGCACAGCTAGGGCACCGAGGCGATGCGCTCGCGGGCCTCGGCGAGCGCCCGCGCCTGCGCTTCGGTGAGCACCAGCCCGCGCAGCGCGTCGTCGAAGGCGAGGACCTGCGCGCGGACCGGCGCGCCCCGGGCCCGCTCGATGGCCGCGAGCTCCACCGCCAGCACGTAGGCCGCCTCGACGTCGCGGGCGGAGCGCGCCTCGCGCAGCGCGTCCTCGCGGGACCGCCGTTCGCTCGACCAGTGCGCGGCGAAGGCGCGGCCCTCCGGCGAGAAGCCGCGTCCGCCCCACGCGAACGGGACCATGACGCGTGGGACGACCCCGCGCGCGAGCTCGTCGAGGCGCCAGCCGACCAGCGCCTCCGGGCGCCCGTCGCCGCCGACGTCCCGGAGGTCCTCGATGCACGGCTGCTCTCCGAGCCCCTCGAGCCGAGCCGGCACGGGCACGACGAACCCCTCGTCGCTGACCCGCACGACCGCGAGACACCGGCGCTCCCGGACCGGGTCGAGCCGGAACAGCACCACCTCCTCGAGGCCGTCCCCGTCGAGGTCCGCGCCGTCGCTCCCCGACATGACCACGCCCACCGGCTGCGCGCTCTGCTCGCCGGGCACGTCGATCGCCAGCCCGATCCCGCGCCGCGTCAGGACGCGCACGGCCGTCTCTCCGCGCGCCTCGTGCTCGAGGCCGAGCGCGACGAAGGTCGCGCCCTCGCTGCGCGTACGCACGCGGAAGCCTCCCTCTGCGAGGCTCGCTTCGACCGCGCGCGCCTCTTCGTGCGGATCGACGCCGACCCGCAGGAACGCCACGGCCGGGTCGACGGGCGGGGCCGCGCTCCCGCATCCGGCAGCGACGCATCCCACGATCAGCGCGGCGGTCGTGCGCATGCCGGCATAATTAGCCGTCCGCGCGGGTGAGCGACAGGGTGTAGACGTCGCTCGCGCCGGCCGCCCGGAGCGCCTCGGTGCACGCGACGAAGGTCGCGCCGGTCGTGCGGACGTCGTCGACGAGCAGGACGCGGGGTCGGCGCGGGTCGGTGCGGGCCACGAAGGCGCCGCGGACGTTGTCCGCCCTCGCGGCGGCGTCGAGCCCGGCCTGCGCGGGCGTGTGGCGCGTACGCCGGAGCCTCGCGAGGTCGAGCGGGAGCGACAGGGCGCGGGCGACCGGCTTGGCGAGGAGCGCCGCCTGGTCGAACCCCCGCTCGCGGAGCCGCTTCGGGTGGAGCGGCACCGGCACGACGACGTCGACCCGCCCCGCGTACGCCGCCGTGCCCGCCGCCAACAGGCCCCCGAGCGTGCCCAGGAGATCGGTGCGGCGCCCGTACTTCATCCGGCGGACCGCGTCGGCCAGCGGTCCACCGTAGACGTAGAGGCTCGCCGCCCGCGCCGGCGGCCGCCAGCCCTCCCCCGCGTCGTCGAGCAGGATCCCGCACCCGCCGCAGAACCCCTCCTCGTCCCCCTCGAGCGTGAGGTCACACGCCGCGCACCGGGCCGGCGCGATCAGCTCGAGCAGCGCCTGGGGGAGCCTCCGCCACATGCCGAGGTATCGGTCTCACGAGGCCGCAGTTGCGCGCGGCGGGCGGATCGGGGGTCGAGGGGCGGTGCGAGTTGCATTGGGACCTGTCCCCAATGCAACTGGCGCCGTCAGTAGGAGTAGGGCTCGTTTCGGAGGATGGTGAAGGCTCGGTAGATCTGC
>JBDIVX010000198.1:0-12523 GCA_039794305.1 Candidatus Neutrinellum sp.
CGGGCGACGACTCGGGTCGTGACCGTGAGGACGATGCCGACGGCGAAGATGGCCGCCAGGCTCGCCCGGATCGTGGCGCCCTTCTCGTTCCTGTAGAGCAGCGCGAGGGGCGGCCCCCCGATCGAGGAGACGAGCCCCATGGTCCCGGCCACGACGCCGGCCCCGAATTCGGTCGCCGGACGCCTGCGGATCTCCGCCCCCGAGACGAGCATGGTGATCGCGAGGAGCACCACGGCGGCGAGCAGGACGTCGAGAGACCTCTTGTCGGCGGCGCGGAGGAGCGCGACGCCGATGAGCGCGCCGGGCACGCGCCCCGCGAGCACCCAGCCCACGCCCCGCAGATCGACCGCGTGCCTCTCCCGCCAGGCCATCGAGAGGGTCAGGGGCAGGGTGACGAGGAGCTGCGGGACCGGGGCGAGCCGCGGGTCGACGAGCGAGAGGACCGGCACCGACAGGACGGCGAACCCGAACCCGATCGTCCCCTGCAGGGCGGCCGAGACCGCGGTCACCGCCATCGCGACGGCCAGCGTCGCGGGGGGCACGGGAGCGAGCAGCGACGGGTCCACGGGCAGTGCTATACCCCGTCACCTGACCGACGGCGGCGTTTTCCGGTAGGCTGCCGTCTCCGACCGCACCGGGGGGATGAGACACGCATGCAGCCCTACACGCAGTATCCGGCCCAGGGGTACCAGGACCCCTACGTGGAACAGGTCCAGTACGGTAGCCCGCTCGAGCGCTTCATCGAGAACCTCGACCCGATGTGGATGGTCGTGCTCGTCGCCCTGGCGGTGGCGTTCGGTCTGTTGGTCCTCATCGGCATCGCGCGCAAGCTCCTCTACATCGCCCGTCCGAACGAGGCGCTGATCTTCAGCGGCAAGCGCTACACGACCGAGGACGGCACGACCCTCGGCTACCAGATCGTCCAGTCGGGCCGCCGGGCGTTCCGGATCCCCATCCTCGAGCGCGTGGACATGATGGACATGACGCTCATCCCCATCGACATCCGCGTGCAGAACGCCTACTCGAAGGGGAACATCCCGCTGCAGATCCACGCCGTCGCGAACGTGAAGATCGCCGCGAGCGCCAAGCACCTGCCGAACGCCATCGAGCGCTTCCTCGAGCGGTCGCCGCAGGAGATCCAGCTCGTCGCGCAGCAGACGCTCGAGGGCGCCCTCCGCGAGGTGCTCGCGCAGCTCACGCCCGAGGAGGTGAACGAGGACCGGCTCAAGTTCGCCGAGAGCCTCATCGAGTCGGCCGAGGACGACATGCACAAGCTCGGCCTGCAGCTCGACACGCTGAAGATCCAGCACGTCGCCGACGACACCGGCTACCTCGACAGCCTGGGCCGCCCGCAGATCGCCGCCGCCAAGCGCGACGCCGAGAACGCGGAGAACCAGGCCCAGCGCGAGATCACGCGCGCCCAGGCCGAGGCGCAGCGCATCGCGGACGTCGCCAAGGCCGACGCCGAGAAGGCGATCCTCCAGAAGCAGAACGATCTGCGCCGGATCGAGGCCGACCTCGACGGCGAGGCGCAGGCGGTCGAGCGCGAGGCCGAGCAGGCGGCCAAGCGGGCGCGGGCCGAGGCCGAGCAGGAGCTCCAGTCCATCCGTTCGGAGCTCGAGAACCGGCGCCTCATGGCCGACGTGGTCATCCCGGCCGACATCGACCGCCAGGCCAAGGCGCTCCTCGCGAAGGGCGACGCGGCGCCGACGGCGGAGAACGGCGCGGCGGTGGTCGAGGTCATGCGGCTCATGGGCGAGGCCTGGAAGGAGATGGGCCCGAAGGCACGCGAGATCTACGTCATCCAGCACCTCGAGGAGATCGTCGAGACCGTGGTCAAGCACCTCGACGACGTGCGCGTGCGCGAGGTGAACGTGCTCGACCAGGGTGACGGGACGGGCCTCTCGAGCTACGCCGCGACTTACCCGCAGATGGTCGCCGCGGTCATGCGCGCGCTGAGCGAGTCCACCGGCGTCGACGTGCCGGCGATCCTCCGAGGCGACGGCGTCGACGGCGCGAGCGCCGGGGAGGTGCGGTGATGGCACTCCTCGCGCTCTTCTTCATCTTCCTCATCGCGCTGGTCGCGCTGGTGCTGGTCGTCAAGAACGTCCTGTACCTCTGCCAGCCGAACGAGGTCCTCATCTTCAGCGGCCGCGCCCGCCGCACACCCGACGGGAAGGTCGTCGGCTACCGCATCGTGAAGGGCGGCCGCACGCTGCGCGTCCCCCTCATCGAGACGGTGGACCGGATGGACCTCACCAACATGATCATCGAGGTCTCGGTCCGCGGCGCGTACTCGAAGGGCGGCATCCCGCTCGCCGTCCAGGGCGTCGCCAACATCAAGGTGCCCGGCGAGGAGCCCCTCATCCACAACGTGCTCGAGCGCTTCCTCGGCAAGAGCCGGGACGAGATCCGCAAGATCGCTCGCGAGACGCTGGAGGGGAACCTCCGCGGCGTCCTCGCGACGCTCACGCCCGAGCAGGTGAACCAGGACAAGGAGGCCTTCGCCGGCAAGCTCGCCGAGGAGGCGGAGCACGACCTCAGCCGCATCGGGCTCGTCCTCGACACCCTCAAGATCCAGAACGTCACCGACGACGTCGGCTACCTCGACGCCATCGGCCGGATGCGCAACGCCAGCGTCCGGCGGAACGCCCTCGTCGCCGAGGCGCAGGCCCACGCCGAGGCGGCGGGCGTCCGGTGGAACCAGTGGATGGAGGGTGAGCTCGACAAGATCCGCGAGCGCATCACCACCGTCCAGAGCGAGAACCAGCGGCGCATCGCCGACGCGAGCACCAAGCGGGAGGCGATGATCGCCGAGGAGCGCGCGCAGGTGCAGGCGGCGATCGCCCAGGCCAAAGCGGAGGCCGAGACGCAGCAGGCGCGGATCGAGCAGGTCCGCCTCAAGCTCACGGCCGACGTGCTCAAGCCCGCCGAGGCGAAGCTGCAAGAGTCGTGGGCCAAGGCGAAGGCCGACGCGGCGACCATCGTCGAGCAGGGCAAGGCGACGGCGCAGGTCCTCACGAACCTGAGCCGCACGTACCGTGACTCGGGCACGTCGGGCCGCGACGTCCTGCTCATGCAGAAGCTCGTCCCGCTCCTCGAGCGGATCAGCGGGACCATCGGGCAGCTCCGCGTCGACCGGCTCACGGTCATCGGGCGGAACGGCGCAAACGGTCAGCTCTCGGAGGAGCCGCTGGCCGCGCGGATCGTGAACGCGTCGGAGCAGATCAAGGCAGCCACCGGCATCGATGTCCCGGCGCTGATCAAGGATCGGTACGGCGCGCAGGCGCCGGCCGTGCCCGCGCCGCCGGCTCCCCCGCCGCCTCGCCGGCCTGCGCCGGGCGGCGCCTTCGGCGGCGAGTAGCCCACGGCACCGTGGTGTGGTCCGGCGTCCGCGCGGTAGGATGACCGCGTGGCCCGTCGGACGTGCACCTGGCTGACCCTGCTGCTCGTGGCAGCCGGCTGCGGCGAGGACGCTTCCACGACGGATGCGGGATCGGGAGCCGACGGCGGGACCGGCTCACCGGACGCCGGCACGATGCCCGGCCCGGACGCGGGCACCGACGGCGGCGGCTCGGTCGGCGACGACGCCGGCGGCACCGCCGACGCGGGCCCCGGCACGCTCACGCTCCCACCGGCCAACGGCGCCTTCGACTACCAGCTCGGCGAGGCCTACGCGCCCCCCGACGGGGTCGTCGTCGTCTCGCGGGACCGGAACGCCGCGCCCGCGCCGGGGCTCTACAACCTCTGCTACGTGAACGGTTTCCAGACGCAGCCGGACGAGCGGGACTTCTGGCTCGACGAGCACCCCGACCTCCTGCTCCGCGACTCGGGCGGCGACGTCGTCATCGACCCGGACTGGGACGAGATCATCCTGGACGTCACGGAGCCGGCGAAGCGCGCTGCGCTCGCCGACATCGTGGGCGGCTGGATCGACGGCTGCGCCGACGACGGTTTCGACGCCATCGAGATCGACAACCTCGACACCTACTCGCGCTCCGGCGGCCGGGTGACGCAGGACCATGCGGTCGCCTTCATGCGGCTGCTCGCAGATCGGGCCCACGCCCGCGGGCTCCCCATCGCCCAGAAGAACTCGACGGAAGTCCTCGCGCGCCAGGCCGACATGGGCACCGACTTCGCCGTCGCGGAGGAGTGCAACCGCTGGGACGAGTGTGCGGACTACGTCGACGTCTACGGGGACCAGGTGTACGTGATCGAGTACCGCCGCGGCGACTTCGACGCGGGCTGCCGCGACTTCCCGGACCTGTCGATCGTGCTCCGTGACCTCGAGCTCGTCGGCCCCGGGTCGGGCTCGTACGTCTACGACGGCTGCTGAGACGTCAGTCGGTCTTGCGGGTGAGCGGGATGGCCTGATCGGCGGACGTCGCGTCGGCCGGGATTACGACGCCCGGGTCCACGACCGTCGAGTCCGCCAGGGCGCCCGGCGACAGGCCCAGGCCGGTGAAGGACGCGTCGGCGCTCATCGACGCGTCGGCGGGGCGGCTCACCGGCGCCGGGGCGACGAGCGACTCGGGATCGGTCCTGGCGAGCCGGCGCTTCAAGAGCGGGAAGCCCGCGGCGAAGATCAGGATGGACGTGAACACCGTCGCGAACACGATGACCGGCAGCTCGCGGGTGCCGGCGACGCCGCTCTGGGCCGGGAGCATGGCGAGGACGCCGGCCGCCATCCCGCGCGGCATGGCGGACGCCATCAGACCGCGCGCGGGCGTGGAGAAGGGCCCGCGCAGCGTGCTGGCCCACACCGCGGGGACACGACCGGCGAGGAGCAGGACCCCCAGGAACACGCCGAAGACGAGCAGGCCCCAGGGCGGCCCGAGCATGGCGCCGATGAACGTGAAGAAGAAGCTCTTCACGATGAACGTGATCTCGTCGTGGACGTTCTGGACGCCTCGCCCGAGGCTCGCCGTCTTCGCGAGGCCGACCACCTTCGAGAGCGCGGGCGCGTTGCCGACCATCACGGCGACGGCGAGGATGCCGAGCGCCGCGCTCCCGCCGAGCTCGTCGATGACGACGTAGAGCATCAGGAGCGTCCCGAGCATCAGCGGATAGGCGTACTGGCTGCGCTTGAGGCGCCGGAGCGCGAGGATCGACAGGAGCCCGGCCACGCCCCCCACCCCGAGCCCGATGCCGAAGGACTTGCCGAGCGCGAGCGCCGCCCCGCCGGCGTCGGCCGAGCCGCTCGCCGCGATGTCGATGCAGGCCGCCGTCGCCACGACGCACAGGACGTCGGTGAGCGCCGACTCGAGGTTGATGATGTTCGCGAGCCGTGGCGCGAGCCCCGCCTTGCGCAGCGCCGGCATGATCACCACCGAGCTCGAGCCGCCGAGGATCGTCCCGAGCATCACGCCGTGCAGCCAGGACCAGCTCTCGGGGAGGATCCCGACGGCCTTGGCGAACATGGACACGGGCGTGATCACCGCGATGGACGCGACGAAGCCCAGGACGGCGAGCAGGGATCCACGCGGCGCCGCCGCCGACAGCTCCCCGAGCCGCAGCTCGCTCCCGCCGTCGAAGAGCACGATGACGAGCGTGAGCGCGCCGAAGAAGGGCGCGACCGTCATGAGCTGCTCGCGCGAGACCACGCCCGAGAGCGGGCCGAGCACGATGCCGACGACGATCAGCCAGACCACGTCCGGCACGCCGGTCTTGTCGAAGACGATCTCCCCGGCGATCCCGATCAGGAAGATCGCCGCGATCGTCAGAAGGAAGATCGAAACGGGCTCCATCCGCCTCCGGTCCCGACTCTAAACGAGCGGCCGGCCAAGCGGTATTCCCATCTTCACTGGGGAGAGCGGAGGAGGCGGTGGATGCCGCGCTCGTCGCCGAACCGGGACAGGAGCTTGTAGAAGCCGCCCGGGAGGGCGCGCTTCAGGCGCCAGGACATGCGCCCGACGCGCATCGGCAAGCAGTAGAGCTCGCCGCGGGCCACCGAGGCGAGGGCCGCGCGCGCCACGTCGGGCGCCTGCACCTTGCTCCGCTCCATGATCCGCTTGGCCGCGGCGAGGGCCGCGTCACCGTTCGCGCCCCGAGCCGCGTCCGCGATGCCCGTGAGGAAGAAGGTCGGGCACAGGGCGGTCACGCGGATGCCCTCCTTGCCGACCTCGGCGTGCAGCGTCTCGCTCAGGGCCACCACCCCCGCCTTCGCGATGTTGTAGGGGCCGAGCTGCGGTGGGCAGAGCAGGCCGGCCGCCGAGGCCACGTTCAGGATGTGCCCGCGCTTCTGCTCCTTCATCCGCGGGACCCAGAAGTGGCAGCCGTAGATCACGCCCCAGAGGTTGATGTCGATCTGCCACCTCCAGTCCTCCAGGGTCACCTCGCCGACCGGACCGCCGACGGCCACGCCCGCGTTGTTGACGAGGAGATCGGTCCGGCCGAACAGCTCGTCCGCCCGCCGGGCCAGCGCCTCGACCTCCGCCGGGGCGCGCACGTCGCATCTCTCTACCCAGGCCTCGCCGCCGAGCGTGCGCACGCGGCGCGCGGTCTCCTCCGCGCCCTCCCGGTCGATGTCGGCGACCAGCACCCGCGCCCGCCGCCGGCCGAGCTCCTCGCAGAACGCGCGCCCGAGGCCGCCCGCCCCGCCCGTGACCACCGCCGTCGATCCTTCGAAAGCCATCCTGGTGCTCCTCCCGCGCGGCCGCGCGAGGTGGACATGCGACGCTCCGGAGACTACACGGACGGGAGCGTGACGACACCCCGGTACACCGAGCGGCTCGACCGCGCGCTCGCCCTCGCGGCGGACGCCTTCCGCACGAAGGTCCGCAAGGGCACCGACGTCCCGTACCTGACGCACCTGCTGCAGGTGATGGTCACGGTCGGCGAGCACGGCGGCGACGAGGACCAGCTCATCGCGGCGGTGCTCCACGACTACCTGGAGGACATCCGGGACGCCTCCGAGGACGCGCTCCGGCGCGACTTCGGGGACCGTGTCGCTGACATCGTCCTCGCCCTGAGCGACGCCACGACGCACCCGAAGCCCCCCTGGGAAGAGCGCAAGCGCCGCTACATCGCGCAGCTCGAGGACGAGCCGCACCACGTCAAGCTCGTGAGCAGCGCCGACAAGCTCCACAACGCCCGCTCGATCCGCCGCGACCTCGGCGTCGTGGGCGAGGAGATCTGGGACCGCTTCTCCGCCACCCGCGAGCAGACCCTCTGGTACTACCGCGAGGTCGCCGCCGCGCTCGGCCGGGGCTGGTCCCACCCGCTCCTCGACGAGCTCCGCGAGGAGGTCCGCGCGCTCCACCGCGACGCCGGCGCGGAGGACGACCTCACCGACTGACGACGCCGCGCACCTCCGGCGAGGCCTGCGCGGGAGGCGCGGGGACCGGCGGCGGCGGGTCGATCCGGTCGGGCCGGACGAGCTGAGCGCCCGCCTGCTTCGCCTTGTCCAGGTCGAATTCGAGCAGCAGCCGGTGCTCGCGCGCCTCGGGCCCGAGGTCCACCGTCTTCGGGGCGCGGCCGAGCCGGAGCGGCTCGCCACCGTCCACGCGCAGCGTGACGGTGGCCCGATCGCCGAAGGACGCCGCCTCGTGCTCGCCCGACAGCACCCTCGAGAGCGCGACGCGCCAGCGCGAGGGTTTGCGCGGCTTGACGACGACCGACGGCACCGCGAGCGGCCACGAGAAGGGGTCCGGCTTGACGATGCCGCTCATCGTGCCGACCACCCAGCCGGCCTCGCCGCAGTCGACGAACCCCGCGAGCGGCCGGGGATCGCAGCGCTCCCACTCCGAGATTTCACGCCCCTCCTCGAGCCGGGCCTCCACTTCGGCGTCGGCGCCGAAGCCGCGCATCAGGGTGACGGCGCCCACCTCGCGGTCACCCGTCGCGCCGAGGAACAGCAAGGCGACCGCCGCCGCGACGAGCCCGCCTCTCCAGAGCCCGCGCCGGCGGCCGTCGAGCCCGTTGCGCACCCTCGCGATCAGCGCGTCCGCACGGTCCCGTGCCCGTGGAACGACGGTGGCGACGACGAGGCCGATGGCGACGAGCAGGGCCAACGCCGACGGCAACCGTCCCCGCGCATCGGAGGACATCGGCGCATCGGCCGTGAACACCGACCGCCCGGGCGGCAGCCAGGAGGACAGGACATGGCCGCCGTCGTCCGAGGTGGCGAGCCCGTAGGTGGCGAGCTCGCGCCCGTCGTGCCGCACGCGCCACCGCGGGTAGTAGCCGATCGCGAGCGACACCAGCGCGGGCTCGTCCGTGCCGCGCAGCTCCACGACCACGCGCTCGTCCTCGAGCTCCGTCACCACCGCCTCGCCCGCTCCGCGGTCCACGCGCGCGAACCGCCCGTCCCAGTCCGGGACCTCGGCGACCCGGTAGCTCCCGAGCTCGGCCTCCAGGTTGGCCATGGCCGGCACGGCCCCCCGGCGGAGGATCCAGCGGACGCCGAAGCGCTTCAGGCTCCGCGGGCTCCGATCGGTCATTCTCTCGCGCAGGTAGGCCAGAGGAATCCCGGTGTCGTAGAAGACGGGGAGCCCCGAGCGGCGCGTGACGTCGTGGACGAAGTGCTCGTTCCCGAGGAAGAGGACGCGTTGGAATTCGTCCGGACTGCTCTGGCGTGTGCGCTCGGTTGCCCACGCGACCAGCTCCTCGAATCCCTCGTCATCGGGCACCTCGTCGTCGAGCAGATCGCGAACCGGCCAGACGACGTCCGTGACGAACGGGGTGACGGCGCGCAGCGCGAGGAGGACGACGACGCCCGCGAGGGCCGGAGCCGCCACTCCTCGCGGGGGACCACGAAGAGCGGCGAGCCGTCCCCGGAGCCCCGCGGCGACTGCGTAGACCACGTACGCGATCCCGACGAACAGCAGCGGCTTGGCGAGCGCCACCATGCGGAAGGACGCGAACCGCGCCGTAACCGGCGAAGGTGCGAGCCCGCCGACCATGAAGGGCAGGTCCGTGTAGCCGAGCAGGAGCAGCGCCGCCGTGGCGGCGATCAGCGTGGGCGCAGCTCGACGGGAGGCGATCGCCGCCGCGAGACCGACGAACGCGGCGCCCGCCAGCGCCGGGAAGGACGAGCGCGGCAGGCGCGCCTCTCGCACGAGCTCGTCGAGCGCGCTGGCGGGGTCGACCCCCGGATTCGGGTACGACGCGCCCCACGTGAGGATGCGCTCGGCGTAGGGTGCCCAGACCCACGCGGTCAGCATCACACCGATGCCGACGAGCAGTACGGCGTAGAGCAGCCGGTCGGCCCGGACGTCGCGCGCGGTCGCGGCGGTGACGAGCAAGCCGGCCGCGATTGCAGCCGCGAGCAACACACCCGTGGGGTGCGCCAGCGCGGCGAGCGCGAACCAGGTCCAGATCCGGACGAGCCGCGGCCACCCGGGCCGCTGGAGCTGGTCGAGCACGGCCACCGCGCCGAACAGGCCGCAGGCGAGCGCGAGCGTCTGATCGAGGAGCGCGTATCGGAGCGTCGCGACGGCGCCGCCCGCGAAGAGGTCGCCCACGTCGAGGAGCACGACCAGGCCGGCCAGGGCGGCGAGGGGCCAAGGCGCCACGCGCGCCGCGAGCCGTGTGGCGCCGACCGACACGAGCACGTGCAGCACGATCCCGCTCCAGCCGACCACGGAGGGCAGCTCGTCCCTGAGATCGAAGAGCCGGATCAGCTCGGCCGAGCCCAGGTGCAGGAGCACCGGGTAGAGCTCGTACGGCGGCTCACCGGTCGAGAACTCGTGCAGCCAGGTCGGGATTCCGTCGCCCCGGTCGAGCGACTCGACGAGCCGCTGCACGAGGAGTCGATGGATCGCCCAGTCGCCGAGCCCGAACACCATCTGGTCGCGGAAGGGCCAGAAGACGGCCGCCGCCGCGACGACCACGGTCCCGACCGCCAGCGCCGCTCGGAGGCGCACCGAGCGTGGCGCGAGCACCCGCGAGACGGGCTTCCGCACCCTCGCCACCGCGACGCCGCCGAGCGCGGCCAGCAGCACCCACGCGCCGGTGGCCGCCAGGGTGTGCGGGAAGAGGAGCAGGACGGCGACGAGGACCGTCCCGACGACGGTGACGAGCAGCGGGCCGGACTGCCGCGACGAGCGCTCGCACCATCCGTCCACCCACCCGGGACGCCCCCTCGGCCCATCTCGGTCCATGCCGTCGTGTCCGTCTCCAGGCGACGAACGCCGCCCGCCACCCGCGTCACCGCGGCCGACGGCCGCGCCGCCGCGAGGCCTCCCTGCCTACTACAAGTTCACGCCCACGGCACGTCACTCAACGTACCCGAGGGCCCGCATCCGCTCGATCTCGGCTTCTGTGAGGCTCGTCTCGGGCGCGCCCGCGCGGTCTGCGTTCCGGCCGGTCTCCGCTTCGACCTGCCGCACCATCTCCCGAACACGATCGGGCTGACGCTCCGACAGGTCGACCCGCTCGTCCGGGTCCTTCGACAGATCGAACAGCTCGTGCTCACCGTCCGAGGAGTGGATGAGCTTGTACGGCCAGTCATACAGGCCGCGGCGCACGCGCCGGAAACGATGTCCCCACACGTCGCTGAACACGTCCCACAGCCGCGAGTAGTAGTTCTCGACCAGCACCGGATGGCCCGTCGGGCCCTCACCGGCGAACGGCGCCAGCGCCTGGCGGGCTCGCTTGTTCGTCATGCGCGACGCGATGAGCCAGGGGATGTCCTGCGACGTGACCGGCGTATCGACGACACCTCCCTCCTCGCCCGGAGAATCGACGATCAGCGGCACCCGCACGCCCGGCTGGTACACGTCCATGTTGTGCTCGACCATGTCGTGCTCGCCGAAGTACTCGCCGTGGTCCGAGGTGATCACCAGGATCGTCTCGTCCCGCAGACCGAGCCGATCGAGCTCACGGACGAGGTCGCCGATGCCCTCGTCGATGTGTGCGACGGCCGTGTCGTACTGAGCGATGACGCGCTCCGCCAAGTCCTCGGGCAGCGGCTCGTCGGTTCCCATCACGCTTCGCTTGAGCCGGTCGATCAAGAAGGCGTCGCCGTCGATGGGCTCGGGCACGACCCCGGGGCGGGGCGAGACGTTGTACGGCCGGTGCGCGTCGATGTAGTTCACGAACAGGAAGAAGGGCTCGCGCGCCGACTCCCGGAGCCACTCGAACACCCTTCGGTTGTGCACGGGCGCGTATCCGTGCCGGGAGACGTACGTTTCGAACCCCCGATCGAGCCCCCATCGCGGCTTGCAGAAGACGTCGTTCGCGGCGAAGCCGGCCGTGGCGTAGCCGAGCTCGGCGAACGCTTCGGCGATCACCGGCACGTCCTCGGGGAGCGAAGCCACGTTGTTCACGCGCTCGTCGACGTGGAAGGTGTGCGCGCCGTGTTCGTGCGGAGCCTTCCCGGTGAACATGGACGCGTGGCTCGGCAGCGTCCACGGCGCCGTCGACATCGCGTTCTCGTAGAGGGTCGCGTGCCTCGCGACGGCGTCGACGTTGGGGCTCGTCGGTCGATCGTAGCCGTAGGCCCCGATGTGGTCGGCCCGCACCGTGTCCATGACGATCAGCACGACGTTGTAGGGCTCGCGGGCCTCCGGCTTCACCGCGACGTCGCGCACCGGGTCGGCGTCGGCGCACCCGACCAGCAGCATGAGGACAGATGTCGCGACGGACCGCATGACCGCAACCGAGCCTGTCTACCGGCCGCTCTTCTGCGTGTCTACCGACACACGTCCTCGGCACCGACGGGCCTTTGGGGGACGCGGAGCCAGGCCAGGGGCACGGGCTCCTGGGTGCGGCCGGTGCGCAGGAGTCGGACGTCGACCTGTGCAGGGCCGGTCTTCTCGTAGTACTCGACGACGACGTGGTGGCGGCCGCTGTCGAGCGCGCGCACCCCCTGGTCCCAGCGGAACGAGTGGTCGCTCCAGTTGTCGATGACCTTCTCTCCGTCGACGAACAGACGCCCGCCGTCGTCGGTCCCCAGGCGGAGCTCGATCTCCTCCGGCTCGTCCAGGACCAGGCACGTGTCCCAGCGCACCGAGAAGCGGTCACGAGGGAACCCCTCGATCGGCGCCTCGTCGCGCCACTCGAACCGGATCTCGAGATCCTGTCTTCGCGCCGGTTCGCCCTGGAGCGCGAGGGCCGGGTAGTAGGCGGCTCGCCAGCCGTGCTCCTCGGGCTCGGGCCAGGCGCGGACGAGCAAGACGACGGCTACCACGGCCACGACCACGCCGCCCACGGCTGCGGCGGGCCGCGCCAGGCGCACGAGCCACTGCAAGAGGTCGCGCTTCTCGTGCCGCAGCTCGGCGTCGAGCAGGGCGAGCTCGCCCCGGAGCTGCCGGCGGTCCCAGTCCCGCTCCGCGCCGAGCCGCTCCTCGGCCGCGCTCGGCTCGGGATCGCCGAGCGCCACGCGAAGCCACTTCCAGGCGGAGAGCAGGTGCGCGCGGGCGTCCTCGGGCTCGCACCGGCGGTCGGCCAGGATGAGCCGGGCGGCGCGGGCCGCGGCCTCGGCGCGCTCGATGGGCTCGCGGTCGTGGTCCAGGTCCGGCATCTGCCCACCCGGCTCATAGACGTCCGGGCTGGGATCGGCCAGGCGGCAGCGAGGTAG
>JBDIVX010000199.1:0-12351 GCA_039794305.1 Candidatus Neutrinellum sp.
CGTCGCGTCGCACGCGCACGTCATCGCCTGGATCGTCGGGCACAGCCACGACAACCGCGTGCGCGCGGTGGCGGGCGCCGACGCGGAGCACCCGGGGTACTGGGAGATCATGACGAGCGCGATCGCCGACTGGCCGACGCAGACGCGGCTGGTCGAGCTCGTCGACAACGGCAACGGGACGCTCTCGATCTTCGGCACGATGATCGATCACGACGCGGACTCGTGCATGGAGCGGCGGTTCCGGCGGCTCGCGCTCATGGACTACCTGTCGGCCTGGTCGGACGGATACGGCTCTGCCGCGGGCAACAACAACGTGGAGCTCGTGATCCCGCTCCCGGACTCGGCCGCCGACGCGGTCGCCGCCGCGGCCGCCGACGCTCCCGCCCGCATCGAGAGCGAGACGACCCTCCGCGGCGAGTAGCGCACCACCCCGGAGAGGATCCTTCGGTCCTGTCCCCGATGATCACCGGCTCCACCAGCGTGCCTGCAATGGTATGCTGGGAGCGGAGGCTTGGGATATGAACAAGGGCTTCATCCACGCGCTCGTCGTGCTGGTGTCCTTCGGGACCGGCTGCGAGGCCTGCAAAGACTTCTTCGACGCCGGGGACGACGAGGGGGGCGGCGGGGTCCGGGACGGCGGGGTCGGTGACATGTGCACGAGGCCCTCGCACTGCCGGGCCGGCCTCGTGTGCACGGACGACGGCGTGTGCGGCCCGAGCGGGACCGGCGTCGAGGGATCGGTCTGCCAGCTCACGGGCGACTGCATGGAGGGCCTGTACTGCGGCCCGACCCGGACCTGCACGCCGGCGGGCGGCGGCGGCGAGGGGGCCGACTGCGCCTCGACGGGGGAGTGCGAGCGAGGCCTGATCTGCGTGATCGAGGGGCTCGGCGGCCGGTGCCGTGGGGCGGGCGCAGGTGACCTGGGCGACGCCTGCACGACCACGAGCGACTGCCTCGCCGGGCTCGCCTGCACCCCGACCGGCGCCGGCACGACCGAGTGCCAGAACCCGAACGCGGTGCCCGACGTGGACGGCGGCGCGGTCGCCCCGCCCACGCTCCCGTTCTGGCCGGGCGAGACCTGCGTCGAGGAGACCGGCGAGGCCCGCGCGTACTTCGAGGTGCCGCGCGGCACGGACGCCGACGGCGACTTCTACCGGCTCCCCTACCCCAACGACATCCGTCGAACGGGCGGCGGGCTCGACCTGTCCGGTCACCCGAGCCCGGGCACGGTGCTGCCGATCGACATCATCGATCGCTACCTCCGGGCCTCGGAGGAGGACCTCGACGGCTTCTCCGTGAACCCCGTGGTCTACTTCCGCTTCTCGCACCCCTACGACTGGGACTCGGTCGGCGGTCAGATGCGCATCGTCGACATCACCCCGGGCTCGCCCACCTACGGAAACGAGCACAGCCTCGCCTGGCTCACCACCGCCGGACCGATCTCCAAGTACATCTGCGAGAACTGGCTCGCCGTTCGGACCCCGCACGGCGGGCCGCTCCGCCCCCGGACGACCTACGCGATCGTCCTCGGGACCGGCATCACGCCGAACCCGGACGTGGGCGGCACCTTCGCCCGCTCGAGCGACTTCGACGCGATGCTCGCGAGCTCGCCGCCCTCGGATGCGGCGCTCACGGACGCGTGGGATGCGTACGCGCCGCTGCGGGCCTGGATCGGCGACGCGGGCGAGGACGCGGGCGCCATCCTGAACGCCGCCGTGTTCACGACGCAGGATCCCGAGGCGCTCGTCCCCCGCCTTCGCGAGGTCATCCGCGCGGGCGACCCGGCCGAGGTCACCGGTCTCGTGGCCTGCGAGGACGGAGTCGCCTCGCCGTGCGACGACGGGACCGCGGAGCGCGCCTGCGTCACGGGCTCGGCGGACCACTGGGAGCTCCACGGCCGGATCGCGCTGCCGATCTTCCAGGAGGGGACGGCGCCCTACGAGACGCCCGACGACGGCGGTGGGATCGCGCTCGACGGGGACGGCCTCCCCGTCGTCCAGCGCACCGAGCCCGTGTGCTTCTCGCTCACCGTCCCGAAGAGCGCGCCGCCCGCGGAGGGGTTCCCGCTGCTCGTGTACCTGCACGGCACCGGCGGCAGCTTCACCGGCCCGGTGCGGAGCGGGCTCGCGGGGGACGTCGCCTCCATGGCCGGCGCGGCCACGCTCGCGATCGATCTCCCCCAGCACGGGGCCCGGCGCGGCGAGTCGACCCGCGACCCGTCGGTGCTGTTCTTCAACTTCGCCAACCCGCGCGCCGCCCGCGACAACATCCACCAGGGAGCGGCCGACCTCCTGTCGCTCGTGCACTGGTCCTCGGTCTACGCGCTCGACGCGGCCGGCTCGCCCACCGGCCAGGCGCTCTCCTTCGATGGGTCGCGCGTCGTCGTCTTCGCCCACTCGCAGGGCGCCACGCACGCCTCGCTCGCCCTCCCCTACGAGCCCGGCGTCGGGGCGGCCCTGCTGAGCGGGAACGGCGGCGACCTCACGCAGTCGCTCCTGAACAAGACCGAGCCGGTCGACATCGCCGGTCTCTTGCCCTTCGCCCTGCTCGATCCCACCGGCGACGGCCACCTGTCGACCGGAGACTTCCACCCGGCGCTGGCGATCTTCCAGGCGTACTTCGACACGGTCGATCCGGTCAGCTACGCCTGGCGAGTGCACCGGACGCCCGTCGCGGACGCGCCGGCGCAGCACGTGTTCATGACCTACGGCCTCGAGGACAGCTACTCGCCCGAGCCGACCATGCAGGCCTACTCGCTCGCGGCCGGCCTCGTCGCGGTCGAACCCGTCCTGCGCGACTACGGGCTCGCCACGACGCCCGCGCCGCTCTCCGGGAACGTCACGCGGGACACCAGCGCCTGGACGATCGGGCTCCGTCAGTACATGCCGGAGGGCGGCGAGGACGGGCACTTCGTGTCGTCGAGCGCGAGCGCGCAGGGGGCGGCCGACGCGACGAGGTTCGTGGTGCAGGCGCTGAACGGGGAGCTGCCCGAGATCGGGGAGTAGGAGACCCGCGCCCCCCTTTCCCGACGCGTTCGCGCGTGCGACCCTCGGGCCATGTCGGCCCGCGCAGCGCTCGTGCTCGCCCTCGCGGCCACCGGATCGGCGCTCGCCGCGCCGACGGCGGCCGCACAGCCCTTCGGCGTCCGCCTCACCCACTACGGCGACGCCGCCCGCTCGGTGGCGGTCAGCTGGAACAGCAGCCGCACCGGCGACGACCAGGTCCGGATCGGGACCTCGGCCGCCGCGCTCGACCGAACGGTGACCGCCGCCGACACCTTCGACCTGCCGGGTGAGCTCGGGACGGCCTACACGGCGCGGATCGACGGCCTCGAGCCCGACACCGAGTACTTCTACAAGGTCGGCCGCGAGGGCGAGCTCCACCCGGCCGACGCCCCCTTCTCGTTCCGCACGCTGCCCGACGATCCGTGCGCGCCGTTCCGGATCATCGTCATCGGAGACAACCGCGCCGATCTCGACGGCATGGGCCCGAACCCGCTCTGGGCCGACATCATGGAGGAGGCGCTCGCCGACGCGCCCGACCTGATGTTGAACACGGGCGACATGGTGAAGAACGGCGACCGCGCCGACGAGTGGACGAACTTCATCTCCGACTCCGAGCCGGGCTTCGCCAACGTCGCGTCCATCGTCACCATGGGCAACCACGACGAGGACGACGTGAACGGCGACGGGGCGATCTTCAACCGGCTGTTCGAGCTCCCGCGCAACTCGCGCACGGCCACCGAGGACTACTACTCGATGGACATCGGCCCGATCCACTTCGTCTCGCTGAACACGCAGTTCACGCGCCCGGGGACGACCGAGATGTCCCAGATGGTCGAGTGGCTCGAGGAGGACCTCGCGGCGACGACCCAGCCCTGGAAGATCGTGTTCTTCCACAAGGCCGTGTACTCGCGCGGCAACCACCACACGGGCGAGGAGAGCGACGGCGCCATCAACGCGAGCTTCACGCCCATCTTCGACGAGCACGACGTGGACCTCGTGCTCAACGGGCACTCGCACGACTACGAGCGCTACGCCCCCACGGTGGGGCTCGACGAGGAGTTCGGCGGGAGCGGCAGGACGTTCCCGGCCGGCGCGGGCTCGGCCTTCGAGAGCATGGAGGCCGTCCCGGACGGGCGCACCGGCACGACCTACGTCGTGACGGGGGGCGCGGGCGCGCTCACGACCGCGGGCATCCCCGGGACCGACTTCTGCGAAGACCTGGCCTGCACCTACTGCCTGCCCTTCGTGAACAACTGCCCCGACGAGGTGCTCGACAACGACCGCGAGGGGACGGTGGTGTTCAGCGGCCTCCACAACTACCTGATCCTCGACGTCGACGGCCCGGACATCCGCGCCGAGGCGTATGCGACGGTCGCCGGCAACACCGGCCGGGGCGGTGAGGCGCTCGACAGGTTCACGATCTCGAAGAGCGACTGGCCGAGCTCGATCTGCGGGGGCACCATGCCCGGCACCGACGGCGGCGTCCCAACCACCGACGGCGGGACGCCCGCGGGCGACTCGGGCACGGCTCCCGGCCGCGACGCCGGAAGCGGCGGCGGCGGCACGGACGCCGGCGGCGGGGGTGGTGGCGGCTCCGGCGGCTCGTCCGAAGGCGGCTGCGGGTGCACGGTGCCGACGGGGCGCGGGGAAGTCCCCGCCGCGCTCTTCGCGCTGCTCCCCGTCGCGCTGCTCCGGGTCCGGCGCCGCAGCTCCCGGTGATCGGGTAAGCTCGGGCGCCATGACGCGCCTGTTGGGTCTGCTCTTCTTGCTCGGCGCTTGCGGCGGCGCCTCCGCCTCCGAGCCCGCGCCCGTGGCCACGGCGGCGACCGCGGGCGGCGACGCCGTCACGCCCGCCCCGGCCGAGCCGATCGTGATGCGAACGACCACACCCGTCCCGGTCCCGCAGCCGGCGGTGGCGCGCGAGGAGCTCGGCGCGCCGCTCCAGCGGCTGTGGGAGCGCACCGAGGTTGCGGTCGAGGTGCGCCCACCGAACCCGCCGGCCGAGGGGACGCGGGAGGCGCTCGAGGCGTGGGCGGGCGGTCCGTTCCTCGAGTGGATGCGCGCGCGGCGGGAGGCGGTCGCCGAGGCGGAGGGTGACGCAGGGTTCCTCGCCGAGGCGCCGCCGTACGAGCGCGCAGTGGCCGCGGCGCTCTTCGCCTACATGTACGAGGACACGGCGGCGAGCATGCGGGGCGCACCCGTGCCGGGCGAGGTCGCCGCCGACGCGGAGCTCCTCGAGGCCTACGTACAGACCCTGAACGAGGCGCTCCTGCCGTATGCGCAGAGCTCGGCCGAGGCCTACGCGACCTGCGCCGCGACGCTCGCCGAGCACGGTGACCCGGCGTGGGCCGAGTGGTTCCGGTACTGCGCCGACCGCGGACGCGAGCTGGTCGAGGTCTACGAGCTCGAGGTGGAGCCGGCGGCCGGAGACGAGAGCGCGCCGGCCCGAGAGCCGCCGTCCTGACCGCCCGTCAGCCGGGCCCGGCCGATCCGGCCGGCTGCCGAGGCCCCGCCCAGCGGCGGACCGCGCTGAAGTCGTCGAGGCCCATCGCGTCGCAGACCAGACGGCACAGCTCGGGGAGCCTGGTGACGTCGCGGCCGTCGAGGCGCCCGTCGAGCTCGAGGTTCTGGAGCACCAGCTCGAGCGGCGTGTTGCCGACCCGCTCGCCGACCCCGAGGACGCAGCCGTGGATCCGGTCGGCTCCCGCGTCCATCGCCGCGAGGGCGTTCGCGAGCGAGTGCCCCCGGTCCTCGTGCCCGTGCCAGTCGATGCCGACCCGGGCGCCCGACGCGGCGATCACCGTCTGGGTGAACCGGATGAGGTTGCGCGCGCCGTCGGGCGTCGCGTGCCCCACGGTGTCGCAGAGGCACAGCCGCGCCGCCCCCTCGTCGATCGCCGCCCGGAACAGCTCCCACAGGACGTCGGGCGGAGTGCGCGTGGTGTCCTCGGTCACGTAGGTCACCGGCAGGCCCTCCTTGCGCGCGAAGCGGATGACCTCCACGGTCCGCTGGCGGACCAGCTCCACCGACCAGCCCTCCACGTACCGCCGGATGGGCGACGAGCCGATGAACGTCATGACCTCGATCGGCATCCCCGCCTGCTGGCTCGCCTCGGCGATGCGGGAGACGTCGCTCACCACGGTCCGCCCGGCGCACCCCGGGCGGATGCGGAGCCCCGTCCGGGCGATCTCCTTGGCGAGGACGACGACGTCCGCGAGGGCCCGGGGCCCCGCCGCCGGCAGCCCGAGGCTCACGGAGTCGACGCCGACGGCGTCGAGCAGGTGGAGGATCGCCAGCTTGTCCCCGATGTCCGGGTCGCGGACCGAGGGGTTCTGCAGCCCGTCCCGCAGGGTTTCGTCGTGCAGCTCCGTGCGGCCGGTGAGGTTGCGCACGGCACCGGCGACCGCACCTGCCCCATCGTCGAGGTCCCGACCCACGGGGCTCAGCCTAGGACCGGCCGTGCGACCGTGATTGCGAGCGATCAACGGGGCATGGTCGGCTACGGGGGAACACGTCACCGTGACGCCGCGCAGCATCCTCCTCTCGTTTCGTGTGAACGGCACCCCGATCGAGGTCGCCGCGCCTCCGCACCACACCTTGCTCGAGGTGCTGCGCTATGCGCTCCGCCTGACCGGCACCAAGCAGGGCTGCGACAAGGGCGACTGCGGGGCGTGCACCGTGCAGATCGACGGTGAGCCCGTCCTGTCGTGCCTCACGCTCGCCGTGCAGGCCGACGGCCGCGACGTGCGCACCGTCGAAGGGCTCTCGGGGGCCGAGCCGCACCCGCTCCAGGACGCGCTCGACCGGCACGACGCCGCGCAGTGCGGGTTCTGCACGCCGGGCGTTCTGATGAGCGCCGAGCACCTCTTGCGCACCAAGGGGGGCCCGGTGACGCGCGAGGAGGCGAGCGCCGCCATCGCCGGCAACCTCTGCCGGTGCACCGGGTACACCAAGATCTTAGACGCCGTGGTGGACGCGAGCGGCGGGGAGCGGGAGCCGTGACCGACGGGGGCCAGATCGGAAAGAGGCACCGCAAGGTCGGCGCCATGGACCGCATCCGCGGGCTCGCCCTGTTCACGGACGACATCGCCCTGCCGGGGATGCTCCACGCGAAGATCCTGCGGAGCCCGCATGCGCACGCGCGGATCGCTGCGATCGACGCTTCGGCGGCCCTCTCGCTCGACGGCGTCGCCGCGGTCATCACGGGGCGCGACCTCCCCGTCCCCTACGGAATCCTGCCGTGGACGCGCGACGAGAACGCGCTCGCGCTCGACAAGGCGCTCTACGTGGGCGACGCAGTCGCGGCCGTCGCCGCGGTGGACGAGGACACGGCCATCGAGGCCCTCCGGCACATCCGCGTCGACTACGAGCCGCTCCCGGCCCTGTTCGATCCCGAAGAAGCGCTGCGCTCGGACGTCGTTATCAACCCGTATGCGCGCAAGGGCAACCTCCACAAGAACGTCGAGCTCGAGTTCGGCGACGTGGACGCGGAGCTCGCGGGCGCCCACCTGGTCGTCGAGGCCGACTACTTCTTCGAGGGTATGACTCACGCGGCCATCGAGCCGCACTGCGCCCTCGCGACGGCCGACCCGAGCGGCCTCGTGACCGTCTGGAGCGCGACGCAGGTCCCCCACTACCTCCACCGCGAGCTCTCGCGCGTGCTCGAGATCCCAGCCCGGCGGATCCGCGTGATCCAGCCGCCGCTCGGGGGTGCCTTCGGCGGCAAGAGCGAGCCCTTCGACCTCGAGTTCTGCGTGGCGAAGCTCGCCATGATCACCGGCCGGCCGGTGAAGCTCCTCTACACGCGCGAGGAGGTCTTCTACAGCCACCGCGGCCGCCACCCCATGCGCATGCGGTACCGCACCGGCTTCACGCGCGACGGGAAGATCACGGCCGTGGACGCCGGCACGCTGATCGACGGCGGCGCCTACTCGAGCTTCGGCCTCGTCACGACGTACTACTCGGGGCAGCTCGCGTGCGCGCCGTACGACTTTCACGCCTACCGGTTCGACAGCACGCGGGCGTACACGAACAAGCCGGCCTGCGGACCGAAGCGCGGCCACGGCAGCGTCCAGCCCCGGTTCGCCATCGAGGTGCAGCTCGACCGGGCCGCCACGGAGCTCGGGATCGACCCGATCGAGCTCCGCCGGAGGAACGCGCTCGGCCCGGACAGCCGCACGGTCAACGAGCTCCGGATCGGCTCGAACGGGTTCCTCGACTGCCTCGCCCGCGTCGAGGAGGCCTCCGGCTGGAAGGAGCGGCGTCCCGTCCTGCCGTGGGGGCGCGGGCTCGGCGTCGCCGGGAGCACGTACATCTCGGGGACGAACTACCCGATCTACCCGAACGAGATGCCCCAGAGCGCGGTGCAGGTGACGCTCGACCGGAGCGGGCGCGCGCGCGTGTTCAGCGGGGCGAGCGACATCGGCCAGGGGAGCGACACGGTCGTCGCGGTGATCGTGGGCGAGGAGCTGGGGCTCCCGCCCGAGGACGTGCGCGTGCTGTCGGCGGACACGGACTTGTGCCCGGTGGACCTCGGCGCCTACAGCTCGCGCATCACGCTGATGGTGGGCAACGCCTGCCTCGAGGCGGCGCGCGAGCTGCGCCGCAAGGTCTCGGAGAGCGTCGGCCGGCGCTGGGAGGTGCCCCCGAGCCGCGTCGTGCTCGCCGACCGCACGGCCTTCGACCGGGAGGACCCTGCGCGCAGCGTGCCCATCGCCGAGGCGTTCGAGTGGGCGGAGACCGATCACGGGCTGCTCGCGGCCGCCGGCGGCTACAAGACGCCCACCGACCGGCACGGGAGCTACCGGGGTGGCACGATCGGCGCGTCGCCGGCCTACAGCTTCACGGCGCACGTCGCGGAGGTCGACGTGGACGAGGACACGGGCGAGGTGCGCGTACGGAAGATCTGGGTCGCCCACGACTGCGGGCGCGCGCTGAGCCGCGGCCTGGTCGAGGGGCAGATGGAGGGCTCGACCTACATGGGCGCGGCCGAGGCGCTGCTCGAGGCGCACCGGGTGGACCCGGCCCACGGCGGCGTGCACGAGGGCCCGAGCCTGCTCGACTACCGGATCCCCACCTCCCTCGACACGCCGCACATCGAGAGCCTGATCGTGGAGGCGCCGGACGACCGCGGGCCGTACGGCGCGAAGGAGGCGGGCGAGGGGCCGCTGCACTCGACCATCCCTGCCATCGCGAACGCGATCCACGACGCGGTCGGTGTCCGCCTCGACCGGCTGCCCTTCAGCCCGCCCGCCGTCCTCGCCGCGCTCGAGGCGCGCAGGAAGCTCGAGGCGGACGGCGTGCTCCCGCCGCACAAGGGCCGCGCCCTCGGGAGGACGGCCTGATGCTGCGGCTCCCCCACTTCGAGGTCGTCGCGCCCGAGACGGTCGACGCCGCCGTGCAGGCGCTCTGCGCGGACGGCGCGCGCCTGCTCGCGGGCGGCACCGACCTGTTGCCGAACCTCAAGCACCGCCTCGAGCAGCCCACGCGGCTCGTGAGCCTGCACCGCATCGACGCGCTCCGGCGGATCGAGGTCGACGACGAGGCCGGCGAGCTCCGGGCGGGCTCGGGGGTCGCGCTCGCGCGGCTCGCTTCGGACGAGCACGTGCGGACCCTCTTCCCGAGCCTCGCCGAGGCCGCCGCCGCCGTCGCCGGACCGCAGATCCGGAACACGGCCACCCTCGGCGGCAACGTCCACCTCGACACGCGCTGCCGCTACGTCAACCAGACCGAGCTCTGGCGGTCGGCCATCGGAGGCTGCCTGAAGTCCGGCGGGCTCGTCTGCCACGTGGTCGAGGGCGGGCGCCGATGCGTCGCCGCGCTCAGCAGCGACACCGTCCCGGTGCTCGTGAGCCTCGACGCCTCGATCGCGCTGCGCGGCCCGGACGGCGAGCGCGTCGTGTCGCTGTCGCGCTACTTCAAGGCCGACGGCGTCCGCCACCTCGATCGGTCGCCGGGCGAGCTCGCCACCGACGTGCGGATCCCGCTCCCCCGAGGACCGCGACGCACGGCGTACGTGAAGTGGCGCCCGCGCGGGAGCATCGACTTCCCCCTCGTCAGCGTCGCGCTGCGGTTCGATCTCGACGCGGACGGACGGGTGGCGGAGGGCCGCGTCGTCGCGGGCGTCCTCGGAGCGAAGCCGCGCGTGGTCGATCTGCCGGAGACGGTGATCGGCCGCGCGCCGGGCGACCCCGCGCTCGCCGAGGACGTCGCCCGCGCCACCTGGGAGCAGTGCAAGCCGCTCGCGAACGTACCCTACGACCCGGACTACCGGCGCCACCTGCTCCGCGTGCTCACCCGACGCGCCGTCCTGGCCTTCCGAGACCCGCCGGGATGAGCCGCGTCGGGGGGATCGTGCTCGCGGCGGGGGCTTCGCGGCGGGCCGGAGGCTGCAAGGCGCTCGCGACGCTCGGGGGCGAGCCCTTCGTCGCGCGCGCGGTGCGCGTGCTGCGCGAGGGCGGGTGCGGGGACGTCATCGTCGTGGTGGGCCCGCCCTATGGAGAGGCGATCGCGGCGGCGCTCGGCGACGTGTGGATCGTGCAAAACCTGGCGCCCGACCGTGGGATGCTCTCGTCGCTCCGGCTCGCCGTCGAGGTGGGGCTCGACGCGGAGTGGGACGGGGCGGTGGTGTCGCTCGTCGACCAGCCCCACGTGCGCGCCGCGACGGTGAGGAGGCTGGTGGACGCCTTCGGCGATTGCGAGGCCGACGTGGTGCGGCCCCGGTTCGCGGGCCTGCGCGGGCATCCCTACCTCGTCGCGCGCACGGCCTTCGCGCCGCTGCTCGCGGCGTCGGACGAGCACGGCGCGCGCCCGGTCCTGCGCGCGCTCCCCCGTCGTCTCGACGTCGACGTCGACGACCCCGCCGTCCTCGAGGACCTCGACCGGCGCGCCGACCTGGCCGCAGCCGGCGCTCGCGTGCCCTAGCCGGGACGTCACGCGGGCGCGGCGAGGAAACCTGCGACCTCCTCGACGACCGCGCCTGGCTCGCGGACCCAGCGGAAGTGGGGGTCGCCCTTGCGCGTCGCCCACGCGGGCGCGATGTGCCGCCTCACGAGCTCGGCGCCCGGCATCTTCGCGCACAGCCGGTCGACCGCGCTCGCGGGCGACAGCGTGTCCCCCTCGAGCGAGACCGCGAGCACGGGGCTCGTCACTCGGCGCAACCCGGCCTCGTGGTCGATGCGGCCTCCTCGAAGCCGGTACTGTCCGGTGAGCGCCTGCCGTCCCCAGTCGTCGATCACGCCGACGGGCTGCCGGCCTCCGAAGCCCAGCCTGTCGCCGGGGAAGTAGCCGAGACCGTGCGCGACGACGCGCGCGGTCTGGGTGCCGAAGAGCACGCGCAGGCGGGCCGGCATCGGGTAGCCGCGGTAGTCGACCGAGCTCGCCGCGATGAGGACGAGCCGCTCGAAGGCGTCCGGACGCTCTGCGAGCAGGAGCGCCGCGAGCTGCCCGCCGAGCGAGTGCCCGAGCACGTGCAGCGGCCGTCCGACGAAGCGCCGGCGCGCCTCGGCGATCGCCGACGGAAGGTCGTGCGCGATCATGTCCGCGTAGCCGAAGTCCACCTTCCGCGACGGCCGGACGGCGCTCGTCCCGGTTCCGCGGAGCTCCGCCACGAGCACGTCGAAGCCGCGGGCGGCGAGCGCACGGGCGAGCGGCTCGTAGTAGCCGGCCGCGACGCCCATCGCAGGAAAGCACACCACCGCGCCGCGGGGCTCGCCCACGGCCGGCGCGGCCAGCGCTCGGGAACGTGCGCCATCGGCGGACACCACCGGGACCTCTTCGATCTGGGGTTGCATGGACATCTCCGGCCGCGGGCTTTTGTAGAACGGCGTTCTAGAATACCATTCTACGCAGCCATGTCCAGCACCGAGCAGCCGTCCCGGGGCGATCGGCGCCGGCGGCAGATCCTCGAGGCCGCCCTCGCCTGCTTCCTCGAAAAGGGCGTCGCCGCGACCACCCTCGGGGACATCCGGGCGCGGTCGGGCGCGAGCACCGGCAGCATCTACCACCTGTTCGCGAGCAAGGAGGCCATCGCCGGCGCGCTCCTCGTCGACAGCCTGCGGGACCTGCACGCGAGGATCGTCGGCGCCATGGCGGCCGCCCCGAGCGCGGAGCACGCGGTGCGGGGCGCGGTCGAGCGCTACGTGGCCTGGGTCGCCGCCGAGCCCGACCGGGCGCGCTTCCTGCTCACGGCCTGGCAGGGCCTGTCGGCCGGCGCCGTCTCGGCGGAGCTCCTCGCCGAGAACAAGGCGTTCCTGTCGAGCGTGAAGGAGCACCTCGCCGCGCACGTGCGCGCGGGCGAGATCCGCGCGCTGCCGATGGCCGTCTTCGTGGCGGTCGTGCCCGGCCC
>JBDIVX010000200.1:0-12305 GCA_039794305.1 Candidatus Neutrinellum sp.
CCATCGCCGACGGAGCCACGGCGAGGCGATCGGGGTGCAGCCACAGCCGGATCGAACGCTCCCCTTCCCCCACACGCACGTCCGCGTGCATCGCACCGACGACGACGCCATCGCCGACGTGGAGCCGCGCGTTCACGGCATAGGAGACCGGCTCGGCGGCCTGCACCGTGGACGCCGGCCACAGCATCGCGACGACGCTCGCGAGGCGCACGATCGACGCGGTGCGTCGGGCCCCACGGGCGACCCGGTCGCTTTGCTGGACATCGGGCCGCGTGCTAGCTTGACCCATGTCCGGTCTGCCTGCATGGAGCCTCTCGCCATCGACCTGACCGCCGTGATGGCGGTGCTCTGTGCCGGAGTCGGAGCGGTCGTGGCGGTGCGTGTGGTCGCGATGCACTCGCGACGACGAGTCGAGCAGCGGACGCGCCGCATCTTGAACGTGTCGCGAAGGTTGACGGATCTCGGGAGCGCTACCAAAGGATGAGGCACACCCGCGGTTCGATTTCGAAGGCCGGCTCGCGTGGAATGAATGGGCCGGCTTCGTCGTCTGAGAGATCGAATCGGGATCGACGGCAGGCCTAAGGGGGCAATCGATGGGACGTCTCATTGGATACATGGCGAACCGCGCCGACCGCCTCAGGGACGCTCTGCACCAGGAGCGGGAGGCCATCGCCGTCGCACCGTCATACCCGCTCGCGGGCTGGGGAATCGGTTTCTACCAGGGCGGCGAGGTGCTCCACAAGAAGCGCCCGCTGCCCGAGGGCGAGGCGATCGACTGGGAGCAGGTCGCCAACGGCGTCCGCTCCGACTGCGTCATCATCCACATGCGCCACGCCACGGTCGGCGACTTCCGCTCCGAGAACACCCACCCCTTCCGGATGCGGAGCTGGCTGTTCGCGCACAACGGCACGATCGATCGTTTCGCGGCGCTGAAGGAGCGCCTGCTCGAGACGATGCCCGACTTCATCCGACGCAACGTGCGCGGTGAGACGGACAGCGAGCACTTCTTCCACGTCGTGCTCTCCTTCCTGCACGACGCCGGGCAGCTCGACCAGCCGGACGTCGCCGACAAGGCCGTGCTGAATGCGCTCCGGTCGGCGGTGCGCCTGGTGGACCGCCTCGCCAAGGAGGTGGGCGCCGGAGCGCCCACGCTGAACCTCGTGCTCAGCAACGGGCGGCGGATGTACGCGCTCCGCCGCGGCAGCCCCATGATGCTGACCGAGCGCCAGGGCCTGCACGATCCGGCCGACGAAGCGGACGAGAGCGGCCCCACGCAGACGCGCTACGTCCTCGTGGTGAGCGACGGCGCGCGGACACCGGCGGGCTACCGCCCGATCGAGGAGGACACGGTCTGCGTCATCGACCGGGGCCTCCACGTCTCGATGCACGCGCTGTGAGCCGCCGGGCGCTTTCCGGTCTGCTCGCCACGGTCCTCGGTGCCGCGTGCGCAGGCGCGCCTCCCGAGGCCCCCGGGGAGGCGACCGCGGCGCCGCCGACCGACCGCGACCCTCCCCCGTACGTCCCCGCGCCCGAAGACGGCGCGCGGACCGGCCACGCGGTCGGCATCGTGACGTCCGGGGGGTTCGAGCAGGCGCGGGCGCTCACCATCCGGATCGTCGAGGCGGTACGGGACGGGGACCGGCAGGCGCTCGAAGAGCGGCTCGCCGATCCGATCGGAAGGACGCGGCCCCGGCTCCTGACACCGCGTGACCCGCGCGCCCAGCGCGTCACGCAGCTGCTCGACGTCCGGCACCAGCGCCACGCCATCGAACCGGGTACGCCCATCGAGGAGCTGATCGACCCCGACGGCATCGAGGTGGTCCCGCTCGCGCAGCACGCGCAGGACGAGGACATCCCGGAGGGGTTCCTCCCGACCGACCTGTACGTCACCGTCCCGATCCGGGATCGCGGCCGCCGCTACTTCGGGGTGGCGCTCCAGTGGCTGGGCGAGGGCCGGCTCGTCGTCCGCCCGGGACCGGACCCCCTGGTGGTGGCCTTGTAACGGCGGACGGCGCGCCTAGTATTGCGCGCCATGCAAGACGAACCGATCCTCGCGCTCTGCACTGCGCCGGACGACGAGACGGCGGCGCGGCTCGCGCGCGGGCTCGTCCAGGAGAAGCTGGCCGCCTGCGTGAACGTCGTGCCCGGCCTGCGGTCCTTCTACATGTGGAAGGGGGAGCTCTCGGACGACGCCGAGGTCCAGCTCCTCATCAAGACCCGGGCGACCCGCACGGCAGAGCTCGAGGCATGGCTCGAGGAGCACCACCCCTACGAGGTCCCCGAGATCCTGTTCATCCCCATCCACGGCGGCTCGCAGAAGTACCTCGACTGGCTGCGCGAGCAGACTTAGGGGCGCCCGCGGTTGCATGGGGGGACGCGGGACCGTAGGGTGCGGGCGGCCATGGAAATCGAGATCCGACGGACCGACTCGCCGCGGCCCGTGCCCGAGGGCTCCCTCGGCTTCGGTCGCGTGTTCACCGATCACGTGTTCCGGATGTGCTGGGAGCCCGACCGCGGCTGGACGGATGCGCGCATCGAGCCCTACGGCCCCGTCTCCATGGACCCGGCTGCGTCGGTGCTCCACTACGCGCAGTCGATCTTCGAGGGGCTCAAGGCCTTCCGCGGCGCGGACGACCGGATCCGGCTCTTCCGCCCCGACCGCCACGCGCGCCGCTTCGTGAAGAGCGCCGAGGTGCTGTGCATCCCGCCGCTCCCCGAGGAGGTGTTCGTCGAGTCGGTGGAGAAGCTCGTCGAGATGGAAGCGCGGTGGGTGCCGGGCGCGGACGGCTCCGCGCTCTACCTACGCCCCATCGTCTTCGCGACCGAGCCGTTCCTCGGCGTGCGCCCTGCCCAGCGGTACGAGTACGTCGTCCTCGCCTGCCCCGTCGGCGCCTACTACGCGAAGGGCTTCGCCCCCGTGAAGATCTGGGTGGAGCGCGAGCGTGTCCGCGTGGCCAAGGGCGGCCTCGGCACCGCGAAGACGGGCGGCAACTACGCGGCGAGCCTCCTCGCGGCCGAGGCCGCCAAGAAGCGCGGCTACGCGCAGGTCCTGTGGACCGACGCGGTGGAGCACGAGTGGATCGAGGAGGTCGGCACGATGAACGTCTTCGTCCACCTGCAGGACGAGGTCGCGACGCCGCCGCTCGACGGCTCCATCCTCGACGGAGTCACGCGGGACTCGGTCATCACCCTGCTCCGCGAGCGCGGGGTGGCCGTGCGGGAGCGACCCGTGTCCGTCACCGAGGTGCGGGCCGCGCACACGGCGGGCGCCCTGCACGAGATCTTCGGGACGGGGACCGCCGCCGTCGTCTCGCCGGTGAGCGCGCTCGGGCTCGGCGGGCAGGACCTGCCCATCGGCGACGGGACGGCCGGTCCCCTGGCGCGGTCGCTCTTCGACGAGGTCGTCGGCATCCAGCGGGGCGCGCGCGAGGACCGGCACGGCTGGTGCCGGGTGGTCGGGGACGGCTGAGATACGAGCCCTCAGGCGCTCCCGATCGTGCGAACGTTCGAGCGCACGTCGAACACGCCGCGCTGCTTGGCAGCGGCGAGCAGGCGCAGCGCCTCGCGGTAGCCGCGCGTCAACAGCTTGCGCGCCGCCGTGCGGCTGGTGAACGGGAAACGGCCGAGGTCTGCCGAGACGTTCAACACCGTCACGTGCGGGTAGAGCTTGTGGATGAGGTCGATCCCGCGCTTCTCTTTCTCGGAGAGGATGATGTTGAGCGTCTGGCGGGCGACGGCCACGCCACCGCGGTGCACGAGCGAGCGCTGGCGGGCGCGCGTCACGTGCGGCCGGTAGACGTTCGAGATGATGACCACGTCTGCGCCCGCCTCGACGGCCAGGTCGATGCTCAGCGTGCGTACCACCTCGCCGTCCACGTGGTAGCGGTCGCCGATGCGGTACGGACGGAACAGGATCGGCACGCAGCACGAAGCCGCCACGGCCTGGCTGATCGGCACTTCTTCCTCGTAGCCCCGCCCGAACACGACGCGCCCGCGCCCGTCCACGTCCGCCGCGGTGACGAGCAGCGGCCGATCGAGCCGCCGGAAGTCGTTCTGCGGCAGGCGCTTCTCGAGGAAGCGCTCGAAGCGGTCGATCGACAACAACCCGCTCAGGAGGTACCCCGGGCTCGAGAGCTGCTCGCGGGTCGGCGCGCCGAGGAAGTAGCGCCCCTTCATGGCGTGCGGGTCCTCGCGCCGCCAGAACGGCCGGAACCAGTCCACCATCCGGTCGGCCGTGAACCCCTGGGAGAAGAAGGCCCCGGCGATCGCGCCCGCGGACGCCCCGACGAAGATGTCCGCCGAGATCCCGATCTCCTCCATGGCCTTGAGCACCCCGAGATGGGCGATGCCCTTGCTGGCACCACCCGATCCGATGAAGGCCACGCGCGGTCGGGACATCCGAGAGAAGGAAATACCCCCGCGCCGGAAAAATCAAGGAAACGAACGACGGGGGCTCCGTCAGTCGCGGTTGGTCCGACCGCGCAGCGCGCGCAGGTTGAGCTCGCCGAGGTGGCGGCGGGCGTCGGCGGCGTACTCGCTGCGAGGCCAGCGGCGCAGGATGGTCCGGAGCGCGTTGCGGGCCTCGTCGATCTGCTCGAGCTCCTCGGCGCACTGGCCGAGGAGCCACATGGCGTCGTCCTGGAGCTCCGGATCCGTGTCCTGCTCGACGACGGTCTGGGCGAGGATCATGGCCTCGCTCTGGCGGCTCAGCCGCCGGAGGGCGCGCGCCAGGTGCAGCTTGACGGCCGGGATGTGCGAGCCGTGCTCGGCGAAGTCGATGGACCTCTGGAACTTCTCCGCCGCCTCGGCGTACCGGCCGGTCCGCATGAGGTCGAGCCCTTCCTGGTAGGCCGAGACCGACAGGTCGAGCCGGAACTGGTCGACCACGTCACGGAAGAACGCCGCCTCGGCGCGCGACAGCTCCTCGCGGCGGATCTGCTCGTAGCTCTGGACCACCTCGGCCCGCTTCTGCCGGCGGACGAGATCGTAGAACCGGCCCGCCTGCGCCTCGGCGCGGCTGCGCTGCTCGGCCCGGCGCGTCTCCTCGGCGAGCTCCTGCCGGAGCTCGAGCACCGTCTCCGACAGGTCCTCCTGGTTCGACTCGATCTCGCGGATCTGCGCATCGGACGCCAGCTTGAGCCCGACGAACACGAGGCCGGTGAACAGCACGTAGGCGACGCCGCTGTTCCAGTTGAACCGGCGCTCGTAGCCGGCCTGGCGCTTGGCGATGGACTTGATGTCGGCGGCCAGCGAGTTGACGAGGTTGTTCGTCTTGATGATGAGCCCGCGAGACTCGATGATCTCCTTCTTGATCTCGCGGATCTCCTCGTCGGCCTCACGCATGACGCGCCCGGATTATCCCGTCGGCGCGCGCTCTGCAAGCCGGGAACCGCCCGGATCCGTGGCTTGACGGGCCCGATCCCGCGGCATACAAGCCCCTGTCCATGGGAGCAGGGCTCCTCTCGCGAACAGGCCTCCGGGCCCTCGTACCGCTGGCCTGCATGGCCGCCGCGGGCTGCGGCGGTGCGTCCGAGCACGTGGTCGTGGGCACCGAGAGGGCTCCGGGCGCAGACGGGACCATCCAGGTCGAGGAGATCGAGGGCGGCAGCTCGCTCGTGACCATCTCCATCACGAACCTCCTCCCGCCCCGGCGGCTCGGAGACGGCCTGACCACCTTCGTGGTGTGGTTCGAGGGCGGCGGCACGCCGGTCAAGGCCGGTACGCTCGACTACGACGAGGACACCCGCGCCGGCAGCATGATGGCGACGACCCCCATGACAGAGCTCACGGTGAGCATCACGGCCGAGTCGGAGGCCGCCGTCACGTCGCCGAGCGACGTCGTCGTGGTGCAGCGTCGGGTGAGCACGGAGTAAGGCAAGACATGTACGACACTTCGGACATCAAGAAGGGCCTCAAGGTCACCATGGACGGGCAGCCGTACACCGTCGTGGAGTTCCAGTTCGTCAAGCCGGGCAAGGGCCAGGCCTTCACTCGGACGAAGCTGAAGAACCTCATCTCGGGCGCGGTCCTCGAGAGGACGTTCAAGTCGGGCGAGAAGCTCGAGCCGGCCGACGTGGAGGAGCGCGAGATGCAGTACCTCTACCCGGAGGGCGACGGCTGGGTCTTCATGGACACCGGCACCTACGAGCAGATGACGCTGCGCGAGGAGCACGTCGGCGACAACAAGGATTACCTGCTCGACGGGATGAACGTCAGCGTCCTGCTCTGGCAGGGCCGGCCGGTCGGGATCACCCCGCCCATCTTCGTCGAGCTCGAGGTGGTCGACACCGAGCCGGGCTACAAGGGCGACACGACGAGCAACGTGCAGAAGCCAGCGACCATGTCGACGGGCCTCGTCGTGCACGTGCCGCTCTTCATCGAGAAGGGCGAGAAGCTCAGGATCGACACGCGCACCCGCAGCTACGTCGAGCGCGTCAAGAAGTAGCCGTGGCGCACCCGCCTCCGCGCTATCCGATCGAGATCGTGAGGAGGCTCGCACCGCCGGCGCCCGCGCGGATCGGCGGCCGCGTCGTCACGGTCGGCGACGGCGCGGTGTTCGTGCGCGACGTGACGGGGATGGTCTGGGTCGAGATCGCCGAGGGCGTCGAGCTGCCCGCCCTCGGCGCGTGGGTGCTCGCGGGCGGGACCTGGAACGGGCAGCGCATCGCCGAGGGCTCGATCGAGGTCGTCGGGACGCCGCGCGTCGGGTTCCCGCCGCCCGACGGCGAGTGGCTCCGGCTGTCCGGCGACCAGGGGCGCCGCACCGAGATCCTCCGCCGGCGGAGCGAGATCCTGCGCGGGATCCGCGACTTCTTCGATCAGCGCGCGTTCATCGAGGTCGAGACGCCCCTGGTGGTGCCGAGCCCCGGCCTCGACCTGCACCTCGACGCCCTCGAGGTGGTCGGCGAACGGGACCGCCGGTGGCTCGTCACGAGCCCCGAGTACCAGATGAAGCGGCTGCTCGCGGGCGGGCTGCCGCGCATCTACCAGCTCTCTCGTTGCTTCCGGCGCGCCGAGGAGGGAGACCTTCACCAGCCCGAGTTCACGATGCTCGAGTGGTACCGCGCGTTCGGCGGCAGCGAGGAGATCATGCGCGACACCGAGCAGCTCGTCTCGTCGGTCGCCATGCTGCTGCACGAGGGCTCGACCGTGATCCCGGGGCGCGGCCAGCCGGTCGACGTCGCTCCCCCCTGGGAGCGGCTGACCGTGCGCGAGGCGTTCCGCCGACACGCCGGCGTCGAAGCGGACTCCCTCCTCGACGACGAGGAGCGCTTCTATCGTACGTGGATCGAGCAGGTGGAGCCGAACCTGGGCCTCTCGCATCCCGTCTTCGTGACGCGCTGGCCGGCGCAGATGGCCTCGCTCGCGCGGCTCGTGCCCGACGACCCCTCCGTCGCCGACCGCGTCGAGGCGTTCGTCGGGGGTGTCGAGCTGTCGAACGGCTTCGGCGAGCTGACCGATCCCGTCGAGCAACGCGCGCGGCTCGACCGCGACCAACAGGCGCGACGCGCGCAGGGAAAGCCCGTCTATCCCGTGGACGAGCGCTTCCTCGCCGCGCTCGAGGAGGGCCTGCCGCCCGCGGGGGGCAACGCGCTCGGCGTGGACCGGCTGGTCATGCTCGTGCTGGGCGCGAGCGACATCCGCGACGTCGTGGCGATCCCCCACGACCGCCTGTGACCGGGCTCTGCCCGGGGTTTCGAGACGAGGCCTACCACTGGCACGCCTCGACGATGCCGCGCACGTGGATCTCGAGCTCCGGGGCCGGCGCCGGCTCCCGGAGGTCGCCCGTCGCCACCCAGTGCCGCATCGCCGTGACCGCGCTCGACCGGCCGGCGTCGGCGTCGGGCCGGGCGCGACCGACCTCCTCGCACAGGGCCGCGCGGCGCGCGGCCGGCGCCCGCTCGAGCGAGCGGCGGTGCTCGCGGAGCGCCTCGGCCCACGCGGGATCGGTCACGTAGATCCAGCGCTCGCCGTCCTCGGTCCCCGCCGCGTCGATGGCGCGCCGCTCCTCGCGGAGCAGCTCGAACCGCCCGAGGTCGGCCGGGCGGCGCGGCGGCGGCGGATCGCCCTGGCCGACCCAGGTGCGGAGCACGCAGAACCAGCTCCCGGCGACCGGCTGGAGCTGCACCTGGTCGAGCGCGAGGGGCACGCCGTCACCGAAGCCGGCGACGTCGAGGACGGCGGGTAGCAGCCCCCCCCGCACCGCGCCGGGCCGGACGTGGCCGCACTGCCCGAGGCGGAGGGCCGTTCGCCGAGAGGGCGCCGCCGTCGCGGGCTCGCGCTCGGGCTCGGGCGGCGGCTCCGCGGAGCTGCACGCGACGAACAGCGACAGGCCCAGCCCGAGCACGCGCGCCATGGGCCCCATCTACCCGCCCGGGGGGGCGCTGGTCAAACCGCCGGTGATGCGATTTCATGCGGCCATGGCTTGCGTTCGCGCCTCGTCGCTCTCTCTCGTTCTGGTCCTGTCGCTCGCCGCCGGCTGTGCGGAACGGGAAGGACGGCGAGGGGGCGGAGGGGACGGCGGGACGCCTCCCGGCGACGGCGGCTCCGGCGCGGACGGCGGGGGCAGCGGGACCGACGGCGGGCCGGGGACCGACGGGTCCATGCCGCCCACCGGCGAGTGGGTCGACCCCGACTGCGTGGACGGGATGTACGGCGAGACGCTCCCCGACCCGAGCGCGGACATCGAGGACCTCGTCGGCGGCTACAGCTCTACCGACTACCACGGCTTCGTCGACTCGGTCCTCATGCGCCGCTACCCGGTCGGGCGCGCCATCGTGAGCGGCGGTCGCATGTACACGTCCCTCGGCGACTGTGTCGATCTGTTCCTGTCTTCGCGCGGGACCGCGCCCGAGGTGCTGCGCCAGCTCTCGACCGTGGTCCACGAGTGCGGGCACTTCTACGACCTCGGCGAGAGCGGATTCTCGGACAGCGTCTACGTCCTCACGCCGGAGGCGACGTTCACGTGCACCGAGGGCGACACGACATCCCGCGGAGGCCGCACGTTCGCGCGCAGCCGGATCACCGGTGACGCCTACGCGTCCATGCGCGCCCCGTGCGGCGGCTCCGGCGGGGGCGGCTGCGACTTCTACGCCGACATCTACCTCGACGGGGACCCGGACGACGGCACCTTCGACAGCGGAGACCAGGGGTTCAACTCCCTGCTCGAGGAGACCGTGCAGTACGTCAATTCGCTCGCGACCGGGTACGCCTTTCAGGACCGCATCAGCGGCAGCGTGAGCGAGCGGGACGGCATCCTCACGTTTCTCTGGTACGTCGGGCGTTATCTGCGGATGGCGCGGACCGAGTACACCGACGCCTACGCCCACCTGAGCGGCGACACCTGCTGGCGCACCGCGATCCTCACCGTGTGGGGCCGCGCCTGGCTCTTCCTCGAGGCCACCGACGGCATCGCGTCGCTCGGAATCGACGACGACGAGCTGCTCGCGCTCGCCACCCACCCCGACATGATCGACGAGATCGAGCGCCTGCGCGCTCTTCAGGGCTGCTCCGCCCCGTAGCTCGGCGGAGGTGGCGGGATGCCCGACGGTCGCGCCATCCGGTAGTTGCGCTCGGCGGCCTGCTGCTGCTCCCGGACGGCGATCACCTCGTCGCGGTGCCTCCGGAGCGCAGCGAGCGCGCGGTCGTAGTCGTCGCGCGGATCGAGCCTCACGGCGGCCGTGAGCGCGCGCTCGGCCGCGGCGAAACGCTCCTCCGGCGCGTCGAGGGTCGCCGGATCGAAGCGGCGCGCCTGACCGATGTCGAAGAGCAGGCGCGCGCGCTCCTCCGGTGGCAGGCGCCGGACCTCGTCCGTGTCCCAGGCCTCTTCGAGCTCGCGCCGCCCGCGCGACCAGTCCCCCGCTTCGATCACGGCGAGCGCCCGCTGCACCGCCGGGACGTCGACCTCGAGCAGATCGACCTCCACGCTCTCGGTCCGCTGGTCGACGGCGCGCAGGAGGTCGTGCCGGAGCTGCCGGACGATCTCCCGCCGCATGTCGAGGTAGTCCCGCCCCTCGTCCCGCGCCTCGAGCACGACCCGCTGCTCCATGCGCGCCGTCGGGCCGTCGTAGATCGTGACGGTGAGCTCGGCGAGCAGCACCGGGAGCTCGTAGACGACCGAGCGGTTCGTCGTGTCGCACCCGAGCGGCCCGCAGACGGTTTCGGGTCGCGTCGTCCACTCGGGTCGCGTGCGCTCGGCCGTCCGCAGGTCCAGGATCACGACGACCGTCGCGGGCGGGATGCGGCCCTCGACCCGCATCGGCTCGAGGTGATCGAGCTCCACCGTCCGGACCTCGGCGCGGGCGCCCTGGAGGTGACGGGCGAGCGCGTCCCGCAGGGCCACCTCGTGATCGAGATGCCCTCCGGCGACCCAGATGCGCGGGTAGCTCCGGACGGGGACACGTGCCGGGTGCACGAGCGTACCGGTCGCGGTGACCGCGCCCCCGCACCCCGAGAGGGCCGCCGTCGCACAGAGAGCGGCGATTGCACGTCGGACGAGCTGCATCCCCCCTCGTCTTTGCGCGCTACGGGCCGCCCGGCAACCGTGTGCGCCGCTTGGCCTCGTGCCAGAGCCGATCGAGCTCCTCCTCGTCCAACTCGTCGAGCGTCCGGCCGCTCTCTCGCGCGCTGCGCTCGGCCTCGGCGAATCGCGCGCTGAAGCGGTCGAGCGTGCCGCGCAGGGCGGCCTCCGGGTCGATCCCCTGCTTGCGGGCGAAGCTGGCCAGCGAGAAGAGCACGTCGCCGAGCTCGCGCTCGGCCTCCTCGCGGTCGCCGGCCTCGAACGCCCGGTCCATCTCGGCGAGCTCCTCGTCGATCTTGGCCCGGGGCCCGCCCGCGTCGGGCCAGTCGTAGCCGACGGCGGAGGCCTTCTCGCCCACCCGCACGGCGCGAAGCAGGGCCGGCAGCGCCACCGGCACGCCGTCGAGCGCGCCGCGTCCGGCCTTCTCGGCCTTCTTGAGCCGCTCCCACTGGGCGAGCGCCCCGCTCGCGCCGGTCGTCTCGGTGTCGCCGAACACGTGCGGATGGCGGCGCACGAGCTTGTCCGAGACCGCGTCGACGACCTCGTCGATCGCGAACCAGCCCTTCGCCCGCGCGAGCTCCGCCTGGAAGACGATCTGCAGGAGCAGGTCCCCGAGCTCCTCGCGGAGCATCTCGGGCGAGCCGCGGTCGATGGCGTCCACGACCTCGTGGGCCTCCTCGATCACGTAGGGGCGCAGCGTCTCGAGCGTCTGCTCTCTGTCCCAGGGGCAGCCGTCCGGCCCGAGCAGCGCCTGCATCACCTCGACCAGGCGCGGGAGATTCTCACCGTTCATCGTCCGCGGGTCGTAACACGCAGGGCCGTCGTGGGCTATGCTCCGCCCATGGCGCGCGGAGAGCCCGCACCGCGGGGAGCGCGAGGGCCCGGCCTGGCCATCTGGGCGTCCTTCGGTGTCGTCTGCCTCGGAGCCTTGCTCCTGGTCGTGTGGACGACGCGCGCGTGCGACGGCGGCTCGTGGTGGGGCGCTCCGACCGTCGTCACGGCGCCCGAGGCGTTCGCGGGGGCGGACGCGGCGCTCGTGCCGCTCGGCTCGCGCGGCTGCCTCGAGCAGGGCGGTCCGACGGTGACCGGCGCGGTGGTGGCCACGACGGTCCGCATCGAGGACGCGCTCGGGCGCCGCGGCTACGTGCCCGCCGCCGACGCGTGGAGCGCGCCCGTCGCCCTGCCCTACCGCGCAGAGGCGCCTGGTGTCGAAGGGAGCTGCGGGGTGATCGCGCTCGCCGCCGAGGCGGGCGCGTGGGTGTCGGGCTACCGCGCCGCCGACGGGCGCCATCGCGCGCCGTGCCTCACCGAGGCCGCGCTCGTCCCCGTGTGCGAGGGCGACACGGTCTCCGTGGACGGCACGGGCACGGCCCGCGTGCGCGCGTTCCTGATGCCCGGGCTCGGCCCCGAGGCGGTGGCCGCTTCCGGCATGCCGGCCGGCGTGGTGCTCGCGCACGCCGAGGCGGAGGCGCACCTGAGGGCGATGGGCTGGGAGCCGGCGGACGAGGTCGTGCGCGTGGACGTCCGCGCCGGCAGCGCGGGCTCGCACCGTCCGCCCGCTGCGCCCGCGTCCGGCTGCATCGGCTGGGTCGCGGTCTCGGAAGACCTCGGTCAGGGGACGACGTGGTGGGCGCACCGTCAGGTCTCCTACGACCGGGCGACGGGCGAGCTCACCGCGGGCCTCGTCGCGTGCGCGCCCGACCCGTCGCTCGCGGCGAGCGAGACCCGGCTCGACGTGGTCGACTCGGCCGGGGCCGGTGGGTCGCTCTGGTACCGGCCCTACGCT
>JBDIVX010000201.1:0-12173 GCA_039794305.1 Candidatus Neutrinellum sp.
CGCCGAGGTCCCCTCGCGCGACTCCCGCCGCGCCCGCGCCGCCCGCGCCGCCGGCCGCCGCCGGCGCGCCGCCCGCGCCGCCCGCGACGTCCACGGCGGGCGAGCCCGTCACCGACGGCGCCGCGAGCAGCACGAGCCCCCCTGCGCCACCGCCGCCGCCGTCGGCGCCGTCGCCACCCGCCGAGCGCAGGATCGCGCCCCCGAGGTCGAGCGGCTCGAGCGACACGACCGCCAGCGTGCCGCCGCCCGCGCCCCCGCCGCCGCCCGCGCCCCCGCCGCCGCTTCCGCCGCACGCCGACTCCGTGAAGTCGCCCGCGCACTCGACGTCGGCCGCCGCGGAGCCGGCCGCGCCGCCGGCCCCGTCGGTTCCGTCGGCGCCCTGCCCGGCCTCTCCTTCGGCCAGGCCGCCCGCGCCTCCACCACCGGCGCCGCCGGTCCCGGCGCCGCCCCGCGCCGGACCCCGACCGTCCGCGCCGGCCGCGCCGCCCGCGTAGCCGCCGGCGCGCGCCTCGACACCCTCCGCCGAGACGTCGATGGTCCCGTGCATCTCGCCTCCACCGAAGATCACCCAGCGCACGGGCTCGCCACCCGGCGCGGCGCGGAACGTCGATCCGGAGACCGCGCTCACGGTCGAGGCGAGCTGGACCCCGCGCACCATCAGCGGCGAGGTGCCGCCGTTGGAGATGGCGTCGAGCGGGCGCACGCTGAGGAGCGAGCGCCAGCGCTGCTCGCCGCGTTGCACCGAGAGGAAGTGGTTCTCCGCGTCGATGGGCGCGGGGATCGGCTGGCCCATGTTCGGCCGGGTGTCCGCGACGCGGAGCACGACGCCGCAGACCGTGCCGTTGCAGCGGCTCTCGACGACCGCGAGCGGTCCGGACGCGTCCTCCGGCGTCACGGTCGCGCCCGACAGATCGGCGCCATCCGCCGTGATCGCGAGGATCATCCGGCGGTGGCCCTCGAAGGCGACCTGCGGCCTGGCGGTGGCCGGAGGGATCACCGGGCCCGCGTCGCTCGTCCCGCTCGGGCGGTCGTCGTCGCCGCCACACGCGCCCAGCCACGCGGCGGCCAGGAACCACACCAGGCGCGCTCGCACCGCCCTACTCCACGTGCTCGATGAAGACGCCGTCGTAGGCGGCCCCGTAGTCCTCGGCCGCTGCGGCGAAGATCACGATGCGGACGCCGCCCGCACGGAATCCCTGGAGCGCGATCGGCAGCACCATGGACTCCGGCTCGGGCTCGGGCTCGGGCGCGGGCTCCGGCTCGGGCTCCGGTTGGCCCTGCTCCTCTCCGTCGTCGCCCGCGGCGCGCCGCAGCAGATCGTCGAGCTCCCCGCCGCCCTGCCGCTCTCGCGGCTCGCCCTGCGGCTGCGCCTGCTCCCCGGCCTGCTCGGTCTCCTCGGCCTCTTCGGGGGCGTCGCCCGGCGCCCGCGACGCGCCGGGGTCCGCCTGGTTCGGCGCCCTCACGGTCGGCGGGTCGATGGGCTCGGGGACGACGTCGAGCGCCTCGGCGTTCGGCGCGACCTCGCGGACGGCGGGCAGGATGCGCTCGATGGCCCACTCGATGGCCTGCTGCCGCTGGGTGGGATCCTCGTCGACCACGATCGTGCGGTTCTCCTGCTCGAACCAGCGCGAGAAGCCCTTGTTCGGCAGGAGCATCTCGGCGCGCTCGACGCGGCCCTCCTGCATGCGCAGCCGGAGCAGCAGCTCGACCGTGCGATCGATGCGCGTCGAGCCGGGTACGGGGATCGCGTAGCTCGACTGGTAGAACTTGATGCACTCCTCGCGCGAGCAGCGGGGCCGGGGCTCCTGGCCGAAGGCGCGGCTGAACGCAGGGTTCCGCCGCGCGACTTCCGGGATGGGCGAGCCCCAGTTGGAGATCCCCGTCATCGTGCGCGTCCAGAACTGCATGGCACGGGTGAGCCAGGTGCGCCGCCGCTCCTCGAGCGCCTCGCGCCGCTGCCGCTCGACCTCGCGCGCGGCCTCCGCCTCGTCCTCGCGCCGCCCTTCGACCGTCTGCAGCGCGGCCAGGCGCGGACGCGCCTCGGCGGCGTGCGGCCCGTCGGGGAACGCCGCGAGGTAGAGCTCGAGCCCCTCGCGCGACGAGCGGCTCTCCTCCCAGACTTCCGGCTCGAGGCGGACGCGCTCTGCCTGCACCTGCTTGTGCCACACGCCGCTCGGATGCTCGCTCACGTACCGGTGCATGGCGACGAGCTTGGCGTCTCGGTCCTCGGCCATGCGGACCTCGCGGTAGTCGGCGTACTCCACCTTGGACGCGAAGAGCGCGCACCCGGCGAGCGCCGAGACGCCTGCGAGGAACAACGCGATGGTCGAACGTCTCACCGGTCCCCTCCGCACAACGTCTCGAGCTTGCACTCCTCGAGGTCGCCCTCCGCCGTGCCGAGCCGGTCGATGCTGCCGAGCGCGTCGATGCACGCTTGGGCCACTCGACGCGTCAGCGGGACGCAGTCGGGGGGCCACGTCCTGCCCTGACAGCTCGGCTCGACGCCCCTCAGGCAGGCGTCGACCTCGTCGTCGTCGTAGGTCCCCTGCGCCCCCCTTCGCTCGCAGATCCATCCTTCCTTCTCGACGCACCACTCCACGGCGCCGATGACCTCGTCGTTGTCGCTGCAGCTCCCGACGGCACCGGGCGTCGGGCCGCCCAACAGGAGAACGAGCAGGACGCCCATCACCACACGCCCTCCGGCATTCCACTTCACGGCAGGACCTCGTAGTCGATCGTGACTCCAGCCTCGGCGCTGACGAGCGGGTGGATCGTCTGCTCTCCGCCGAGCCAGGCGGAGCCCCCGATCTCGGCGTACACTCCGAAGCCGGCGGTCAGGAAGAAGGACGCGCCACCGCTCAGCTCGAGCCCGGGCGCCATGCCCTCGCTGCCCACGTTGAGGGCGAGCGGGACGCCGACCTTGCCGAAGACGACCAGGTCCCAGCCGAAGCGGAAGTACGCGAGGTACGCCGGCGCGAGCACGAGCTGCCCTCCGCCGTCCACGCCCTGCGAAGCGCCGTCGCCGGTCAGGTTCATCCCGAGCCCGAGGCCCACGCCGTGGCGCCACGGCCCGGGGCCTCCGAAGACGAACGCTCCGAACGCGTCGATGAAGGCGGGCGCGAAGCGGTCTTGCGAGAAGTCGAGATCCTGGACGACCCGCATGCTCGATCCGCCACCGAGCGACACCACGATGCGCGGTGGCTCGGAGGGCGCCTCGTCGGCGGGCTCGTCGAACAGGTAGTCGCGCTCCTCGTCGTCGGGTGCCATCCCCGGCGGCAGCTCCTCGTCGAGCGGCTCCTGGGCAGCGGCCACGCCCGGCACGAGGCCGGCGGCGAAGAGCGTAAGGAAGGGGACAAGAGCCGGTTTCACGGCGTCGGGACGGTAGTTTAGGCGCCGGGGCCGGTCAAGCACACACCTGTGATATACACGCCGCGTGTCGCGGTTCCTCGCCGGATTCCTGACGGCATCGGTCCTGTGGGGCGTCGGGGCGTGGGTCTACCTGTCCGGGGTGCTCGCTCCCGAGGAGCCCGAGCCGGTCGCGGCCGCGGCCCCGCCCGACGCGGGGGTCGAGCAGGCCGAGGAGGAGCAGCCGGCCCGTCGCCGCCGGCGGCGCCGACGAGCCGCCGGGGGCGGCGGCGCGGTGCCCACGGGGACCGCCGCCACGGGCGACGACCTCGGCGCGGACGACCCGCGGACGCTCGACATGGCCGAGGGGGGCGAGGAGCAGCTCCCGAGCTCCGAGATCGAGCGGGGCATGGACGGCGCGTTCGGCCGCGTCCGCCGGTGCCTCGTCCTCGCCGCAGGCGACGCCCCCGTGAGCGGCCGGCTCACCTTCGGGCTGCGCATCGAGCCGACCGGCCGGGTGTCGCGCGTGAATCTGCGTGGTCCCGCGGCCGTCACCACGGGCGAAGCCGGCGACTGCCTGCGCTCGGCCGCTCGGGGGGTACAGTTCCGGTCCTTCGACGGCCCCCCGATGGTCGTCCACTACCCCATCACTCTCGACTGATGCGTCACATCTTCTCGAAGTCGCTCGCTCCCTGCATCGCGGCCCTCGTCTTCGCGTCGTGCGGCCCCGCCCCTCGCCCGCGCGGTCCGACGGAGGACGAGCTGCGGATCATCACCGAGACCGAGGCGCAGGAGCTCCTGCGCGAAGCGCTCGACTCGGCCGGCGTGCCCGTCCAGACCGAATGGCAGGTCGACATCGGAGGCGGCGCGACGCTCGAGGTGGACATGCGGCTCGCGCAGTCCGACTTCGGGATCGAGTGGGTCTCGCCGCAGGATCGCCAGGACCACGGCGACCGGCTCCCCCACCCCGATCCGAGCGGGCAGCTCCGGATCCTGCCGGGGGCGGGGACGGATGCGCAGGCGCAGATCCTGGTGCTCGACCACCGGAGCTACCGCTACGACCCGGACCGCGAGCGCGTGCAGCGGGGATCGACGGGGGCGGCCGAAGCCGAGGACCGCGTCCGGCGCGACGTGCGCGACTACCTCGAGTACGTGCGGGGCCAGGGAGCGCTCTAGCGTGGAGCCGAGGCGCGCGCGCGCGGTGGCGCGGGCGGCCGTCGCCGTCGCCGCGGTGGCCACGTTCGCGCGCGGCGTCGCGAACCCGCTCGTCGCGTCGTGGGACGACGGCCGGTTCCTGATCGACTTCGAGCCCGTCAAGCACGTCTCGCTCGACTCGCTCGCGCGCATCTGGGGCGAGGAGCACTTCCAGGCGTGGCACCCGCTGCACCTCCTGAGCTACTGGATCGACGTGCCGTGGGTGGGCCCGACCGGGCCGCCGATCCACGCCGTGAACCTCGCCCTGTGGGTGATCGCGCTCCTGCTCGTGCTGCGCGTCTTCGAGCGCCTCGGCCTGCCGCTCTGGGCCGCGGTGCTCGGGACGCTCGCCTACGGCCTGCACCCGATCCAGGTCGAAGCGGTGACCTGGGCGACCGGGCGCAAGGAGATCGTCACGCTGATGCTCGCGTGCGGCGCCGTCCTCTTGCACCTCCGCTCGGCCGGACCGCTGGATCGCTCGGCCTGGGGCTCTCGCGCGCTCTACGTGCTCGCGGCGATGGCGAAGACGACCGTGCTCCCGCTCCCGGGGCTCCTGTTTCTCGCCGACGTGCTCCTGCGCGAGGTGCCGTGGAAGCGGGCGCTCGTGCGGCAGGTGCCGGCGCTGGCGATCGGGGCGGCCTTCTCGGGCCTGGTCGTCACCATCTGGAGCGACTACGAGATGATCCGGCCGGGCGACGAAGGCCAGGTGGGGCCGGGCTCGGTGTCGCTGGTCGCCGCCACGTTCACGCACTACCTCGAGATGGCGTTCTTCCCCGCCGGCAACGCTCCGGTCTATCCGATCTACCGCGCGGGCGAGATCGGGCCGGGCGCGTGGATCGGGCCGCTCGCGATCGTCGTGGCGTTCGCGCTCGCCTGGCGCGCGGGCGCACGCCGGGCCGTGCTCGCGATCGCGGGCTTCGCCGTGATGCTCCTGCCCGTGTCGAACGTGATCCCGGTCTACTTCCAGTTCCAGGACCGGTACCTCTCGCTGCCGCTCTTGCCGCTCGGCTTCGGCTTCGGGGCCGCGCTCGCGTGGGCGGTCGAGCACGCCCGCCGCGTGCCATGGGCACCCTGGGCCGCCGCGGTGGCGCTCGTCGCGGCGCTCGGTCTGCGCACGGCGCAGTACACCGAGGCGTGGTCGTCGGACCTCCGCCTGTGGGAGCACACGGTCGCGACGCACCCCACCGGGTTCTACGCGTGGATGAAGCTCGGCGAGGTCCAGCGCGACGCCGGCCGACTCGACGCTTCGGTGCGGGCCTACGGGCGGGCCGTCGAGGTCGCGCCGGCGCTCCGGCTCGGGCACGCGGGCTTCTTCAACGCCGTGGCCCTGCGCGACGAGCGCACGCAGGGGCTCGCGCCGTCACGCGCGCTCGATCACGCCGAGCGCTACCACGCCTCGCTCGACGACGCCGCAGCGCTGCGCGACCTCGCCGGCCGCATGGCGGGCGATGGCTACCGCGACGCGGCGCTCCTCGCGCTCGGCCGCTCGCTCGACCTCGAGCCGGTGGACGACGACCGGCTCGAGCGGGCCGCCGCGACCCGACTCGCCAGGGGCGAGCGGTGGCTCGCGCGCTTCTACGTCGCGCGGATGTCGCGGCCGCCCGTCCTGTCGGAGCTCAGGGCGCTCACTCCCCGGTGAACTCGGGAGGGCGCTTGTCCCGGAAGGCCGCGAGCGCCTCGAGGCGGTCCTTCGAGCCGAGCGTCCGCTCGTAGCAGGCGCGCTCGACGGCGAGGCCGGCCTCGAGCGGCAGCTCGGTCGCCGCGTCGATGGCCTCGAGCGCGGCGGCGAGCGCGATCGGCGCGCCGTGGGCGAGCGGCCCGGCGAGCTCGATGGCGCAGTCGAGCGCGCTCTCTCCCTCGGGAGCGACGCGGTTCAGGATCCCGAGGGCGAGCGCCTCGGCGGCGTCGAGGCGGCGCGCGAGCAGCACGAGCTCCTTGGCGCGCGCCGGGCCGACGAGGCGCGGCAGGCGCTGTGTGCCGCCGGCTCCCGGGATGATGCCGAGAGACGTCTCGGTGAGGCCGATCTTGGCGCCGGCCGACGCGACGCGAAGGTCGCACGCCAGCGCGAGCTCGAGGCCGCCGCCGAAGGCCACGCCGTCGATGGCCGCGATGGTGGGCTTGTCGAGCCGGTCGATGGCGCCGAAGGCGACGCGGTAGAGCGAGAGGAAGTCACGCACCTCCTCCTCGGTCATCGACTGCCGCTCCTTCAGATCGGCGCCGGCCGAGAACGCGCGCCCGCCCGCTCCGGTCACGATGACCGCCCGCACCTCGCGGTCGCCCGCCGTCTCGCGCGCGAGCCTCCCGAGCTGTCGGACGGTCGCTCGCGACAGGGCGTTCATCCGGTCCGGCCGATCGATCGTCCAGATGGCGAGCCCGCCGCGGCGCTCGGCCCGCACTCCGTGTTCCGCGTCCGTCATGGAGGGACGAGTAGCAGATGGAGGGGCCGAGGGTCGAGGACCGGGACGAGGGTTAGAACATCGGGTCGACGCGCAGGCAGTCGTGCATGCCGCCGGAGCAGAACTGGTCGGCCTGGGACGGATCCTCGCTGGTGAGGGCGACGACGAGGAGGATGCCGGCCGCCACGGCCACGGCGCCGCCGCCGACGAGGATCCACGTGAGCGGCTTCTCGTACCACTCGAGCTCCGTCTCGACGCCGGCCATGGCGCGGACCTCCTCGGCGGGCAGCTCCTCGAGCTCGAGATCGAGCGTCTCGTTCTGGCCGGCCGCGGCCTGGACGGTCCGCACGACCTCGTGGTAGCCGGCGCGGGTGACGCGAACGGAGTGCTCGCCCTCGAGCAGGTCGAGCTCGAGCGGCGTCTCCCCGCTGAAGCGGCCGTCCACGAAGACCTGCGCGCCCTCCGGATCGGTGACGACGGACAGGGCCATCGAGACCGGCAGGAGATCGACCGAGATCTGCGTCCGGCGCCGCGGCCGGATCCGGAAGACCTCGGTCAGCTCCGTGTAGCCGGGCCGCGTGACGCGCAGCGTGTGCTCGCCCACGCTCAGCTCGAGCGGGTCCATGGGCATCGTCCCGACGAGCTCGGCGTCGACGTACACCTCCGCGCCCGGCTGGTCTCCCTCGAGCACGAGGTGACCGGCGCGGGGGCGTTGAGCCTCGGCGCCGCTGCCGCCGAGGACCACGGAGGCCACCGACGCGACGACCAGGACCCTCCGGGCGAACGTCACGGGGCCATCGTACCAGAGGCGCCGTCCTGCGTCTGCCGGCGCAGGCGTCGGTACTCCGCGAGGCGCTCGCGGTAGGGCCGGGGGTCGCGCGCCACGGCGACCGCCTGTTCGAAGGCGGCCTCGGCGTCGTCCTCGCGGCCGAGCTCGTGGAGCAGGAGCGCGCGGCCGACGTGGGCCGCCGCGAAGTCGGGCCAGCGGTCGACGACCGAGTCGTAGACGGCGAGCGCGTCGGGATGCCGGTGCGCGTTCACGAGCAGGGCCGCGAGGCCGAGGTACAGGCCCTGGTGGTCGGGGTGGCGCGCGATCCCATCGCGGAACGCGCGCTCGGCGCCCTCGGTGTCTCCGGCGTGGTAGCGCGCGAGGCCGAGCGCGTTCCACGTCTCGGCGTGGTCGGGGTCGAGCTCCACGGCGCGCGCGAGCGGGCTCGCCGCCGGCTCGGCCTCGCCCCAGCGGAGAAGGCGTGTCCCGAGCACCCGGTGGGGCCTCGCCTGGTCCGGAGCGATCTCGACGGCCTGCCGGTACGCGAGGAGCGCCTCGTCGTACTTGCGCTGCAGCTCCCAGGTGAAGCCGATGAGGATGCGCGGCTTCGGGTCGCGCGGCACGAGCGCCGCCATCCGCTCGAACGCCTCGCGGGCCCGCCACGGGCGCTCGGCGGCCATCTCGGCGCGGCCGAGGTCGTGCCAGCGCTCCGGATCGTCCGGATCGTCCTCGGCGGCCTCTCGGAAGTGCCTCGCCGCCTCCTCGAAGGCGCCGAAGTCCATCGCGCGCCGCCCGCGGGCCACCGCTCCCCCGACGCACCCCGAGGCCGACAGGGCGATGAGCCCCGCCACGAGGACCGCCCCGATGCCACGCGTGCCTTGACGGCGCGCGCGCGGCTCCACAGGATGCGGCCGATGACCCGCGACGTCCTCCGGAAAATCCTCGCCCGCGCCCCCGGCGTGGAGGCGAAGAAGGACCACTACGAGATCGGCAAGGAGCACCACCTGTCCTTCTACCTCGGGGAGCCGGGGCGGGCGATGGTGGTCGGCGAGATCGAGAGGATCGCCATCGACGACGACGACGTCGTCGAGGTGGCCACGCGCGAGACCGGCACCACGGTCTACATCCCATACGACGTGATCCAGGCCGTGGCAATCAAGCCCCCCAAGGAAGAGGAGCAGCGCCGCGCGGGCTTCTCGTGATCGCCCGATGCGGACCGTGAGCCCATCGACGTGGGTCGCCCTCGCGGCGGGCACGGCCTTCGCCTGGCTCGCGGTCCCCGGACCGCACCTCTACGACTCGCCCGCGCTCGTCGCCGGCGCTTGGGATCTCGCGGCGACCTACCCGCCGGGCCAGCCGCTCCACGCGTTGCTCGGGCGCGCGGTCGCGGTCGCCCTCCCCTTGGGCCCGATCCCGTGGCGGGTCGCGCTGCTGAGCGCGGCCGGGGAGGCGGCGTCGGCGTGGCTCGCCGGGCGGCTCGCCGTCGAGCTCTTGCGGGACGAGACGGTGAGCGCGCGAGCCCTAGTCGCCGCGCGCCTCGCCGCCACCGTGGGCGCGCTCCTCGCGCCGCCGCTCCTGCGCCAGGCGCTGCGCGTCGAGGTGTACGGGCCCGCGCTCGCCGTCACCGCGTACGGGCTCGTCGCGCTCGTGCGGTGGACGCGCCGCGACGGCGAGGCCTGGCTGCGGGTGGGCGCGCTGTGCGCGGCCCTCGCCGCGGCGCTCCACCCGCCGCACGGCTTCGCGGTCGTCTTGTGGGGCGTCGCCGCGGCGGTGGTCGTACGACGCGACGTGTGGCGGCGCCCACGCGCCCTCGGGTGGACGACCGTGGCGTTCGTCGCCGGCATGTCGGTCTTCGCGCTCTTGCCCGTCCGGGAGCTCGCGGGCGTCGAACAGTGGGGGGAGCCGACGACCCTGTCCGGCTTCTGGCGCTACGTGAGCGGCGCGCCGTACCACGGCAACCTCGGCGGCTCGGTCGAGGGCACGGTGCTCGGCGCCGCGCTCTACGTCCTCGGGGCCGCGGGCGCGGGCGCGTGCCTCGGCGCGGTCCTCTTGGCAGCACGCCGGACGCCGGCGCGGGCCGTGCGGCTCTCGGCGCTGGTCGCGCTCGCGCTGCTGGTCGTCCCCGCGTCGCTGCAGGAGATGGACGCGCGGATCCCCGACCGAGCGGCGTACGCCGGCCCGGCCGTGATCGCGCTCCTCGCCCTCGGCGCGGCGGGCTTCGTCGCGACGCCGAGCCGCCGGTGGATCACCGTCGCGGGCCTCTTGCTCCTCGCGCTGCACCCGGGCGCGCTCGTCCAGGTCCCGGCGTCCGTGGCCATCCGGACCGGCGCGCTCGAGACCCTCGTGGGGAGCTTCACCGACGCGCCGCCGCCACGCGCGGTCGTGCTCGTCAGCAGCGACGTCGGGACGCTCGGATGGCGCATGGCGCGCTCGGTGGACGGCGCGCGCCCCGACGTCGGCCTGCTCCCGACGGGTACGATCGGCGAGGGGTGGCAATGGCGTTCCGCGTCGAGTCATCCGGCGCTCGCCGGGCCGCCGCCGCTCTCGCCACCGACCGATCGCGAAGGGCTGATCGAGCGGGCCATCGCGCGCGTGGACGATCGGGTACCCATCTCCTCGGAGAAGCGCCGCCCGGGCCTCGACCGGGTGAGCATCGCCGGCCCGTACGTCCTTCGGCCGCCCCGCCCTCCCCCGGGTCACGACGTCGTCGACGTCGCCATGTCCGAAGCCGGTCCGTTCTTCTCGCGCGAGGACGGCGACCCGGGCAACGTGGGCTCGCTCCTGCGCAACGTCGCGCTCAACCGAGGCCGCCGGCTCGTCGACGCGGGCCGCGGCGAAGAGGCGCTCGCGCTCTATGCCCACGTCCTCGCCTGGCTCCCGGCGGACGAACGCGCGCTGCTCGCCCCGGGCGGCGCGGGGGTGGTGGGCGGACCTCTGCCGGTCGCGCACGATCCCGAGGCGCTCTTCGAGGCGTCGCGCGAGGACGCGGTGCGCGAGGCGGCGGCCGCCCTGTGGCGCGTGGGGCGAGGCGAGCGCGCGGCCGCGCTCCTCGAGGCCCAGTCGGTGCGCGGAGACCCGCGCGCGCTCCTCCAGCTCGCGTGGATGGCGCTCGCCGACGGCCGGACCGAGGCCGCCCGCCAGGCCGTCGAGGCGTTCGAGGCGGGCGCGGGTGCACGCGCCGAGGAGACCCGGGCCCTTCGCCACGCGCTCACATCGGCGGGGCGCTGACCGGGCGGTCGAGCCCGCTGCGTCCGGGTCATCGGAGCAGCCGCTTCTCCCGTCCCCGCACCTCCATCCAGGGCCTTCGCCCGAACGTCCACACCAATCCCTCGGGAGCCTTCCCCGTCACCCGGATCCGTCGCTCATGGATCCCCTCCCCGTGGCACGGCCAGCACGGGCTCGTCCCGTTCGACGGCTCGTGGCCCCCGCCGTGCGAGCGATACACGATGTGGTGCCAGGTCGGCTGCTTGCTGAAGCACACCGGCGTCGAGCACTCGTGGCCGTCGCGGGCGAAGATCTCCTCGCACACCCCCGAGTCTCCGAGCACCGGGTACCACGTGCGCCAGTAGTTCGACGCCAGAAACCCGATGAAGCTGTCCTCGGCGGCCAGCTCCGTCTCACTGAACGCCCCCTCGATGAGCTTGTACAGCACGTACAGCTCGTCCTCCAAGACGAAGCGAAGCGTCACCTCCCCACGGCGCGCGGACATCCGGACAGACCCGTTTTCCTCGCCGTTTTCAGTCGCTGCTTCGGGCCCGAAACGCGGGTCCTCGCCCTTCTCGATCGCCTCGCGGAACGCCTCGCCGCTCCGCACCCGCCGCCGAAACCGAAAGAACGCCTCGAGCCGCGCGTCGTCGGGCGGTGACCGATCCGCCTCCGGGCCGTAGAGCCGCATGTCGCGCTCCACCAGCTCCACTTCTTCCTTGAGGTGCTTGTACGTCCGCCGCGTCGCCCGCTCGACCCACGCCCGCTCCGTCTGCCGCGTCGCCACCCGCGCGAGCAGCCGCCCCGCCTGAAACCCGATCTCCCCCCGCTGCACCGCCTCGGCGACCCGGTCGAGCGTCGTCGTGCTGCGCGCGAGCTTGATCCTCTCGTATGCGGACGACCGGCTCATCCCGAGCCGCTCCCGCGCGTAGTGTCCCTCGCTCACGTAGCCGCAGCAGGCCCACCCACGCATCGCGAAGAACCGCGAGAGCATCTTGCCGAGCCAGAGGTCCCGCGCGGCGAGCTCGGCGCACCAGCCCACGAGGAGCTCGTCGAGCTGCAACAAGTCGTGGGGCAGCACCACGTCCTCGGGCTCCACCCCGGGCACGGCCTCGCCCGGCACCGGGTCGGGCTCTTCGGCCGTCCGGCGCGTGTCCCTCTCCCGCCGAGTCCGACGGACCATGTCGAGATCGTCCGAGAAATCGAGCGTTCCTGGATCGGTGTGCTCGAACAGTGTCGAGGTCGCCTCGGCGAGCAGGTACTCG
>JBDIVX010000202.1:0-12109 GCA_039794305.1 Candidatus Neutrinellum sp.
GTCGCCCTCGTCGCGTTCCGCGAGCGCACCGCCGAGCTCGTCCTCGCGCCCACCGATCGGCCCGAGCGCGTGCACCGCGTGCTGTCCGATCTCGCCCTCGGCGGGACGACGCCGCTCGGCCCGGCGCTCGCGCTCGCGCGGCGCACGCTCGAGCGGGGCCAGGCGCGGTTCGACGGCGGCGAGGTGCTCGTCGTCGTCTCGGACGGGCGGGGCAACGTCGGCGAGGCCCCGGGCCGCGCGGCCGTGGTCGCGGAGATCGAGCGGCACGCGCGCGCGCTCGGCGCCCGAGCCGGCCTGGTCCCGCTGCTGCTCGACGCCACCGAGGAGGGGGGCGACGAGCGGCCCGCGCGGAGGCTCGCCGACGCGCTCGGGGCGACGCGCGTCGAGCTGTGGCGGGCGGGAGGCGACGGCGCGGTGGAGCAGGCGCGCCGGCTCCTCGCCGGCCGCGGCCGGGCCCGCTCCACGTAGCGGCCGCGACTCGACGATGAGGGAAGATCCACCGCATCGGGCGGACCGCCGGCGCATCCGTGTCGCGGTCAGTGGTCGTGCCGATGGTGGAGGTCCGGGCGATGAGGGTGCGCGTGCTCCTGTTCCTCGTGGGTGTGCTCGTGCGAATGCCAGGTCCCGGGCGCGATCGGTCCTTCGTGCTCGTGCTCGTGGTGCCCGTCGTCGTGACGGTGCCAGTGACGATGGATCATGCGGTGGTGCCGATGCAGGTGCGTGTGGCGCTCGCGGTGCCAGAGCCAGATGGCGAGAGCCATCATCGCCGCGGCCACCAGATGCGCGACCTCGAGCTCCTCGCCGAGCGCGATCCACGACAGGACCAGACCCCAGGCCGGCGCCGTCGAGAAGATGAGCTGCGAACGCGTCGCGCCCGGGTGCTGGGCACCCGCGATGTAGAGCAGGAGGGACGCACCGTAGCTGAACGCACCCACGATCAGGCCCGCCCCCAGGGCCCAGGCGACCGCCGGCTGTGGGTCGAACGCGAGCCCCAGCGTCAGGTTCACGCTTCCCGCGATGAGCCCCTTGGCGAAGGTGACCTGCGCGGGGCTGAATCGATCGATGACCGCGGTGAGGTTGTTGTCCAAGCCCCAAGCGACGCACGCGAACGCAACGAAACCGATGGCGAGACCGCCTCCCGGAGCGCCGGGCGACAGGAGGATGCTGGCGGCGACGACCAGGCCGACCGCGAGCCAGGTGGTGCGGCCCAGGTGCTCCTTGAAGAACATGCGGGCGAGGACGGCGGTCGCGACGGTCTCCAGGTTCAACCACAGCGACACCGATGCCGCCGAGGCCATCGACAGCCCGCTCAAGAGCAGCACCGGGCCGAGCACACCGCCGAAGAGGACCGCCAACGAGAGCCGCGAGACGTTCTCGCGATCGACGCGTCGGAGCGCGCCGAGGCCCCGCAGAGCCCAGGGTGACACCGCGAGCCCTGCGCCGAGGTAGAGGATGCCGGACAGGAGAAGCGGGCTCAGTCCGTCGACCAGAGGCTTGGACGCGGGGGTCGAGGCACCGAAGAGCGCGGCCGCGAGCAAGCACCACAGGACGGGACCGGCCTCCCGCCGCGCGCGGTGCTCCGCTCCACCCTCGGTCACACCGCGGCCTCCTCCTCGAGCTCTCGCGTCTCGCCTCCCCACTCCGCCAGCAGCGCCGGCACGACGACCATGTTGAGCGCCGTCGACGTGGCGAGGCCGGTGAGGATGACGAGGGCCATCGGGGCTTGGATCTCGCTGCCCGGCTCGCCAAGGGCGAGGGCCAGCGGCACGAGCCCGAGCCCTGCGGTGACCGCCGTCATCGAAATTGGCGCGAGCCGTTCCCGCGCGCTCTTCGCGACGGCCTCCCTCCGTCCCATCCCGGCGAGCTCGAGATCACGCGTACGAGTGGCCAAGAGGATCCCGTTGCGGGTGGCGATGCCGAAGAGCGTGATGAACCCGATGATGCTGGCAATGGACAGCACGCCGCCTCCGATGAACACACCGACGACGCCGCCCGCCAGTGCCAGCGGCAGGTTGACGAGCACGATGGCCGTGCGCCGCATGCTCCGCAGCGTGGCGAAGAGGATGAGGACGATGCCGAGGATCGCGATCAGCCCGAAGACGAGCAACCGTGAGCCCGCCGCTTCCTCACGCTCGAACTGGCCGGCGTACTCGACGCGGACGCTCGGCGGCGGCTCCACGCGCTCGGCGACGCGAGCGCGGACGTCCTCGTAGACGCTGCGGAGGTCGCGGTCCGCTACGTTGGCGGTGACCACGATCCGCCGCTCGACGTTCTCCCGCAGGATGTAGTTGGGCCCGCGGTCGGCCGTGACGTCGGCGAAGGCCGACACGGGAACGACCGCTCCCGACGGGGTCGGGACGCGCGTGCTCTCGACGGTCTCGAGCGACTCGCGCGCTTCTTCGCCGTAGCGCACGACGACGTCGGTGACCGTTCCGTGCTCGTAGATGCGGCTGGCTTCGGTGCCCCACAGAGCCGTACCGGCGGCCTGCGCGGCCTGTCCCGGCGAGAGGCCGTAGTGGGACGCCGCCCGAGGGTCCACTCGCACCACGACCTGCGGCACGTCGATCGCTTGCTCGACGCTCAAGTCGACGAGCCCCGGCACGTCTGCCACCGCGGCCCGCACCCGCTCGGCCCAGGTCCGGATCTCGTCCAGGTTCTCGCCGACCACTTTGATGGACAGAGCCGCACGCTGACCCGAGATCATGTGGTCGATCCGGTGCGAGATCGGCTGCCCGATGGTGAACTGCATCCCCGGCACCGCCGCGAGCCGATCGCGGATGTCGGCAAGGAGCTCCTCTTTGCTTCGTGGATCGTCTCGGAGGCGAACGTCGATCTCGGCCGCCTCCACACCCTGCACGTGCTCGTCGCGCTCGGCCCGACCGGTTCGCCTCGCTGTCGAGACGACCGCCGGATCTGCGAGCAACGCGCGCTCAGCGAGGGTCCCCAGCGTATCGCTCTGCTCGAGCGACGTGCCTGGGAGCGTGACCGCCGCGATCACCAGGCTGCCCTCGTTGAACTCCGGCAGGAAGGAGCGGCCGGCGAATCCGAGGCCGGCGACGCCGAGCGCGATGACGAGGCCGCCGCCGGCCACGACCGCTCGCGGATGCTCGAGCACGAGGCGGAGCGTCGGCTCGTAGAGCCGGACGAGTCCGTGCATGAGCGGCGGCTCCTTGCCCGAGGCGTGAACGGCCTTGGGCAGAAGCAGGGAGCACATGGCAGGCGTGACCGTCACGGCGACGAGCAGCGAGCTGGCGATGGAGACGAGGTAGGCGACACCGAGCGGCATGAGGAGCCGGCCTTCGAGCCCTTCCAGGAACAGCAGCGGCAGGAACACGATCATCAGGATCGCCGTGGCGCTCACGATGGACGAGCGGATCTCCCGCGACGCGTCGAGAACCGTCACGAGCACCGGCTTGCGCTCGGCCTCCGGAAGGCGCTCCCGGTCGCGGAGGCGTCTCACGACGTTCTCCACGTCGACGATGGCGTCGTCGACGAGCTCGCCGATGGCGATCGCGAGACCGCCGAGCGTCATCGTGTCGAGGGAGAAGCCGAGGGCGTCGAGCACGATGATCGACAGCAGCAACGACAAAGGCAGTGCCACGACGCTGATGACGGTCGGGCGAAGACTCCACAAGAAGAGCAAGAGCACGCCGATGACGAGCAGAGCGCCGTCGCGCAGCACGGACACGAGGTTCGCCACGGCCGTCTCGATGAAGTCCGCCTGGCGGAACAGATCGCGATGCACGGTCATCTGCCGCCGGGCGAGGGACGGCGCGAGCGAGTCGAGCGCCTCATCGACGCGCCGGGTGACGTCGAGCGTGTCGGCCCCCGGTTGCTTGACGATGCTGAGCACCACGGCCGGCTCGCCGTCGTAGCTGGCGGTGCCACGCGGAAGCGCGGCTCCCACGCGCACGTCCGCCACGTCCTGAACCCGCACCGGATGCTCGCCTCGGAGCGCGACCGTGATGTCGGCGAGCTCACCCTCGCCGTGGGAGCGGCCGAGCACGCGCACGACGGACTCCTGGCCCTGCCCGATGACGTAGCCGCCGGGGACGTTCCTGTTGCCTCGACCGAGGGCCGCGACCAGGTCATCGAGGGTCAGGTCGTAGCGCTCGAGCCGCTCCGGGTCCGCGATGACCTGGTACTGCCGTTCGAAGCCGCCGAGCGCGACGACCTGGGCGACGCCGCGCACGGCCAGGAGGCGGCGGCGGACCTCGACCTCGCCCACGCGCCGAAGCTCGAGCGGGTCGTCGACCTCGCTCGTGAGCGCGACGAAGGCGATCTCGCCCATCACCGACGAGGGCGGTGCGAGGACGGGTGTCTCGGCCTCGGGCGGAAGCGCCGACAGACCCTGAAGCCGTTCGGTGACGCGCTGGCGGGCGACGATGCCGTCGGTGTCCCAGTCGAACTCCACCCACACGATCGAGATGCCGGGCGCCGACGCGGAGCGGACGCGGCGGACGCCCGCCACGCCGTTCACGGTCGTCTCGACGGGGAACGTGATGAGCCGCTCCACCTCCTCGGGCGCCATGCCCGTGGACTCGGTCACGATGGTGACCCGCGGCGCCGTCAGATCGGGGAAGACGTCGACGGGCATCCGCACGGCGCGCAGGACGCCGAAGACCGACACGAGCGCCGCCGCCGCGATGACGAGCCATCGCCGCTCGAGCGACAGGCGTAGGAGGAAGTCGACCATCAGTGCACGTGTCCGTGGGCGGGAGCCGTCCCGGCCCGTGCCGAGAGGCGTAGGACGTTGGCGCCGAGGGTGACGACGCGCTCCCCGTCGTCCACGCCGCTGACGATGCCCACGAGCGCGCCCGAACGCGGACCGACGCGCACGGTCCGCTCCTCGAAGGCTTCACCCTCGACCTGAACGTAGACGACCGCGCGGCCGTCGTCGTCGAGCACCGCGCCGCGTGGGACGACGACCCCCTCCCAAGGCTGTCCGGCGGGCACGGCCACGCGCACCATGGCGCCTACGCGCAGGCGGTCGTCGGGCGCACGAAGAGCGTAGATGACGTCCACGGTCCGCGAACGGCGGTCGACGGTGCGGCCGACGTCGACGACGGATGCGGAGGCATCCTCTCCGGTGACGTCGAGAGGCAGCCACGTGTCGAGCCCCTGGAGCTCGTACGCGGCGTCCTGGTCGGAGCGAATGAGCGCCGCCTGCTGCTCGGGGACGCGGGCCCGGATCCACAGCTCATCGAGGTTGACCACGCGGAACAGCGGGTCGCCTACCTGGACCGACCTGCCCGCCGTGGCCTCGACGCCGACGACGACGCCGTCGATCGGCGCGGTCACCCGGTAGGTGCCGGCGCCTCGACCGCTGGCCGCCCCCGAGAAGACGTCGCGCGCCCGCCGAGCGGCCTGCACCGCCTCTTCGGACACTCGCAGCTCACGTTGCGCTTCGTCCACCTCGCGCTGCGAGATGGCGCGGTCGGCGATCAGCCGCTCGGCACGCTCGACGGCGGCGCGGGCGGCCTGGACGCGGGCCTCCGCCTCGACGACGGCCAGATCGGCGCGCGCTCCGGCCTCTGGGGCGGCCGGAGCCGGAGCGATCGTCGCCAGGAGCTCACCGCTGCGCACGGCCTGCCCCGGCCTGGGCAACCCCGATCGGGGCGCGACCACGCGGCCCGCGACGGCGGCCCCGACGTCTGCCTGCCCGCTCGGCGGCGTGGTGACCTCACCGGCGACCTCCGTCGTGGGAACGACCGCGCCCCGCGTCGCGAACGCGGTCGCGAAGGGGACCTGCCACTGTTGCTCCTTGAGGAAGCTGATCGGTTCGGCGCCTCCTTCTTCCTCGGCCGCCGCCGCTTGCTGGGCCGCTTCGGCGCTCGGGTGGACGACGATCTCGAAGCCGTCGATGGTGTCTCGTGCTTCCGGACCGGTGACGACGAGGCTGCCTCGGTAGGTACCCGGTGCGGGCGCCGTCAGCGTGGGCTGGAAGATGCCCGGCCGCAGCTTCTCGGTCACGCGGGCCTCGACGCGGGTGGGCCCCTCGAGCACCAGCGTGACGGTGGCGTTCTCGAGCGCCCCGAAGCCGTCGAGGATCGTGAGGTGGGCGAGGAAGGTCAGCTCCTGACCGGTCACCGCCGGAGGATGCTCGGCGAAGAGCTCGAGCTTCTCGGTCCACTTGGTGATGCCTATGGCGTCCTCGCCGTGGCCATGACCGTGGCCGTGCTCGCCGTCGTGGCCGTGATCGTCGCCGTCGTCTCCGTGGTCCTCGTGCTCGTGCGCGGCTTCGTGAGACTCGTCCCCGTGAGGATGGTCATGGGAGAGCAAGCCGTCGCAGCCGCCGAGAACGACGGGGCATGTGAGCAGCCAGCCGAGGGCGCGAAGAACGGAGTCGTTCATTGGAGATCTCCTGCAGCGGCACGCAGCCGGGCTTCGGCGCGCTTCGCCGTGCCGAGCAGGCTCAATCGCCGTTCGGCCACATCGGTTCGGGCACGCTGGGCATCGAGGAGCTCGACGATGGTTCGCCCTCCCTCCCGGTAGCCGCTCTGCGCTGCTGCGAGCAGCGCTTCGACCTGGCCCGACGTCCGAGCTTCGAACCGCTCGAGCTCCTGGCGCGCGGCGCGGAAGGTGCCGAGCGCGCTCTCTACGTCGGCGTGGATGGTGCGCGTCAAGGCCTCGGTGCGGGCCGCGGCGAGCGCGCGTTGAGCCTCTGCCCGTGCGCGCTGGGCCTGACCGGTGTCGAAGAGCGGGATGCTGAGCGACGCCCCGACGACGTAGCCGTAGCCGTCGCCGCCGCCGAGGCTGACGCGTTTCACGCCTCCACCGAGCTCGAGTCGGGGCAGCCACGCCCACCCGGCGCGGTCTTCCGCCTCGCCGGCGAGCCTCTGGGACTCGCGCGCCTGCCGCACGGCTCGCCGCGTCTCGCCGCCGCCTCGGGCCAGGCGAGCTTCGTCGCTCGGCGAGATCAACGCGAGCCCGGTGGCGACGCGCAGTGACTCGGGGTTCACGCCGAGGAGAGCGGCGAGCCGCGCCTTCGCGCTCTCGAGCGCGCCGAGCGCCTCGGCCAGGTGGCTACGGCTGAGCTCGCTGGCGATGGCGAGGCGCGTGCTCTCGTAGCCCGAGGCCGTTCCGGCTGCTTCTCGGCGCTCGAGGACCCTCGCGGCCTCCTCGAGGTTCGCGACGGACCGCGACGACACCTCCACCCGCAGCTCGGCGAGAACGACGTCGTAGTAGGCCAGGACGGCGTCGAGGATCGCTTCGGTGCGCCAGAGCGACGCCTCGGCACGCACCCACGCGCTCTCGGAAGCGACCAGCGAACGGGTCGTGAGCGGCCGCGCTACGTCGATGGGCAAGGTCGCGCTGAGGATGTCCTCCGACCCTTGCCCGCCCGTCGGTCCCGTCTCGATCGTCTCGCGCGCCCAGCTCAGGGTTGGATTCGGAAGAAGGCCCGCGGTGCGCGCCCGCGCCCCGGCAAGCTCCTCGGTTGCACCGGCGACGGCGGCCGCGGGCGAGCGGATACGGGCCAGACGGATCACGTCCGCTTCGCCGAGCGGCGCTCCATGCGCCGTCTCGGCGGCCTGGGCCGACGCCGCGCGGGGAAGCGAGAGCACGCCGAGGACGAGGCAAAGGCAGAGACTCCGAGTGAAGCTCGGAGTTTCAGGCAGTCGACTGGGCTGAAAGGTCTCCATGATTGACTTTCCGCTCTAGCTCAGCGCCCCGAGCAGTGTTTCGAGCCCGTGGTGGACGAGGTCGTGGGAGGCGCCCACGGCGACGGGCACGGACGATGCGCACAGAAGAAGAAGACGCGCCGGCCACGCCGGCACGGTGCGGTGGCCGTGGAGCAGGGCGTGCACGCGCGCCTCGAGGTTCCCGTGAGTGAACGAGATCCCGCGCGAAGGCGCTCGCGGGAGCCTGGCGAGCGCGACGAGGGCCTCGGCGATCTTCAAGCTCCCGTCCGGGAGGCTCGCCGCGGCCTCGGCGTCCGCCGCCAACTCCTGGGCCGCCGCGAGGCGAGCGCGCAGTGCGCGCGTCGCAGCCGGAAGGTGCCCCACCGCGATGACGGGGCACAGCGCTCGCCACAGGAGGTCTCGCCGGCGCGCGTGCACGTGTTCGTGAGCGAGGACCGGCTCGACGATGTCCCGGCCGAGGGCCAAGAGCCCCCGCGAGACGTGAACCCTGGGACGAAGGGCGCCGAGCACGAACGCCTGCGGCTCGTCCGAGGGAAACACGAGCGCGCCCTCGAACCCGTCGGACGCCTCCGCGAGAGCACCGGACGTGTCGCGGCTCGAGCGCAGGCCCCGGGCGAGCTCGGCGAGCACGTGGAGCGCCCTCGCGGCGAGGAGCAGCGCGATGAAGACGAGCACCACGCCGGGAGCGTGGCCGATGTGATGGGGACACAGATGCGGATGATGGGGGCCGTGCGCCAGGCAGTGATCGTGACCGATGCCCACGGCGGGAAGGAACGACACCGCGACCGTGAGCAACCCGACGACCGAAGGCAGCGCCGACACTCCGAGCCACAGGCGCGCGCGATGACGCGGCGTGAGCCTGGCGGCCAGCCGATCCAGCCATGGCATCGCGGCGCGGACGACACCGGAGACGATCACGGCGACCATGGCGAAGGCCGCGAAGCAGAGGACGACGAGGGCCGGGGTCACCTGCTCGACTCCTCGCGTTTGGTGCGAACCAGACGCTCGAGCTCGGCGAGCGCCTGCTCGTCCGAGTCGGCGACGAGGTCGACGAACGCGGCCAGGAGGCCGCTCTTGCCGAGCGCCCTGAGCCCCCCGGCCGCCTCGACGACCTTGCGCGCCCGGAACGTCTCCCGGTCGAGGGCCGCCCGGTACCGGTACGCGTGGGAGACCTTGTGCCGCGAGAGGAGGCCCTTCTTGTAAAGCCGCTCGAGCGCCGAGCCGACCGTGTTCGGCGAGATCCCCCGTCGCTTGCCCACCGCCGCGTGGGTCTCGTGGACGTCGGCGTCCGGCGTCGCCCACAGGTGCTCGAGGACGGCCAGCTCGAGCTCACCGAGCCGCGGCAGCTTGGACGGAGTCTTGACCATGGGGGCTGTCTACCCACCCGGGCTCCGATGGTCAATCGGAGACCCTCTCGGCGCGCGCCGACGCCGACGTTCCACGCGCACGCCGCGCTGCCTCGGCCGCCCGGATCGCCTCGTGGACCGGCTCGCGAACCGAGGTAAGGTCCGGCCATGTACGACTTCCTCCTGAACGACGAGCAGCTCCGGCTGCGAGACGAGGCCCGGGACCTGGTCCGCTCGGTCCCCCGCGAGACGGTCCTCGCCATGGACCGGGACGAGGTCCGGTTCCCCGCGGACTTCCTCCGGGAGGCGGGCCGCAAGAACCTGCTCGGCTGCCGCTACCCGAAGAAGTGGGGCGGTCGCGAGATGGACTGGGTGACCACCTGCATGCTGATGGAGGAGGTCGGCACGCTCGGGTACATCTTCGCGTGCGTGTTCGGCGTGGGCGCGGAGCTCGTGTGCGACGCCATCGTGCAGCACGGCACCGACGCCCAGCGCGAGCGGTACGTCAAGCCGCTGCTCGCGGGCGAGATCTTCGCGGCCGAGTGCCTGACGGAGCCGCGCGGAGGCTCGGACTTCTTCGGCACCACGACGACCGCCGTCCGCGACGGCGGCGACTTCGTGCTGAACGGCCAGAAGCGGTTCATCGTCGGGGCGGAGGGCGCGGACTACTTCCTCGTCTACGCGAGGACCAACCCCGACGCGCCGGCTCACAAGGCGCTGACCTGCTTCATCGTCGACCGCGGCCCCGGCGTGACGGTGCAGCACCTCTACCGCCTCATGGGCTGCCGCGGCGGCGGCACCGGCCGCCTCGTCTTCGAGGACGTGCGCGTCCCGGCGTCCAACGTCGTCGGCGAGGTGGACGGCGCCCGCGCCGTGTTCGACACCATGATGATCCCCGAGCGGCTCGGGACGGCGGCGATGACCATCGGCGCCGCGCGTCCGGCGCTCGAGGTCGCGGGCGCCTACACGACCCGGCGGAGGGCCTTCGGTCGGCCGATCCAGGAGTTCCAGGGGGTGAGCTTCCAGGTGGCGGAGGCGTCGACCCTCCTCGACGCCGCGCGGTCGATGGTCTACACGACGGCGCGCGCGGTGGACGCGGGCCTCGGCGCGCGCGGCACGCGGCGGCTCGTCAGCGAGACCAAGAAGTTCGTCACCGAGAGCTGCCAGAAGGTGGCGCACGACGCCATGCAGGTCATGGGCGGCATCGGCTACACGGACGTCTACCCGGTGGAGCGCATCTTCCGGGACCTGCGCCTGGCCTCGATCTGGACCGGCACCAACGAGGTCATGAGCACGATCATCGCCCACGAGTGGTACCGCGAGCTCGCCGAGCGGCGCGCGGCGGGCGCGCCCTACCGAGACTTCGAGGCGGACGCCCACCACGCCGACGAGCCGGGGGAGAAGGTCTACGAGTGACCGGGGCCCGGCTGCTGTCGACCGGGATCTGGGTGTTCGTGTTCACGAGCTCGGCGGTCCTGTTCCCGGTCGCCGTCGTGATCCGGGTGGTGACCTGGCCCGTCGACCGCCGGGGCGTGGTGCTCCACCGCTTCACGTGCCTGTGGGCGTCGCTCTACTCGTGGATGCACCCGGGCTGGCGCATCCGGGTCGAGGGGCGGGAGCACGCGCCGCGCGGCACCGCGTGCGTGATGGTGTGCAACCACCAGTCGACGCTCGACATCCTGGTCCTGTTCCGGCTGTTCGTGCACTTCAAGTGGGTGTCCAAGATCGAGGCGTTCTGGGTGCCGCTCATCGGGTGGAACATGTGGCTCAACGGCTACGTGCCGATCCGGCGGGGCAGCCGGCGGAGCATCGTCGAGATGATGCGCGCGGCCGACAAGACGTTGCGGTCGGGGAGCCCCGTCATGCTCTTCCCGGAGGGCACCCGGTCACCGGACGGGCGGCTCGGCAAGTTCGGGCAGGGGGCGTTCACGCTGGCCAAGCGGGCGGAGGTGCCCATCCTGCCGATCGTCCTCGACGGGACGGGGAGCGCGCTGCCCAAGAGGGGCTTCGTCTCCGAGGGACGGCACCTCATCCGCGTGCGCGTCCTCCCGGCCATCCCCTACGAGTCCTTCGCCGACTCGCCCGCCGCCGAGATCACCGCGCGCGTGCACGCGCTCTACGAGCGGGAGCTGGGGCAGGCGGGGCAGGCGGGGCCCGACGAGCCCCGCCCCTGAGCGCGGCCGCGGAAGAAGACGAGCTTCGAACGCGCCCTCACGGTCGCGTGCGCGTGCGCGTGCGGCACGAAGGGAGGGCGTCGAAGCCTGCCCACGGCCGGTCACCGGAGCAACCGCTTGTCCCGCCCCCGCACCTCCATCCAGGGCCTCCGCCCGAACGTCCACACGAGCCCATCGGGCGCCTTCCCCGTCACCCGGATCCGTCCGTGATGGATCCCATCCCCATGGCACGGCCAGCACGGGCTCGTCCCGTTCGACGGCTCGTGGCCGCCGCCATGCGAGCGGTAGACGATGTGGTGCCAGGTGGGGTCCTTGCCGAAGCACACCGGCGTCGAGCACTCGTGGCCGTCGCGCGCGAAGATCTCCTCGCACACCCCCGAGCCCCCGAGCATCGGGTACCACGTGCGCCAGTAGTTCGACGCCAGAAACCCGATGAAGCTGTCCTCGGCGGCCAGCTCCGTCTCGCCGAACGCACCCTCGATGAGCTTGTAGAGCACGTAGAGCTCGTCCTCGAGGGCGAACCGCAGCGTCACCTCGCCGCGGCGCGCGGACATCCGGACAGACCCGTTTTCCTCGGCGTTTTCAGTCGCGGCTTCCGGCCCGAAGCACGGGCCCTCGCCCTTCTCGAGCGCCTCCCGGAACGCCTCGCCGCTCCGCACCCGCCGCCGGAACCGAAAGAACGCCTCGAGCCGCCCGTCGTCGGGCGGGGACCGGTCCGCGTCCTGCCCGTAGAGCCGCATGTCCCGTTCGACCAGCTCGACTTCTTCCTTCAGGTGCTTGTACGTCCGCCGCGTCGCCCGCTCGACCCAGGCCTTCTCGGTCTCCCGCGTCGCCACCCGCGCGAGCAACCGGCCCGCCTGAAACCCGATCTCCCCCCGCTGCACCGCCTCGGCGATCCGGTCGAGCGCCGCAGTGCTCCGCGCGAGCTTGATCCGCTCGTACGCCG
>JBDIVX010000203.1:0-12066 GCA_039794305.1 Candidatus Neutrinellum sp.
CCGGCCAGCGGCGGCGGCGGGACGCTCGCCTCCGGCACGTCGTCGGGGAGCGACTCGATCGCCTCGGGCGGCAGCGTCTCGAGCCGTCCGCCCCCCGCGCCCCGCAGGTGGAGAGGGGCCGGCAGCTCCTCGTCGATCGTGTGCTCCTCGGGCTCGAGGAAGCTCAGGTCGGCGTCGAGGCTCGGGTCGTCGAGCGGGGCCATGGCGCCGGCGGGGTACGACTCGGCGTCGGTCGGGACATCCCAGTCGCCGGTGGTCTCGGGGACGACCTCGAGCGCGGGGGCCACCATCGCGACCTCGAGCTGCTTCTCCCGCTCGTAGGGGAAGACGGCTCCGACGTACTTCGCGACGGTGCGCGGCCCGATGAGGATGCCGTGGCGCAGCGCGAAGTCCTCGAGGGCGAGGGCCAGGTGCGCGGCGCTCGGGAGCCGCCGCGACCGATCCCGCGACAGGGCCGCCATCACGATCTCCTCGAGGTCGGCCGGATACTCCGGCACGCGCGTGGACGGCGGCGGGGGGTCCTGCTCGACGATGGCCGTCATGACCTGCACGTCGTTGCCGCGAAAGAGCCGCGTCCCGGTCGTGAGCTCGTACAGCACGACGCCGAGAGCGAAGACGTCCGCGCGCTTGTCGAGCGGCCGGGCGCGGACCTGCTCGGGCGCCATGTACGAGAACGTCCCCTTGATGGCGCCGGCCTCGGTGTCCTTGCGCGCGGCGGTCTGCGCGACACCGAAGTCCATCACCTTGACCACGCCGTCGCGCGTGACCATCACGTTCTGCGGCGTCACGTCGCGGTGGACGATCCGGAGCGGCCGTCCGGCGCGGTCGGTCCGTTCGTGCGCGTGGTGCAGCGCCTCGCAAGCCTGGAGGACGACCGCCGCGGCCACCTGCATGGGCATCACGTTCGAGGACCGGGCCCCCTGGACGAAGACGTCGGCGACGTTGTGCCCCTCGACGTACTCCATCGCGAGGTACCACGCGCGGTCCTCGCGCCCGAGCTCGTACACCTGGGGGATGTTCGGGTGGCTCAGCTCGGCGAGCAGGCGCGCTTCGTACTGGAACATCTCGAGGGCCCGGCGGTGCTCCGCCATGTGCGGGAACAGCCGCTTGATCACCACGTCGCGGAAGAAGCCACCCTCCCCCCACTGGCGGGCGAGGAAGATCTCGGCCATGCCACCGGCGGCGATCTTCCGAAGGAGCTCGTATCTACCGAAAGGGGTGCCTCTCACGTCGTCCCGGCGGGGCTTTGATCATCTGCGCACGTCGCGAGATCGCCTTCGGCGTCTCGCGATGCTGCACCCCCCGCCGCAGGGCGTGGGGCCCTTCTGTGCCGTCGATTTGGCGTATACCATGATATCCGGTCCCGAGACTTCACGCTTCCCGGGTTGGTACTTTTCATGCGCCGAAGGCTCTCGTCGCTCCTCATCGCCTTGATCGTGTCTGGTGCCGGGTGCAGCGAGAGCCGCGAGCGGCCGCCCGCGCCGAACCCGGGAGCCGCCTGCGAGAGCTCCGACGAGTGCGTCGAGCTCGCCTGCGTCGCCGATGCGCGCTGGCCCGGCGGTTACTGCTCGAGCTACTGCGACGAGGGCACGTGCGTCGAGGGCTCACGGTGCATCGAGGGCTTCGGCACACGGCCGCTGTGCCTCGCCGAGTGCACCTCCGACGGCGACTGTCGCGAGGGCTACCAGTGCTGGGCCGGAGTGTGCCGCCCCACGTGCCTCTCGGACAGCGAGTGCGGCGCGGCCGGTGCGGCTTGCGTGGATGGGCGCTGCACGGGCGCCGAGTGCGCGATCGACTCCGACTGCGGCGCCGCCCTGCGGTGCCTCGGCGGTCGCTGCGTCGACGCCCCCGCCGACGCCGGTGGAGGAACACTGCCCGACGGATCGCCGTGCGGCGGACCGACCGAGTGTGCGTCGGGCATCTGCCTGCCGCCCGCTCAGGGCGGGGTGTGCGCGGCGCCGTGCACCGACCGGGAATCTTGCGTGGACTTCGATCTCGCGTGCGCGCCGGTCGCCTTGGACGTCGACGGCGACGGGGCCGGCGACACGGTCGTGAGCGCCTGCGTCCCGGCCGACCCGGCCGGCCAGTTCCTCGCGGGCTATTGCCGCAACGACTCGGACTGCGAGTCGCGCGTGTGTCTCCGGAGCCAGTGCCAGGAGTCGTGCGACGACGACACCGACTGCCTCGCGGGTCAGGTCTGCCGCGACGTCGGCTACCCCGGGATCGAGGGTACGACCTACCGAGGCTGCTGGTACGCCGACCGCTCGGGCGCTTCGCAGGTGGTCGACGTCGCGCTCGACACCATCGGCGTCAACACGGGCCTGCCGTCGTCGCGCGTGAGCTTCGCCATCCCCAACGATGCCGTGAGCGTCACGCTCATGGCGCGCTACGTGAGCGGCGACGCGCTCCCGCTGGCGTTCATCGACGTGTGGGACCCGGCGAGCGCGCACCTCTTCGACTACGGCGAGCTCGTCTCGTGGGTGGACCAGCCCATCCGGTGGATCCCCATCAACAGCGAGGACCACATCGACATGCTGGTCCCCAACTCGACGCCAGACCGCGTCACCTTCCGGCACGGCCGCTACGGGTTCACGGTCGCCGGGCTCGGCGACGGAGGCGACGTCGGGACGGCCACCGTCGAGCTCGCGGCGCGCGTCAAGCGGGCCGCCGGGGGGGACGTGACGGCCGGCACGCTCGAACTGAACGTGTTCCTGGTGGGCGTGGGGCTCACCGCGAGCACCGCTCGCACGCATACCCGCCTGCAGAACGCGCTCACCGAGCTCGATCGGATCCTCGGCGGAGCAGGGATCGGCGTGGGCGCCGTCGACTACATCCAGATCACCGGCACCGACGCCACCACCTACGGGGTCATCGACTCGTCGGACGGCCCGACCAGCGAGATGGCTCGCCTCCTCCGCCTGAGCGCCGACCGCTCCAACGCCGCGGTCAACGTCTTCCTCGTACGCAGCATCTCGGAAGGAGCCGGCGAGTCCGGCGGCATCGCGCTGGGCATCGCGGGAGGAATCCCGGGCCCGCCGGGCGTCCACGGCACGTCGCACAGCGGCGTGCTCGTGTCGTTCGACACCTCGGTGGTCGGCACCGATCACCGGGTGGTGGCCCAGATCATGGCCCACGAGATCAGTCACTACCTCGGCCTGTACCACAGCCGCGAGAGGGCCCGACCGTGTGCCGACGGTACCGGCCCGACCGAGACGAACCCGTGCGCGCCGTTCGGTGGCGGCGATCCGATCGCCGACACGTCGCGGAGCGACGGGCGGAACTTGATGTGGTATGCGCTCGGTGGCTCCGACGGCAGCACGTACAACATCGGCCTGTCCGAGGGACAGGGATACGTGCTGCGCCGGAGCGCCGTGGTGCAATGACGCGGTTGCTCGAGGACAAGGCCGTGGTCGTGACGGGCGCGGGCGGAGGCATCGGCCGCGCCGAGGCGTTGTTCCTCGCCCGCGAAGGAGCGCGCATCGTCGCGTGCGACCTCGGGTGCGACAAGGAGGGCCGTGGCTCCGATCCCGCCGTCGCCGAGCGGGTAGCCGAGGAGATCCGGGCGGCGGGCGGCGAGGCCGTGGCCTCGCACGAGGACGTGGCAGCAGGGGGCGCTGCCGACCGCCTCGTCACGCTGGCGCTCGATCGCTTCGGACGGCTCGACGCCGTCGTGGCGGCGGCCGGGATCGCGCGCGACCGCACGGTGGTGAATCTCGACGACGCCGATCTCGAGGCCGTCCTCTGCGTCCACGTCCGAGCGTCCTTCGCCCTCACGCGTGCGGCCGCCCGCGCCATGATGGACCGTGGCGAAGGGGGATCCATCGTCTTGACCACGTCGACGAGCGCTTTCTTCGGGACGGCGCGGCAGGCGGCGACGTCGGCCGCGGCGGCCGCAGTCGTGGGGCTCGTTCGCTCCGCCGCCGTCGAGCTCCGCAAGCACCGCATCCGCGTCAACGCCATCGCGCCGACCGCGCGCACGCGCACCACCGAGCACCTTCCGATGTTCCAGGGCATCGGCGCCGGCTCGATGAGCCCGGAGCACGTGGCGCCCGTGGCGGCATTCCTCGTGTCGGATCTCTCCGAGGACGTCTCCGGAGAGGTGTTGGGTGTCGCAGGCGGCCGGGTCCACGCCTTGCGCAGCCGCGAGACGACGGGCGCCTTCGTGGAGGGCCGTCCCTTCAGCCCCGAAGAGATCAGGGCGAATTTCCACGAAATCACCCGGAGCTGACGCGCTCAGCCCGAAGACCGCTCGGATGAGCGCGGCTCAGCGCATGAGGTCGATGATCACGACCCCACGCTCCGGCTCGTCGTCCTCACGCCGACGCTCCGCGTTCTCCGGCTCGGGCATGGGAAGCGGGAGCTCGAGGACGGGCTGCCGCTCGGGGCGGGCCTCCTCCTCCTCGCGCTTCCGGATCTGCTCGATGATGAACGGGGGCAGCATGGCTCTCGGGCTCGGAATATAGCAATGGGAGTGCCAGGAACAATACTTATCGCCGTGAGGCTCGAAGAACCTACGTGATTTCCTTCGCCTTTGATCCATAGGTGGGTCCCGAGACGCGATCCCGCAATCCCCGGCCTTTGGACATCCGAGCGCACAGTGTGATTCCCCGGCCACGGTCCTCCGCATCCGTTGCGTAGCTGGGCTCGGTGGTATGCTCCTCCCTTCCGCGCCATGGATCGGACCTGGGGATGCTCGATCGGGCTGTGCCTCGCCGCGATCGCCGCGGCCGAGCCCGCCGTCGCGCGGGCCGACGACGACTACGACCCGGCGAGCCGCTCCTGGAACGGTCTCTCCCGTGTCGTCGCGCTCGCCGCGGACGAAGGGGTGGTCCTCGAGGCACCCGACCGGATCGACCTCGGGGCGCTCTCGCCGGCTGACGGCATCCTCCTCGTCTACCCGGACGACGAGCTGCCCCTCGCGAGCCTCGCCTCCTTCATGCGGGACGGAGGCCGCCTCGCGATCGCCGACGACTACGGCACGGGGGACGAGCTCCTCGACGTGTATCGAATCGACCGCCAGGCCAGGGCCGGGTCCGAGACCCCGCATCTGCGCGGCAACCCCGGCCTTCCCGTGGCGCGGCCCTTCGGGCGCCACACGTTGACCGACGGTCTGGGCGCCGTCGTGGCCAACCACCCGGCGACCCTCTACCACGCGGCGCTCGATCCGCTGATCGCGTTCGACGACGCGGGACGCGGGCTCGTGCTCGCCGGCGCCGTGGGTGAGGGGCGCCTGGTCGCGATCGGCGATCCGAGCATGTTGATCAACAACATGCTCGAGTTCCGGGACAACGAACGGTTCGCCCGGAACCTGGTCGTCTATCTCACGGAGGGCGGCGGCCGGCTGTTCGTCGTCACGCGGCACACCACCCTCGTCGGTCGTTACGGCGAGCCGGGGTCGGCGCGGCCGTTCCACGATCTGCGGAGCTGGCTCGAGGGCCTCGCCGGCGCCGACGCCCCGCCGCTCGCCCTGCTCCTCGGCGCCGTCGTCGTGGCGTCGATCCTGCTCGTGGTCGCGGTGACCTCGCTGCCGCGACGCTCTCCCTACGACGGCTCGGCGATGTTCGGCCGGCCGCCCGCGAGCGGGGGGTTCGTGGGCCGCGTGGGCTACTTCGCCGGTCGATCGGCGAACCTTCTGCACCCTCTGATGGTCTACAAGTTCGAGCTGGAAGGTGAGATCGTGCGGCGAATGAGGCGCAAGGAGCGCACCCTGCTCCGGGACGTCCTCGAGGGGCTCAGGGCGCATGGGCTGAGCGACGCCGAGGTCCAACAGGCCCGCGCGCTGCTGCTCGAGCTCGACGAGCTGCGCGATCGGCAGGACCGCCCCCCCGGCCCCCCCAAGATCAGCGAAGCCCGGTTCCATCGAATCGTGGCCACGGGCGAGGCCATCCTCAGTAAGCTCTCCGCGGAGCAGCCCGGCGCGCCTCCGAAAAGGCCCACCCACGCATGATGCAACGCAAGATCGAGAACGACGCCCTCGCGCACGTGGCCGGCCGTGCGCGCGCGGTCATGGACGAGGTGAACGCGGTCTTCGTCGGGCCGGCCGAGGTCGCCGAGCTGTTGCTGGTGACGCTGCTCGCGCGCGGCCACGTCTTGCTCGAAGGGGTACCCGGCGTGGCCAAGACGACGCTGGTCAAGGCCTTCGCGTCCACGCTCGGGTGCGCCTTCCGGCGCATCCAGTTCACCCCCGACCTGCTCCCCGCCGACATCACGGGCACCTACGTGCTTTCGCCGCGCGAGGGGACGTTCCAGCTCCGTGAGGGCCCGATCTTCGCGAACGTGGTGCTCGGCGACGAGATCAACCGCGCGCCGGCGAAGACGCAGAGCGCGCTCCTCGAGGCGATGCAGGAGCACCAGGTGACGATCGAGGGCGACACCCGCCCCCTGCCCTCCCCGTTCATCGTCCTCGCGACGCAGAACCCCGTGGAGCAGGCCGGCACCTATCCGCTGCCCGAGGCGCAGATCGACCGGTTCCTGATGCGCCTGGTCATCGGATACCCGAACGAGCGGGACGAGCGTGGGATCCTGCGACGCTTCCTCGGCGACGAGCCCGAGCCGCGGCAGGTCCTGACACCGGCCGAGATCCTGGAGCTGCAAGGCCTCGTCCAGACCGTCCACGTGGAGGAAGAGGTGCTCGAGTACGTCGTGCGCATCGCCGGCTTCACGCGCCAGCACGCACGCCTGTTCCTTGGGGCGTCGCCCCGCGCGTCCCTCGCGCTCGTGCAGGCGGCCCGGGCACGCGCCCTCGTCTCGGGGCGGGGATTCGTCCTGCCCGACGACATCAAGGCGCTGGCCGTCCCGGTGCTCGCACACCGCCTCGTCCTCACGCCGGAAGCCGAGATGGAGGGCACGCAGCGCGACACCATCGTGCGCCAGGCGCTCGAGCAGGTGACCCATCGGCGGGAGCGCTGATCCGACGTGCTTCCCATCCCCACAGCCGGCGCCATCGCCGCGTTCGTCGGGTGCGTGGCGGTGCTCACCATCGGGATCGGCACGCGATCGATGCCCGTGACCGTCCTCGCGAGCGCCGGGTTCGCCGGGCTCTCCTTCGCTCTCGCGGCGACGATGCCGCTCGGCCGACGGGTACGGCGGCAGCGCCTCGAGTTCGCGTGGTGGCTCGGGCACGGTGACCCGAGCTCCATGGCGGGCGCCGTCGTTCCGGGCGCACCCTTCGAGGTGCGCTGCTACGTGCGCCACCGCGGCCCGCAGGGCCTGCTCCTCGCCGGGCTCGAGCCCATCGTCCCGGGCGGCGCCCAGCGCGTCGACGAGGCCCCGAACGAGCTCGTGCTGAGCCCGCGCGGCCGCACCGAGTTCTCGTTCCGCCTGGTCGCGCCTGCCGCCGGGCGCGTCGTCCTGCACGGCCTGGCGGTGTCACTGCGGGGGCCGCTCGGGCTGTTCGAGGTACCGCTGTACTTCCCCAACCCACTCGCGATCAAAGTGCTGCCCCGCGCCGCTGCGAGCGCGCGCGGCGGAGCCCGGATGGTGACGGGCATGCCCATCGAGCGCGGCGGGCGCACGCAGCTCAGGCGCCGGGGGGGCGGCACCGAGCTGTACGAGCTTCGGGAGCTGACGCCCGGCGACCCCTTCAAGTCCATCGCGTGGAAGGCGAGCGCACGGGCCGGCAAGCTCATGGTGCGCGAGGTGGAGCGCGAGGTGCAGGAGACACGCTGGATCCTCGTCGACGTGAGCGGGACGATGCGAGGCGGCCCGCCCGGCAGCCGGAAGCTCGACTTCGCCGTCGAGGCCGCGGCCGCCGAGGCGCGTCGCACCGTCGACGACGGGGACCGCGTGGGGCTCATCACCGTGGACGGTCGCATCGTCGCGTACGTGCCGCCGCGCGACGGGGCGACGCAGATGATCCACATCTACGACGCGCTGCTCGCCGCCACCGAGGTCGTGGACGAGGACCTGACCGACGTGGACGACGACGAGGTGGTGTCCATCGTGTCCCGGTACGTGCGGAACCAGGACGGAGTGGACTTCGCGTCTCGCTCGCGCAGCGGGAGCTGGGACGTGCCGGGCCTCCTTCGGCACGTCCGTCGCTCGCTCGCCGAGCAGGAAGACGGCGTGCCCCACCGCGACGCGCCGGTGGCGAGCACGCCGGCGTCGGCGCTGCTCCGCCGGTTCTGCCGGACGCGCGGGATCCCGCTGCCATACCGGCCCGATCCGCGCGACGGGGCGAAGGGACCGGGGCTCGCCGCGGCGCTCCGGGAGGCCGGCGGTCGGACCCGCGAGCCCGCCTCCATCGTGGTCGTGACGGACTTCGACGGCGTGGGCGACTCGGACTCGCTCCTCGCGGCGGTGAAGCTCGTGCGGGCGCACGGTCATCACGTGTCTTTCGTGGTTCCGGACGCGCGCTCTTTCGCGCCACCGCCACGGACCGAGCTCGAGCGCGAGCTGTTCCTGGTGTACGGGCACGGCGAGGAGCGTCGCGTGCGCGAGGCGCGGGCGCTGCTCGGCAGCATCGGCGTCCCCGTCGTGGTGGCGACGAGGCGCGACGCGCCGGGCCTCGTCGTCGCGCGGGCCCACCGCATGCGTCGCGTGGCGTGATGGGAGAGGTCGCTCCGCCGGGGTGGGAAGACCCACGCCGTGTGCTCGAGCGGCACGGGCTCACTCCCAAGCGGGGCCTCTCCCAGAGCTTCCTCGTGGCTCGCTCCGTGGTCGAGCGCATCGCCGAAGCGCTCGCGCCCCGGCCCGGTGAGTGGGTCGTCGAGCTCGGGCCGGGCGTCGGGACCCTCACCGGCGCGCTCTTGCGCGCGGGCGCGCGCGTCATCGCCGTCGAGCGCGACCGCGACATGATCGCCGTGCTGCGCGCCGAGCTCGGATCGGTGCCGGGCTTCGAGGTGCGGGAGGGCGACGCGAGCCAGGTCGACTACGCCGCGCTCGCGCGCGAGACCGGCGGGCCGATCGCGGTCGCCGGCAACCTCCCGTACGCGATCACCGGCGCCATCCTGCGCCGTCTGATCGCACACCGGACGCAGGTGAGCCGGGCGGTCCTGATGGTGCAGCGCGAGGTGCGCGACCGTCTGCTCGCGGAGCCGGGCACCAAGGCGTGGGGCGCGCTCACCGTCTTCGCGCGGGCCGCCTTCGAGGTTCAGCCGGTGCTCAAGGTGCCTCCCGGGGCCTTTCACCCGCCGCCGAAGGTGTCGAGCGCGGTCGTCCGCATGCTCCCGCGCGCCCACCCACTCGCGGAGGAGACTCCCGCGTTCCGCTCCGCCGTGCGCGCCATCTTCGACGCACGGCGCAAGACCTTGCGCAACGCGCTCGTACAGGCGGGCGTCCCCGCCGATCGGGCCGCCGCCGCGCTCGAGGAGACCGGCATCGATCCCGGCCTGCGCGGCGAGCGGCTCGGGATCGAGCAGCTCGACGCCCTCGCGAGGGCCCTGTCAGCCTCCGGGCTGCGATAGGGCGGCGAGCGCAGCCGCGGCGAGGCCGGCAGCCCTTCGGATGTCCGGACGGGCCCGCTCGTCCGACGCGAGCGACTCGAGCGCGGCGCGGGCGGGGGCGAGGTCCGAGGGCAGGACTTCGCGCGCGGCCAACGCGTCGGGGGTCAAGGCGCGCGCGATCCGCAGCACAGCGAGCGCGGCAGCCGGGGCCAGGTAGGAGTCCCGGCCCGCGGCGAGCTCCGCGAGCGCCCCGAGTGCTGCCTCGGGTGCCCGGAGCAAGGGCGTCGCCCGAATGGCCGCCAGGCAAACGGCGACGGGACGATCCGCCGAGAGGCGGGCGAGGACGGCACCGTCCCCGAGTCGGGCTGCGACGCGCCCGAGCTCGAGGGGATCGGCGTGGGCGACCTGGACCAGGGGATCGGCCGAGGCCCCCTCCTGCGCCCGCGCGCTGCCCCCGAGGAGCAACGAGGCCGCGAGCGCGCCGCCGAGCCAGGTGCGCATCACCGCCATGTACCGCAGGCCCAGACGGGGCACAACGCCGCTTGATCCGGCCCGCCCTGGCGCGATACCAAGCGCCGGGGAGGAACTCCACGATGCGAATCACCCTGCCGAGCGCGCTCGCCGCCGCGCTCCTCTTGGCGCCAATCGGAGCGGCCCGTGCCCAGGAGCTGGGCCTCGCAGAGGCGACCGAGCTCCTGGCGACGGGCGACCCCGATCAGATCCGGATGGGCATCGAGGCCCTCGGCCTGTTGGGCAACGCGCGCGCCGTGGCGCCGCTCGAAGCGCGTATCCGTCGCGGGCTGCCCCCCGAGCTGCTCGACGTTGCGCTCGACACGCTCACCGTGTTGGCCCGCCCCGAATCGGGGCCGATCCTGTTCGAGCTCTCGACGCACCGCCGCCCGGAAGTGCGGATCAAGGCCGTGCAGGCCATCGTAGCGGCGCGGCCGCGCGGCGCCGAGCCCGCGCTCGTGGCCGCCCTGTCGGACCTGGACCCGCGCGTGCGCGCCGCCGCGGCGGTGGGCCTCGGCCAGATCGGCGCGCGCGGCTCGATCGAACCGTTGTTCCACGCGCTCGATCGCGGCGTCCTCGAGTCTTCGACCTCCATCGGGCAGCTCGCCGATGCTGCGCAGGTCGAACGTTTGCTCGAGTACCTGGGCCGTCTCCCGTTCGACGCGATCACCCCGGCGCTCAACGAGGTCCTGGCGCGGCGCGATGCGACCGAGCGCACGAAGCTCGACATCATCGCGAGGCTCCAGGAGCTCGCGACGCCCGAAGCCAAGACGTTCCTCGAGGACTTCGTCGCTTCTCTCCCGGAGCCGCGGCGCGGGCGCCGCGACGCCGTCCGGCAAGCCGCCGAAGACGCCGTCCAGCGGATCGCCAACTGAGGTGTGGCCGTGACCAGATCTGCCTACGCAACCGTGTTGTTGTCGCTCCTCGCCGCATGCGGCGGCGGCGGCCCGTCCGGGTTCTTCGCCCCGACCTTCCCCGACAACCGCCCCGAGGACTTGGAGCAGGTCATGGCGCGGATGCGCGCCGCCCCGCCGGCAGAGGAACCGGCGGTGGCGGCCGGGCTCGCCGACGGCCAGCTCTTCGCCTGGGACCTCATGGGCGGGCGCATGATGTGGCAGCAGCCGTCCGAGTCGCGGACCGCGCCGCAGATCGCCGGCGACCTGGTCGTGACGCAAGAGCCGAGCGGTGTCGTGGCGTGGGACCTCCGGACCGGCGCCGAGCGCTTCCGGACCGAGGACGAGGCGATGCACCTCATCGGCGCCGACGGCGAAGGGAACGTGGGTGCCATCGTCCTGTCGACCGGCGGCGGCGTGGGCGCGCACTCGCGGCTCGTCGTGACGCGCGCGGGCGACATCGACTGGGACGCGGAGGTCGACTACGCGCTCGGCAAGCCTGCGGTGCGGGCAGGGATGGTCTTCATCCCGTGGAGCAACCAGAACGTATCGGTGGTCGACTCCGACTCGGGCCGCGAGCTCGCGCGGCTGCGGATCGCCGACGACGTCGTGGCGGAAGCGTTCTCCGCGGGCGGTGAGGTGTACACGGGGCAGAGCGGTGTCTTCCGGATCACGCCCAGCCTCGTCTCGGGCACGCGCGAGCGGGCCGCCCACTTCACGCCATCCGTCGGCGAGATGCCGGGCAGGCCCTCCTTCATGCGCAACGCGTACCAGCCGCCGCCCTCTCCACAGAGCGCGCTGCACCGGATCCGGCTCGACTGGTATCCGGCCGGCAGCGGGGAGGAGCTGTCCCTCGCCGACGGCAACCTCTACCTCGTGTTCTACAAGCTGGTGTTCGCCCTCGATCCCGATGGCGAGGGGGTGCGCTGGGTGTACGAGCACTCGGCCGACGTGGTGGGCGCCTCCGCGCGCCCGGGGGGCCTGTGGCTCGCGGACGCGGGCGGCGGGATCGCCTTCGTCGGGGCCGAGGACGGGCGGCCTCGGCCCGCGGGGGACCTCGGCGTGCATCCCGTCGTCGTGCGGTTCCGCGCTGCGGGCGACCCGCCGTCCGGGTCCGCGGAGGGAGAGGCCCTGCCGCTCCGCGACCAGCCCCCCGCCGCGGCGCAGAGCACGGACGCGCGCCTGGTTCCGGCCCGGGAGCTCGCGATCCGCCACCTCGCGGCGCTCGACGATCCGGAGGTCACGGCGCACCTCATCGTGCTCTGTGAATCACGGAACGT
>JBDIVX010000204.1:0-11852 GCA_039794305.1 Candidatus Neutrinellum sp.
ACCACGAGCACCAGCACCAGCTCGATGTCCGGCAACCTGGACGACGACCCGCTGAGCGGGCTGGATTTCTAGCCACTGGGCTGTCCGTGCACGAGGAGGGGAGCTTCGGCTCCCCTTGGTCGTTCAGCGGCGGCGGCCTTCGAAGTGGAACGTGAGGCTCGAGGGCGGCGTGTCCTCGGCGGCCGCGGGGCCCGCGGAGGAGTACTCGAGCGCGAGGCGGTCGTCGTCGAGGGTGGCGCGGCCGCTCGTGGGGCGGACCTCGACCACGCCGGTCGCCCCGCTCACGTCGAGCAGACACCCGCTCGGCTCGGGCTCTCCGCCGTAGGCGGCCTCGTCACCGTCGACCGCCCAGACCATGTCGCAGTCGGTGACGTGGACGCCGAGGTCGCCGTCGTCGCGCGGGGCGATCTCGATCCAGGCCGTGCCCGCGAACGTGCTGCGGACGAGGTGCGCCTGGCCCTCGACCAGGCGGTCGGTGGCCACGTAGGTGCCCTCGAACCGGCCGTCGTAGCGGCCCGCCCACTCGGGATCGCCGTCGCACCCAGCGAGGCACGCGGCGAAGAGCACGGCAAGGGAGGCGGCGCGCACGGCCCGAGCCTACACCGCCCGCGCGCCCGCGCTATACCTGCCCGCGATGGACCGGCTCCGGACGCTGTGGCGTGAGAACAAGTGGGTGAGGCGGACGGTCGAGGCGCTGATCATCGTGGCGGCGTTCCTCGCCGTCCGCGCGTGGCAGACCCACGGCACCGCCGAGGGCCGCGCGCCGGCCCTGACCGCCACGACGCTCTCGGGCGAGGCCGTCTCGCTCGCGGCCCTCCGCGGCGAGCCCGTGCTCGTCCACTTCTGGGCGACGTGGTGCGGCGTCTGCGAGGCCGAAGAGGGCAACGTGGTCTCGGTGGCGGAGGACCACCGCGTCGTCACCGTCGCCACCCGGTCCGGCGGCCCGGCCGAGGTCGGCGCGTACGTGCGCGAGCACGGCTTCGACGCGCCCGTCGTGCTCGACCCTGACGGCCGCCTCGCCGCCGCCTGGGGCGTCCGCTCGCTCCCGACGAGCTTCGTGCTCGATCCGGACGGCACCATCCGCCACGTCGAGGTGGGCTACACGACCGAGCTCGGCATGCGCGCACGGCTGTGGCTGGCGGAGTGAGGGACCGCGCTCGGGCGAAGGGCGCTTCGTGAGCGACCCGCCTGCGGGATCTTCACCCCGCGGGGTGAAGTCTCCGGCGGCCACGCGGAGCGGCGTGCTCGCGGTTTTCCGCTGTCGCCCTGGTTTCCCTGGGCGGGTACCCTTGGCGGATGCGAGAGACCTTCTTCGCGCGTGGGGCGCTGGCCCTGGTGCTGGCGGTCGTCTGCGCCACGCCGGCCGGGGCGCAGCCCGCTCCGCGCAACCCCTACGACGCCGATCAGCAGCGTCACGCACGGGAGGCCGAGCGGCGGGGGCGGTCGGGGCGGGCGCTCCTGCCCATCCTCGAGCTGTGGGGGCAGTGGGAGCACGCGTCGCCGGGGCTGACGACGCGGCTCCTCGATCGGCTCCGGCGGAGCCGCCGGCTGTCGGCGCCGGTGCGCGCATATGCCGGGACGCTCCACGCGTACGCGCTCCTGCGCGAGGGCGATCCGGACGCGGCGGCGCGCGAAATCGAGGAGCTCGGGTACGTCCAGCGCTGGCGTGTCATCGGGCCGTTCGACAACGAAGGCAAGGCGGGCTTCGAGCGGGAGTTTCCGCCCGAGGCGGGGCGCGACGAGCCGGTCGACCTCGCCGCCGAGCACCAGGGCAAGGTGCGCGCGGTGCGCTGGCGCACGTACCCGGAGATCACGCGCTTCGGGTACGTGAACTTCGACGCCGTCCTCCGGCCGTTCGAGAACGTCTGCGGGTTCGCCGAGACCTTCGTGCACAGCGAGCGCGCGCGGCCGCTCAGCCTCTGGGTCGGCGCGGGGGGCGCCGTCAAGGTGTGGGTGAACGGCGAGGAGATCGTGTCGGACGCCGCGTACCGCGGCCCGGATCCGGATCGCACCGCCGCGCTCGTCACGGCGCGCGCGGGCCAAAACCGCGTCCTCGTCGAGGTCTGCGTCACCGACACGGCCTGGGGCTTCTACCTGCGGCTCGCCGAGCCCGATGGATCGCCGGCGAGCGGGCTGCGCGTCGATCCCGAGGGCGCCGACCGCGCCTCGCCGGCGCCCGCGGCGCCGCCGCGCATGCCCCGGGCGCCCGCGGCGCCGCTCGCCGAGCTCGAGCGCGCCGTGCGCGAGCAGCCCGAGTCGGCCCGCGCCCACCACGAGCTCGCGCAGCTCCTGTCGTGGACGCAGGCCGACGACCCGGCCGATCGCCGGGCCGTGCAGCTCGCCGCGCGCGCCTGCGAGCTCGACGCAGACGCCGAGCGGTGTCTGTTGGCGCTCGGCTCGAGCCAGGAGCGCCACGAGCGGCTCCGGTTCATGGCAGAGGCCGAGGAGGTCGCGCCGAACGACCCGCGAGTGCGCCTGGTGCGCGCCGGCCTGATCATGGCGGGACCCGATCCGGAGCAGGCGTTGCCGCTCCTCGAGGCCATCGCGCCGACCTCGCCGGAGGGGATCGTCGCGGCCCTCGCGCGCGCCGGCCTGTACGACTCGCTGGGGCTCGGCCACACCGCGCTCGCGATCATCCGGGACGTGGCGGCGCGCACGCCGGGAGCGCCGAAGTTCCAGCGCGACCTCGCCGGCCGGGTGGCCGCCGCCGGCCGCGCCGACGAGGCGATCGCGCTGCGGCGCGCCGTGATCGCCGCCCGCTGGGACGACACCGCCCTGCGCCAGGTGCTCGTCTCGGACGCGCTCGAGCGCGGCGATCACGAGGAGGTCCTCGCGCACCTCGACGCCATGCGCGCGGCGTCTCCGGACGACCTGTCGACGCTCTACTACGCCGCGGCGATCCAGGACGGCCTCGGGCGCGAGGCCGACGCGCTCGCCACCCACCAGGAGATCCTGGCGCTCGTCCCCGAGGACCCGGACGCCCACGTCGCCTACGGGCGGCGCCTTCTCCGGCACGGCCAGCGAGACGCCGGTGCGGCGGCGCTCCGCCAGGCGCTCGCGCTCCGCCCGCAGGACGCCGCGACGCGCGAGCTCCTCGAGCAGCTCCGCCCGACCGAGCGTCCGGACGAGGCCTGGGCCACCGCCACCGAGGACGTCCTCGAGCGGCGGCGCGAGCAGAGCCGCTGGCCGGTCACGATCCTGCACGACCTGCGCGTGCACAGCGTCTTCGACAACGGGCTCGGTTCCGTCTTTCGTCAGGTCGCCGCGCAGGTGCACGACGCCGAGGGCGCGCGCCGTTGGCGGACGTACCAGATCCCCTTCGACCCGGCGACCCAGTGGGTGGACGTCCGCTCCGCCCGCGTGCACCGCGCCGACGGAACCGTCCTCGAGTCGAGCCGCACCTACCAGCGCTCGGTCGGCAGCCCCGGCTACCGCATCTACTACGACAGCCGCGTCCTGGTGGTCGCGTTCCCGGACCTCGAGCCCGGCGACACGGTGGAGCTGCGCTACCGAGTCGACGACATCGCGCACCGGAACGTCTTCGACGACTACTTCGGCGACCTCCAGATCCTCCAGGGAGGCGATCCCATCGCGCACCTCGAGTACGTGCTGCTCACGCCCGCGGCGCGCGAGCTCTACTTCAACGAGCCCTCGCTGCGGGGGCTGCGTCGCGAACGACGCGTGGACGGCGACCGCCGCATCGACCGGCTCGTGGCCTCGGACGTGCCCGCCATCCGCAGCGAGCAGAACATGCCGGGGATCACCGAGGTGGCGCCGTACCTCCACGTGTCGACGTACCGGACGTGGGAGGACGTGGGGCGCTGGTGGTGGGGCCTCGTGCAGGATCAGCTCCGCCCGGACGAGTCGCTCGAGCGCACCGTCCGGGACCTCGTCCGCGACGCGCCCGACACGCGGACGAAGGTGGAGCGAATCTTCCACTGGGTCGTCACGAACACCCGCTACGTCGGGCTCGAGTTCGGCATCCACGGCTTCAAGCCGTATCGAGTCACCCAGGTCGTCCGCAGGGGCTTCGGCGACTGCAAGGACAAGGCGTCGCTGCTGTACGCGATGCTGAAGCTGGCGGGCGTGGACGCGCGCATCGCCCTGGTGCGCACGCGGCGAAACGGCGCCATCGACGACTTGCCGGCCTCGCTCGCCGTCTTCGACCACGCCATCGCGTACGTGCCGGAGCTCGACCTGTACCTCGACGGCACCGCGGAGAACAGCGGGACGTTGGAGCTTCCGTCGCAGGACCAGGGCGTCATGGTCCTGGTCGTCGGTCCGGACGGCGCCCGCCGCACCACGACCCCCGTGCTCGGCGCGGACCGCGACCGGCGCGAGCGCTCGCTCGTCGTCGATCTCTCGGCGGACGGCACGGCAGAGGTCGAGACCGAGGAGACCGTCCGCGGCGACGCCGCGTCGCAGTACCGCACGGCCTACCAGGCGGAGAACACCCGGAACGAGCGCCTGCAGCGGTCGCTCGCCGGCGGGTTCCCGGGGCTCGAGCTGCTCGAGCACCGCTTCGACGACCTCGCCGACCTCGAGGCGCCGGTCCGGTTCACTTGGCGCGCGCGTGTGCCCCAGCTCGCCCGCCGCGACGGCGACGAGATGCGCGTCGCGCCGAGCGCCATGGAGCAGCTCACGCGCGGGCTCGCCCCGACGCCGTCCCGCCGCCACCCGGTCGACCTCGGAGCGCCGCACTCGTACTCCGAGCGGCGCGTGATCCGCCTGCCCCCCGGGTTGGAGGTCCGGCACCTCCCGAGCGGCGGCGAGGCGCGCTCCCGGTTCGGCGTCCTGACGGTCCGCTACGAGCGCGAGGGAGGGCAGATCATCGCCACGACCGTGCTCGAGATCGCGGCCGACCGCATCCCGGTCCCGGACTACGCCGGGTTCCGGAGCTGGCTCGAGGACGCGGACGAGCTCCTACGCGAGCGCATGACGGTGGGAGGTGCGCGATGAGGGCCGCTCTCGTCGCGTGCGCGCTCCTCGGGCTCCTCGCCTGCGGCGGGGCCGCGCCGACCGTGCCCGAGGCCGTGGTGCCGACCATCGACCGCCTACGGGCCGAGGCTCGGGCGCGCCCGAACGACCCGGGCGCGTGGCGCGCGCTCGCGGAGTGGGAGCTCCTCGGCGAGGGCGGGGACGCCGCCGCCGCGCGCGCGGCCATCGACCACGCCGCCGAGCTCGCGCCGCACGATCCGATCGTGACGTTCCTCTCGGCGACCGAGCACGAGCAGCACGGCCGGCCCGGGCCGGCGCTCGCGGCGTACCTCGCCGCGGCCGACCAGGCGCGCGCGTCGGACGATCCGCTGGCGCCCGCCGTGGCCGAGGTAGCGATCTGGGCGCTCGGCGGGCTCTCCGAGGAGGTGCCGGACTTCGACGACCGGGTCAGGCCGGTGCTCGAGCGGGTCCTCGGCGATCCGGGCCGGCTCGGGCTGCCCGCGCGCGCGGGCGCCTCGGGGTGGCTCGTCGGACACGCGCGCGGGCGCGGCGATCCGGCGCGCGCCGCGCGCATCGCCGGCGAGCTCGGCTGTGTCCGGCAGGCGCGGCTCGCCGGGCCCTTCGGACCGTATCCGATGCTCGGCTTCGACGAGACGCTGCCGGCCGAGGGGCGGGGCCCGCTCGCCGAGCGCTACGACCTCGGGCCGACGCGCGGCCCGCATCCGACCCGGACCGTCGAGGCCCAGGGCTGCGTGCTTCGCTTCGACGGCGGAGCGCTCTCGGCGGCCGGGAGCTGGGTGGCCGAGGCGACCGTGCAGATCGACGAGCCGGGAGAGCACCTGCTCGCCCTGGACACGCCCAACCCGGTCCAGGTGCGGGTCGACGGCGAGCTCGTCGCGACCGTCGATCGGCGCACACGGCTCGGTCCGCGGTACGGCTTCCTCCCGCTCGACCTCGCCCGGGGCGAGCACGAGATCGAGGTCAAGATCTCCTCGCGCCATCCGCGCCCGATCCTCTACCTCGTCCTCGACCGGCCGAGTGGCAGCTACCGTCCGGAGCGCGGTGTCGAGCCGCCCGCCCCCGACGGCCCCGCGGCGCTCGTCCTGTCGGCCCTCGTCGCGCGGAGCCGCTTCGACGACCTCGGCATGCGGGAGCGGCTGTTGCCGGTCGAGGCCGCGCTCGAGGCGGGCTCGCCGGCAGGCGAGCCGTCGGCCGCAGCCCTCGCCCTCGCCGCCACGGCGTCCTTCGGGGACCCGTTCCTTCCGTCGGACCGCAAGCGCGACCGCGCACGCCGGGCGCTCGAGGCCGCGAGCCGGCGCGATCCCGCCGCGTGGTGGCCTGCCGTGCGCCTCGCCTGGATGGAGCAGGGCGGACCGGAGGCGGTGGCCCGCATGCGGGAGGTGGCCAGGCGGTTCCCCGACCTCGTCGGCGTCCAGCTCGATCTCGCCGATCTCCTGTCGGAGCACGGGTTCGAGGCGGACTCCGAGGTCGCCGTGGCCCGTGCCCGCGAGCTCAACCCGCGGAGCTGTGAAGCGCTTCGGGCGTGGTACGGTGTGCTCCGAGGACGGCTCCGGCTCGACCGGGCGCACGCGCTCGTCGACGACCTCGTCGGGTGTGACGCGCGGTCGCGCGCGCGGTACGACATGCTCGTCCGGCAGCGGCGGTGGGAGGACGCGGCCCGCGAGCTCGCCCGCCTCCGGCCGCTGCTCGACGCCGACGACGCGCGCGCCCTCGAGCTCTCGCTCGCCGTGGCCACCGGGGACGCGGAGCGGGAGTCCGAGCTGCTCGCGGCGAACGCAGCCCGCTACCCGCTCGACCCCGACGCTCCGCTCGACCGCGCCGACCGGTGGCTCGCGGGCGGCGACCGCGCGGGCGCCGTACGCGTCCTCGGCGAAGCGATCGAGGACGCGCCGACGTACATGACGTCGCTCCGGCGGACGCGCCGCGCCATCGCCGGAGAGGACTGGCTCGACCGCTGGCGCGTGGACGGCGACGAGGTGATCCGCCGCTTCGAGGCGTCGGGCCGGACCTACGAGGAGCACGGGCAGGTGCTCGTCTTCGACTACATGGTGATCCGCATCCATCCCGACGGCTCGTCGACGAGGCTCGTCCACCAGATCCTGCGCGTGCAGGGGGAGGAGTCGATCGAGCGCCTCGGGCAGCTCCGGCTCGGGGGGCGCGCGCTCCGGCTCCGCTCGATCAAGCCCGACGGGCGCGTGCTCGAGCCCGACCGGATCGAGGGGATCGACCACATCGAGATGCCGAGCCTCGCGGTCGGCGACTACGTCGAGTACGAGTACGTGCGGGAGGAGGGCGCGCGCAACAACGGCGGCTTCCTCAGCGGGGGCTGGTGGTTCCAGTCCTTCGGGCAGCCGTTCGACATCAGCAAGCTCGTCGTGCTCGCCCCGCGCGAGCTCGAGCTGGTCGTGGACGCGCGGGGACCGGTGCCCGAGGCCGTGGAATCCGCGGACGGCGACCTCCGAGTGCTGACGTGGACCGTCGAGGAGAGCCGGCCGCTCGTCGAGGAGCCCGGATGGGTGCCCCTGCCTGAGCTGCTGCCGGTGATCTCGCTCGGCGTGAACGCCGGCTGGGACGACTACTTCGACGCCTTCCGCGACTCGCTCGCCGACCGCGACCCGTTCGACCCCGCCATCGCGCGCCTCGTGCGCCGCATCCTCGGGCGCGCCCGAGACGCTTCGGTGGCCGACCGCGCGCGGATCCTGCGCGAGTGGGTGCTCGAGAACATCGAGAGCGGCGGCGACTTCGATGCTCCTGCGCCGGTCGCGGTCCACGCGCGGACGGGCAGCCGTACGCGCGTCCTGCGCTACCTCCTGTCGCTGGCGGGCATCCCGGCCGACCTCGTCGTCACCCGCCGCTTCGGCGCCCGAGAGCCTTCGGACCTCGTCGACACCGACGTATGGGACGGCGCCCTGGTGATGGTGCCGCGGGACGGCGCCGATCCTCTCTTCCTCTGGGCCGAGGACCGCGGCGCGCCCTTCGACTTCCTGCCGCCGGTCTACCGCGGCCAGGAGGCGGTGGTGCTGCGCGACGGCAACCCGCGTCTGAGGCTGCCCGATCCGAGCGCCGATGCCGATCGGCACGAGGTGGACATCGCGCTCGAGGTCGAGGCCGACGGCTCGGCCCGCGCCCGCATCGCCGAGACGCTGCACGGCAACGCGGCGACCTTCTGGCGGCAGCAGCTCGAGGACATCCCCGAAGCCGAGCTCGAGCGGCGCTTCGAGGCGGGGTATGCCGCGCGCGTGCTCCCCGGCGCCGAGCTCACCTCGCTCTCGGTCGAGGGGCGGCGCGACCTCGATCGCCCGCTGGTGTTCCGATACGACCTGCGCGTGCGGCGCATCGGCCGCCGTGTGGGGCGGCGGCTGCTCTTGCCTTCGATGTTCGAGGTGGACCCCGCGGGGACGTGGGCGCGACTTGCTTCGCGCACCAGCACGATGGCGGTGTGGGGGACCCGGAGGGACGTTCGCCTCGCGCTCCGCGCGGCGGCCGGCCGCGCTCACGGTCCACCCGACGTGCGGCTCGAGGGGCCGGGCGGCGCGCGGTTCGAACGAACGAGCCAACAGGACGGTGACACGCTGGTGGTGGAGCGCTCGGTCGCGATCCCCCGCATGCTCGTGCGGGCAGACGGCTATGCGCGTTTCGCGAGCTTCTGCCGCCAGGCCACCGAGGCCGAGCATCAGGAGGCGTACGTCGGGCGCTGAGTCAGCCGCCGCCCGAGCCGTCGCCGGGTGCCCGCTTCAGCGCCGAGGGGATGTCGGGCCGGGTAGGGGCACGTTGCAGGACCACCTGCACGTGCTCACCGAGCACGCGGCGAAGGACGGGCTCGATCACGCCCGAGCGCGTGTAGGGGGCGCCGGGGCAGCCTGCGCAGGCGCGGGAGAGCCGCACCGTGACGGTCCGGTCGTCGACCGCGACGAGCTCGATCCCCCCGCCGTCCGCCTCGACGAGCGGGCGGACGAGATCCTCGATGAGCGCTTCGACGCGGTCGCGCACCGCGAGAAACGGTAGCACGAATCCGCCCCGGTCATTTACAATCGTCGGCAGGCTGCGGGGGGACGGGAGCGACTGTTCATTGGCGCGGTTTCGCCTTCGATTCTTGTTGCAGGAGTTCGACCTGGTGGGGCCGGAGGTGGTCATCGGCCGCAGCCCGGACTGCCAGCTCACGATCGAGGATCCGCTCGTCTCCCGCCAGCACGCTCGCATCCGGGTCCAGGGCGAAGACGCCGCCATCGAGGACCTCGGAAGCCGCAACGGCGTTCGCGTGAACGGTCGCAAGATCGAGGGCCTCCACCTGCTCAAGGACGGCGACCGGATCCGGCTCGGCACGCAGGAGCTCGTGTTCTCCGCGGTGCAGAGGCAGGGGCGCGCCGCACGCCCGACGGGGTACATGCGGGTGTGCGGCGCGTGCGGGACGCCGTACCCGGAGGTCGCGCCGGCGTGTCCGCACTGCGGGCACAGCGAGCCCCGCGAGGAAGAGACCATCAGCGGGCTCATGGTCGAGCCCCGGAGGAGCTGGACGTTCCAGCTCCTCGGCGAGGTCATCGAGCGCGCCATCGCAACCGAGCGCAGCGCCGAGGCGGACCGCCTCATGCGCCGCGCGGCCAAGGAGGTCGACGATCGGATGGCCTCGGGCGATCGGCTCGACCCGAACCAGGTGGCGCTGATCACGGGGTTCGCGGTGCGTCTCGCCGGCCTGTCGGGCAGCAGCGAGTGGGTGGCCTGGGCGATGCGCGTGCACCGCCGGCAGGAGCTCATGCCGGCGTCGGACGTCCTCGACGAGCTCGAGCGGATCGACCTCGAGCAGCACCCCGACATCCGGTCGGTGCTCGAGGGGTTCGTCACCGGCTACCGCCAGTCGAACCCGGACGGCCCTCCGTCGGCCGACCTCGCCAAGCTGAGCCGGCTCGAGAAGCTCACGCGGTGATGACGCGCTCGAGGCCCTCGAGGCGCTGCAGCACGAAGCGCTCGGCCGCGCTCATCTTGTCTCGCCTGGGCGAGACCGCCGCGAGGTAGGCGCGCAGCGGCTTGGGGTCGGTGTAGTGCGCCGTGCGCACGAGGCGGTGCAGCCGCTCGACGTCGGGGGCCGTGAGCAGGACACGGGTCTCGGCGTTCATGTGGAACACCCAGTCGATCCACCGGGCCTTGCCGAGCCCCTCGGCGAGGTGCAGCGCGTAGCGCGTCGCGTCCCGGACGAGCTCCTCGGAGCCGATCAGCTTCTTGCGCGCCTTGTCGAGCAAGCCGTCGAGGTGCTGGCCCAGGATGCGCTCGGCCTCGTCGAAGCGCTTGAGGGCGAGCGCCTTGTCCGCGATGGAGGCGAGCAATGCGAGCCCGCTCTGCTGTCGGGTCACGTCGTCCGGGTCGCTGTCGGCCGGCTCCGTCCCGGGCACGATCGGCAACGACAGCTCGACGGTCTGGCCGGCGAGGGTGCGGCCCGGCCGGCTCGGGCTCGCCCCGCACTTCCGGCAGAAGGCGTCCTCGGCCTGGATGACGTGGCCGCACACCCTGCACGGGACCGCCGCACCCATCGCGGGCGCCCGGCGGCTGTGGCCCACCTCGATGACCACCATGTCCTGCGAGCCGATGGTCACCCGGTCGAGGTGCCGCAGGCGCTCGGTGCCCTCGATCCGCTTGCCGTTCACGAGGACGCCGTTCCGGCTCCCGAGGTCCTCCACGGCGACTCCGTCCGCCGCGACGCGGAGGATCGCGTGCCGGCGGGAGACCAGCGCGTCGTCCAGGGACAGGTTGCAGGACGAGCTGCGTCCGATCACGAACTCCCCAAGCTGGAGCTCGAGATCGGTAGCCTGGTAGCGCAGCCGATAGCGGGGCACTCGCCGCTCAACCTATCACAGATGAGCCCCGCGGGTGCCGGAACCATCGCGGCTCAGAAGGCGAAGACCTCCTCGAGGCGCGCGACGTCGCCGAGCTCGCGCTGGAGGCGGCCCTGGACCTCCATCGTGCGGTCCATGAGCTGCTTGACCTCCGTGAGCAGGGCCGTGTACTGGGCGAAGTCGTTCGCCTGCTCGCCGAGCACGCCCACGCTGCGCTGGGGGTGGTTCAGGATCACGTAGTTGTCGGGGCTCTCGCTCAGGTCCTGCCCCGTGTAGGGGATCTTCTCGAACTCTCGCGGCGAGCCTCTCGTCGTCCGGACGAAGACCACCGGCTCGGCGCCCTCCTCCTGCTCCTCCGGGATCCGGACGAAGACCAGGCCGCAGACGAAGCGCTCCTCCTCGAGCATCGGCACGCACCCCGTCGGGGTCGCGACCGTGCCCGCGGCCTGGGCGGCCTCGTCCAGCGCTGCGCGCCGTGCCTCCGGCAGGGTGCGCGTGGCGAGCGTCCCGAACTTGTCCCAGAGCAGGTTGACGTTGTTGTAGTACTCGAACAGCGCGTCGACCGTGGACGGGGTGAACGCCTGGTAGCGCCGGCGTGAGAACGTGCCCGCCTCGAGGGGCTTCTCGAGCGCGCGCAGCGACTCGATGGCCTGGTAGTCGACCGCTGCCTGTGCGCCGCCGCCGCCCCGGGCCTTCTGCATGGCCGCGTCGACGAAGCGCTGGGCCTTGGTGACGGTGTCGGAGGCGTCGCGGACCTGCTGGTAGATGTCCTTGCCGTCGCGGACCGCCAGGTTGTAGAGGTTGCGGTCGCTCATCATGCTGCCGGCGCCGTAGCCGACGATGAGCCCGAGCGCGAGGAAGACGCCGCCGATGATGAACGTGCGCCCGCGCTGCTTGCGGCCGACCTCGCTGTCGGCGACCGGCTTCTCGTCGATGACGAGCCGGACCTCCTGCGGGCCCGCGGCCGGCGCGGCGGCGGCGAAGGGATCGGCGGCGGCGGCCGCCGCCTGCGGCGCCTGGGCCGCCTTGCCGAACCTCGGCGGCACCACCCCGCCGCCTGGCGGACCT
>JBDIVX010000205.1:0-11828 GCA_039794305.1 Candidatus Neutrinellum sp.
CTGGGCCGCCGTCCCGCCCGACGCGCCCGGCCTCGACGCCCGGTCCCGTGCCCGCGCTCGCGCCGAGCGCCTCCTCGCGAACGACCGGCGGTCCGAAGCGATCACCGTGCTCGAGCAGTGGGTCGAGATGGCGCCGGAGGACGGGGTGGCCAGCGAGCGGCTCGCGGAGATCCGCCGCGAGTGACCCGTGCGCGCGCGGAGGGCCTCAGTACTCTCCGAAGAGATCCTGGATGCGGACGTCGAGCGCGGTCGCGATCTTGTAGAGCGAGCTGATGGAGGCGCTCGACTCGGCGCGCTCGATCTGGCTGAGCAGCGAGACGCTCAGGCCGGTGCGGCGAGCCATCTGCTTCAGGGTGAGGGCGCGGTCCTTGCGGAGCCCGCGGATGGTCTCGCCGATCACGCGGTGGAGGTTCTCCTCGGGCGAGCGGAGCAGGCCCTTCTTCCGCATGACCCGATCGACCACCTCGCGGAACTCCTCCGGGTTGAAGGGCTTCTTGAGGTAGTCGACGGCGTCGAGCTTCATGGACTGCACCGCCGTCTCGAGCGACGGGTAACCGGTGAAGATCACCACCGCGACGTCGCTGTCCACCTTGCGGATGCGCTTGAGGACCTCGACCCCGTCCATCTTCGGCATCATCAAGTCGAGCACGACGAGGTGGTAGCCGCCCTGCTTGACCTCCTCGGGAGCCTCGGACGGATCGCTCATCGTCTTCACGTCGAAGCCGTCCTTCGCGAGGAAGGTCTCCATGTAATCGCAGATCGCCCTGTCGTCGTCGACGACCAGGACCCTCACCGGCGGAACACCCTTGCCCATGTCGCCTCCCACCTGGCGGCTCCGCTGGGAGGAGCCGCCACCACCAAGGTAGTCGGGGCGAGAGGATTTGAACCTCCGACCTCACGGTCCCGAACCGTGCGCGCTACCAAACTGCGCTACGCCCCGAAATGCAGTGCCGGCGGAATCTAGCCTCCGCCCGGCCGGGTGTCAAAGGGTATGTCGCAACCACGGCCTTGTCCCGCGAGCAGCCGGGAGCAGATGAAAAGAGTGGGGGTGCGCGAGGTCGGTGAGCTCCGGGACCGGACCGACGTGTTCCGGGATCGGGAGGAGGGCGGGCGGCGGCTCGCGGAGCTCCTCCGGGCGATCGACGCCCCGGACGCGGTGGTTTGCGCCATCCCTGCCGGCGGCGTGCCGGTGGGGGTGGCCCTCGCCCGCGAGACGGGTCTCCCGCTCGACGTCGCCGTGGTCAGCAAGATCACGCTGCCGTGGAACACGGAGGCGGGCTACGGCGCGGTGGCCTTCGACGGGACGACGCGGATCAACGAGCCGCTCGTCCGCCAGGTCGGGCTCACGCGGTCCCAGGTCGAGGAGGGAATCGCCGCCACGCTCGCCAAGGTGCAGCGGCGGGCGCGGCGCTTTCGCGGGGGCGATCCGGCGCCTGCGGTCGCCGGGCGGGCGGCCGTCCTCGTGGACGACGGGCTGGCCTCGGGCTTCACGATGCGCGTCGCGATCGAGGCGGTGCGCAGGTCGGGCGCCGCGCGGATCGTCGTGGCGGTCCCCACCGGCCACGCGGCCGCCGTCGAGCGGCTCGACGCCGAGGCCGACGAGGTGCTCTGCGCGAACGTGCGCGGCGGCTTCCGCTTCGCCGTGACCGACGCCTACCGCAAGTGGACCGACGTCCCCGAGCTCGTCGCCGAAGAGCTCCTCCACCAAGCCCGCACGTGAGTTGCATTCGGGAGTGTCCCCAATGCAAGTCCCAGTTGCATTCGGGACACGCCCCAATGCAAGTCCCAGTTGCATTCGGGAGTGTCCCCAATGCAAGTGCGACGGTGATCAGAGGCGCCAGCGGGTGAGCTGGTAGGCGTCGCAGTCGCCGTTCCAGGGGCCGATGCGGATGATGCCGTCGGGGTCGGGGGCGACGGTGGAGAGGGGCCAGGGGCCCGGGATGGGCCGAAGGGCCGGGAGCTCGGCTGCCACGCGCTCGACCACGCCGGCGCCCTCCTCGTGCGTCGGCGAGCAGACCGCGTAGACCAGGACGCCGCCCGGGCGTAGCAGCCGGGCCGCGGTACGGAGGATGGCGAGCTGCACGGACGCCATGCGCGCCGGGTCGTCGGGCCCGACCCGCAGCAGGATCTCGGGGCGCCGGTGGACGGTCCCGAGCCCGGTGCAGGGCGCGTCCACGAGCACGCGGTCGAACCGGCCGTCCATCCCGGCCGTCCCCACGGTCAGGTCCACGGGCACGGTATCCACGCGCGCTTCGGGCAGGTGCAGCCGCGCGAGCTCCGGCGCGATGCGCTCGAGCTTCGCCTCGTAGAGGTCCATCGCCGTCACGTGCCCGCCGTCGCCCACGGCCCCCGCCATGAGCGTGGTCTTGCCGCCGCGGCCGGCGCACGCGTCGGCCACCCGCTCGCCGGGCGCGGCGCCCGCGAGTAGCCCGACCGCCTGAGCGCCCTGCTCCTGCACGGCGAACCGCCCGTCGACGTATCCCGGAAGCGCGCGCGGGTCCCCGGCTCCGCGCACCAGCAGCGCACGCGGCGACACCCGCCCCTGCTCGACCTTCGCCTCGGGCCGAGCGGCGCGGATGGCCTCGGCCACCGGGCCGCGCGCGCCCTCGTCGACGCGCAGGCCGATGGGCGGAGGAAGCTCGCGCGCGTCCACGAAGGCCCGAGCGCGCTCGTCGCCGACGCCGGCACGCACCGAGCCCGCCAGCCAGTCCGGCACCGACAGCGCGCGGGGCGGCGCGGGCTCGGCCGGACGGTCGGCCGCGACCTTGCGGAGCACGGCGTTGACCAGACCGGCGAGCTTTGGTCCGCGCTTCCTCCGGACCGCCGCCACGGCCGCGTCGACCACGGCGTGCGGCGGAACGCGGCCGAGGTGGAGGAGCTGGTAGGCCCCGGCACGCAGCGCCGCCCGCGTGAGCCCGTCGAGGGCCGAGACCGGCCGCGTGAGGCGTGCCGCGAGCGCGGCGTCGAGCTCCGGGACGGCGCGCAGCGCACCGTAGACGATCTCGGTCGCGAGGGCCGCGTCACGACGATCGAGCTTGGCGCGGCGGAGCTCGGCGTCGAGCGCGGCGGCTGCGAACGCGCCCTTGTCGGCGACGCGGAACAACACCTGCGTCGCGACGTCGCGTGCGGACGGAGCGGTCATTCGTACCGCGTGAAGCGATCGGCCATGGCGGGTGGGGGCCGCTCGAGGTCGTTCTTGACCGCGAGCGCCACGAGGAGGATCAGGACCACCAGCCCGGCCAGGGACAGGTACTGGCGCGCCTTGACGGTGAGCCGCCTCCGGCTCACGCCCTCGACCAGGAAGAGCAGCAGGTGTCCTCCGTCGAGCAGCGGGATCGGCAGGAGGTTGATGAGCCCGAGGTTGATGCTGATGAACGCCATCAGGGTCAGGTAGTTGAGCGTCCCTTCCCGCGCCGCGGTCCCCGCGACCTCGAAGATCGTGATGGGACCGCCGATGGACCGCATCGTGAGCCGGCCCTGGAGCAGGCGGACGACCGACAGCCCCGTGAGCTGCACCATCTCGACCGTGCTCGCCCACGCCTCCCGCACGGCGTACGTGATCGGCTCCGGGTTGGGCACGCCCCGATCCAGCGTCATCGGGACCCAGTTGCGCATGCCGACCACGTAGTGGTCGTAGGGCTGGCCGTGCTCGGTCACGCCCCGGGCGCGGTGAAGCTGGTAGCGGCGGCTCAGCACCTGATCGCCATGCCGCCAGGTGAGCTCGTGCTCGTCGGGCCCCGCCCTCTTCAGGTCTTCGAGGAACGTGTCCCAGTGCGTGATGGGCGCGCCGTCGAGCTCGAGGAGCCGATCTCCCGGAAGGAGCGACATGCGGTGCTCGGGCGAGCCCACCGTCACCTGCGCCACGTACAGCTCCGCGGGCTCGAGGCCGGCCCGCGTGGTGCCGCTGCCGTCTCCGGGCTCGGGCGTCACCGCCGCCACGTGTGGCTCGTAGACGTCGATCTCGACGAGCCCCCCGAGCGCGCGGTCGACGCGCTTCGGTCTCAGGTACGTGAGCGGGACCGTGGTCCCGCGGTTGCCCTCGAACACCCGCTCGAGGTCGAGCCAGCGGTCGATCGGAGAGCCGCCGGCGCTCACCACGACGTCGAAGGTCCGCATGCCCGCCGCGGCCGCCGGGCTGCCGGGTGAGCCGACACCCACCACCGCGGTGGGGTGGTACGGGACGATGCCGACCACGCCGATCTCGTCGATTCGATCCAGCTCGCGCGTGACACGCTCGCGCACCGGCGTCAGCGTCTGCTCCACGCGCTCGCCGTCGCGTTCCATCACGAACCGCAACGGCTCGCCGATCCGGTCGGCGACGGCGCGCCGGACGTCGTAGAACGTATGGACCGGTTCGCCGTCCACCATGACGATCCGATCACCCGGCTCGAGCTTCCCCGCCGCCGGTCGGCCCGGATACACCGTTCCGACCACCGCCGGGGTCATGGCCGCGTCGCCCAGGAAGACGACGAAGTAGAGCACCACGGGGAAGACGAGGTTCATCGCCGGACCCGCGACGACGATGACGAGCTTCTTCCAGAGAGGCTGCGTGTGGAACGCCCTCTGCTCGTCTTCTCGCCGGATCACGTCGTTCGGGTTCTCGCCGAGCAGCTTGACGTACCCGCCGAGAGGGACCGCGGCGATCACGTACTCCGTCTCGCCCTTGCGGAAGCCGACCAGCTTGGGCCCGAAGCCCAGGCTGAAGCGCAGGACCCGTACGCCGAAGAACTTCGCCCACGCGAAGTGGCCGAGCTCGTGGACGAAGATCAGGACGCCCACCAGGATGACGAAGTAGACCAAGTCCATGACGTGCTACACCCCGGCCGTGCAGCGGCTCGGGGAGTATGACGCACTCGTCGCGAAGGTCGATGCCTTCGCACGATCGGTCTTCGAGCGCCGCCCGGAGGACCTCTCGTGCCGGCCGGGCTGTACCGCCTGCTGCGAGGTACGGCTCACGGTCAGCCCGGTCGAGGCCGCCGCGATCGCGGCCCACCTGCGCACGCTGGCGCCGGAGGCGCGGCGGGCGCTCGCGCAGCGGGGCAACCGGTCGGCGGACGAGGGGGCGTGCGCCATGCTGGACGGGCGGGGGAGGTGCGCGATCTACGAGGCCCGTCCGCTGGTCTGCCGGACCCAGGGCCTCCCCCTCCTCTACGCCCTGAACCGCGAGGATCGTGAGGCGACCTGCTGCTCCCTCAACTTCACGGAGCAGACGCCTGCACCCGAGGACGTGCTCGACGCCGACCGGGTGAACCAGCTCCTCGCCGTCGTCAACCTCCGGTTCGTCGGAGGCGGGGGCGATCCCCACGCACGGATCGCCCTGGCCGCGCTCGCCCGCGAAGCGTCACTCGGGTAGGCAGACGGCGTCGCCGATCACGCCGCCCACGGTCTCCACGCATCCGAACCCGGCGGGGCAGTCGAAGTCGTCGATGCAGCGCTCGTAGCAGAAGAAGCCCTGCCCGATGTCGTAGCAAGCGCCGCGCAGGCCGGTGACGCTGAGCGGACAATCGACGTCCTCGAGGCAGCCGTGCGTGCAGATGGCGTCGGTGACGATGCGGGAGCCGTAGTCGGCCGTGACCTCGAGGCACACGTCGTCGGGCAAGCACTGGCTGGTGGACTCACAGGGCTCGTACGTGCCGAGGAAGACCACGTCGTCGTCGTCGTCGTCCAGGTCGATGAAGCAGCCCGGGGCGGCGACGCCGAGCGCCACGGCGAGCCCGAGGAGCCGGGTCTGATGGGTCATCCTCTACCTCCCTCGTTCGGTCCGTTCGCGTTTGGGAGCAATGGCCGTGCCCTACGGAATCACGCGGGAATCCGCCCAGAGCTGTGGCAACCGCGGGTCAAGCTCACGTGAGCCGCCGGTCACGTGTGGCGACTCGACACGCGGCGCTCACGCTTCCCCGGAGTGCGCCGGGCGTGGTAGTTTCCGCCCCTCATGGCGAGCCAGACGACCTCCGACACGCTCGCGGACGGAGGGAGCTTCGGGCGGTCCGAGACCACGCTCAACGACGGGACGCACGTGGCCCTCGAGGTCCGCGCCTCCTCCGAGGGACAGGCCCTCGCGGAGAGCGGGGTCCAGGCAGCCGCCGCCGAAGTCGCCCGGGCGCGCGGCACGCTGCCCGCCGAGGCGGTCGAGGGGGAGACCGCGTTCGCGGGGATCGTGGGCAAGAGCTCGCCGATGAGGGAGCTGTTCCGGCTCCTCGAGCGGATCCGCGGCAGCCACGCCACCATCCTCATCACCGGCGAGAACGGCACGGGCAAGGAGCTCGTCGCGCGCGCCATCCACAACCAGTCCCGCCGCGCCGAGAAGCGCTTCGTCGCGACCAACTGCAGCGCGTTCAACGACAACCTGCTCGAGAGCGAGCTGTTCGGCCACCGAAAGGGGTCCTTCACCGGAGCGGTGAGCGACAAGCCGGGCCTCTTCGAGGTCGCGGACGGCGGCACGTTCTTCCTCGACGAGGTCGGCGACATGTCGCCCGCGCTGCAAGTGAAGCTCCTGCGAGTGTTGCAGGAGGGCGTCTTCATGCCGGTCGGCGCGACCGAGCAGCGCTCCGTGGACGTGCGCATCATCGCCGCCACCAACCGCGACCTCGCCACGATGGTCAAGAAGAGCGAGTTCCGAGAGGACCTGTACTACCGCCTGCACGTGGTCGCGCTGCGCGTGCCCCCGCTTCGCGAGCGCCAGGAAGACATCCCGCTCCTGGTCGACCACTTCCTGGCGCGGCTCGCCCGGCGCGACGGGCACGAGAAGATCCTCGGCCAGAAGGCGATGCAGAAGCTCAGCGAGCACGACTGGCCGGGCAACGTCCGCGAGCTCGAGAACGAGATCGAGCGGCTGTGGGTGCTCAGCGGCACCGACCGGGTCATCGGCGACGAGCACCTGACGCCGGCGATCCGCAGCGGCGCGAGACGGATGACCGTCGCGCCCGCGGTCCCGAGCAACGAGGAGATCACCGTCGCCCTCGACACCACGCTGCCCGATGCGGTCGAGAAGCTCGAACGCAAGATGATCCTCGACGGCCTGAGGCGCGCGAAGGGCAACAAGACGCGCGCCGCCGAGGAGCTCGGCATCAGCCGCAGGAACCTCATCCGAAAGGTGCAAGCCTTCGGTCTGGAGAATGCCTGGCAGGAGCCGGGCAAGGGACTCAAGTGACTTCCTTGGTGCTCGTCGCCGACGACGACCCCTTCAACTTGCGACTGCTCCAGGAGCTCTGTGAAGGGGCCGGCTACCGCGTGGTGACCGCGGCCGACGGCGGCGACGTGCTCGACGTCGTGGCGCGCGAGCGGCCCGACCTGATCCTGCTCGACGTGGCGATGCCGGTCCTCGACGGGTTCGAGGTGCTGCGCATCCTGAAGTCGGACGCGGATCTCGTCGACATCCCGGTCGTCCTCGTCACCGCGGCGGGCGACGAGGAGTCGCGCAGCCGCGGCATCGAGCTCGGGGCCGAGGACTACGTGACGAAGCCCTACCGCGTGTTCGAGATCCAGCAGCGGGTGCGCAACGCCCTCCGGGTATGCGCGGCGGAGACCGCGGCGGCGCAGGCTCGCGAGCGCGTCCGCTCGGCCGAGTTGGTCGATCCACTGACGCGCGCCGGCACGACGCAGCAGCTCATGGTCAGCCTCGACTACGAGTACACGCGCGCGGTCCGCTACGGACACTCGCTCACGTGCATGGTGGTGCGCCTCTCGAACTACGTGGACATCGCCGAGGCGGCGGGGCAGGAGTCGGGCGAAGGCGTGCTGGTGCAGCTCGTCAGCGGCATACGGGGCTGCATCCGCAGCATCGATCACTTGTTCCGCTCGGACCTCGAGGAATTCGTGGTGCTCTTGCCCGAGACCGGAGCGGAGGGCGCGTCCGTGGTCCAGCGTCGGATCGAGCAGCGCGCGGGCGACGGCTCGCTGTGGAGCGCGGCGATCGAGCCGCTTCCGCGCATCCTCGTCGGCTCCGCCACGCACCCCGACGTCCAGGTCGACGGGGGAAACGCGCTCGTGCGCGCCGCGCTCGACGCGCTCGCCACGTGATCCTCGGGGCTCGCAGGACCGTCTCGGCCCGACGCGGGTGCGCTTCGTGAGAGGATGGCGGGCGTGGCGCTGACCGCGACGATGTACAGGTTCGCGATCGAGCTCTCGGACGTGGGTCGGGGGGTCTACGAGACGCTCGACCTGCGCGTCGCGCGTCACCCGTCCGAGAGCGTGCGCTACATGCTCGCCCGCGTGATCGCGCTGTGCCTGAGGTACGAGGAGGGCATCGAGCTCGGCCGGGGCGTGTCCACCGCCGACGAGCCGGCCGTCTGGATCAAGGACCTGCGCGGCGACGTCACGTCCTGGATCGAGGTCGGCCAGCCGTCCCCCGAGCGCCTGCACAAGGCCCAGAAGACCGGCGCGCGCGTGTACGTCTACGCGCACAAGGATCCGGGGCCCCTCGTCCGGAGCCTCGAGAAGAGCCCGGTCCACCGCCAGGAGGAGCTCGAGATCCACGTTCTGCCCACCGATGTGCTCGACGCCCTCGAGGCCACCGTCGGCAGGAACGAGAGCTGGTCGCTCACCGTGTCCGACGGCGCGCTGTACCTCGAGCGCGCGGGAGCCACGCTCGAGGGGGCTCTGTCGGTCGTGCGCCCCGGTCGGTCCTGAGACCGAGCTCAGTCACAACGGCCGCCGAGGCCCTCGACGAGCGCGCGTACCTCGCCGATGGCGGGATGGTCCGGCGCGAGCCGGCAGAAGCGCTCGTACGACTTGAGGCCCTCGTCGCGATCACCGAGCCGTACCAGGCAGTCGCCGCGCAGGCGCAGCGCGCTCGTGGGCGCGCCCGCGTCGATGGCGCGGTCGACGAGCGTCACGCAGGCGCGCGCGTCCCCGTCACGGAGCGCGGCCCGCGCGTCGCGCATGAGGTCCGCCGGCGTGCTCGGAGCCGGCTCGTCGCTCGACGGCGACGGCTCCGGCGCCGAGACCGCGCGGGTCGCGCGGCGGCGCCCGGGCCGCCGCGGCTCCGGCGCGGGCGCGGCCTCTTCCCGGGCGGGAGCCGGGTCCTGCGCGCCGCTCGGTTGCGAAGTACCCGGCGCCGCCGCGCCGCTCGGTTGCGAAGCCGCCGGGCCCGGCGCGCCGCCCGGGTCTGCCTCGTCTGCCCCAGGCTCGTCCGTCTCCTCCGCCTCCGGCGCGACCGAGGGCGGCGCGTCCAGAGCCGCCCGCGAGCCCGAGGACGACCCGAGCTCGGCAGCGGCGGCAGGTGCCTCGTGCTCGGCCTCCTCGGACTCGGGGCCGAGCAGCTTCAGAGCCAGGATGGCGAGGCCCGCCGAGAGCGCGCCGGCGAGCACGCCCAAGACGATCAGCATCGTCCGCCCTCCCCTCGTCGGCAGTCGAACCTCCTCCTCGGCCCCGCGCCGCCCGGACGTGGCCGCTTCGAGCGGCACCGTCGGCGTGCGCCGCGGCGACGGCGACGGCGCTCGGGTGCGGTCGGCGGAGATCTCGGGGTCGGCCGCCTCGACCCGCGGCGCGGGCACCGCCGCCGGGGCGGCTCTGAGCGCGCTGAAGGTCCCGGGCCGGAGCTCGCCGTCGGGCCGCCGCTCGGCCTGCGGCGCCTCGTCGGCCGTCAAGCTGCCGAGGGGGGCGGTCCGCATGCCCTCGCGGGCCGGGGCCGGTGCGCCGACCGAGGCGCGCTCGGGCGGCGAGGCGGCCGCGAGCCACGCCGCGGCGAGCTCTCGCGCCGACCCGTGCCGCGCCTCGCGGGCACGCGACATGGCGCGGGTGACGACCGCGTCGACGTCCTCCGGGAGGTCGGGCCGGAACGAGCGCAAGGGCGTCACCTTGCCGTGGAGGATGGCGACGATCAGGTCGGTGGGCGTCGCTGCCAGAAAGGGCGGGCTGCCCGCGAGCGCCTCGTACAGGATCACGCCGAGCGCGTAGACGTCCGTGCACCCGTCGAGGTCACGCTCGGCCGAGAGCTGCTCGGGAGCCATGTACCGAGGCGTCCCGAGCACCTCGCCCGTCTGCGTGAGCTTGTCGCTCCCCGTGACCTTGGAGATCCCGAAGTCGAGCAGCTTGACCTGCATGCCCTGTGGGCCCTGCTCGAGGAAGATGTTGTCCGGCTTGAGGTCGCGGTGGACGATCCCCATCTGGTGCGCCGCCTCGAGGCCCGCGCAAGCCCCGACGACGATCGGCGTGAGGTCGGACGGCTCGAGCTTGCCGTCACGGCGGATCCGCTCGCCGAGCGTCTCTCCCTCGAGCAGCTCCATGGCGATGAAGAGGCGCCCGTCCTCGAGCTTGCCGAAGGTCTCGAGCCGGACGATGGCCGGGTGCTCGAGCTTCTTCAGCACCTCGCCTTCGCGGCGCAGCCGCTCGGTCGCCTCCGCGTTGTCCGCGATGTCCTTCTTCAGGAGCTTCACGGCCACCGGCCGGCCGGTGGCGAGGTCGCGCGCGGCGAAGACATCGGCCATGCCGCCGCTGCCGAGGCTCCGCTCCATGCGGAAGCGACCCGCGACGACCGAGCCGACCGGACCCGGCGCCTGCTGGGCCTCGCCGGTCATGGGCGGAGAGTCCACGAGCCTCGGACGCGCGCCGTCACGAGCACCTTCACAGCAAGATCGTGGCGACGCGGACGATCCACACCGTCAGGGAGCAGGCCGCGAGCAGGATCGCCCACTTGTCCGCGTGCAGCCGGTCGAGCGTCTCGATGACCGGCAGCCCGCGGACGAGCCCGACGATCGACACGGGGATCACGGCCACCGTGGTCAGGAACAGCATGATCCCGAACGGGTTGGCCGTGGCGGCGCCGATCACGTCGAGCCGGACCATGTAGGCGAAGCACGTGGTCAGGCCACACCCCGGGCAGGGCACGCCGGTGAAGACGTAGAAGCCGCACGGCGGCAGGCCGAGCTGCGTGTGCGTCCCGTGCCCTTCCGGGTTCGGGGTCAACAGGGCAGCGGTCGCGACGACCAGGAGCGGCGGAACGAAGAACAGCAACCAGCCGAGCCGCGACCATAGCCGGGTCGCCGGGACCGCCGGGTCCACGATGTGTGCTGCGTCCGACACGGCCTCTGAATGTACTTCGCCGGGGCTCGGGGGTCGAGGCGCTCGGAGCGCTCCAGGCTCCGCCGGAGCGGTCGGGGCGGAGCGAAAGCGGCGCAATTCCACGTCGGGTCGAGTGGCACGCCCCTTGTAACCGAGTGGGGCCATGCGTTGGCTAGGAGCTCTCGTCGCGCTGGCGCTGGTCGTGCCCCTCGCATCCCCCTCCCCCGCACGGGCCGACGAGCGGCGCATCGTCGTCGAGGACTTCGACGGCCCGGGGGGCGGCGCCGTCCGCGCGAGCGTCCTGCGCTCCCTCGGGCGCGTCCGCGACCTCACCCTGGTGCCGCGGAGCGACGCGGACGAGTCGGCCGGCCGCCTGGGGGTCGCCCGCGTCCGCCCGGGCGACTACGTCGCGATCGCGCGGGACCTGTCGGTGAGCACGTTCGTCTCGGGGCGGGTCGAGCGAGGCCACGGGCTCCGGGTGACGGTACAGGTCCGCGACGGGGCGACCGGCGAGATCGTCGGTGAGACGCGGTTCGCGGCGCGCAGGGCGAGGAGGCTGTCGGCCGCGATCCGCCGCGGCCTGTGGAGGCGCGTCGGCCGGGCCGTCCGGCGCACCGAGACGCCCGCGGTGGGTGTGGAGCCCGACGCGATGCAGGCCCTCGAGAACGAGGCGCCGCCGCCGATGGACATGTCGCAGGACGACGTCGAAGAGGGCCGCGTGGCGGCGCTCGATCCGGAGCTGTTCCCGGGCGCCGAGGAGCGGGCCGCGCAGGACGCGGTCGACGACGAGGTCGATGCGCTGTTCGACCGGGACTTCCGTCCACGCC
>JBDIVX010000206.1:0-11772 GCA_039794305.1 Candidatus Neutrinellum sp.
CTCCCGTTGCCGCGTCCGCGTCCGCGCCCGTTGCCGCTCCCGTTGCCGCGTCCGCGTCCGCGCCCGTTGCCGCTCCCGTTGCCGCGTCCGCGTCCGCGCCCGTTGCCGCTCCCGTTGCCGCGTCCGCGTCCGCGCCCGTTGCCGCTCCCGTTGCCGCGTCCGCCGGCGTTGCCGCGGCCGCTCCAGCGCCCCCGGCGTCCACGCTCGCCGAGGAGCTCGTGCTGTTGCGCGCGGCGCAGGGGGCGCTTCGGGGCGGGGACGGGCGCGCGGCGCTCGCGCACCTCGACGAGCACGCCCGGCGCTTCCCCGCCGGCGCCCTCACGGCCGAGCGGCGCGCGGCCCGGGTGCTCGCGCTCTGCGCGTCGGGGCGCGCGGCCGAGGCGGGCGCCGATGCGGCGCGGTTCGAGGAGGAGTACCCTCGCTCTCCACTGCTCTCGCGCGTCTCGGCGGCCTGCGATTTCTGATCACGGATCCTCCGAGGCCCGGCCACACAGTGGGCGGACACCGAACGGGGGATACGACACATGCGACACTTCCGATTCTTTCTTCTCCTCACCCTCCCGCTCGCCGCGTGTACCGGCGACAGCCACGAGATCGGCACCGACGACGGAGGCGTCACCGGCGACGGCGGGTCCGGCGAGACCTGCGGCTCGGTGACCTGCGCCGAAGGGATGGTCTGCTGCAACGCGAGCTGCGGGATCTGCGCGCCGCCCGGCGCCGGGTGCATCGCCATCGCGTGCGTGGACGGTGGCGGGCCGCCGGACGCCGCCGCTTGCGTCGAGTGCGCCGCTCCGCCGCCCGGCTGCCACTGGGAGGGCGCGAGCTGCGACACCTGCGGCACGCTCGTGTGCGAGGGGGGCTGCGGCGGCGACACCGGCGGCACCTGCGCGGCCACCGAGTACTGCGACTTCACCGACGGCTGCGGCTTCGACGACGGCCCCGGCGTCTGCAAGCCCCGACCCGAGGGCTGCACGGAGGACTGCCCCGGAGTCTGCGGCTGCGACGGCATGACCTACTGCAACGCGTGCACCGCGGCCGCGGCGGGGGTCGACGTCCTCTCCGACGGAGCGTGCAGCTCGGGCGGGCCCTGCGACCCGATGGACGCGCACGGCGTCGGGCTCTGCGACGGCTGGTTCGGCTTCGCCTGGAACGGCACGGGGTGCTACGGCATCAGCGGCTGCTCCTGCGAGGGCACGGACTGCGGCTCCGCGTACGAGTCGATGGAGGCGTGCGAGAGCGCCCACGCGGCCTGCGGCGGGAGCGGCGACACCTGCGGCACGATCGCGGGGCTCTCCTGCAGCACCTCCGAGTGGTGCGACTACCACGATCCCGGCTGCGGCTTCGCGGACGGCGCCGGCACCTGCCGGACCCGTCCCGAGGGGTGCACCGAGGAGTACGCTCCGGTCTGCGGCTGCGACGGCGTGACGTACAGCAACGCGTGCCACGCGCACGCCGCAGGAGCCGACGTCCAGCACGATCACCCGTGCGACACGGACGCCGACGTCTAGTCCTTCACCCGCGATCGAGAACACGATCCTCCCGCCGAAAGGCGGCGCCCCGCGCGCCGCCTTTCGTTTTCGTGCTACGCCATCGGGTCATGCGACCCGGCAAGCCGAGCTTCACCGCCTCCGTCGTGGCCTTCGGCCGAGGGGTCGGGCTCGGCGGGCGACGTGACGAGCTCGCCCCGGCGCTCCTCCCCGCTCCGTTCGCGCAGGCCCTCGGCCTGATCCGGGGCGCCCCGCTGCCGCGCCCGGTCGTCGAGGCGGCGGCGCGGCTCGGGACGCTCGGCCTCGTCGACCACGCCTCGCTCCGGATGGCGGCCGTCGACGAGGCGCTCTGCGAGGCCTTCGAGGGCGGCGCCGAGCAGATGGTGCTCCTCGGCGCGGGCCTCGACACGCGCGCCTGGCGCATGGACGTCGTCGGCCGCGCGATCGTGTACGAGGTCGACCACCCCGCGACCCAGGCGTACAAGCGCGAGCGCGTCGCCGGGCTCGCGCCGCGCGCGCGGGCGGTGCGCTTCGTGCCGGTCGACTTCGAGCGGAGCTCGCTCGACGCCATGCTCGCCGAAGCGGGGCACCGGACCGACCGCCCGACCGTGTGGCTGTGGGAGGCCGTCACGGTGTACCTGCCCCGCGCCGCGTTCGAGGCGACCCTCGCCGAGGTCGCGGCCCGCTCCGCGCCCGGGAGCGCGCTCCTCCTCACCTACGTGACGCCGGAGCTGTCCGGCGTGCCCTTCGTCTCGCCGTTCGCCGTGCTCGGCTTTCGGTTGCTCGGCGAGCCGCTCGTGGGCGCGATGACGAGCGCGGAGGCAGACCGCGCGCTCCGCGGCGCCGGCTTCGAGCCGCGCGGCGACACGGGCTCCGAAGACTGGTCGCGGCGCTTCGGCGGCAGCGCCCGGCTCGTGCTCCCGTTCGCCTCGGAGCGCCTCGTGGTCGCGCGGTCGACGCGCCGCTGACGCATCCCTATATTCCACGCCGATGTGCACCATCGTCGTCCTTCACCGCGTCCACCCGGAGCACCCGCTCGTGGTCGCGGCGAACCGCGACGAGTTCTACGCCCGTCCCGCGCTCTCTCCGCAGGTGCTCTCGGATTCGCCGCGCGTGGTTGCGGGTGTCGACTGCGAGCACGGCGGCACGTGGCTGGGCGCCCACGAGCACGGGCTCTTCGTCGGCCTGACCAACCAGCGCGTGTGGGCTCCTCACGCCCGCGCGCCCCGCTCGCGCGGCGAGCTCGCCCTCTCCGCCCTGCGCACCGGCTCGACCGAGGGCGTGCGCGAGCTGCTCGGGCGGATCGATCCGCGCGAGTACAACGCGTTCAACCTGATCTGGGGGGACGCCGACCGGCTGTTCGTCGGCTACGGCCGCAGGGACCGGCGGGAGGTCACCGTCCACCGTCTGCCGGAGGGCATCCACGCCCTGGCGAACGACCGCCTCGGGTCGTCCGAGTTCCCGAAGGCAGGCCGCGCCGCGGATCTCGTCCGCCCCGTCGCGGACCGGTCCTGGCCCGAGCTCGTCCGCGGCCTGTCCGCCATGCTCGCGGACCACGCACGCCCTCCGCTCGACGAGGTGCCCGAGCCGCCCGGGGAGTCGCCGTTCCCCCGCGAGATCGTGCGTGAGCTCCACGCCATCTGCACCCACACGCCCGTCTACGGGACGCGCTCGTCCACGATCCTCGCCATCGACGCGGGGCGCGTCGCGCGGTACCTGTACTCCGACGGACCGCCCTGCACGCACCCGCACCGCGACGTGACGGAGCTGCTCCGGACGCCGACGCCGAGCTGAGTCTCCGGGGCGCTCGGGCTCAGAACGCCATCACGGGCAGCCTCGCCGTGGCCGGCAGCGGCTCGAGCCGTGCCGATGGGTCCTCGCCGCCCGCGCTCACGATGATCGCGACGGCGATCGCCCCGGTCGCGACGACCATGCCGACGGCGGCCCAGAACCATCCCTGTGACGAGAGGGGCTCGTCCTCCGCCGCGCCGCCCGCCGGCTCGAGGACGATCCCGGCCCGCCGCCCCGGCGCGAGCTGCACTTCCTCGCGGTCGAGCTCCTCGTCGGCGCCGACGAGCCGCACGACGTGCCCGCCGGGGTCGACCGGGAGCGCGACGCCGAGCGCCTCCTCGGGCAAGGCGATGTCGTCGAGCATCACCTCCGCCTCCTCGGGCGCGTCGCGGACCTCCACCGTCAGGCGCGCGATGCGACTCTCGAGCCTCTCGCGGAGCGCCGCCGCCGAGGCGCGGACCTCGGCCGTAGCCTCCGGGTGGTCCTCGACGCCGTGCAACATCTCCACGGCCTCGACGAACCGCCCGAGGCGGGCGAGCGACTGCGCCAGGTTGAAGCGGATCGGGGGCGAGTCGCGCACCGCCGCCGCGCGGCGGAACCGATCGGCCGCCACCGCCCACTCTTCGCGGTCGGCGAGCTCGAGGCCCTCCTCGAAGAGCGCCCGCGCGATCGCCGTGCGCTGCGCCTCGGGATCCGTCGGGGGAGCCTCTTGCGCCTGCGCGCGCAGGGCCCCGAGCGTGACGATCGCGACCACCGCCGTGGCCCGTACGACGTACAGCACGACGCGGAAGCTACCATGGAATCAGAAACCGGGATCGCGGATGAGCTCGTCGGGGCGCGCGCGGACCCGTCGGCCGGCGCCTCGCCCCGCGCGGCTCGGCTCCGGCGTGGGGCCGGCCGGCAGCGGCTCGAGCGCCACGTCGTAGGCGCCGTCGCCGGTCGCCCGGTGGTGGACGAGCCACGGCTCGTAACCCGGCGCGTTGACCTCGATCGCGTGGGGCTCGCCGTCCTTCGGGAGACGGACCGCGGGACCGTCGTGTGCCGCTCCGTCCACCGTGACCGACGCCTCCTGGGGGAGACGCCGGAGCGTGACCATCACCTCGTCGTCGGCCGCCGTCGGAGCGGGGTCCGCCGGCGACGCGGCGCTCGTCGGCTCCCCCGACGGCCCCGCCCACCAAACCATCGCGACCGCTGCCAAGGCCGCGAGCCCGACGATCGCCGCACCCGCCAAAGCGAGCCTCCGGTCCGCCTTCGAGCGCAGCCGCCCGCCCACGCTCCGCCAGTCCGCCGCGGCGGGGAGCGCGACCTCGCCGTCGGACACGGTCTCGGCGCTCCAGCGCGGCGCGCGGCGCGTGGGCACGTCGACCACGCTCAGCATCCCCGAGTCACCCGGCTCGTAGGCGCTCCCCACGGCGTCCATGAGGTCCTTGGGCACGAGGGCCGGGTGGTCGGACACCGACCCGAGCTCCGACGGCTTCTCCGTCCTCGCCCGCTGCAGCGCCGCGGCGGTCTGGGTAGCGGCGTTCAGCAGGGCCTGCCGCATCTCGCGTGCGGTCGAGAAGCGCTGGTCGCGGTCGCGCGCGAGCGCGCGGGCGATCACGGCGGCCAGCGGCTCGCCGAGGTCCGGCCGCAGCCTCTCCACGGCGACGGGATCCGCGGTGAGGAGCATGACGATGAGGTCGCCTGTGTTGTCGGCCTCGTACGGCAGCCGCCCGGTGAGCATCTCGTAGAGGATGACCCCCATCGACCAGAGGTCCGACCGGGCGTCGAGGTCCTTGATGCCGCGCGCCTGCTCGGGCGACATGTACTGCGGCGTGCCTGCCAGCACGTTGTCGCTCGAGGGCACGACCGACTCGAGCCCGTCCTCGAGGGACCGGGAGATGCCGAAGTCGAGGAGCTTCGGGTAGACGCCGTCCGCGTCACGGACCAGGAACACGTTCTCCGGCTTTAGGTCGCGGTGGATGATGCCGGCGTCGTGCACGGCGCCGAGACCGCTCAACGCCCGCGCGCCGAGGCGGACCACGTCCGGGAGGCCGAACGAGGGGTCGACGCTCATCCGGTCGGCGAGGCTCTCGCCCTCGAGCAGCTCCATGACCATGAAAGGCCGCCCGTCCTCGGCCGTGCCAAAGTCGGTGATGTCGACGACGTTGCGGTGACGCACCGCCGCGGCGAGGCGCGCCTCCCGGAGGAAGCGCTCGCGCACGGCCGCGGGATCGGCGGCCTGGATGGTCAGGAACTTGAGCGCGACGGGGCGGTTCAGGTCGAGGTGCACCGCCCGCCAGATGGTCGCCATCCCCCCGCGGCCGATCGGGGCCTCGAGGCGGTAGCGACCACCGACCACGTCACCGGTCCAGGAGGCGGACGGCGGCTCGGACCGTGCCACGTTCACGCCCCTCCGACTGTACCGGCTCCCTCGCCGCTCGACCACCGGATGCGTCAACGACCCGGAACGATGTACATTCCCACGGGTGCGACCGCTGTCCGGAAGGGGCCTCGTGCTCGTGCTCTCGTGGGCGCTCGCGGCCTGTGGCGGAGGGGACGACGGGACGGCGGCCGACGCCGGCCCCGCCGACGGCGGCGTGGACGCCGGTCCGCGCGACTGGCCGGCGATGGACGTCCCGGCGTCCACGGTCTCCGGCGACGGGGTCCGTCGCGACGTCTTCCGGGTGGGCGGGGTCGCGCCTCCCCCGAACCCGGCCACCGGTGACGCCACCCCGACCGACCTGAACGCGACGCAGGTGCTCCGGTACCGGCAGGACGTGGATCCGCCCGCGGCCGCCCGCGCCGTCGTCGTCGCGATGCCGGGCTTCCTCGGGGGCGGCGGGAGCTTCGACGCGCTCGCGCGGGCCCTCGTGGTGCGGAGCGTCGACGCGGGCGAGCCCGTCGAGGTGTGGGCGATCGACCGCCGCTCGAACCTGCTCGAAGACCTGCGTGGGGCGAACGCGGCGGAGGTCGCGGGCGACCCGGAGATCGCCAAGGGCTACTACTTCCGGCGGGAGACCGTCGGCGGGGAGGCGTTCGCCGGGTTCGTCTCGCAGGCCGAGGCGGCGTTCATGAGCGAGTGGGGGCTCGCGACGCACGTCGAGGACCTGCGCCGGGTCGTCGCGCTCGTGCCCGAAGGGCTCCGCCGCGGGCACGTGTTCCTGATGGGGCACTCGCTCGGGGCGGCGTTCACGGAGGCCTACGCGTCGTGGCGCTTCGACGACGGGGTGCGGGGCGTCGAGGAGCTGGCGGGCCTCGTCCTGGTCGACGGCGCGCTCCCGGACGCGGCGATCGGCGAGACCGAGTGGCGCGAGGGCGCGGGCTCGGGGCTCATGGCGCAGCCGGGGGTCGACGCCATCCGGGAGCGCAGCCCGTACGTCGCGCTGCCGCTGCTCGGGCTCGAGGTCTACGTGCACGCCGAGGTCATGAGCCTGCGCGTGCTCGCCGATCCGGACGCGGTGGTCGAGGATCGCGGCCGTGACGAGGTCTTCCAGCTCCTGCTCGAGCTCGCCCCGTCCGAGGTGCCGGCGATGACCAACCGCGCCGCCCTCGGGTTCGGCTTCGACGACCGCTCGAACGCGCTCGCCTTCGCCCAGGTGTCGCTCGGGGCTCCGACCGGCGGCCCGGTCGAGACGTACACGAGCTCGCTCGGCGGCGGCGAGCTCGTCCACCCGTCGGATCCGACCGCGACCTACGACTGGGTGGACGCGCTCGACGCCGATCCCCCCGAGCACACGCCCCTCGACAACCTCGCCCACTCCTTCGTCGACGGGCGCAGCAACTTCGCCGAGTGGTACTTCCCCGCGCGGCTGACGATCGACCTCGGCGCCGTCGCGGGCGCCGACGTCCCCGAGGGCGACTGGCGCGAGGAGGCGGGGCTCCGAGCCTTCGACCGCGAGCGGGTCGACGCGCCGGTGCTCGCGGTCGCCGCCGCGCTCGTCGACGTGGCGCGCTTCGGGACGCTCCCCGACCGGCTCGCCGGCGCGGTCGGCGACGGCCGCCCCCACGCGGGCGCGACGCGGGACGAGGAGCTCGGGTTGCGCGTGATCGACGCGACGCACCTCTCGCACATCGACCCCCTCACGGCGGCCGACGGCGGCGACAACCCGGTGCCCGAGGCGGTGCACGCGTTCGTCGTGGAGCACGCCGAAGACGGGACCGTCTCGGTCCCGGCGATGTGATCAGCCGCCGCGCCGCGCTCGCCGGCGGTGCTGGCTGTGGGTCACGTTGAGCGCCGCGCGCACGACCTCGTAGTCCTTCATGGAGGCCGGCTCGAACCTCCGGACCTGCAAGAGCTCCGCGAGGATCCGCCGCCCACGCTTCGTCTCGTGCATGCGCGAGAGGCGCGCCTCGACGTGCTCCCCGACCTCCTCGCCGAGGTCGCTCGTCGCGCAGATCACCGGGTTGGGGATCGGCCGGCTGCGCAGGACGACGCGCATGGGGACGCCGACGTCGGTGTGGTCCCACGCGGCGGTGCGTTCGGGGCCGGTCTCGCCCGAGTCGGCGTGCAGATCGTGCGCGTAGGCCGCGCCCACGTCGGCGCTCCCCGCGGCCACCGTCTCGACGACCCTCGCGTGGCTGCCGGCGCCCATCTCCGCCGCGAAGAAGGAGTGCGGGTCGATGCCCTTCTCGGCCATCGCGAGCCGCGGGAACAGGTAGCCGGCGCACGAGCTCCCGTCGACCCAGGCGACGGCCGTGCCGCGGAGGTCCTCGAGCGTCTCGGCGTCGTTGTCCTCGCGCACGAACAGGACGCCGTAGTAGCTCGAGGCCGTCTCGTGGACGCTCGACAGGAGCAGCCGCGCGTCGTACGCGTCGTGGGCGCGCACGAAGACCGCCGGCGGCAGCCACGCGACCTGCACCTCGCCCGAGGTCACCTGGTCGTAGAGCTGCGTGTAGCTGCGCGTCGTCACCAGGCGGACGGACATGTCGAGGGTGTCGCGCAGCAGGCGGGCGAAGTCCTTGCGCAAAGCCTCCGTGTCGGGGCCGAGGGCCGCCGGACCCACGCCGAAGCTCAAGCGTTGCACCGGTCCATCCTAGAGCGTGATGCAGGATCGAGGGAAGGATGATCGCGACGGACCTCGCTCGCGTCGCCAGGAGGCCGACCGATGAACATGCTCGAGCATATTCGAGGTCGGCCGACGCCGCGGCGCGGGCGAGGAACGAGCGAGGGCCTTTCTTCGATCCTGCATCATGCTCTAGATGGCCGGGCGCGATTCGGGAACGACGATCGCGCGGGACCCGGCCGCTGTCGCAGGCCGATGTTCCGTGGCGGCCCGGCCGCGGCTCTGGCATGGTGCGCGCGCCCATGATCCGCCTCGACTCGGTCACCAAGCAGCACGGCCACCAGATTCTGTTCCTCGACGCCTCGATGAGCGTGTTCCGCGGGGAGAAGGTGGGGTTGGTCGGCCCGAACGGCTCCGGCAAGACGACGGTCTTCCGCATGATCGTGCGCGAGGAGCAGCCGGACGCCGGCTCGGTCGCCGTCGACCGCGGCGTCACCATCGGCTACTTCAGCCAGGACGTGGGCGAGATGCGCGGGCGGACGGTGGTCGAGGAGACCATGGCCGGCGCGGGGGAGGTCTCGGAGGTCGCCCGCGAGCTCCACGGGCTCGAGCAGGCCATGGCCGACCCGGCGCGCGCCGACGAGCTCGAGGCGCTGGTCGAGCGCTTCGGCGAGGTGCAGTCCCGCTTCGACGCCCTCGGCGGCTACGGGCTCGAGTCCCGCGCCCGGGAGATCCTCGCGGGGCTCGGGTTCGCCGCCGAGTCGGTGGACGACGACGTGGGCAAGCTCTCCGGCGGCTGGAAGATGCGCGTGGCGCTCGCGCGGATCCTGCTCATGCGGCCCGACGTGCTCCTCCTCGACGAGCCGACGAACCACCTCGACATCGAGTCGATCCTCTGGCTCGAGCGGTTCCTGCGCGACTTCGACGGGGCGCTGGTGATGACGTCGCACGACCGCGAGCTCCTGAACCGCCTGGTGACCAAGATCGTCGAGATCGACGGCGGCGAGCTGACGGTCCACTCCGGCAACTACGACTTCTACGAGCAGCAACGCGAGCTCGCCATGCAGCAGCAGGAAGCGCAGTACGCGCGCCAGCAGGCGATGCTCGCCAAGGAGGAGGCCTTCATCGCGCGGTTCAAGGCGCGGGCCAGCCACGCCGCGCAGGTGCAGTCGCGCGTGAAGAAGCTCGACAAGATCGACCGCGTCGAGCCGCCTCGGCGCCGCAAGGTCATCGAATTCGAGTTCCCCGAGCCGCCGCGCTCGGGCGAGGATGTGGCGAAGCTCGAGGGCGTCTCCAAGTCGTGGGGCTCGAAGGCGATCTACGACGGCCTCGACCTGCTGATCCGCCGGCGCGAGCGCTGGTGCGTGATGGGGATCAACGGGGCGGGCAAGTCCACGCTCCTCAAGCTGGTCGCCGGCGAGACCGAGCCGGACGCGGGCACCGTGACGATCGGGGCGAGCGTGAGGCTCGGCTACTTCAGCCAGCACGCGATGGAGCTCCTCGACGAGAAGCAGACGGTCGTCGGCACCCTCGAGGCGGCCCATCCCCGCGCGTCGCTCGGCTCGCTCCGGACGCTGGCCGGCGCCTTCGGGTTCTCGGGGGACGACGTCGAAAAGCCCTGCCGGGTGCTGTCGGGGGGCGAGAAGGCCCGCCTCGTGCTGGCCCGCATGCTCTACCACCCGCCCAACTTCCTCGTCCTCGACGAGCCGACGAACCACCTCGACCTCGGCACCAAGGAGGTCCTGATGCGGGCGCTCGCCGGCTTCGACGGCACCATGCTCTTCGTCTCCCACGACCGAGCCTTCCTGACCGCCGTCTCGAACCGCGTCCTCGAGGTGGACGGCGGCGCCGTCCGCACCTTCGGCGGCGGCTACCGCGAGTACGTCGACGAAGCCGGCTACGAGGCGCCCGGGGTCAGTTGAGCCCGCTCGCGCCCGGCGTGCTCGGGAGGGAGACGCCCTGCGCACGGAGCCCGGCGCCGGGCGAGTCGCGCGGCTCGTCGGCGGCCTGGCCGAACACGGCGCCGCCTCCGACAAATGCCGATTTGATGGGACTTGTGAATCCGTGCAGTGGCAGACGCCCGATGCTCGGATTCAGCACTCTCGTGCGCGCATCACGCGCGATTTGTTCAAACGCCATTTATGGCCACTGTTCATATTGACAAAGCGCCTCGATGCGATATGTCCTAGGCATGCGAGAGGGGATGGACGAGAAGCAGCGGCGGTTCCGACAGATCAAGGAGGAGCTGCCGACGCTGAGCACGCACATCGACGCCGCCGAGCACCGCCGGCTCACGCTGATCCGCGAGCTCGACGAGCTCGACCTGAGCCTCGGCGAGGGGCTGACCACGGCCCGCTGGCTCGCCTGGCGCATCGGCCTCTCGCCAGGTGTGGCGCGCGAGAAGGTGCGGGTCGCCCGCGCGCTCGGCAAGCTGCCGCGCATCGACGCGGCCTTCGGGCGGGGTGAGCTCAGCTACTCGAAGGTTCGGGCCGTCACCAGGGTGGCGACGCCCGAGACCGAGGAGGCGATCCTCCACCAGGCGCGCATCGCCACGGCGGCCCAGCTCGAGAAGATCTGCCGCGGCGTCCGACGGGTGCAACGCCAGCGCGAGGCGAAGGGGAAGTCACGCGAGGGCGATCGCTGGGTCCTCTGGCGCGAGACCGATGACGGGATGGTCGTGGTGAAGGCCAAGATGGAGCCGGACGAGGCCGCCGCGCTCGTCAAGGCCATCGAGACGGCCCAGCAACGCGCCTTCGACCGCGAGCGGGCCGAGGCCCGGGCGCGGGCCGAGGCCGCGCGAGGCGTCTCCGCGGCAACGCCTGCGGGCGACTCCGCGCCGGGCACCGGGGACGTCTCCGCGGCAACGCCTGCGGGTTGCTCCACGTCGGGCGCCGGGGACGTTTCCGCGGCAACGCCGACCGGCCGCCCGCGGTGGCCCGGCCGGGTGGACGCGCTCCTCGAGATCGCCGAGGCGTACGTCGCGAGCGGCGCCCCGCCCGCCTGCCGCACCGCGGCGGAGCGCCGGCAGATCGTCATCGCGCTCACGCCGAGCGCCCTCATCGACAAAGCCCACCAGGTCACGCTCGACGACGGCACGCGCGTCTCCGCGGAGGCGTTCCGGCGCCTGGCGTGCGACGCCGGCCTGCTCCCTGCGGTCGTGAACGCGAACGGCCGACCGCTCGACGTCGGCCGAAAGACGCGCAGCATCCCGACGCCGATCATGCGCGCGCTCGGCCTGCGCGACGGCGGCTCGTGCCAGTTCCCCGGCTGCCTGAACAAGCTGTGTCTCGAGGGCCACCACCGCGACTCGTGGCTCGACGGCGGGGAGACCAAGCTCGATAACCTCCTGTTGCTGTGTGAGTTATGCGGCGCTCGGCATAAGTCACATTATGCCGACTCCCGGATTATGCCGCGTTCGCGCTGGGCATCGACGATCTGCGTGGAATTCCGTGAGCTAAGCGAGGAATGGAGTCTTCGCTGCGCGGCATAATCCGCTTCCTCGATGAGAC
>JBDIVX010000207.1:0-11762 GCA_039794305.1 Candidatus Neutrinellum sp.
GCTTCGACGTACGCCGGCACGAGCCCGAAGTCCGGCGCCCGCCACAGCCGAAGCCCGTCGCCGCGGTCGTAGCGCGGGCAGCGACGGCCACACTCGGGACACCTGCAGCTCTCGGCCTTCCTAGGTCAACCCGGACGACCAGTGCTAGCGAGCCGACCTCACCCTCCCATCGCACGTCCTCGACTCCGAGCGCGCGCAGGAGCATCCTCCAGTTGCGCATCCCTCGTTCCTCTTGGTCCAGGTCTCGACAACCCCGAACCAGCGAGGATACGAGGGGTGCGCGCCCGTTCAGCCGCCAAATGCACCCACGACTACGTCAGGAGAGCCGAGTTTCGGAGCGCATCACCCGCCTAGAGGTGTTTGCAGACAGCGAGCTCGAGGAGGGAGCAGTTATCCAGAATTTTCGGATAACTGCCTCCGACGGCAAGACCTACGACACCAAGCACTACAACCTCTCGGCCATCATCGCTGTCGGCTACAAGGTCAACTCCGAGCGCGCCGTCCAGTTCCGCAAGTGGGCCACGCGCGTCATCGAGGAGCTCACCATCAAGGGCTTCGCCATGGACGACGAGCGCCTCAAGCGCGGCGGCTCGGTCCTGAGCGATCGCTACTTCGAGGAGCAGCTCCAGCGGGTCCGCGAGATCCGGATCTCGGAGCGCAAGTTCTACCAGAAGATCACCGACATCTACGCGACCTCCGTCGACTACGACGTCACGGCGGTCGTCGCCAAGAACTGCCCGACCGAGCACGAGCTGGCGCAGCTCTCGCGGCTGGTGAACGCCTACCTCGACGTCGCCGAGGACATGGCGCTCCGCAAGATCCCCATGACCATGCAGGACTGGGAGGTGCGGCTGAACCGCTTCCTCGCCGCGACCGATCGCGAGGTGCTCTCGGACGCTGGCAAGGTGACGGCGGAGATCGCCAGAGCCCATGCCGAGAGCGAGTTCGAGAAGTACCGCATCGTGCAGGACCGGCTGTTCGAGAGCGACTTCGACCGAGTCGGGCCGAGACCAAGCGCCTCGCGGAGAGAACCGACGCGCCCAAGCCCCGCACGAAGAAGGAGCGCAGGAAGCCATGACCCCGCGTAAGCCGACCACACGCGGCCGCACCGGCCCCAAGAAGACCACCGGCATCGAGTGGATCGGCGGCACCGTCGCGATGCCGGCCTACGTCATCGGCGAAGGCGAGCCGTACCGGCCCGAGGCGTTGTTCTGGATGGGAGCCGATGGCGCCATCCTGGGCGCGACGGTGGCCAAGCCCGGCGAGCTTCTGCCCATGGCGAGCGAGAGCTTGCAGAGCACCATCGAGCAGCCGATGTACGGCAGCCCGCATGCCCCGACGCGAGTGCGGGTGGCGTCTGCTGAGCTGGCCGACGCGCTGCGAGCTGGGCATGCGGGGCTCGACGTGGTCTGCGCGCCTACGCCGGAGCTGGACGAGATGCTGGCGCTGATGCTGGAGAAGATGGCCGAGGATGGCGCAACCGAGCAGTCCTACCTCTCGCCGGAGATCACGCCGGAGGCGGTGGCTGCGTTCTTCCAGGCGGCTGCGGCCCTGTTCCGCGCCAAGCCATGGAAGCTGGTGCCTGACGACCAGAGTCTCTTCTCCGTCACCATCGAGCAGCTCGGCGTGCGCGACGCGGCGATGTCGGTGATCGGCCAGATGGGGCAGAGCTTCGGGCTCATCCTGTTCTCGGGCCTCGACGACTTCGAGGCCTACCTCGACGCGGCCGACGTCATCGAGCTGGGCGAGCAGCCCGAGATGCCGCCCCACTTCGCCCTCAACTTCGAGCGCGGGGCCGAGCTTGCGCCCGAGCTGCGCAAGGAGATCTCCGAGCACCACTGGGAGGTCGCTGGCGCGAACGCCTATCCGTGGCTGGTCGCAGTCGACGAGGAGCTCGTCGCCCGGCCGCCCACCGGCAAGGAAGTCACCATGGCCGAGGCGATCGCATTGGCGCTGACCAACGTGATGGCCGAGAAGAAGGCGCTGCGGAAGGCGTGGGATGGCGGCGAGCCCGTCGCCCGCACGCTGTCGGTAACCACCCATGCTGGTGAGATCGAGGTTGCGCTGCGTGCGCCCTACATGCGAGCGCCGGTCGCGCTCGATCCATCCCACGACATCCTCGCCGATCTAGCTGCGCTCTCCCGGGACGACGGCGAGATCGATTACGACGCGCGCGAGGCGCTCGAAGACGAGCTGGTACGGCGCTTCACGGCCTCGCCCGAGGCGAAGGACCTCGACGAGATCCACGCATGCCGGTTTGTGATGGACCTCGGCGCCAATTACTTCGGCCACACCATCGCCACCCTCGGCGCCACGGAGCTTCGCGAGGTGCTCTTCGAGCTCATCCCGCGCAAGGTCAGCATCGAGGCCTCGGAGGCGCGCTGGATCGTCGAGGAGATGCGCGCCTTCTACACGTTCTTGAAGCGGGAGTTCGGGCTGAAGCGGGCCGACTCCTGCCTGCGGCTTCTGGGCAGCAACGCGGTGAAGAAGCTCGAGGCGGCTCTATCGGACAGCAGCAACTTCGGCGTGGCCAAGTCGCTGTTCATGGCGGGTGCTGACTCCGGCTTCGACATGCAGTCAAAGGAAGGCATCGAGGCATGGATGCAGTCCATCCAAGGCAAGCCACTGCCGCCATCGATTCCCCTGCCGGGTCTGCCGCAACCGTCGTCGAAGAAGGCCACCAAGACCAAGAAGGACAAACGCAAAGCCGCCCGCAAGGCGCGGAAGAAGAACAGGTAGGCCATGGGCGCGACGACGGCAAGACGGAGAAGACGAGACCCCTACACCCGCACCGTGGTTCGCATCCCCGAGCAGGCTCTCGACGAATGTGTTCTCGACCTGGCCGCGCCGCTACTGGAGCGACTCGGGACCGCACCGGAACCCGAGGCCGTCCGCAACGCGATCGAGCTGGCCATCACCTTCTGGAACGCCAAGGCCAAGGCGTCGAAGATCTGGGGAGTCTCCAGGCCCAAGCCGTTCAATGACCTGCAGCGCAAGATGACCGGCAAGAAGGCGTCGGCGGAGGACGCCAAAGCGTTCGAGCTGCTCTCGGAGCGCTGGCGCGACAAGGAGCTCGCCTTCGACCCGCGCCTCGTCGGCGAGTGGTCGGTCGAGGTCGGCGACGACGGAGAGCCTCGGCTCTCCTGCGAGATGGCGCTGCCAGACGGCGTCGAGGCCGAGATCCCGCCGCCGATCGAGAAGCGCGTGGCGATCGGCGGCAAGTTCCTCGACGAGGCCAGAATCCGGTTGACCGGAACGCCGGGCACGATTGCATTGCTTGGCTTCCCGTTGAAGCACCACTGGGGAACGGTCAGCGGTGACGGCTCGGTGATCGTTCACACCAAGATGCCCACCGCAGTCGCGCTCCTCGCCGAGGGCGTGCTCCCTCCGGTCGGCGGCGCGTCGGTGGGCCTAACCGTCCAGGGCAAGAAGCTCGACGCCATGGTGCTTTCCGAGATCCGCTGCGACGCGAACGGTGGCCACAACGACATCGCCATCCTCGTGTTCAAGCCCGCCGCATCCGCCACGCCGTGACCCCGCGACTCGAACCCTCTCCGCCCTCTCTGAACGCCCAGAGAGACCGATCCATCTCCACCACTTGGGCCCGCCGAGCCACACCGCGGCTCTCCGCTCCCGCCTTGCCCCGGCGCTGCCAACACGGAGCCATATTACCCCACCGGATCTGGGCGCTCGCCGGCCGAGAGACGCCCCAAGACGCCTCCGTGGCGCTCAACACCAAAGAGCACCTGGTTGACTCTGGCGAGTGGGACAGGCGGCGGGCGGGAAATCGACGCCGCGATCATGCTCGCGGCGTGCGTCAGTGCAGCGCCACCGGAAGGCGCGCGCGCTGTACGTCGTCCTCGTCGATCGGGAAGCCGTCCTCGTCGACGAGCCATGTGCGCCAGCCGTTCGCGTCCTGCTCGACGTGCGCGAGGCGAACGCGCGACCACGGCTCGTCCCACGCCGGTGCGCTGCCGACCACGACCTCGAGCGGCACGTTCATCGCGAGCCCTGACCGCTTGAGGTCGTAGAGCCTCGGCTCGTCGCGGTGGACCCACGGCGCGGGGATGCGCTCGTCGAGAAAGCCCCAGCGCAGGCGCACCGCGCCGTGGAGGCGACCGTACTCGTAGAGGGCGTAGAGCGACTTCACGTCGGCTTCGAGTCGGCGACGCAGCTTGGTCTCGTCGCCCTTGGCCAGGTACTCGGCGAGCTTCTTCTGGTCGCCGAAGGGCTTGCCGATGCCGCACGAGCCTTGCACGAGCAGCGCGGTCGTGATCTTCAACGTGCGCCCGCGCTGGTTGAGCTTCTTGGTCTTCTGCGGCGGCCCGAGCTCGGCGAGCCGGCGCTCACCCGGATCGAAGCCGAGCGCGCGCAAGAGGCCGCGCACGTCGACGGCGCCGAGGATGTCGAACGGGGCGAGCCGCGACGGCAGCGCGGCGAGCTCGTCGCCGACGAAGGTCGTGATCTCGTGCTCGCCGACGTCGAGGAGCGCCACAGCCTCGGGGCGGGCCGGTGGGAACGCGACGAGCAGCGCGCGCGAGAGGCTCGCGAGCTCGGCGCCGTGTGCGGCGCGCTTCTTCTCCCACTCCGCGCGCTGCTGCTCGGCCACCGCGGGGTCGGTGCGCATCGCCGCGTGCCGCCGCGCGACGGCGACCCGGTCACGCACGGCCGAGCGCGCCTGCTTCACGGTCGCGTCCGCGTCCGCGTCCGCGGCGATCGCCCAGCGGCCGTCCGCGAGCACGTCGACGGCGCTGCCGCGCCGCTTGAACTTGGCCGCGTCCTCCTTGAGCCCGTGCCACTTGGTGCGCGCGGCGACGGCCGCCACGACCTCGGCGGGAGCGAGCGGCCCTCCGTGGGCGTCGAGCACCGCGACCGCCAGGCGCTGGGCCGACCAGCCGAACAGGCTCGCGTCCCTCCACGCCTCGTCCAGCTCGCCGGCGGTGAGCGCGGTGTCGGGCTCGGGGAGCGGCGCGGCCTCGACCCCCTTCGGCGGAGTCCGAGCGACCTTCGGTGGGCGCAGTCCGAGCCGGAACGCCCAGAGGTCGAGCTCGTGGTCGTGCGGGTCGAGGTGGTAGAGGTCGCCCTCGCGGTAGACCGGCGGGCGCCCCGGATTGCAGCGCGAGAGTGAGAGCAGCGCGCGCGAGCGCTCCGCGATGCCGGCCTCCTCGAAGCGGGCGGCCACGTCGGCCAGCGTCATCGGCTCGCCGCGCTCGAGCAACGCCACGAGCAGGAGCGCGAACGTGTTCGCCTCGCGGTGACCGGCGACCGCCTCGAGCTTCGGCGGCGTGATGCCGAGGGTCTGGCACCAATGGTTGGGCGTCATGGCGGTCCCCAACGCAAGGAGGCGATCACCGCGGGCACGTCGGGATCGTCCATGTCCGCGACGACAGCGAGCTCGACCCCGCCCGACGAGGAGAACCCGACGAATTCCACGCCCTCGAGCTCGAGCGACGTCGGTCGACCCGCCTTGTCGAGGATCTCGCAGAGGATCACGCGGTCTCCAGCGAGGAGCCCGATCCGCGCGCCGAGCACGTCCCCGTCGCGGTAGGTGTCGGGGGAGTCCTCGGCCCCGGCGAGGAACACGACGCGGCCGTCCGGGAGCGCGGTCGCGTCGGTGAAGCCGCGCGCTGGGGTCGAGCCGGAGCCGATGGCGAGAAGGCGCCCGTCGGGGAGGACGACGCACGCCTCGATGTCCATCTTGGCGGCCTTGTTGCCCCGGTCGCGGGCCTCGTCGGCCTGCGCGAAGTGCAGCGGCCTCGGCGGCCCGAGACGGGCGATCCAGTCGTCGCCGATGGTCACCTTCGACATCAAGCGCTGAGCTCCGTGCCTTGCCGCAGGTGCGCGAGGTAGTCCTCGAACACGACGGTCCGGTTCTTCTTTCGCTCGTCGAGGGGCCGCACGATCCCGGCGGCTTCGAGCACACGCACGGCCTTGCCCGCCGCGGGGCGCGAGCAGTCGAGGAGCTCGATGACCCGGTTCACCGTGAGGATCGGGTGCTCTGGAAGGAGCTCGAAGAGCCGCAGGCTGAACACGGTCGCGTCGTCGCGGGCGAGGAGCCGATCGCGGTTCTCACCCACGATGACGTGGAGCCGGCGCGCGGTGGCGACCGCCTCGTCCGCGACGATCGCAACGCCCTCGAGGAAGAACGCGAGCCACCCCTCCCAGTCGCCGTCTTCGCGGACCGCGCTCAGCCGCCGGTAGTACTCCTGGCGATGCATCTTGAGGAACGAGCTGAGGTAGAGCAGCGGCCGAGTGAGCAGGCCCCAGTGCCGGAGCAGCAGCGTGATGAGCAGGCGCCCGAGCCTCCCGTTTCCGTCGAGGTACGGGTGGAGCGTCTCGAACTGCACGTGGAGGAGCCCCACCCGCACGAGCGGCGGGAGGTCGCTGTCGTCGTGGATGGCTCGCTCGAGCTCGCTGAGGAGCTCGCCGAGCCGATGCGGCGGCGGCGGCACGAACGCGGCGTTGCCAGGCCGTGTCCCGCCGATCCAGCTCTGCGAGCGCCGCACCTCGCCGGGCTGCTCCTGCGCGCCGCGGGCGCCCCGGAGCAGCCGCGCGTGAGTCTCCGGGAGGAGGCGCATCGAGAGCGGCAGGCCGTCCGCCCGTCCGAGGTGGTCCCACGCGAAGTCGAGGGCGTCGACGTAGCCGCAGACCTCCTCGACGTCGGCGTCGACTGGCGCCTCGCCGGAGGCCTCCACCTCGAGCAGGTCCATCAGGGTCGCCTGCGTGCCCTCAATCTGCGCCGAGAGCACGGCCTCCTTGCGCACGAATGCGTAGACGAACCAACCGCTGGAGGGGACGAGGTCACCGGCCAGCTCGAGCAGGCGGATGCTCTCGTTCGCCCGAGCGAGCAGGGGCGCGAGACCGCCGCTGAGGTCGAGCGGCGGCTCGGTGGGCGGCAGCGGACGGGGAATGAAGGCCTCGACCGACTCCCCGGCGACGGTGCTGCGCTCGTATGTGCCGGTCGTGCGGGTCATGGCGCTCCAAGGAAGCGATCGTTTCCTATGTCCGGGCAACGATAAGCGATCGCTTCTCTTAGATCAGCCGTGCGAAGCGATCGCTTCTCTTCACGGCGCGGTGGGGCGGATCGCTTGCCAGGTGGTGGTCCGCACCGTATGTTTCCTACGGTAGAGTTCTTCCGGAGGCCTCCATGAGCACCGCTGCGCAACCCGAGCTCGAGCCCGGTCGCGCGTACCGCACCCGGGACCTGCGGCGATGGAGCGCGAACCCCACGCGGCTCGCGCGCCGACTCGTGGACGAGGGCAAGCTGCGGGAGGCGGCGCACGGGCTCTACTACGCACCGATCCCGACGCGTTTCGGACCCGCGCCACCGCAGAGTGAGGAGCTGCTGCGCGCATTCCTCGGTGGCGAGCGGTTTCTCGTCACGGGGCCGCCACAGTGGAACGCGCTCGGCCTTGGCTCGACGGCGATGTTCGCGGTGACGCTGGTCTACAACACGCGGCGCAGTGGCGAATTCCGGCTGGGTGGGCGGCGCTTCCTGCTGCGTCGCGTCTACTTCCCCGAGAACCCGGCCCCGGAGTGGTTCGTGATCGACCTGCTTCAGCACCACGACATGGCGGGTGTCGCGTCGAGCGAGCTGCGCGAGGGGCTCGTGGCGACGCTACGTCTCGGCCGCTGGGATCGCGAGGGCCTTCGGGAGATGGCGGAGACCTACGGCACCAAGGCCACGCTCGCCCTCGTCGAGGACGCCCTCCACGAGGTCGAGGCGAGCGCCGCATGAGCTTCGTCCACGACGACCCCGAGCTCGTCGCGTTGCTCACCCAGGTCTCGGCCGAGACCGGCATCGCCGCCGCCCTCGTCGAGAAGGACTACTGGATCACCCACAGCCTGTGGGCGCTCCACGAGACCAAGCTCGCGATCTGGTTCAAGGGTGGCACGAGCCTCTCGAAGGGCTTCGGGATCATCGAGCGCTTCTCGGAGGACCTCGAACTCATGATCGAGCGCGGTGACGTCACCACGCTGCCCGAGGTCACGAACTGGGCGAGCACGAGCAAGGGCCCGACCGCCCAGCGCCGCGCGTTCTACGGCGGGCTCGCCCAGGCGTTCGCGATCCCTGGTGTGTCCGTGGCGCTCGACGAGACGCGGCAGGACGAGCACGCGCGTGCGGCCGACTACATCGGCCGCTACCCCGGCGCGCACGTCACGGGACTGCCGAGCGCGATGAGCCCCTTCGTCCGCTTCGAGGTCGGCCGGGCGCGCGTCGTCCCCTTCGCCGAGATGCCGCTGTCGTCCCTCGTGCACGACCACCTCGCGCGACTCGGGATGAGCGGCGACTACATCGACAACCGCCCTCGGGCGGTGCGCTGCGTTCACCCCGTCGTCACGCTCCTCGAGAAGCTCGACGCGGTCGCGCGTCGCTACAACCGTGATGTGGTCGAGGCGGACGGGTTCGTGCGCCACTACGAGGACGCCGCCCGCATCATCCAGGCGCTCGACCGGCTCCCTCCGATCGAGACTTCCGCTCTCGGCCTGGCCGAGGACATGCTCGCGCACAAAGACATCGCGGCCCTGCCGAGCTCCGACGACGCATGCCTGCGGCTCGACGACCGGGAAAAGCGCGCGCGCGTCGAGCGGGCGTACACGAGGATCGCGCCGATGTTCTGGGGGCCACGGATCCCGCTCGACGAAGCCTGCGCGACGATCCGGGAATGGGTCGGTGCGCTGCGAGGGTGACGTCGCCTGGTTCGCCGTAGCCGTCCTGCGTGATGACGACGGACACGAGCCACGCCGAGGCGGACGCCTCGGTCCCCCCCGTGTCGAAGAGAGACACCGCGAGCGGTCGGCGCCGTCTGGAACGGGAACACCGTCGCCCGCCGCTGCCGGAAGCTCCCGGCCCTCGCCGAGGCCATGTCCTCCATCGAGATCGGCTTCGAGGCCGCGAATGAGATCGCCCGCAGCGCCAGCCCCCGCACCGTCGAGGCATGACCGGCTCGCGGCCGAGGACGAGCGGGAGGCGGAGATCTGGATCGACGAGAACACAGTAGAGGCCACCGAGCACGTTCGTCTCCGGCCAGGACCCCTTCATGGTCGTGCGAGGGCGCGAGAAGCGGCGCGCGGCCTGACGGTTCTACGAAGAGGACTGCGACGAGGATTCCTCGGAGCCGGCGGAGGGAGTCGAACCCACAGCGTCCCGTTTACAAGACGGGTGCCCCTTCCGATGGGGCCTCGCCGGCAGAAGTGGGGGCGGCACCGATCCGTGGACCGGGGCCGCCCCCTGTGTGATCACAGCTCGACCTGGTCGATCAGCTCAGCCCAGTGGGCTGCGCCGTCGGCCTCGACGAACTGGGCGACGACGTCGAACACCGTGTCGGAGAAGCCTCCGACGTTGAGGATGTCCGGCCGATCGATCGCCTGCTTGTGTGTGTTCGGCGTGAGGTCGATGCAGACCAGCTTCGCCCGCGGGTTGCGCTGACGGAGCGTGAGCCACTGGTCCATCATCGCGGTACCACGCTGGTAGCCGCTCCGGCCCTGGGCATCCACCCACGACTCGTTGTCCGAGACGTAGATGACCGCGTCGACCTTTGCCCGCTCCTTGTTGAGCAGCGACAGCGGAGCCGAGCAGCGGGTTCCGCCACCACCGAGCGAAGCGAGCTTCTGCGCGATGGTCATGACCGAGTCCCGCGGGTTCAGCCGAACCGGCCGAACGTCGTGCTCGAACGGGAGGACCCGAGCGAGCGGGTTCTTTCGCAGGAACGCGGCCGCGATGAGACCCGCGACATCCACACACCGGACGGCGCTGGTCGCGCCCTTCCGGTAGCCGGTGACCGAGCCCTGCATGGAGCCCGAGACGTCCGGGCAGATCACGACGTGACCGTCGATCTCCGGGATGTTGATGACCGCGTGCTCCATCGCGTCCTGCAGGGCCTCCTGGACCGAGCCGGGCACGCCCGACGCCATCTTCCAGGCGACCAGGAGCTGGTACGGGAAGACCTTGGCCTTCCGCACCTCATCCTTGTCGGCGAGACGCGACGCGATGAGCTTCACCATCGCCTCGTCGTCGAAGACGCCATGACGCTGGAAGGTGTTGAGGTTCATCCGGGTCTCGTGCCACCGAGCGTTCCGAGCGATCTCGGTCCACTCCCTGGCGCCGAGCGGCAGACCCTGAAGCATCCGGGACGGCACCTTCGGTACCGAACCATCTGCCTCACCACGCTTCCATGCCTCGAAGAGCTGGACGGTGTGCGGCAGCTTCTCGGCGTCGTGCTCCTTGCCGATCAGGTAGCCGTACATCGCCCGCTGCTCGTCAGAGGCCGGCTGCGGGTGGACCATCTTGATCACGTCGGCGAGCGACGGATCGTTGCCGACGGAGTCCCGGAAGAGCTGCATCGCGGACCGCGATGCGAGCCACCGCTGGACGGCCTTCTTCGGCGCAGTACCCAGGGACTTCCGACCGAGCTGGCCGGACCGGATGACCTGGACGAAGTTCCGGAGCATCCGGCCGTTGTCGATGACCCGCGGGAACACGGCCTTCATCGCCGCGATACCCTCGGGACCCCGAGTTGCCAGGTGCGCCAGGAGCACGGCCGGCATGTCCTTCATGAAGCCCCGCTCCCGCGCGTAGACCGCGACCTTGGCGATGAACGCCGGGTCGCACTTCTGCGCGTGCTCGAGCACCTTGTCGAGCTGCTCCTTGCCGGAGACGTAGAAGGTGTTTCCGAAGCAACCGGTCGCCGCGAGCTGCGCGAGCGCAGTCCGCGAGTCGAGCTCGTACGCCGGAGCATACTCGTGGTTGATGCTGGTTGCCTTCGGTGCGGCCCGAGCCGCGCTCTTGAACAGTGCCTTGAGTGCCATGACGGCCTTCCTTTCTCGCATTCGCGAGCGGCGACCTTTGACAATCGAGAAAGACCTGCATTGGCGTCCCTGGGGGGAGTTGAACCCCCGTTTACGGGTTGAGGGCCCGGCGTCCTCGGCCAGCTAGACGACAGGGACAAGGAAGCGGCCAGCGGGATTCGGACCCGCGCTTCCGCCGTGGCGGGGCAGCGTGCTACCGACAACACTTTGGCCGCAGGGGAAGGACCCGCCGCTCGGCGAGCGAGCGGCTAGCCCTTCACGCACATGACCTGCTTGAGCTCGGCGACGACTTCGACGAGGTCCTTCTGGTAGTCCATGACCTGGTCGATGTCCTTGTAGGCGCCGGGGATCTCGTCGAGCACCGCGTGGTCCTTGCGGCACTCGACGCCCTCGGTCTGGATGCGCAGGTCGTCGACCGAGAACTGCCTCTTCGCCTTGCCCCGGCTCATCCGCCGTCCTGCACCGTGCGATGCAGAATGGAACGCGTCCGGGTTACCCCGACCGCGCACGATGTACGAGCGCGTGCCCATCGAGCCCGGGATGATGCCGAGCTCGCCCTCGCGGGCGCTGATCGCACCCTTGCGCGTCACGAGGACTTCCTCGCCGAAGTGGAGCTCCTCGGCGACGTAGTTGTGGTGACACGTGATCGGCTCTTCGAACCGAACCTGAGGGAACATCTTCACGAGCACGTCCTGGTAGAGCTCGAGCATCACCTCGCGGTTCGCGCGCGCGTACCGCTGCGCCCAGAAGAGATCGCGTCGGTACTCTTCCATCTCGGCCGTGCCCGCGAGGAAGACGGCGAGGTCGCGGTCCGGGAGCTCGGCGTTGTGCGCCAGCTTCCGAGCCCGGCCGATGTGGAGCTCGGCGAGCATCTTGCCAATGTTGCGCGAGCCCGAGTGCAGCATCAGCCAGACGTTCTGCTCTGTGTCGAGGCAGAGCTCGATGAAGTGGTT
>JBDIVX010000208.1:0-11702 GCA_039794305.1 Candidatus Neutrinellum sp.
CGCACCGAGCCGGCCGAGCCGGTATGGAGAGCGGGCTCGAGTCATCGGGCTGGGACGAAGCCGTGCTCCGACAGCGCGCGCCGTCCGGCCTCCCCCTCGACATGGGCGAGCCAACGGCGCGCGAGCTCCCGCCTCGGGGACGCGGACACGACGGCGATATGGTAGTCGGCGCGCACGTTCAGGTCGCCGGGCACCTCGACGATCCGGACGCGATCGCTCGCCACCGCGTCGGTGCGATAGACGATGGCCGCGTCCGCCTCGCCGAGCTCGACCTTCGCGCGGACGAGCCGCACGTTCGTCTCCTCCGACACCACGTGGCCGAGGACGTCGGACTCGAAGTCGAAGCCGAGGCGCTCGGCGGCGCGCGACAGGAGCCGGCGCGTGTAACGTCCGACCGGCACGCTCGCGTCGCCGATCACCAGGCGCCTCGCGCGCCGGAGATCCCCGAACGCCTCGATGCCCGCCGGGTCGTCCACCGGGACGATCACCACCAGCTCGTTGTGCGCGAACACGCGACGATCCTCGACGAGGCCCGCCGCGAGCAGCGCGTCCATGTGGCGCGCGTCCGCCGACGCGAAGACGTCCGCGGGGGCGCCCTGCTCGATCTGCACTCGCAGCACCTGGCTGCCCGCGAAGCTCGGCGAGACCTCGACGCCGGGGTTGTCGGCCTCGAAGCCGCGGTCGAGCTCCTCGAACGCGTCGGTCAGCGAGGAGGCCGCGAAGACGGTGACGCTCTCGGCGTCGCCTCCGGACGGACCGTCGCACGCACCGAGCGCCGCGGCGGCGAGCAGCGCGAGGGCGCGGAGGGGCTCGCTCACGCGACCCTCCTCGACTGCCCGGTCAGCGAGGTGTCGTAGCCCGGCAGCGTCCTCGCCTCCGCACGGAACGCCCGATCGGTGAGCGCGTCGAGCAGGCGGGCGACTGGCGCCTCGGCCGCGACCTCCTCGTCCATCACGAGGTCGAAGCGCTCCTCGGTGAGGGGGACGAAGGCGAGCCCGGCCGCGAGCGCAGCCGACTCGATCGCCATCCCCGCGTCGGCGACCCCGAAGCGGACGAGCTGCGCCACCTCGTCGTGGCTCCGTGCCAGCGGACCCGAGGGCGGGACGAGGCCCGCCGCGTCGAGCCGCGCCGCGAGGAGCTTGCTCGCCCCCGCGCCGTCTTCTCGGCGGGCGAAGCGGCCGCCGAGCCGCGTGATGTGGTTCACGTCGGTGATCCCGAGCGGGTTTCCGGCCGGGACCACCAGGCCCTGACGCCAGCGCGTGAGGTTCACGACGATCATGGACCGCGTTCCGAAGCGCTCGCGCACGAGCGCCGCGGTCTCCTCTTCGGACGCGCCGTCGAAGAGGTGCAGCCCCGCGACGTGGACGAGATCGTCCGCCAGCAGATCGAGCGCCCGCCGGCTGTTCGCCCAGACCCACCGCACACCCACGTCGCGCGAGCGCCTCGCCACGTGGCTCGCCAGCACGCCGAGGAGCGGCGCGCACCCGGCGACGAGCACGTTGCGCGTGAGCGCGCTCGGATCCGCGAGCGGCGTGACGCCGCGCCCGCCCTCGTCGAGGAGGCCGTCGGCGGCGCTCGCCGCGTCGCGGGCCCGGTGGGCGACCCAGCGCCCACGGACGCGGCCGAGGACGGAGCGGACCGGAGCGTCGGCGTCCTCGTCCGGCGCGAAGCGGACCTCGAGCGGTGGCGGCGGTCCGTACGAGAAGAGGTCCTCGACCCGGCAGCCGAGCGCGCGCGCGAGCTCGATCGAGAGGCTGGTCGAGGGCACCTGCCTGCCGGCCTCGATGGCGGTGAGCGCCTGGCGGCTCACGCCCACGCGCGCGGCCAGGGACTGCTGCGAGACCCCGAGCTGCTCGCGACGGGACCGGACGAAGCTCTCCCAGCGACCGTTGCTCACGGACGGTGATGTAAAGGGCACCTTCCTTTCGGTCAAGCCTCCGCTACGCGCAACGCGTGGGCATGACAATTTCCCCAGTCCTTTCGGTGCGCTGCGCCCTGGCGCCGGGCGTCTCCCCTCGCAAGGGACGGAAGGGGGAAACATGGCGAAGAAGGGCAAGCGCATCCTCGTGGTGGCCGCCGGGCTCACGCTGGTCGGGCTCATGGCGATGTGCGTGCGGGTGGCGGTGCCGCCGACGCCGCCGCCGACCGCGACCGAGCTCACGGCGCGCGTCTCGGGGGTGAGCTCGGCCGGGGTGCGCGTCGAGTGGGAGCGGGTCGTCGGGATGCGAGGCACGCGCATCCTGCTCGCCGCCGAGCCGCCCGCCGAGCGAGGGGGCCCGCTCCGGAACGCGGCCGTGGTCGCCGAGCTGTCCCCGGACGAGTCGGAGCACGAGGTCGGCCCGCTCGCCCCCGGCGCCGACGCCTTCATCCGCGTGGAGATCCAGACGCCGGAGGGCGCCCGGTCGGTCGACCTGCACGCGCGAACGCGCGGCGGCCCGCGCGCGGAGCTGAGCACGCCCGTGAGGTCGGTCGCCTTCGTGGCTCCGGACGTGATGCAGGTGGTCCTCTCGAACGGAGACGGTGAGGACTGGGCCGGCGACGAGTGGAAGGTCACCGCCGGCGGAGACGAGATCGCCGTGCGCCGGGTCCACCGTCACTCCTACCCCGTCGGGCAGCCGGACTACGAGGTCGGGTTCGACGCGCACAACGAGATCGACGAGGTCGACGTGGACCACGCCGTGTTCCTCCGGCTCGCCGAGCCCGTCGAGAGCGGACGGGTGCTGCGCGTCGAGGGCCCGTCGGACGTCGAGATGTGGCTCCCGTTCAGCGACCGCTACCTCGAGACGCCGGTCGTCCAGCTCAACCAGGTCGGCTACAACCCGCGGGCGACCAAGCGCTGGGCCTACGTCTCGGCCTGGCTCGGAGACGGAGGCCCTCTCGCGCTCGACGGGTTCCCCGACCACGTGGAGGTCCTCCGCATGCGCTCGGCCGGCGCGACGGACCGCACGGACGTGGCCGCGACCGCGCCGATCCGGCCGCGGTCCGCGCACGACGCCGACGCGGGGACGGAAGTCCGCCAGATCGACCTGTCGAGCGTGCCCGCCGCCGAGCGCGTCACCTACCGGATCCGCGTGCCGGGCGTGGGCATCTCCTACCCGACGCAGGTGAGCGAGATCGCCGCGTTCAAGACGTTCTACACGGTCGCCCGCGGCCTCTACCACAACCGCTGGGCCGGGGCGCTGACGGCGGACTGCACGGACTGGGCACGGCCGCCCGACCACCTGCGGGTCTACACCAGCGACAACCGCGACTGCTTCGAGATGCACCCGTCCGACACTCCGCGCCAGCGAGAGCGCACCGTGCGCGGCGGGCACCACGACGCGGGCGACTTCGACATCCGCCCGAGCCACACGGTCGTCGCGCAGGTGCTCATGCGCGCGTTCGAGCTCGCTCCCGACCGCTTCACCGACGGGCAGCTCACCGTCCCCGAGAGCGGCAACGGCATCCCCGACCTCCTGGACGAGGCGCTCTGGAGCATCGACGGGTGGATCGCGCTCCAGGAGGAAGACGGGGGCGTGCGCGGGGGCGTCGAGAGCCACCGGCACCCGCCCGGCTACTACTTCGCCCACGAGGACGAGCTGCCGTACTGGACCTTCGCGCGCGACGCCAAGGTCACGGTCCGCGTCGCCGGCCTGTTCGCTCAGGCCTCCCGCCTCGTCCGCCCCTTCGACGCCGCGAGGGCGGACGACCTTCGACGCCGCGCCGAGCGCGCCTACCGGTGGGCGACCGCCCACGGCGAGCTCGGCGCCTTCCGGCTCTATGGCGCGAGCGAGCTGTTCCGCCTGACGGGCGACGAGCGCTACGAGCGCGACTTCGTGCAGACGTGGCGGTCCATGGGTCCCGAAGGCGTCTTCAACAACTACGCCCTTTCGCACCTGTCGCTCGGCGACTACCGGGACGGCCGCCGCGCCATGCCCGACTTCGTCCTCGGCTACCTCGGGGCCGAGGGCGCGTCCCCGGAGCTCCGGGAGGCCGCCCTGCGCTGGATGAACCAGCACGCCAACGCGGTGGCCGACGGGATCCTCGACTCGCGCCACGCCCACCGGAACGCGCGAGGCCACTACTCGCCGGACTGGGGCACGGGCGTGACGCTCGGCCGGAACCTCGACTCGATCTTCGCGCGCCTGCAGCTCGGAGGGGTGCCGGAGGAGGTGCGGCAGCGCTACTTCGACGCCATCAGCGTCGCGGCGGACTACGTCCTCGGCGCGAACCCGGCCGGCATGGTGTGGATCACGGGCCTCGGCACGCGCCGTCCGCGAGAGCCCCTGCACACCGACTCGCTCGTGTGGATCAAGCTCGGCAAGCCGCCCGTGCCGGGCATCCCGGTGTACGGGCCGGTGCAGTCCCTGCCGGGCGCGCACTACTACCGCCCGGGCGAGGCCGTGTTCCACCCGGCGTTCCGAGAGCACCCGCTGATGCGTCGCTACGGCGACCTGCGCACGTTCGTGACCAACAACGAGTTCACCGTGTGGGAGAGCCAGGCGCCGCACACCGAGCACTTCGCCGCGCTGCTGAAGGCCGGCATGACGCCCCCTCGCACGTGGCTGCCGGGCGGGAGGGATCACGCGAACCCGCTGCCGACCACCGGGCGGTGAGCTCGCACCCATGGCCGAGCCGAGCATCGCGGGCACACGGGCGGCACGGGTGCGGATCGCGAACGACCGACCGCCGCGCCCCGATCGCGACTTCGTCCTCTACTGGATGACCGCCGCGCGGCGGACGTCGTGGAGCTTCGCGATCGACCGCGCGGTGGACTGGGCCCGGACCCTCGACCGTCCCCTCGTCGTGCTCGAAGCGCTGCGCGTGGACTACCCGTGGGCCTCGGACCGGCTCCACCGCTTCATCCTCGACGGGATGCGCGATCAGGCCGACGCGCTCGAGCACGGCGACGCGCTCTACTACCCCTACGTCGAGCCGGAGCGGCGCGCGGCAAAGGGCTTGCTCGCCGCGCTCGCGGAGCGCGCCTGCGTCGTGGTGACCGACTACTTCCCTTCGTTCTTCCTCCCGCACATGCTCGACGCCGCGGCCCGGAAGATCTCCGCGCGCCTCGAGGTCGTCGACGGCAACGGGCTCATGCCGCTCGCCCTGCACGACAAGGACTACCCCGCGGCCAGCCACTTCCGGCGGCACGCGCAGGGCATCCTCCCCGAGTGCCTGCGCGACTTGCCGACGAAGACGCCGCTCGCCCGGCGGAGCCTGCCGCCCGCGAAGCGGGGCCTCGTGCCGAAGGCGGTGCTCGACCGCTGGCCGGCGGCCGGACGCGCGCTGCTCGACGGCGACGCCGAGGCGCTCGCCCGGCTCCCGATCGACCACGACGTTCCGCCGGCTCCCACGCGGGGAGGCGAGCGGGCCGGATCGAAGGCGCTCCGGCGCTTCGTGCGCGAGCGCCTCGATGCCTATGCAGACGCGGGCGACCATCCAGACGCGGACGGGACGAGCAGGCTCTCGCCGTACCTGCACTTCGGGCACGTGTCGGCTCACGCGGTGTTCGACGCCGTCGCGCGCGCCGAGGGCTGGACGCCGGACCGGCTGGCCGACAGGCCGACGGGCTCGCGAGAGGGCTGGTGGAGCATGGGCCCGGGCGCCGAGGCGTTCGTCGAGCAGCTCGTCGTGTGGCGTGAGCTCGCCTACAACACCTGCCACCAGCGTCCGGGCGACTACGACGACTACGCGAGCCTCCCCGCGTGGGCGCGCGGCACGCTCGAGGCGCACGAGCACGACCCGCGACCGCACGTCTACTCGAGGCGGGCCTTCGAGCGTGCCGACACGCACGACCCGCTCTGGAACGCCGCCGAGCGCCAGCTCCTCGGCGAGGGCTGGTTCCACAACTACCTGCGGATGCTGTGGGGGAAGAAGATCCTCGAGTGGTCTCGCTCGCCGCGCGACGCCCTGCGCACGATGATCGAGGTCATGAACCGCTGGTCGCTCGACGGCCGCGACCCGAGCTCGTACGGCGGGTACTTCTGGGTGCTCGGGCGCTACGACCGGCCGTGGCCGGAACGGCCGATCTACGGGAAGGTCCGGTCGATGTCCTCGGAGCGCACGCGCGCGAAGGTCGGCGTCGAGCGAACGCTCGAGCGGTTCGGTTGACCTTGCCCCGACGAGCCGCCGACGCCGTCAGCGGCCGCGCTCGGTCGCCACGTTCACGAAGATGGTCCGGCCGTCGAGCTCGGTGTCGTTGAGCCCTTCGATCGCGCGCGGAGCGTCCTTGCGGTTCTCCATGGTCACGAACCCGAAGCCGCGGGAATTTCCCGTGTCGCGATCGGTGACGACGACCGCGTCGCTCACCGGGCCGAACTGCTCGAAGGCCTGTCGCAAGACCTCGGCGGTGGTGCCGTAGCTCAGCCCGCCGACGAACAGCCGCGCCGGGATCGCGTTCGCGCCCCGCGGCTCGCGCGCCCGGTTCTGCATGTGCAAGAGGGCCTCACCGACGGACGGAAGCGCCCCGGTGATCTCCTCGGCGGTCGTGTACTCGACCTCGGAGGGCCCCCGCTCGCGGCGCTCGCGGCGCCGCTGGGCCTTCTCCTGCTTCTTGCGCGCCCTTTCGGCCTCGCGCTGCCGCTTGCCCACCGAGTAGGTGCCGCGGCTCACGAGCGGGCTCCGGCGAACAGGGCGTCGATCGGGGTGAGAGAGAGTCGATTTCTGAACAAAGTCCGTGTCCTCGTCTGGATACTGAGTGCGATCTGAACGTTACCCATAGCAGCGAACCCGGCCGACGGCCAGAGCCCCGTGCCGGTGGGGTACGGCGCTTGCAGCCGGACAGGGCATGCGATCGACGATCGGACGAGGCGCCGCCGCGGCGGCGTTCGTGCTCGGCGCGCTGCTCCCGACGGCGGCTCGGGCGCAGTCGCCCGCTCGCGAGCAGGGCGATCTGGCCTCGGGGCCGTATGCCACCATGCGGGCGAAGCTCGAGAGGACCCTCTTCGACATCGACGTCCTCGAGGTCGCGATCCGGTTCGACGAGGGCACGCGGCGGCGGCTCGCGGACGCCGCCCGCGGCCGTCCGTACTCGGAGGAGCGCGCCCGCCGGGTGGCCGAGGCGGCCCTCGGGGCGGAGCGCGCCCTCGTCCGGGTCACGTTCCTCCGGGACGTCACGCTCGACCAGTACCTGCCCGGGGTCCGCGACGACCTCCGGCGCGCCCACGAGGCGGGCCTGCTCGAGCGAGGGAGCTACCCGGACCTCGCGAAGAGGGTCCCGGCCTCGTTCGACGCGGTCGAAGAGCGCGGGTTCCGGCGGGGGGACCGCCTCTACTACGACGTGCGGCCACGCTCGGTCCGAACGGTCCTCGTCGCGGCGGACGGCCGCGTCGTCGCCGAGCGGCTCGAGCGAGGGTCCGCGTTCCGTCGCGCGGTCCTCGGCAGCTACTTCGCGCCGGGGACGACGTTCCGCGAGCTGCTGATCCGCTCGCTCTTCTGAGGGACGCCCGCGCGAAGGAAGAGAGAGGGCTGGACATGGGGTCGGCGGGGCACATGGAGGCCACTACCAAACGGGAGAAGAGCCATGGAGCCGATCGACATCGGGATCCCCGAGGAGAGCCGAAAGCGCATCGCCGACGGGCTGTCGCACGTCCTCGGGGACACGTACACGCTCTATCTGATGACCCACAACTTCCACTGGAACGTCACCGGGCCCATGTTCCAGCAGCTCCACGCCCTGTTCGAGGAGCAGTATCGGGAGCTCTGGACGGCGGTGGACGAGATCGCCGAGCGCATCCGGGCGCTCGGGTTCTTCGCTCCCGGGACCTACCGCCAGCTCGCCGAGCTGAGCACGATCGCGGAGCCGGCCGAGGTCCCGAGCGCGCAGAGCATGCTCGCGCAGGTGCTCCACGGCCACGAGGCCGTCGCGAAGACCATCCGCGACGTGTTCCCCGGCGCCGAGGAGGGGCACGACGAGGCCTCGCTGGACCTGCTGACGGGCCGGCTGCGCGTGCACGAGAAGACCGCCTGGATGCTGCGGAGCATGCTGCAGTAGCCGGGCGGGGGTGCGCCCGCGTCGTCGGTTATCGACCGTGCAGGGCCGCAAGGAAGCGGCGCGCGCCATCGACAACGCGGAACGACACCGAGCTCGACGGCCGGATCACCGCCGTCGACCCGGCGACGGAGCGCTGAGCGGGATCACCCGCGCGTGTCGAGGGTCACCTCGGAGAGCGCCTCGTCCAGGCGCACGCGCAGCTCGCTCTCGCGCGTTCGCAGCTCCACGATCTGCCGGGTGAGATCCTCGAGCGACCGGTCGAGGTCCGACAGGCGCGCGACGAGCCGCTGCCGCAGGTCCTCGGCCCGGCTCACCCGCCGGATGGCCTCGAGGTTCTCGCGGACCTGGTTGGCCGAGCGCTCCGCCTCGTTGCGCTGCTGCCCGAGCTCGCTCAGCCGCTGCTGCACGTCACGGAGCTGGGTGCGCAGCTCGAGCGCGCGCCGGAGCGCGGGCCCCTGCGCGGCGTCGACGGCCGGCCCGTCGAGGTAGAGCGCGATCGCCTGGGCCGCCTGGTCCGACATGAAGACGACCGTGCGCTCGACCGGCGTCCGCTCCTCGACCTCGAGCGTCTCGTCGCCGTGCTCGGGGACCGTGAGCGGGACGAGCGCGGCGCGCTCGGTCAGCTCCACGCCTTCGGGCGGCTCGTGCAGCTCCGCGCCCGGAAGACGGTCGTGGCGGATGTAGACCCTGCGTGTGCGGTCGCCGCCGTTCCGGACACGGTAGCGCGCCTTGCGCGCGGAGATCTGCTCGATGACCACCTGGTCGCGCTGGACGCGGATGAGCCGCCCCGGGACCTGCTCGTAGCCATCGCTCCGCTCGACGACCACGCTCCGCTCGAGGGCGAACGGGATGAAGGTGTTCGCGTCGCGCGGGAGCTGCTCGAGCACGCCCTGGCCGAGGAAGTCGCCCTCCTCGAGCACCGAGACGGGCCCGCGCTCGAGCATCGCGCCGGTGCGGTTCTCGAGGCGCGCCACGCGGAACGGGTGGACGCCCGAGTCGGACACGCCGGGGTCCGGCGAGTAGAGATAGGCGGACTCGCCGGGCACGCGCTCCGAGAGGATGGCGACCATCGTCGAGCTACCGCTCGGGATGGTGACGCGGTGATCGAAGTCGTACCGCGTCACGCCTTCGGCGAGCTGCGCCACCGCGGCGACCGCGCGCACCGACTGCTGGACGTCGCCTGCCGAGTAGTAGCCGTCCCGGGCCGGCGCGGAGGCGGGCGGTGGAGCGGCGGCGCCCGCGCCGCCCCCTCGAGCTCGGCGGCTCGCCCGCCCCTCGGGAGCGGCGATCGCCTCTTCCATCTCCATGTCCATCGCCCTGTCGTCCTCGGCGCCTCCGGTCGGCTCGTCCTCGGGCGCGCTCTCGAGGCTGGTCTGCGCGCGCGGGACGCTCATGACCACCTCTCCCCGGTCGGTGACGAGGGGCCGCTCGGGAGTGACGGGCGTGCCCAGGTCCGATCGGAACGCGATGGGCGCTCCGGTCGTGAGCGAGAGCGTGACGTCCTCCCAGTCCTCGCCGGAGGTGTTCTGCACGACGGCCCAGGCCTGCAGCAGCGCGCCCTCCTCGTCCAGCACGATGCGGTAGGACGGACGCCAGATCGGCGCCGCGACCACGTAGGAGACGACGAGGTCGTGGTCCTCGCCGTCGAGCCGGAGCAGGACGTCGATGTCCTCCTCGCCCGGATCGTCGGGCTCGTCGGGCGGGGCCGGCGGCACGACCGTGACCGTTCCGTCGGGGAGGATCATCGGCCTCGGGCGGGGCCTGCGCGCGGCGCGCTCCTCTTCCTCCTCGACCTCGAACGAGACGCTCCGGACCTGTCCGTCCGCGCGGTCGACGGCGGTGAGCGAGGAGAGGAAGTCGCCGACGTCGCGCCGGCGGACGGTGAACTCGAGGCCCGCGCCGTCGAACTGGCCGTGCCGCTCGAAGTAGCCGACGCCGTTGCGGTAGAGGACCACGCGCCGGAGCGGCAGCGCGTCCGAGGTCCGCACCGCCGCGGCCGAGCCGCACCCGGCGAGCACGCACGCGAGCAGGAGAAGAGATCCGGATCGGTTCATGGGCGCATTAGACGGTGCGGCGGGCCCTCGGGTCTACCGCTTCCGTCAACGCGCCTTCCGTGGACGGCGCGCGGGGCGGGGCCTGGTTGCGACCCCGCCCCGGCGAGAGCCTGCTACCAGCGGCCGCCGCCGCCGCGCCGGCCGCCGCCGCCGCCGCCGCCGCCGCCACGACCCCCGCGGCCGCCGCCGCCGCCGCCGCCGCCGGAGCGCTCGTTGGCCTCGTCCACTCGGATGGTGCGGCCGTCGAGGACCGCTCCGTCCATCTCGCTCCGGGCCTGCGCCGCGGCCTGCCCGTCCTCGAAGGTCACGAAGCCGAAGCCCCGGGAACGACCGCTGTCACGGTCCGTGATGACCTTCGCCTCGACGACGTTTCCGTACTCCGAGAACGCGCGGTGCAGATCCTCGTCCCGCGTGTCCCAGCTCAGGCCACCCACGAATAGCTTGTTCGACATTGTCACACACTCACTCTCTCGTACCTCGGACGCCGCGGACCGGCGCCCGGTCGTTTCGAACCCTCTGCCCTGGTCACCATCGACTGTTGCGGAGGTGTCTCGTCTTCGCTCGGCCACGATGCGGGCCGAAGAGGCCGAGCACCCAGTTCGTCGACGGCTCCTGCAGAGCCCCGCCCCCCCGAGCGGAGGCAGCGACGGCTCCAGCCTAGCACCGCCGGTTTGGCTGTCCAATGGCGCTCCGCTGCCCGGGGCAAAGCCGCCGCGGCGGCCCGTTCGAGCGGGAAAACGGCCCCGTCTCACTCCGGCGCAGAGTCGAGGTGGGACCGGTAGTCCCCGAGCGGCCGGGGCGGCCGGTGGCCGTCGCACGCCTCGCCCGCGTGCTCGCCGACGATGAAGGTGCGCTCGGGTTCGATGCCGGCGCGCGCGTAGGCGCAGATGTCGTTCGTCGAGTTCCCGTAGGCGAGGCTCACGTCGACCCCGACGCGGCTCTCGAGATCCGCGAGGAAGCGGAGCTTGTAATCCGAGACGTGGGCCGGGAGCGAGTCCTCGACGTGATCGGTCAGCCGGACGGGGCCGGCGGGGAAGCCGTGCCGGTCGAGCCACTCCCGGGTGATGTCCTCGAAGAGGTAGGGACGACCCGTCAGGTACACGGGCTGGTAGCCGCGCGAGACCCAGTGGCGGGCGACGTCGACGGCTCCCTCGTGCATCTCGGCGTCCTCTCGGAGGAGCCGCTCGAGGCCGAGGAGCCAGAGGTCCTTCGAGAGCGGGAGACCCGCGAGCGTGAACCACACCTCGCTCGTGCTCCGGACGGTGTGGAGGATCGCTCCGTCGACGAGCTCGAGATCGTCGGTCGTCAGCGTACCGTCGATGTCGAAGACGACGACGGGCGTCCCGGGGTCGAGGACGTGCACGTAGCCGCCCGCGCCGCTGCCGTCGCCGGGGACCGCGAGCCAGTACGCGTACTGGCCGGGGCCCTCGAGCAGGCCCGGCTCGAGCGCGAGCTCGACGCGGCCGTCGCTCCCCGTGACGGCACGCCCCGCTTCGATCCAGGTGCACTCGCCGTCGCGCGGCGCGACGTACGCGACGACCGCCTCGTCGTGGAGGTCCTTGCTCGTGGGCCCGTAGCCGAACCGGCCGCGCAGCGTGATCGCCTCTCCGTTGGACACGACGACGTCGCGCGCGCCGTGGACCGGGCCGCCGAGCGCGCGCAAGAGCGGCGTCAGC
>JBDIVX010000209.1:0-11555 GCA_039794305.1 Candidatus Neutrinellum sp.
CTCGCGACCCTCGGTCCCCGCGCCGTCGAGCTCGTGGACGAGTCGTGGGAGACGCTGACGCCCACCGGCAGGCGCCGCTCGATCCGCGTCTTCGCGGAGAACGCGCGGACGCTCGAGTCGGCGCGCCGTGCGCTCGGGCGCGCCGCGCGCGACGGCGACGACGACGTCCGGCACGACGCGCTCGCGGCGCTGGTCGCGGCGGGCGAGGCGGCGGTCCCCGACCTGGCCTCGCTGGTCACGGACGAGACGGCGGGCGAGGACGCGGCGGTGGCGCTCTCGCGGCTCGACCCGGCGGCCGCGGCGGAGCACCTGCTCGAGGCGCTCTCGCGGGGTGGAAGCGAGCGGCCGGGGCTCCGGCGCGCCATCCGCACGGCCGCACAGCGTGGCGGCGAGCTCGCGCGCGAGCGCATCGAACGCTGGGTGGCCGCAGGCCCGGACGTGACGGCGGGGGCCGCGGCGGCGCTCGCGCTCGGGGGCGCACCCGAGGGGCGCGAGAGCGCGGCGGCGCTCGTCCGGCGCGGCGCGGAGGGCGCGGAGCGCTTCGAGGATCGCTGGCGTCTCGTGGCGGCGGCCAAGCAGCTCGACCGCGACGCGCCCGTCGACGCGTGGCTCGCACGCACGGCCCGCGAGGCTGACGAGTGGATGCTGCGGGCGGCCGCGCTCGAGGCGCTCGCGGCGCGCGACGCCGAGGCCGCGCGCGAGGTCGCGCGTGACGCGACGCGCGACGACTACCCGCGCGTCCGCGTCGCGGCGATCGGCGTGCTCGGTGACGACGAGACGAGGACGGCGGTGGAGACCGTCGCGGTGTTGGCGCGCCGAGACCGGTGGTCGATGGTCCGCGCGGCGGCGGTCGCTGCGCTCTCCGACGACGCCGCGGCCTTGCCCGTGCTCCGGGCCGCGCTCGAGGACGACTCGCGCGCGGTGCGCGCGGCTGCGGTCGCCGCGCTCCGGACCGCGGGCGACCGCGCGTCCTGGCAGCGCGTCGCGGCGCGGCTCGAGGACGAGGACGAGTGGCCCGAGGTCATCGAGGCGGCCATCGAGTACGCCGAGGAGCTGTGCGTGGCCGAGCTCGCCGAGCCCATCGCCCGGATCCTCCGTCGCGGGCTCCGGCCGGACGCCTGGGCGCCCGACGTGGACATGGCGGTCATCGCCGTCGACGCGCTCGCGGCCCTCGGAGGCGAGGACGCCGAGACCATGCTCGACCGCGCCGAGTCCGAGGGCGCGCCTGCCGCCATCCGCGCGGCGGCGGCCCGAGCCCGCCGAACCGTGCGAGAATGCCGGTGATTTCTTGTGTTGTGAGCTCTGGAAGCCCCGTGGTACCGTGCTGGCGCCCCAAGGGGGCCAACGACGGGGAATGACACGATGAATCGTGCGATCCGACTGCTCTGTGCAGCCGCGCTCCTTCTGACTCTCCCGATGGCGTGCGGCTCCGAAGGCGAGGCGGCCGCGGACCTGACCATCGAGCGGCTCCCGGACGTCCGCCCGAACCTGCCCGAGGTTCCGACGATCCCGCCCCCGCCACACCCAGCCCAGTACTCGGACAACAGCTACAGCGTCTACGGCCTGCGGCACCGCATCCGGAACACGATGGACAGCGACGTCGAGGTGACGGGCTACATCGTCGAGATCTATCAGCCGCCGGAGTGCCCGGAGGGCGAGCGCTGCCCGACGCCCGCGGCCCCGCACATGTGGATCGCCGACACGCAGAACGAGACCGACTCGGGCAAGCGGCTCATGGTCGTCGGGTACGCGGAGAACCAGGCCCAGATCGACGAGGCGGTCGAGAAGGCCGAGCGCGGCCAGGCCGAGGAGCTGACCGCGGAGCAGATCGCCATGGGGATGCGGCCGATCCCCACCGACTTCCACGTGGGCAACAAGATCAAGGTGTCCGGTCGGTTCACGCAGATGGGCGGCTCGGGCTTCAACAGCAGCGAAGGCCTGATGGAGTACCGGATCCACCAGACGCTCGAGAACGTCGCCGGCGGGGACGACTCCTGACCGTCGCCGAGTGGCTCGAGCAGCGGGGCGCCCACCACGACGTCGTCGGGTGGGCGCGCGCGTTCGGCGGCGACTGGGAGCGCGCCTGGGCCGAGTGCCCGCGGGGTGACTTCCTGCTCGGGATCGCGGCGCGCGCAGGCGCCGACCGGCGGGCGCTCGTGCTCGCCGCGTGCGCGTGCGCGCGAGAGGCGCTCGTCTACCTGCCGGAAGGCGAGGAGCGGCCGAAGGCGGCCGTGGAGGTCGCCGAGCGGTGGGCGCGCGACGAGGCGGACGAGGCGGAGTGCGCGGGCGCCGCGGAGACGGTGGAGCGGTGCGCGGCCGAGGCGCCCGACCCGTCGGTGACGGCCGCCGCGGGCGCGGCGCTCGCGGCCGTGCGCGCGGTGGCGTCGCCCGAGGACGCCTCGATGGCGGCGAGCGCCGCAGCGGAGGCCGCCATGCACGACGCGGGCGACTGCGCGATGCTGCACGCGCTCCGGTACGTGCAGGCGACGTGCGCGGACCACGTCCGCCGCTACGTGTCGGTCACCTGGGCCTGAGCCGACCTCTCGCACCGAAGCGGCTACTGCTCCATCGGGCCGCCGATGGTGAGGCCCAGCATCAGGCCGTCGCCCGCGGGGCCGACGACGGTGCGACGCCAGGCGGCGTGCAGGCGCAGGAAGTCGCCGACCGGCACCGACATACCGAGCTCGAACCCGAGCTCGAAGCCTCCGTCGCACACGATCTCCTCGCCGAGCGCGCCGAGCGAGCCCTCGCGCACCTCGACGCTCGTGAAGTAGCCGGCGAGACCGACGCGGCCGATCGCGAAGGGGATCACGGGGCCGAGCCGGTACTGGAGCCCGCCCGCGAGCTCGAGCTTCGCGACGAACACGCCCGAGGCGCGCACCTCGAGCCCGTCGCCCTCCCCCTCGGGCCGGTGCCACGGGCCGTCGATGGAGGCACCGCCGAGGTAGAGCCGGACCTCGGGCAGGCGGAGCCACCGGGTCGGCTCGAGCGAATGGCCGAAGGCCACGCCCCACGCGAGGGTGCGACCGCGGCCGCCGCGTTCGCCGTTCGGGTCGACCTCGCGCCCGGCGAGCGCCGCGACCTCCGGGTCGTCGAACCGCCAGTCGAGCCCTTCGAGGTGCAGGTCGTCGAACCACAGGGCGAGGTAGCCGCCGAGCCGCGCGGGCTCGCTCTGCGCGGCGGCCTCTTCGTTGGTGACGACGTCCTCGATCTCGACCTCGTGCCGTTCCTGGGCCCGCGCGGTGACGGGCATGGCGAGGCAGGCGAGGCAGATCGCGAGAAGCGGCTCGAGCGAGCGGATGCGCATTCGACGTCCCTCCGCCCGCTCAACGCCCCCGAGGCGGCGTCGCTTACACCCAGGCTCGGCGCTTCATCGCCCCCGGCGCCGCTCGTCGCGCACGTGCCCTACACGTCGCGGCCAGGGTGATGCCGACGCCGAGCCGCGGGCTCAGCAGATGCGCGGGAGCTGCTCGCCGCTCAAGAGGTCGAGGACGCGGCTCGGTCCGAGCGGGCTCTCGAGGAGGACCGTGCCCGGGTGGTCCTCGGTCACGACGCCGATGCGGGCGGCGTCCTCGGAGCCTGGGGTTCGGCGGAGCGCCCCGAGGGCCCGCTCGGCGTCGGCCTCCGGCACGAACGCGACGAGGCGGCCCTCGCACGCGACGTAGAGCGGGTCGAAGCCGAGGAGCTCGCAGGCGTCGGCGACCTCGGACCGGACCGGTACGTCCGCCTCGCGGACGTGGATGCCGGCGCGCGCGGAGCGGGCGATCTCGTTCAGCACCGAGGCGAGGCCGCCGCGGGTCGGGTCGCGGAGGCAGCGCACGTCGACGCCCGCGTCGAGGAGCGCGAGGAGCTGGGGCGCGCAGCCGGCCGAGTCGCTCGCGAGGTCGCTCTCGATGGCCATGGCTTCCCGCTCGATCATCACCGCCACCCCGTGATCGCCGACCGGGCCGGTGACGAGGACGGCGTCGCCCGGCCGGACGCGCGAGGGAGACGGCGGCTCGGGCGCGAGCACGCGGCCGAGGCCGGTGGCCGTGATGAAGACCCCGTCGCCCTTGCCCTTCTCGACGACCTTCGTGTCGCCCGCGACGACGCGGACGCCCGCCTCGCGCGCGGCGCGGGCCATCGACTCGACGACGCGGCGGAGCGTCTCGAGCGCGAGGCCCTCCTCGAGTATGAACGACGCCGTCATGTGCTCCGGGCGGGCGCCGCAGCAGACGAGGTCGTTGACGGTGCCGTGGACGGCGAGGCTGCCGATGTCGCCGCCGGGGAAGAAGAGCGGCCGCACCGTGAAGCCGTCGGTCGTGACCGCGAGCCGCCCGGGCGTGTCGAGGACCGCGCCGTCGTGCTGCGCGCGAAGGTGCGGGTTGTCGAAGGCCGTGACGAACAGCTCCTCGATCAGGCGGTGCATCACGCGTCCTCCGCCGCCGTGCGCCAGGACGACGCGCTCGTAGTCGCTGAAGGGGACGGGGCATGCGAGGTCGGTCATCGGTCGGCTCTCTCGTCGAAGGCCGCGTGGCGGCGGTGGCGGTAGTAGGCTGCGCAGGCGCCCTCGGTGGAGACCATCGGGGCGCCGAGCGGGTGCTCGGGCGTGCAGGCGCGGCCGAACTCGGGGCAGTCCGTCGGCACGAGGCGCCCCTGAAGGACGAGCCCGGCCTTGCAGGCTACGGGCTCGGTCACCTCGGGGAGGCTCGGGTCGAAGCGGCGGAGCGCGTCGAAGCGCGCCCACGCCGGCCGGATGCGCAGGCCGCCGCGCGGGACGACGCCGAGCCCGCGCCACGGGACGTCGGCCACCTCGAACACGCGGTCGACGAGCGCGCGCGCCTCGGGGTTGCCGTCGCTCCGGACCGAGCGCGTGTACTGGTTTTCGACCTCGTGGCGCCCGGCTTCGAGCTGCCGGACGCACATGAGGAGCCCGTGCAAGATGTCCACCGGCTCGAAGCCCGTGACCACGATGGGCACGCCGAAGCGCGCGCACAGGGCCGGATAGTCGGCGAGCCCCTCGACCGTGCAGACGTGCCCGGCGGCGAGGAAGCCGTCGATCTCGTGCTCCGGCTCGGAGAGCAGGAGCTCGATCGCCGGCGGCACGCGCACGTGCGAGGCGAGCAGGCTGAAGTTGTCGAGGTCGAGGCGCCGGGCGAGCTCGGCGGCCATCGCGGTCGCGGGCGCCGTCGTCTCGAACCCGACGCCGAACAAGACGTGGTGCCGCCCGCGGTCGTTCGCCGCCATCTGCACGGCGTCGAGCGGCGACAGGACGACGCGGACGTCGGCGCCGCGGGAGCGCGCGTCGAGCAGGTCGCCGCCCGCGCCGGGCACGCGCAGCATGTCGCCGAAGGAGCACAAGACGACGCCCGGCTCCTGCGCGAGCACGCGCGCGGCCTCGATGATCTCGAGCGGCGTCACGCACACCGGACAGCCGGGCCCGTGGATGAGCCGCATCCCCTCGGGCAAGAGGTCCTCGAGGCCGTAGCGCGCGATCGTGTTCGTCTGGCCGCCGCAGATCTCCATGACGGTCCACGGGCGCGTCGCCGACCGGGCGAGCGCGCCGGCGAGCCGCCGGGCGGTCCCGGCGTCGCGGAACTCGTCCACCCACCTCACGAGCCGGCCTCCTCGAAGAGGGCGAGCGTCCGTCGCGCGGCCTCTTCGTCGAGCCGCTGGATCGCGAAGCCGACGTGGACGATCACGTACTGTCCGGGCGCGGCGTCGGGCACGTAGGCGAGGCACACCTCGCGCGTCACGGTGCCGAAGCGCACGCGCGCGAAGGGCAGGCCGCCGGGGCCGTCGGTTCGTTCGAGGATCAGGCCGGGGATGGCGAGGCACATGGGCGGGCTCGTCGGTCGGAGGTGATCGTGTGGCGGGAGTGATGGTGGGTGGTGATCACTGGGGCCTGTCCCCCAGGATCAAGTGGTGGGCGATCCAGGCTTGACCGAGCGCAAGGCCGCCGTCGTTGGGGGGGACGCGGGAGGGGAGAAGGACGCGGTGGCCGCGGGCTCGGAGGGCGTGGAGGGTCTCGGTCGCGAGGAGCGGGTTCTGGAAGCAGCCGCCGGTGAGGGCGACGGCGGGGGCGCGCTCGCGCTCGGCGACGGCGACGATGGAGGCGACGAGGGTGGCGTGGAAGCGCGAGGCGGCGCGGGAGGGATCGCCGCGGTCGGCGAGGAGCGGGCCGAGCGCCGGCGTCCAGTCGACGACGGGGCCGTCGAGCCGGAATGGATAGGGCTCGTGGCCGGGCTCGGCGAGCCGCTCGAGCGCGATGGGCGCCTGGCCCTCGAAGCTCGCGCGCTCGCAGACGCCCGTGAGCGCGGCGACCGCGTCGAACAGGCGCCCTGCGCTCGTCGTCCACGGCGCGAGCCGGGGCGAGCGGGCGAGGCGGACGAGCGCGTCGGGCACGAGCCCGGCGGGCGCATCGACACCCGCCGCGACGAACAAGCCGGCGAGCGAACGCCGCGGATCGCGCGCCGCGGCGTCGCCGCCGGGGAGCGGGAACGGACGGAGGTGCGCGACGCGCTCGAAGCCGCGCGGCCCGACCCGGAGCGCCTCGCCTCCCCAGGGCGTTCGGTCGTCGCCGAGCCCGACGCCGTCCCAGGCGAACCCGAGCGCCTCGTCGACGCCGTGCTCCGCGAGGCACGCGGCGACGTGCGCGTGGTGGTGCTGGACGCCGATGCGCGGCAGGCCCGACTGCTCGGCCCAGCGCGTCGAGGCGTAGTCGGGGTGGAGGTCGCAGGCGACGGCCACGGGGTCGAGGGCGAGGAAGCGGCGCAGCTCGTCGAGCGCCTCGACGAGCGCATCGCGCGCGCTCGGGTCGTCGAGGTCGCCGACGTGCGGCCACAGGACCGCGTCGCCGTCGACGGTCGCGGCCGGGGCGTTCTTCAGGTGGCCGCCCGCGCAAAGGAGCGGCGGGCCGCCGGCCCCGAGCGACAGGCGAAGGGGACCGAGCCCGCGACCGAGGCGCAGCGTCCGCGCCTCGCCGTCGATGACGTGGCACACGCCGTCGTCGACGCGCCGCGCGATGGGGCGGTCGTGGCCGAGGAACAGATCGGCGATTGCGCCGAGCCGCGCGACCGCCTCGCCGTCGCCCGTCACGATGGGCTCGTCGTGCAGGTTGCCGCTCGTGCAGACGAGCGGCCCCGCGAAGCGCGCGAGCAAGAGGTGGTGGAGCGGCGTGGTCGGGAGCATGAGCCCGACCCGGCCATTGTCCGGCGCGATCGACGGCGCGAGCAGGCGGCCCCGCTTTCGGAGCAGCACGATCGGCGCCGCCGCGCCCGACAGCGCCCGGGCCTCGGCCTCCGAGACGCACGCGAGCGCCCGCGCCGACTCGAGGTCGCGCACCATGACGGCGAAGGCCTGGTGCGGGCGGCGCTTGCGCTCGCGAAGGCGCCGCACCACGCCCTCGTCGCGGGCGTCGCAGGCGAGCTGCCAGCCGCCGAGCCCCTTGAGCGCGACGATGGCGCCGCGCCCGAGCGCCTCGATCGCGTGCACGAGGGCCTCCTCTGGGCCGGCGAGCGGTGCGCCCTCGCGGTCGAGGAGGCGAAGCGCCGGTCCGCAGGCGGGGCACGCGATGGGCTGCGCGTGGTAGCGCCGGTCGGCCGGGTCGTCGTACTCGCGCCGGCACGCCTCGCACATCGGGAAGCGCGCCATCGTCGTGCGCGGCCGGTCGTAGGGCAGTGACTCGACGATCGTGTAGCGCGGCCCGCAGGCCGTGCAGTTGGTGAACGGGTAGCCGGACCGGCGGGCGGAAGGGTCGGCCACCTCGGCGCGGCACTCGTCGCACGTCGCGAGGTCCGGCGGGATCGTGAGCGCTCGCTCGCCCTCGACGGCGCTGTGCTCGATGGTGAAGCCGCGCTCGCCGCGCGGCACCTCGGAGACGAAGGACGCGCGATCGATGCGCGCGGCCGCGGGCGCGCGCTCGACGAGCAGCGCCTCGAAGCGGCCGAGCGCGCCCTCGTCGCCTTCGAGCTCGACGCGGACCACCCTCCCCTCGTTCCGGACGCGCCCGGCGAGGCCGAGCTCCGAGGCCAGGCGGGCGAGGAACGGACGGAAGCCGACGCCCTGGACGATGCCCTCGATCTCGCCGACGCGCCGCGCGATCACCCCGCGACCTCGATCCCGGTGATCTCGACGCCGCTCGGCCGCTCGGGCGCGAGCTCGATCTCGAGCTCCACGTCCCGCATCCCCAGCTCCTCGCGGACGTGCTCGAAGTCGCCGCGGAAGTGCGCCTCGTCGCTCGACGCGAGCGCCCCGAGCCGCACCCGCACCTTGCGCAGGGCTCCGCCGCGCTTGTCGGCCTCCTCGCTCGCCGTCCGGAGGAGCCTCGTCATCAGCCCGTGCTCGTGCATCCATCTCCTCCTTCGCCGTCCCGAAGACGACCGATGGCGTCGCGCGCGGCCTGGACGAACGCGTCGAGCCCTCGCTCCACCTCCGGGCTGAGCGTCTCTCCCGGCGCGAAGCTCGCGCCCCCGATGCCGAGCAAGACGCCCTCGGGGATCGGCCGGCCGAGCGCGGCCGCGAGCCGGAGCGCGTCGCCGAGCCCGAGGCCGTGCGACGAGACGCCGTCGCCCGGGACGGCCGCGCCCGCGAGCCGCCGGAGCGGCACCTCGACGATCGCGCCGGGATCGGCGCCCCTTCGCACCACGTCGAGGATCACCGTGGGCACCGACGCGTCGAAGAGGTCGACGAGGCCCGCGCCCGGCCGCCCCGCCAGGGTCACCTCGACGTCGCGGTCGCCGAGCCGCTCGGCCGCCCGGAGCGCCGCCGCGTCGTCGCTCCCCATCGGGCTCCCGAGCGCGATCACACGCACCCGGCTCACGGCTCCTCCCGCTCGATGCAGAGGTCGAGGAAGTGCGTCGCGCACGAGATGCACGGATCGTAGGCGCGGATGAGCTGCTCGCATCGGTGCGTCGCCTCGTCGTGCGGCAGGGCGAGGAGGTCCGGCGCCATGGACACGAGGTCCTGCTCGATCCGCGCCTGGTTCTGCGAGGTGGGCGGGACGATGCGGGCGTCGCGCACGAGGCCGTCGGCGCCGAGCTCGTACCGGTGCCACAGCATGCCGCGGGGCGCCTCGGTCGCGCCCGAGCCGACCGCGTCGCGCGGCGCCGCGTCCTCGTAGGGGCGATCGGGCTCCTCGTAGCCGTCCACGAGGTCGAGGGCCTCGGCGAACGCGTGCACGATCTCGACCGCGCGGACGACGATCGAGCGGTACGGGTTCGTGACGGTCCGCTCGAGCCCCACCTCGTCCATCGCCTCGCGCGCCGCCGGGTGCAGCCGCTCGGCGTGGTGGTGCAGCCGCGCCATCGGGCCGCACAGGTACGGCGTCTCGTCGGTGAGCCGCGCGTGGAGCGCGTTCGACTGGGGGACGTGCGTCTCGACGATGGCGTCGCCCCATTCGTCGAGCGGCACGTCGGGCCGCCCCGACACGCAGATCGCCTCGCCCGCTTCGAGCGGGTAGCCGCCCTCGCCCGAGAGCGCCACGAACACGTAGTCCTGCTCGAAGGGCGGCGGATCGAGCGAGGCCGTCCAGCGCACGGCCTGTCGCGCCTCGTCGAGGCCGCGGGCGAGCGCGTCCCGCAGCCCCTCGCGCAGCCGGCGCCTCGACGGCGTCTTCGTGAAGCCGCCCACGCGAGGCGACACCGGGTGGATCGCGCGGCCGCCGAGCAGCTCGATGATCTGGTTGCCCGTCTTCTTCATCGCGAGCCCGCGCTCGACGACCTCCCGGTGGTCGGCCGCCATCTCGATCGCGCTCGGGTACCCGAGGAAGTCCGGCGCGTGCAGCATGAAGACGTGCAGGGCGTGGCTCTCGATCCACTCGCCGCAGTAGATGAGCCGGCGCAGCTTCCGGACGGGCTCGGTCGGCGTGATGCCGAAGGCCCGCTCGATCGCCCGCGACGCGCTCATCTGGTAGGCGATGGGGCAGATCCCGCAGATCCGCGCGACGATGTCGACGACCTCGTGCACGCCGCGGCCGCGGAGGAACGCCTCGAAGAACCGCGGCGCCTCGAAGATGCGCAGGTGCGCCTCGCGCACCCGGCCGTCCGCGACCTTCAGGTGGAAGGCGCCCTCCCCCTCGACGCGCGTCAACAGGTCGACCCGGAACGTCCGCTCGCCGTCACTCTCGCTCATGCCGATCGCTCTCCTCGCGGAACGGCTGCCGCCAGCCGGTGAACTGGCGGAACTTCCGGGACACCTCGGCGGCGGGGACGCCCTCCTTGCGGAACCAGCCCCCGAGCGACGCCGTGTTCGCCCCCTCCCTCGGGCCGAAGCAACCGTAGCAGCCCCGGTCGTAGCCGGGGCAGAGCGCGCCGCAGCCCGCGTGGGTCACCGGGCCGAGGCAGGGCTCGCCCCGCGCGACCATGACGCACACGTTGCCGTCCCGCTTGCACTGCATGCACACGCTCTCGTCCCGGATGGCGGGCTTGCGCCCCGTGAGCATGGCCGTCAGGAGCTCCACGAGGTCGCGCTTGGCGATCGGGCAGCCGCGCAGCTCGAAGTCGACCTTCACGTGCTCGCTCACGGGGGTCGAGGTGGCGAGCGAGTCGATGTACTCGGGGCGCGCGTAGACGACGCGGAGCATCTCGTCCGAGTCGCGCCAGTTCCGGAGCGCCTGGATGCCTCCGGCCGTGGCGCAGGCGCCGATGGTCACGAGCATGCGGGTGCGGCCGCGGAGGCGGTGCACGAAGGCTCGCTGCTCGGGCGTCGACACCGAGCCCTCGATCAGCGTGAGATCGAAGGGCTCGGAGTCGTCGACGCGCGAGGACGCCTCGGTGAAGTGGGCGATCTCGACGCGCGCGGCGATGGCGAGCAGCTCGTCCTCGCAGTCGAGGAGCGCGAGCTGGCAGCCGTCGCAGGAGGCCAGCTTGAAGACCGCGAGCCGCGGCAGAGGCGCGTCTTTGTCAGAACCCATCGCGACCGAACAGTAGACGCACCTCGTCGTACCGAAAGACGGGGCCGTCCTTGCAGACGAACCACGGACCGTACTGGCACCGCCCGCAGAACCCGGCGGCGCACTTCATGTGGCGCTCCATGGTGACCCACGTCCGCTCGTCGGGGATCCCGATCCCGCGGAGGGCGTCGACCGTGAAGCGCATCATCACCTCGGGCCCGCAGAGCAGGCAGCCCGCGTCCGCGGGCACCGTGCCCGGCCGGAGCAGCCGCGTCACCACCCCGACGTCGCCCCGCCAGGCCGGCGTGGCGCGGTCGACGGTGACCCGGAGCGTGAAGCCCGGACGCTGCACCCAGCCGAGCATCTCCCTCACGTAGAGCGCGTCGTCGGGCGTCCGCGTCCCGTAGAAGAGCCGCACGTCGGGGAAGTCGTCCGGGCGCCCGAGCATCTCGCGGATCGCCTCGCGGAGCGGGGCGAGACCGACGCCGCCGGCCACGACCACGACCGGGCGGCCGGCGAGCTCTTCGAGCGGCCAGGGCCGGCCGTAGGGGCCCCGGACCCCGACCTCGTCGCCGGGCGAGAGCGCGCAGAGCGCCCGCGTGACCGCGCCGACGGCGCGGACGGTGTGCTCGACCGCGCGCCCGTCGGTCCCCGAGATGCTGATGGGCGCTTCGCCGAGGGCAGG
>JBDIVX010000210.1:0-11051 GCA_039794305.1 Candidatus Neutrinellum sp.
CGCTCGGCGTGGTCCTCCTGCTCGGGGGGTTGCGCCTGCGGCGCCGCAGGTAGGCTATCCTCCGCAGCTCCATGCGGCGCGGCCGCGGCCTCCCATTCGCGTTGTGGACCTCGGTGGTGCTCGCCTTGTGCGGGCCCACCGAGCACGTCCAGGTGACGGGCGTCGTCCGCGACGGGCGCACCGGGCAGGCGCTCGGCGGCGCGCTCGTCCGCGGCCCCGGGGGCGCGGAGGCGCAGGCCGGCGACGACGGCCGCTTCGAGATCCGCCTGCCGGTGGGCGACGAGGTGCTCGTGCGCGCGGCGACCGCCGAGCGGTGCCCCGGGGAGGCGCGCGTGGAGGTGACGAAGAGCGAGAGCCCCGAGGTGACCGTCAACCTCTTCCCGCGGCTCGAGCTCGAAGAGGAGCACGCGCAGGTCGGGTTCGGCCGCGAGGTGCGGATCGAGGCGCGCACGCGGTGCGACGACGACGCGCTCCTGCGCTGGACCCAGGTCGCGGGGCCCGACCTCGGTGATCGCATGCGTGTCGAGGACGGCGGACGCACCGTCGTCGTGCGCACTCACCGCCTCGAGGAGCTCGTGGAGCTCGACGATCGGCTCGGTGTCGTGCCGCTCTCGCGGCGCGGGCGCGCCGACTACCGCCTCGCCATGGAGGCCGAGCTCGCCGGGACGGTGGTCGAGCGGCGCGTGCGCGTGACCGCCGCCGGCACCGCGTCCGGGACCTACCAGATACCGACCGGCGCCGACCTGTACCTGAACGGCGGGGCGCGCGAGGAGCACCGGTGGACGCTGCTGTCCAAGCCCGACGGCTCCCGCGCGGAGATGATCGACGCGGACTCGCGCACGCCCCACTTCCGGCCCGACGTCTTCGGCCAGTACATGGTGCGCTACGAGCCCACCCGGCTCGACCTCAACCTGCAGGCAGGCCCCTTCGAAGAGGTGCCGCGCGACTGCGGGCGCGAGGGGTGCCACCGCGCCGAGGATCAGGGCTGGGCGTCGACCAGGCACGCGCGCACGTTCCGCCGCGGCCTCGAGGGCGAGCTCGGCGCCGAGTTCTCCGAGGAGTGCTGGTCGTGCCACGCGACGGGCGTCGACTCCGGTGTCGACAACGGCGGGCTGCACACCACGGCGCGCCGCATCGGCTGGACCCAGCCCGAGCCGCACCCGGGCGCCTTCGACGAGGCGCCGCGGCTCATCCGGCGGCACGGCTCGGTGTGGTGCTCGGCGTGCCACGGCCCGGGCCGGATCCTGCCTCCGCAGTTCCACTGGGAGTACGGCGCCAAGTACCAGGCGGGCGTGTGCGCGCGCTGCCACGACGCCGTCGACGAGCCCGACGCGCCCCACGACTCGTGGCAGTACCGCGAGTGGGAGGCCTCGGCGATGGCGACCTTCGTGCGCGGCCTCGCGGGAGACGACCCGGCCCTGCGCGACGGCTGCGCCTCGTGCCACAGCGCGCAGGGGTTCATCTCGTGGACGCGGGAGGGCGCGCACATCCGGCCCGACCACGGCACGGTGGCCGCGATCACCTGCGCGACCTGCCACGACCCCCACGACGCCTCGCGGCCGTTCTCCCTGCGCGTGCACGAGACGGTGGAGGAGATCGCGGGGCGTGAGGCGACCGGGCTCGGCAACGGCGCCGTCTGCGCGACCTGCCACCGGAGCGGCGTCGCGCAGGCCGAGCGGGACGCGATGGCGCCTCACGCGCCCCAGGCGGACGTCCTGCTCGGCCGGGGCTCGGCGCTCCTTCGGGAGCCGGTCACCGGCAGCCACTCGCGGCTCGGCAATAGCTGCGTGTCCTGCCACATGGCGCGCCCGCCCGCGGGCGATCCGCTCCTCGGACGGGCCGGCGGGCACACCTTCTCGGTCCGGGATCTCGGGAGTGAGGGGCCGGCCACCAACCTCGCCGGGATCTCCTGCGCGCCCTGCCACGGGACCGAGACGCCGCCGCAGGCGATCGGCGGCATCCGCGACTGGGACGGCGACCGGCGCGCGGACGACGTGGGACGCGAGCTCGACCGTGCCCTCGCCGCCGCGCGGACCGCGCTGAGGGAGCGGATCGCCTTCGCGCGCGTCCACGACGAGTGCGCCGAGCCGCAGCTCGCCCGCGACTTCGTGGAGCGGGACGCGCTCCTGGTCCTCACCGACGGCGGGGGCCGGCTCCTCGGCGACTGCGACGCCGACGGCGAGCTGACCGGCCGCGAGCGCCCGGTCGGCGTCGACCAGCTCTCTCGCGCCCTCCGGAAGGTGGTCTGGGACGTGGCCCTGCTCGAGAAGGACGGGTCGCACGGCCGCCACAACCCGGCGTTCGCCTTCGCCGTCCTGCGCGCCATTCGACGCGAGCTCCGATAGACACTGAACCTACGTACCGTGTAGTGTCGCCTCCGTGATCGGGCTGCTCAAGGGGACCGTCGCGGACCGTGGGCTCGACGGGAGCTGCATCCTCGACGTGTCGGGCGTCGGGTACGAGCTCTTCGTCCCGCTCGGCACGCTCGGTCGGCTGCCGGAGCCGCCCGAGACGGTGACCGTCCACGTGCACACCCACGTCCGCGAGGACGCGATCACGCTGTACGGCTTCGCCGACGCGACCGAGCGCGCCGCGTTCCGGACCATGCTCGGGGTCTCGGGCGTCGGCCCCAAGCTCGCGCTCGCCATCCTGAGCTCCCTCGACGCGCGCCAGCTCGCCCAGGCCATCGGCGCCGGCGACAAGAGCGTCTTCAAGGGGATCCCGGGGGTCGGCAACAAGACCGCCGAGCGCCTGCTCCTCGAGCTCAAGGACAAGATGCCCGCCATCGCGCTGTACGGCGGCAGGGGTCGTCCCACGGCGACGGCCGCGGCTCCCGCCGTGCCGCGCCCGAACGGCAACCTCGGGGTGGTGGCGGCGGCGCTCGTCCACATGGGCTTCAAGCCCGCCGAGGCGGACGGCGCGGTCGCGCGCCTGACCGACACCGACGACCGCAAGGTCGAGGACCTCGTGGTCGAGGCGCTCCGGTACCTCACGTAGGCAGACGCGCATGGGGACGAACGGACGCAAGCGCAAGGACGCGACCCTCGATTCGGACGGCACGGAGGAGGAGCGGGCGTTCGACGTCGCGCTCCGGCCGTCGCGGTTCGCGGACTTCGTGGGGCAAGAGCGCCTCAAAGAGAACCTGCAGGTGTTCGTCGAGGCGGCGAAGCAGCGCGGCGACGCGCTCGACCACATCCTGTTCTGCGGCCCGCCCGGTCTCGGCAAGACCACCCTCGCCAACATCCTGGCCGAAGAGCTCGGCGTCGAGCTGCACCTCTCGTCGGGGCCGGCCCTCGAGCACAAGGGGCAGCTCTCGGGGCTGCTCACCAAGATCGAGCCGCGGGACGTCGTGTTCATCGACGAGATCCACCGTCTCACGCCCGTGGTCGAGGAGTCGCTGTACACGGCGGTCGAGGACCGCCGCATCGACGTGATGCAGGGGGACGGGGCGTTCGCGGGATCGCTCCAGATCCCGCTGCGGCCCTTCACCCTCGTGGGGGCGACGACGCGGACCGGGCTCCTCACGAGCCCCATGCTGTCGCGATTCGGCTACGTCGCGCGGCTCGACTACTACGACGCCGCGTCGCTCACGCGCATCGTGAAGCGCAGCGCGAGCCTGTTGAAGGTGAAGGTGGACGACGCAGGGGCCCAGGAGATCGCGCGGCGCGCGCGCGGCACGCCCCGTATCGCCAACCGCCTGCTCCGGCGGGCGCGCGACTTCGCGCAGGTGCTCGGAGACGGGAAGCTCGACGCGCGCTCCGCCAAGGAGTCCCTCGACCGTCTCGACGTGGACGAGGCGGGGCTCGACGAGATGGACCGGCGGCTGCTCCGGGTGATCATCGAGCACTACAAGGGGGGGCCGGTCGGGGTCGAGGCGCTCGCGGCGGCGCTGAGCGAGCCGCGGGACACGCTCGAGGACGTCTACGAGCCGTACCTCATCCAGCAGGGCTACCTCGCCCGGACCGCTCGCGGCCGGATGGCCACGGACAAGGCGTACGATCACCTCGGTCTGGAACGCGGGGCGAGCCAGCGCGGCCTCTTCTGATCTACCATCGCTCCCCCATGCGCAGCCGAGAGTCGCGCCGAGACGTCTACGCGAACCTCCTTCGGGACACGCGCACCTTGCGCCGCGATCAATCGAGCGCGCGCGACGTGTGGTTCGCGGGTCTCGCGTGGGAGCGCAAGGAGGAGACGCTCTTCGAGCTCGAGATGCTGCTCAAGGGCATCGCCTGCTTCGGCAACCCCCGAAACCACCCGGGGCCGCCGAGGCGAACGCCCGCCGTGGCGCACGACTTCCACGAGGAGCTCCGGACCCTGAAGGGAGCGGTCGAGCGTTGCGTACAGCTCGTGCGCCTGCTCCTCGGCGACAAGGACCGCGCGTACACGTTCTCGCGCTACCTCGAGACGGTCCTGCCCGACGACTCGGACCGGAGCAAGCTCATCAAGGAGCAGCTCACGCAGGACACGCCGCAGGAGGCGCTGTTCCTGCTGCGCAACTCGTTCACCGGCCACGGCGAGGTGATCGACGGGCTCCTCCGGCTGGGTCGCATCTCGCCGCGGCTGTACTTCGCGATGCACGGGACGCTCACGCGCGAGATCGGGCGCAACGCGTTCTTCAACCCGCTCGTGGCGCTCGAGTTCCGCCCGGAGCTCGACCGCATCCGGAGCGCCGAGGTGCTCGAGGCGCTCGAGATGGTGCCCTCCGACGCCGCCCACCGGGTCGCCGCGCTCACGTTCCTGTCCCTGTTCCGCGCGCTCCGGTACGTGTCCCTCGTCGAGCAGTACGCGTCAGATCCGGAGGCCGTGCGGCTGGCCTTCCCCGTCCTGTCGGTGCTCCGAAGCGATCTGCGCGCGCTCAGCCGGTTCCTCGGACAGCAGGCCGCGGACGTGATGGCGGACGGCTTCGAGCAGGAGCTGCTCGCGGTGCCGGCCCGAGACATGGTCGCGTCGCACGCCGACCTGTCGCACATCGCCGGGGCGCTGGTATCGCTGCGCGGGGCGCTCGAGGCGCTCGCGAACACGCTCCGCATCGAGGTCCGCAGGACGTTCGAGCGCGATCTGCCGGTGCCGGAGGACGGTGTTCCGCCTGCCGAGCTCGGGCCGCAGCTCGTCGTCGCGGCAGCCGCGCTGCGTGCGTCGCTCCATCACGCGGTGCACACGCTGTGCACCGAGATCCGTCCCGACCAGCCCGTCCCGGACCTCGGCGAGGACCAGTCGGCCCGGCGCGCGGCGAGCGAACGGCTGCGCCGGGACGTGTGGATGTTCGCCCAGGTGCTGCGGGCCTTTCTCGCCAAGGCGCGAGCCGCCGAGGGTGACGCCGATCGGTGGGCCGCGCAGGCCAGCTTCCACTTCGTCCGCGAGTTCCTCGGCCACTTCCGGGCCATCGGCTACCAGCTCGTGCGGTCGAGCGACTACGATCGGCTCGACCCCTTCCTCGAGGCGCTCGAGATGCTCCGCGACGCCGACCTGCTCGACCCGCAGCGCCTCGAGAACGCCATCTCGGAGTGCCAGTCCCTGTTCGACCACCTGCAGGGGCTCTTCGGCCAGATCGGCAACCGCGCCGAGCTCACCGGCGTCCCCTTCGACAAGAAGGCCGCCGCCGAGACGCTCAAGATCTACCTCGGCGCCGCCTGATCGCCCGCCGCTCCGAGGAGGTCTTTCAGCCAATCGAGCACGTCGCGCATCTCGAGCTTGTCGAAGATGGGCGGAGCGTCCTGGACACCTCCTCCCCTGAGCTCCGCGAGCACGCGTGCCCTCGGCGAGGAGCTCCAGAACGCGTACGGACACCGCAGGCCGGAGTGACGAAGGGCGATCAAGACGTCGACGCCTGTCGCGTGGTCCGTGAGCCGGAGATCGAGCAGCACCGCCGCCGGCGGATCGGGTCGGGCGCCGAGCGACTCGAGCGCCGCGTCCGGCCCTTCCACCGTCACGAGCTCGAGACCGAGTCGCAGGCGAGCCGTCCGGGCGAACGCCCTCGCGATGAGCGGATCGTCCTCCACCAACAGAAGCCAGCCTGGTGTATCCACGGTACACATGATACGGCTTACACGTCCTTCGTAGAAGGGGGGGGCCCACCGATGATCGGGCCCTCGTGGCGGACCTCTCAAGCGTTGTTGCCGCGCGCGTCCGGATGCGGCGCCGTGAGCTCGGGATGACCCAGGCGAGCCTCGCGGAGGCGGTGGGAGTGTCCGTCGAGCTCGTGAGCCGAATCGAACGCGGCCGGTGTCTACCTTCGCTCCCGACCTTCGTCGCGCTGGCGCGGGTCCTCCAGACCACCCCGAACTGGTTGCTGGACGTGAGCACCGAGAGGAGAGCGCCTCGTGAGATCGACGCCATCGTGGACGCGGTGCAGCGGCTCCCGAACGCACGGCGGCGCGAGATCCGACGAATCGCCGAAGCGCTGGCGGAGTACGGAAGTCGACGAGACGACTGAGCCCTGCCGCAGCGCTCGGGTCGTCAGCGGGCGAGACGCAGGCCCGAGAGCTGCCAGCGCGCGTCGGGCGGAAAGAAGTTGCGGTAGGTGCGCCGGACGTGCGTGCGGCTCGTGGCGCAGGAGCCGCCCCGCAGCACGTACTGGTTGCACATGAACTTCCCGTTGTACTCGCCGAGCGCGCCTTCGAGCGGACGGAAGCCCGGGTACGGCGCGTACGCGCTGCCCGTGTGCTCCCAGACCTGACCGAAGAAGTCGCCCTCACGCGCCGCGGTCGGATGGAGCGTGCCGCCCTCGACGAACGTGCCGTCGGGCGACGGGTCGCCCGCCGCGACCTCCCACTCGGCCTCCGTCGGCAACCGCGCCCCCGCCCACTCGGCGAACGCCGAAGCCTCGAACCAGCTCACGTGGCAGACGGGCTCGGCCGGATCGACCTCCCGCATGCCGGAGAGCGTGTAGAGCCACCACCCGCCGTCCCGCTCTTCCCAGTGGAGCGGCGCCCGCCAGCCCTCGGCGCGCACGCGCGCCCAGCCGTCGAAGTGCCACAGCTCGTGCCGCCGGTAGCCGCCGTCCGCCATGAGCTCGAGCCACTCGCCGCAGGTGACGGGCCGGGACCCGATCTCGAAGGGCTCGAGCAGGACTCGGTGGCGGGGCGTCTCGTTGTCGTAAGCGAACCCGTCGCCCCCGTGGCCGATCTCGACCACGCCGCCCTCGTGGGCGATCCAGCGGAGGGGCGGCGCGTCCGTGCGCGCGGGGCGCTCGACGGCGCGGTACGGCGGCCGGAGCGGGTTGAACGCGAGCACGTGCTTGATGTCGGTCAGGAGCAGCTCCTGGTGCTGCTGCTCGTGGTGCAGGCCCACCTCCATCACGGCGGCGAGCGCGTCGAGCGCACCCGACTCGAGCCCGCGGACGACGGCCTCGTCGACGTGGCGCCGGTAGCGCATCACCTCGTCCACCGTGGGTCGCGACAGGAGCCCGCGGTGCGGCCGGTGGTACTGCGGGCCGACCGTGTCGTAGTAGGAGTTGAAGAGGTAGTCGTACAGGTCGTGGAACGGCTCGTAGCCGGGGTCGGCCGCCTTCAGCACGAACGTCTCGAAGAACCACGTCGTGTGCGCGAGGTGCCACTTGGTCGGGCTGACGTCCGGCATCGTCTGGACGACCATGTCCTCGGGCGCGAGCGGCTCGGCGAGCGCTTCGGTGAACGCGCGCACCTCGCGGTAGCGCGCCGGGAGCTCCGCCGGGTCCACGCCGCGACGCATATTCACGGTTGCGGCGGCCGCAAGTGGCGCGGCGGCCGCGCGCGCGATCGGGATCAGCGGGGCGGCGGGGTCTTCGGAGCGGCCTTCGCGAGCGCGGCGCGGATCGCCTCGGCCGCGCCCTGGGGCCGCTCCCACCCCGCGGGCGCCGGCACGAGGCCGACCTCGAGCGCGCGCAGCGCCTCCTCCACGTCCGGATCCAGCGGCTCCTCGGAGAGGAGCAAGGCGACGCGGCACGGGGCGAGCAACGGTCCCCACAGAGGTCGGAGCGACGGGTCGAGCGGGAGCGCGAAGAGCTCGAGATCGGTCCCCTCGATGCGCGCGACGCCGAGGCTGCCGAACGCGCCGCCGTTCGCCTCCGTCGGCGCCTCGACCGCCGCGACGAACTCCTCGACCGCCCCGAGCGACCGCCCGAAGCGCGCCACGTCGGCCGCCTCCGCCGACAAGACGCCGAGCCGCGCGGGTCCCGTGAGCCCGGGACGCCGGAGGCGCGCCACCGCGGCGCGCATGGCCACCGCCTCGTCCCGATCGCACAGTCGAACCACCTGGCCGCGCGGGTCGAACACGCGGAGCGCGTCGCGGTCGAGCAGCGCCGCGATCGCCTGGAGCACGACGAGGTCGCTCGCGCCGGCGAGATCGAGGAGCTCCTCGATGGCGCGCGGCTCGTCGAGCCGATCGAGCACCCACTGCTCCATCGGGGACGTCCGCGGGACCGGCCCGGCGCGGCTCACGAGCGCGCCGACGGGCGGCAGCCTGTCGTGCAGGCGGCCCATCTCGTCCGCCTGCCGCGCGGCCTCCATGAGCAGGTGGTCGGTGGGCAGGTCGATGCGCACGCGGGCCGGCTCGAGCCCCGGCGCGAACACGAAGCGGCCTAGCGCGACCGCGAGGACCCGGTAGAGCGCCTTCTCGCCCACCGCCCCACCGTAGACGGCGTCCACGATGCGGCCCTCGCGCACCCAGACCTCGCCGCTGGCGACCGGACCCTCCACCCGCAGGCAGCCCGTGCGGCGGTTGGCCGCGAACACCTGGAGCAGATCGAACAGGGCGACCTGCTGCAGATCCCCTCGGAGCTCGGGCTCGCGCTTCGGCCCGAGGCGCGCCCGCAGCACCTCGTCGACGCGCGACGCCACCTCTTCGGCGTTGAAGGGCTTGAGGATCGCTTCGGCGCGCGCGTCGACGCCGGCGAACCTGGCGGCGTCGTCCCGGCCCATGACGAACGCGTGGGTGCCGCCGGTCCGCGGGTTGTCGCGCAGCACCTCGAGGAAGGTGCGGACGTCGAGGATGGGCAGCTCGTGGTCGACGAGGACGACGTCGGGCGACACCTCGACCGCGCGCTGCAGGCCCGCGCGGCCGTCGGCGGCGAGCACGACCTGGTGACCGCGGCCGCGCAGCGCGCGGGAGAGCGCGCCGAGGGTGTCGTAGTCGGCGTCGACGACGAGCACGCGCCCGCTCACCTGCTCGCTCATCGGACCTCCGGTTGCAGGTGATAGGTGGCGCGCACCGCCCGGACGAGGCCGTCGACCAGATCCAGGTCGGACGAGTGGTAAGCGAGGAGCGTGCCCTCGCCGAGGGGGCGTGCGAGGAGCGCGTACCCGCCGAGCTCCGTGAGCGACAGGACGAGCGTGCGTTCCTCGAGCCGCGGGTCGTCGACGGCGAGGTGGATCCGCGCCGCGGCCTCGGTGGTTCCCGGCCGCGGGCCGAGCGCCCACGCGCGCAGAGCCGGCCGGTCCACCGCGTCCACGACGCGGGCGACCGCGGAGGCGAGCGCCGAGTCGCCGGCGACGTAGAGGGAGCCCGCGAGCGCGTGCGACACGGCGTCCGACGCGACGGTCGCCGCCACCCGGGGCACGAGAGCCGCCGGGAAGGCCGCGTGTCGGGCCAGCGCCGAGTCGTCGTGCGCGGCGCGCAGGTCCGCGTGGAGCGCCACCGTCCCGTCGCGTCCGAGGCCGGCGTCGTCCTCTCCCCCGAGCAGCCGGTCGACCGCGTCCCAGAACGAGCAGCGGGACAGCCCGAGCCTCCTCCAGACGCCTCGGCGCGAGCGCTCCGCCCGGCGGCGGCTCACCCGGAGGAGCCGGCCGAGGTCGGCGCCGTCCGCGGGGTAGACCGCGATTCCGACCGCGGGATCGGCACCGCCGACCCCGGCCACCGCGCGGAGGTTCTCGAGGACGCGGTGGCGCGCCGCCAGCGCGCCGAGCAGCCCCGTCTCGGGCAACAGCACGTACAGCTCGTCGTCCTCGACGCGCGCCACCACGTCCGAGTCGCGGACGGAGACGAGGATCGCGTCGGTCACGGAGCGGCGCAGCTCGATCAGCTCGTCCGGAGCGCGCCCGCCCGTGGCGTCGGACAGCACGTCCAGCCCCACGGTCAGCAGCGTGAAGCGGCGCCCGTGCCGCGCCGCGCGGTCGATCTCGCGCCCGGCGACGTCGCCGAAGTACGCGAACGTGTAGGCGCTCGTCTCCGGGTCCTTGATGCCGGTGCGAGCGATCGCCTCGACCTTCCGCGCTGCCGCGAAGGCCGCGGTGCCGAGCGCGGCGACCACGCGCAGCGCCCCTTCGGGCCCGTCGTCGAGCGGGGCCTCGCCCTCGACGGCGAGGTCGACGACGGCCGCCAGGCTCGCCTCCCCGACGAGCGCCACCCGGACCCGTCCGGGCGAGCGCCGCACCACCTCGGCCGGGTCGATCGACTCGATCTCGGCGGCCTCGAGCCGGTCGGGGAAGCTCTCCTCGCCCACGGCCGACGCGCGGAAGAGCCGGTCGCCCGCGGGGGACGCCAGGTAGACGGCGCCGCCGGTGGCGCCCACCTCGGCGACACACGCATCGAGGACGCGCGACGCGACCGCCGCCGCGTCCGTCTCGGCCACGAACGCCGCGCACCGCGCGTACGTCGCCGAGCGGCGCCGGCTCTCCTCCCCCTCGATCCGGAGCCGCTCGCGCTCCGCGATCAGCACGCGCCGCTCGCGGGCCCGGTCGACCGGGACCATGAGCCCGTCGCCCGACAGCGGCAGGACGACGCTCGCGAGCACGCCGAGCGCCATGGCGTGGGCGCTCTCCTCGATCTCCGCGGGCTGCGCCATCACGATGACGTCGACCCCGGGGTGGAGGGCGCGCAGGTGGTGCACGAGCGCGAGCCCGTCACCCCTCGGGAGCGAAAGCGATACGACCGCCACGTCGAAGGTCTCGCGCGAGAGCAGGGACAGCGCGTCCGGCACACCGTCCGCGACCGACGCCGTGTCGCCGTGATCCGAGAGCACGCGCTCGGCGAAGGACGCGGTGTCGGCGTCCGGCGCGACGACGAGGACGCGGAGCGTCGGTCGGCTCATGAGAAGCCCGGCCCGTCCAGGTCGACCTCTCCGTCGAAGACGTTTC
>JBDIVX010000211.1:0-10985 GCA_039794305.1 Candidatus Neutrinellum sp.
ACAACGACGTCGACGTCGTCATCACGGACCTCGCCATGAACGGCATGGACGGCCTCGAGCTGTGCGAGCGGATCGTCAAGAACCGCCCGGACCTGCCCGTCATCGTCATGACGGCCTACGGAAGCATGAAGGCGGCCATCGGCGCCATCCGCGCCGGCGCCCACGACTTCGTGACGAAGCCCGTGGACATGGACGCGCTCGCGCACACGCTCGGCCGCACCATCCAGCACCAGCAGCTCCACGCCGAGGTCAGGCGCCTGCGCGAAGCGGCGGAGCGTGCCGAGCAGTTCGACGAGATGGCCGGCACGAGCCCCGCGATGCGCAAGGTCTACGACCTGATCGGGCGCGTATCGAACACGGAGGCCTCGGTCCTCATCACGGGCGAGAGCGGCACGGGCAAGGAGCTCGTCGCCCGCGCACTCCACAAGCGCAGCGAACGGGCGGACGGGCCCTTCATCGCGATCAACTGCGCGGCGATGCCGGCCACGCTCCTCGAGAGCGAGCTGTTCGGGCACGTCAAGGGGGCCTTCACCGACGCGCGGGCCTCCCGCGACGGCCTGTTCGTGCAGGCCAGCGGCGGCACGCTCTTCCTCGACGAGATCGGCGAGCTGCCCGTGGAGCTCCAGCCGAAGCTGCTACGGTCCCTGCAGGAGCGGAAGGTGCGCCCCCTCGGATCGACACAGGAGGTGCAGTTCGACGCGCGTATCATCGCGGCAACCAACCGCGATCTCGAGGCCGACGTCGAAGGGGGCAAGTTCCGGCAGGACCTCTTCTACCGGATCAACGTCGTCCGCATCCCGGTCCCGCCGCTCCGCTCGAGGGGCAACGACATCCTGCTGCTCGCGCAGCGTTTCCTCGAGAAGTTCGCGGCCCGCAGCGGCAAGCCCATCAAGGGCATCAGCAGCTCGGCCGCCGACCGCCTGCTCTCCTACGACTGGCCGGGCAACGTGCGCGAGCTCGAGAACTGCATGGAGCGCGCGGTGGCCCTGACGCGGTTCGAGGAGATCACGGTCGACGACTTGCCGGACAACGTGCGCGACTACAAGAGCTCCAACCTGGTGGTCGCGGGGGACGACCCGGCGCAGCTCCTGCCTCTCAAGGAGCTCGAGCGCCGCTACATCCACCGCGTGCTCAAGGCATGCGGCGGGAACAAGTCGGAAGCAGCGCGAGTCCTGGGGCTCGACCGCCGGACGCTGTACCGGAAGCTCGAGCGGTACGGAGACCACGAAACCACGAGCGCAGTGGCTCATTGAGGGGAGCGATGACCTGCAAGATCCTCATCACCGGAGAAGTCCCCAAACGCATCTCGTCGCTCGAGAATCGCAACGGAGGCTCCAACGGCATCGAGCTCGAGCGCGTGTCGAGCGACGCCGATCTCGAGGATCGTCTGGCGTCGGACGGACCGGTGCTCGTGCTGGCCGGAGCCGGCACCGACGGCCGGAGGATGCGCAGGCTCCGAGAGGAGCACCCGGACGTGCCGATCGTGTACGAGAGCGGCGACGGGGGCGAGGACCTCTCGAACATCCTCGACCGCTACGAGCAGATGCGCACCGACTTCCTGGCGCGCCTCTCCCACGAGGTCCGCTCACCGCTCGGCGTGGTCGTCGGCGTCCTCGGCGAGCTCGAGGCGACGCTGGACCTGGACGAGGACACGAAGCAGCTCCTCGCGCTGGCGGACCGCGGGGTCCGGCGGCTCAGGAGCCTGTCGGAAGGGCTGATGGAGGTCGCCGAGCTCGAGGCGCTCCACGAGAAGAAGCTCGCGGTGGACCGCCAGCCGGTGGACATGCGCGACGTCGTGAGCGCCGCCGTGGAGCGCGTGCGGGCGGCCGAGTCCCGCTCCGGGGTGCAGGTCGGTGTCGACCTCCCGGACGAACCGGTGCGCGCCAACGTGGACGCGCGCCGGATGGAGCGCGTCGCGGCCATCCTGACGTCCAACGCCATCCGGTTCGCAGCGAAGCGTGCCGACATCGCCGTGCGCGGGACGAACGGCGAAGTGCAGATCGTGGCCGAGGACGACGGGCCGGGCATCTCGCCCGAGGCCCGGGCGGACGTCTTCCGGCGCTTCGTCGGGCGGCACCTGTCGGGGCGCAAGTCCGGGGTCGCATTCGGCCTCTCCATCGCGCACGACTACGTGCGCGCACACGACGGAACCATCGAGATCGAAGACGCGCGCCCCGACGTCATGGCCGGCGAGCCCCGCGGGACACGCGTGACGGTGACGATCCCACGGCAGTAGGTCCGAGCAGCCTCTGCCGTGGCACAGCCCTGCTCCCTAGCCGTGTCACGACCGCAGCCCCCCCGAACCGGCCGACCCGCGTCGAGGCGTTCCAGCCTCACGGACAGCGGCGTGACGCTGGTGGACGGGACGACGCTGACGCTCGTGGGCGATCTGATCCCGTTCGGTGTCTGGGTGAGCCGGCCGACCGGGGAGCTCGTATACGTGAGCGACTCCTTCCTCGACCTGATCGGCAAGACGCTCGCGGAGGTGCGCCGGGTCGGCTGGTACGACCGCATCCACACCGACGACGCCGACGAAGTCCGACGGGAGCTCCGGTCGTGCTTCCGCGAGGGCAGACCGTGGAGCATCGAGTACCGGATCGTCGGCGCGGACGGGTCGCAGTACCACTTGTTGAGCCGTGGGGTCCCGGTGCGCGACGAGCAGGGAGTCATCCGCTCGTGGGCCGGCCTGAACCTCGACATCAGCGACCGCAAGGAGTCCGAGATCGCGCTCCGCAGGGCGAAGAACGAGGCGGAGGCCGCCAACAGCGCCAAGGACCGCTTCCTGGCCATCCTGAGCCACGAGCTCCGGACGCCGCTCACACCGTTGCTCACGGCGGCGCAGCTCCTCGATCAGGATCCCGCGGTGCCGGCGCAGCTCCGTCCAACCGTCGAGACCGTGCGGAGGAACACCGAGCTCGAGGCGCGGCTCATCGACGACCTGCTCGACATCAGCCGGATCACGCAGGGCAAGCTCTCACTGGCGCCCGAGGTCGTGGAAGTCCACCGGCTCGCGCGCAGCGTGATCGAGATGTGCCGCCGCGATCTGAACCTCGAGCGGATCCGGCTCTCGGTCCAGCTCCTCGCGGAGCGCTCGCACGTAGAGGGTGATGCTGCCCGCATCCAGCAGATGCTCTGGAACCTGCTGAAGAACGCCATCAAGTTCACGCCGCGCGGAGGACGCATCCGGATCGGGACCCGCGAGGACGACGGCGTGCTCATCATCGAGGTGTCCGACACCGGGCTCGGTATCCCGACCGAGCAGATCCCCTACGTCTTCGATCCGTTCCACCAGGCCGGGCGCAAACGCGCGAGCCAGGTCGGCGGGCTGGGGCTCGGGCTGTCGATCACCAAGGCGCTCGTCGAGATGCACGGCGGACAGATCGAGGTCGAGAGCGACGGGCCCAACCGGGGCACCACGTTCCGCATCTTCCTCGAGACCGTAGACGCGGTGGAGGACCCCCGGCAGACCGGCGAGTGGGCTCCCGTCGCAAAGCCGGACGGCGCGGCGATGCGCGTGCTCCTCGTGGACGACCACGAGGATACGCTGACGCTGCTCACGATGGCGCTGAGGCGTCACGGGTACGAGGTCATCTCCGCGGCCAACATGACGGCCGCCCTGCGCATCGCCCGCGTCGAGGAATTCGACGTGCTGGTGAGCGACATCGGTCTGCCGGATGGAAGCGGGCTCGAGCTCATGCGCCGACTCGCCGAGCAGCAGGCCGTCCGCGGAATCGCGCTCACCGGCTTCGGCGCCGAAGACGACGTGCGCAGAAGCCGCGACGCAGGCTTCCAGGAGCACCTGACGAAGCCGGTCGCCGTCCGGCACCTGCTGCAGGCGATCGAGCGGATTCGCTGACCGCAGGGGCTCGCGCCCTCGACGATCCTGGCGGTCCTCTTCGCGCTGCGCGGCAGCTCGCCACAGGAGGTGCACGTTCGAGACGGAACGACACAACCGGGTGTATGCACATGTGTGTGATTTGCGGGCGATTGGGGCGGCATGCCTCGTGCTTGGCGCGGACCGCAGAGGAACGGGTTCCATGCTCGCACACGACATCGTATTGGCAGAGGACGACGACGAGCTGCGACCGCTCGTGGCGTCCTCCCTTCGCCGCCGCGGTTTCACCGTTTGCTGCGTCGACGACGGCGAGAGCCTCGTCGCCCACGTGCGCCGCCGCGCCGAGCGCGGCGAAGCGCCCGACCTGATCGTCACGGACGTGAACATGCCCGGCATCGACGGGATCGAGGCCGTGGGGATCCTCCGCGATTGGCTGCCGCACCTGCCCGTGGTGGTCGTGACGGCCTATGGCGACGCGGCCATCCGGAGGCGGGTGAACGCGCTCGACCACGCGCACATCCTGGACAAGCCCTTCCACATGCGTCACCTGCACGAGAAGGTGGACGCGCTCTTGCCGCGCATGGGGCTCGCGCTCGCGACCTGACGCGGTCGCGACGCCCGATCAGGCCACGCCGACGGACAGGAGCTCGAGGACCGGGCGGCCCTCGGCGCGGGACCGGTCGAGCGGGACGCGCACCGAGACGTGCCACTCGTCGAAACCCTCGGGGTCGGCCAGCGTCTGGCGAGCCTGCCAGGCGTCGGCGCCGCGCGAGACGTCGGTGCGGCGCGGGCTGCGCGCGTCGGGATCGGTGCGGATCGCGGCGTGCTCGGCCCAGTAGGGTGCGAGGGCCGAAGCGAGCCGTTCTGCGGTCCACTCCGGCTCACCGGCCGGCGACTCGATCAGCTCGGCCGCGCGGTCGTGCTCGCGGCGGGCGAGATGGCGTACGAGCCGGAAGAGCTCGTTCCTGATGAGCACGGTGAAGGCGTGCGGGTCGGAGGTGACGTCGGTCTCGCGGGGCTCGTCGGGCTCGGCCACGGCGGCGAGGCGCGACGGGGCGCGCAGGCGCTCCCACTCGTCGATGAGGCTCGAGTCCACCTGACGCACGACCGCGCCGAGCCAGTCCGTGAGGTCGTAGACCTCGTCGGTCTTCGAACCCTCCGGGACGTTCTGCACCACGGCCTTGTAGGCGTCCGACAGGTAGCGCAAGAGCACGCCCTCGGCGCGCGCCAGGCCGTAGTGCTTCACGTACTCGTTGAAGGTCGCCCCCATCTCCCACATGTCCCGCGCGACGGACTTGGGGCGGACGTTGTCGGCGCCGACCCATGGGTGGTGGGAGGCGAAGACGTCGAAGGTCGAATACAGGAACTCGGCGAGCGGCTTCGGGCGCTCGAGCGCGTCGAGCTCGGCCATGCGGTCCTCGTAGTCCACGCCCTCGGCCTTGAGCTCGGCGAGCCGGTCGGTCTTGATGCGGTCGAGCTGCTTGCGGAGCACCGTGGTGGGATCCTCGAGGACCGCCTCGACGACCGAGAGCACGTCCGCCGCGTAGCCCGGGTTCTCGCGGTCGAGCGCCTCCACGGCCTCGACGGCGTAGAGGGACAGGGTCTGATTGAGGGAGAAGTCCTCCTGGAGATCCACGTTCACGCGCACGCGGCGCTCGTCGGGGACGACCTCGACGATGGACGCGTCACGGAGGGACCGGAACATGGCGATCGCCGTCCGGCCGTGCTGGCGCCGGCGTGTCGGCCCGTCGTGGCAGCGGCGGATCAGATCGCGGATGGCGCGGCAGCCGTCGTCCGGCCGCTCGAGCATCTGGAGGATCATCCCGTGGGTGACCTGGAAGCTCGAGCCGAGCGTCTCCGGCTCGGACGCGACGAGGCGCTCGAAGACCTGCCGGTCCCAGTGGGCGTATCCGCGCTCCGGTGGCTTCTTGCGCACCATCTTGCGGAGCTTCTTCGGGTCCCCGGCGGCCTTCTTCTCCATCTGGAGGTTGTCGATGGCGTGTTCGGGCGCCTGGGCGACGACGCTCCCGCGGTCATCGAACCCCTTGCGGCCCGCGCGGCCGGCGATCTGCTGGAAGTCGCGGACGCTGAGCACGCGGGTCCGCTCGCCGTCGTACTTGCAGAGCTGCGTGAACAGCACCGTCCGGATGGGGATGTTCACACCGACCCCGAGCGTGTCGGTGCCACAGATGATCTTCAGGTGGCCGTCCTGGGCGAGGCTCTCGACGAGCAGTCGGTACTTCGGGAGCATGCCCGCGTGGTGCACGCCGATGCCGTGCGGGACGAAGCGGCGGAGCTCCTTGCCGAAGGGCGTGTCGAACCGGAAGCCGCCGAGCGCCGACTTGACCGCCTGCTTCTGCTCTTTCGTGAGGAAGTCGATGCTCATCAGGCTCTGCGCCCGCTCGGAGGCGGCGCGCTGGGTGAAGTGCACGACGTAGATGGGCGCGCGGCCCGACTCGAGCAGGTCCCCAATGGTCTCCTGCAGCGCCGTCTCCCGGTACTCGAAGTCGAGCGGAACCGGGCGCTCGACCGACCGGACGAGCTTCGCCGGGGTGCCGTTCAGATCGGCGAGCGCCTGCTCGAAGAAGCGCGTGTCGCCGAGGGTTGCGCTCATGAGCAGGAAGGTCGCCTGCGGCAGGGTGAGCAGCGGGACCTGCCAGGCCCAGCCCCGGTCACGGTCGGCGTAGTAGTGGAACTCGTCCATCGTGACGTGGTCGACGTCCGCCCGGGCTCCCTCGCGTAGGGCGATGTTCGCCAGGATCTCCGCCGTGCAGCAGATGATGGGGGCGTCGCGGTTGACGCTGGCGTCGCCGGTCATCATGCCCACGTGGTCCGGCCCGAAGTCGCGGCAGAGCGCGAAGAACTTCTCGCTCACCAGCGCCTTGATGGGTGCGGTGTAGAAGCAGCGCTGCCCGAGCGCGAGCGCACGGAAGTGGGCCGCGGTCGCCACCAGCGACTTGCCCGATCCCGTGGGCGTGTTGAGGACGACGTGCTGCCCCGCGAACACCTCGAGCAGGGCCTCCTCCTGCGCGGGGTACAGCTCGATCCCGCGCTCGGCCGTGAAGTCGAGGAACGCCTCGAGGAGCCTCTCCGGCGTGGCCTCGTCCCGGGGCGGGAGGCGTCGTTCGAGCGGGGCCGGGCAGGTCACGGGCGGGAGTCTAATACGCTCGGCCCGAAGCTCGGCTCACAGATGCGCCATCGAGAGGACGAACGCGGGCACGGCGCAGGCGGCGACACTGCCCAGGGTCAGGAGCAACAGCATCACGAAGAACGCGCCGATCGCGCGACCGATCTCGTGTCCGGCGAGCCGGCTCATCGCGAGGATCTGCAGGATGCTCCCCCAGACCGCGAGCACGACCGTGAAGAAGAGCACCGCCGGGCCGGAGAGCCACATCGTCAGCAGGCCGAACCCGGCGAGCACGTTCGTGTAGCTCAAGGCGCGGACGATCTCCCGGTAGGGCACCCGCCCGGCGACCAGGCGCAGCCCGAGCCACCAGCCCGCCGCCGAGACGCCGATCCAGACGGCGTACCAGAGCGGCGAGCCGATCGGGCCGCCGAACTCGGCCAGCGCCCAGGCGGCGTCCGCGTAGTCCCAGAGCTCCGGGAGGTGCTGCGCGCCGCGCCGAAAGCCGGAGACGAACGCCGAGCGGGACATCGGATCGGTCTGCCAAACGACGACCGCGCGGACGAGGTCGACCGTGTCGACGGTGAGCGTGAAGAGGTAGCCGAAGAGGACCGTGGGCCAGATCGACTTGTCGCGTGGCTCGAGCCGGAAGAACGTGCCCGGCGCGAGCAGGATGGCGAGCGCGGTGCGACCGAATGCGCGCAGGCGGCCGACGCGGGCGCGCTGCTCCCAGGGGATCGGGCCCGGCAACTCGGTCTCGCAGCCGGTGCAGTAGCTCTCCGCGTCGGTGGCGATGACCGCGCACTCGCCGCACAGGAAGCTGCCACAGCGAGCGCAGAGGTAGACCGCGTCGACGTACGGGTGGGTCGCGCACCGCGCGCCCTCGGGCAGCGAGGGCGAGGTCACGCCGCAACTCTACGCGCATCCCACTTGCGAGCCACCTCGTTTCGGGGGAAACCTGCGCCGCCGCCATGGCCGTCGTCATCGAAGAGCACACCCCCGGACGGGACGTCGGTCCCTTCATCCGGGCGGGGTACGAGGTATTCCGGGGCGACCCGGCGTGGGTGCCGCCGCTCGAGCTGGAGATCCGCGAGCGCCTTCACCCGCGCAAGAACCCGTTCTTCGAGCGCGCGGACGTGACGCTGTTCACAGCGTGGAAGGACGGGCGGCTCGCGGGCCGCTGCTCGGCGCAGATCGACCGCGAGCACCTGCGCCTGTGGAAGGACGACACCGGGTTCTTCGGGTTCTTCGACACCGTCGACGACCCGGAGGTTGGCCGCGCGCTCCTCGACGCGGCGGCCGGCTGGCTCCGGCGGCGTGGGATGAAGCGGATGCGCGGCCCACTGTCGCTCTACGTGAACGAGGAGATCGGCATCCTCGTCGAGGGCTTCGAGCACCCGCCGGTGCTCATGATGGCGCACTCACGCCGGTACCAGGCGTCGATCTGCGAGGCCGCGGGGCTGACCAAGGAGATCGACCTCTTCGCGTGGCGCTACAGCAAGGACCTCCCCTTTCCGAAGCGCGTGCTCGAGGCGTGGGAGCGGACCAAGGCGCTCCCGGAGGTGCGCCTGCGCTCGGTCGATCCGGGCAGGATGCGCTCCGAGCTCGCGGCGATCATGGAGATCTACAACGACGCGTGGGCGGGCAAGTGGGCGATGGTGCCCGCGCTGCCGGACGAGGTGGAGAAGGTCGCCAAGGATCTCAAGCTGATCCTCGATCCGGACCTCGCGTTCGTCGCCGAGATCCACGGCCGGCCCATGGGCATGTGCATCATGCTCCCGAACGTGAACGAGGCCGTCCGGGACCTGAACGGGCGGCTGTTCCCGACGGGGATCGCGAAGCTCTTGTGGCGCCTCAAGGTGCGACACCCGAAGTCGACGCGCCTGATGATGCTCGGCATCCGCGGCGAGGCGCGCACGAACGTCAAGCGCTACGGCGGGCTGTCGGCGGCGATGTACGTGGAGGTCGCCAAGCGCGGGATCGCGAAGGGGTACGAGTGGGGCGAGCTGAGCTGGACGCGCGAGAACGACAGGCCGATCAACCTCGGGATCCGCTCGATGGGCGCCGAGCTCTACAAGAAGTACCGCGTGTACGAGAAGCCGCTCGGGTGACGTGCGTTGCACTGGGACCTGTCCCCAGTGCAAGTCCTCGCCGATCGGGCGGAGTCGGCCTTCTTCTTGCTGGGGTATGGGCGAGCCGCCGCGGTTCGGCGGCCCAGCAGGCGGGGACACGCGGTGTCCGAAGGACGGCGAGACGATCGGCTCGGAGAGTACCGGCGCAAGCGCGACCCAGGGCGTACGACCGAGCCGTTCGACTCTGAACCAGCACGCGGAACGGGCGGGGCGACCCGCCACGGGGCGTTCGTGTGTCACCTGCACGACGCGAGGCGGAGGCACTGGGATCTGCGCCTCGAGGTGGGCGGTACACTGAAGAGCTTCGCGGTGCCCCGCGGACCGAGCCTGCGGCCGAAGGACAAGCGGCTCGCCGTTCGAACGGAGGATCACCCGCTGTCCTATCTGGATTTCGAGGACGTGATCCCCGAGGGGAGCTACGGGGCGGGGCCGATGATCGCGTGGGACCGGGGGAGAGTCCGCTACGTCGAGCGCTCCGCCGAGGAGGGGCTCGCGGCGGGCAAGCTCGACTTCGAGCTCGCGGGCCACAAGCTGCGCGGGCGCTGGGCGCTGGTCAAGACGAGCGGCAGGAGGGAGCCCGGGCGGGAGGGCGAGCCCGAGCAGTGGCTGTTGCTCAAGAAGGGAGACGCCTGGGCGGACGAGGACCGCGACATCGTCGCGGAGGAGCCGCTCAGCGTGCTCTCGGGGCTGAGCGTCGAGGAGCTCCGAGAAGCGTCTGCCATCGCAGAGGGCGTCGAGGAGCGGGCGGCGGAGCTCGGCGCGAAGGTGGGCGAGGTCGAGGGCCGGCGCGTCCACCCGATGCTCTGCGCGACCGATGGCGTGGGCCTCTCGGAGCGGGGCTTCCTCTACGAGCTCAAGCTGGACGGCGTGCGCATCGTCGCGGACAAGCGCGGCGACGAGGTGACGCTCTCCTATCGGACGGGCCGGACCGCCACCTTCAGCTACCCCGAGATCGCGCGTGCGGTCCGTGCGCTCGTCCCGCGGCGCGTCGTTCTCGACGGGGAGATCGTCGCCTTCGATCAGACGGGCAAGCCGAGCTTCCAGCGCCTCGCGCGCCGCATCCACGCGACCCGTCCGGCAGACGTGCGGCGGCTCGAGGTCGAGGTGCCCGTCGTGTACGCCGTCTTCGATCTCCTCGCGGTGGGAGAGCGGGACCTGCGCCGTCTGCCCCTCGCCGCGCGCAAGGAGCTTCTCGCCGAGGTGGTGAGGGGCAAGGGCTCGGTGCGGGCGCTCGACCACCTCGCCGACGACGGCAGGCCGCTTTGGGCGTTCTGCGAGGAGATGGACCTCGAGGGCGTCGTCGCGAAGCGCGCCGACTCGCCCTACCGCGAGGGGCCGAGGCGCTACCTGGACTGGGTCAAGGTCAAGCGCGAGCGCGAGGACGACTTCGTGGTGGTCGGGTGGACGCGCGGCGAGGGAGGACGCAGCCGCCTCGGGGCGCTCGACGTGGCGAGCTTCGAGGACGGCGAGCTCGTGGTGCGCGGGAAGGTCGGGAGCGGGCTCGGCGAAGCGCTGATCGACGAGCTGATGCCGACCCTCTCCGAGCTGGCCGTCGCCGAAGCCCCCGCCGAGCGCGGCTGGGTGGGCGCCAAGCGCGGCCGGACGTTCGTGCGCCCCGAGCTCGTCGCAAACGTGCGCTACCAGAGCTGGACGGACGACGGCCACCTGCGCGCGCCGGTCTTCGGCGGGCTGCGCGTCGACATCGAGCCGCAGGACTGCACGGCGTCGCCCCGGCCGACCGACGAGGCGCTCATCGAGGAGGCGGGGACGTCGAGTGACGAGCGCCCCGACACGCGCGTCGTGGGGCGCCTCACCCTGACCAATCAGCGCAAGGTCTTCTGGCCGGACGAGGGCTACACGAAGGGCGACCTCTGCGACTACTACGAGGCCATCG
>JBDIVX010000212.1:0-10959 GCA_039794305.1 Candidatus Neutrinellum sp.
GAAGATGAATACAAGCGGATCGAACAGATGATCGAAAGCGCGGACAGCCCCGTCGGCATCGACGCCAAGAAGACCCACGTCCTGATCCTGCATAAACTCATACAGATCGAAGAACGCTTAAGCGCTCTGGAGCGTAAGGAAACCGAGCGCGGCTGAGGCGGCTTCAGCCGCCGTTTCAAAACGAAGGAGTTACGCATGTTTACACACAAGCTCACCTTGATTTTCGCAATCACCGCACTGTTCTGCCTCGCACCACTCGCCCACGCCCAGGAGTCCGCGGACAAGGACAAGTCCGTCCTGCTCGATCCGGACCACGAGAGCTGGAGCCGGCAGGCGCCCGAGACGTTCAAGGTGAAGTTCGAGACCAGCAAGGGCGATATCGTGATCCAGGTCACGCGCGCCTGGGCGCCGCTGGGCGCCGACCGGTTCTACAACCTGTTGAAGGCGGGCTACTTCACCAACGCAGCCAGCGTCCGCGTCATCGAGGGCTTCATGGCGCAGGCGGGCATCCACGGCGACCCGCGCGTGAACGCGGCCTGGCGGACCGCGACCATCGAGGACGACCCGGTCGAGCAGCGCAATACGCGCGGCATGGTCAGCTTCGCGACCTCCGGGCCGAACAGCCGCGTCAACCAGTTCTTCATCAACTTCGCCGACAACTCCCGGCTCGACCCGATGGGCTTCTCCCCCTTCGCCCGCGTCCGCCCCGAGGACATGGCGGTCGTCGATCGCCTCTACGCCGGCTACGGCGAGGGCGCCCCGCGTGGACGCGGCCCCGTGCAGGGCCTCATGCAGTCACGCGGCAACGAGTACCTGCGCGCCGAGTTCCCCGAGCTCGACTACATCGAGACCGCCCGCATCGTCGAGCCGTAGCGGTCCTCACCAAAGCCCGGTGGCGCCCACGCCGAGGGCGGCGCGGCCGTCGCTCCACGGGAGGAGCGTGACCTCGCCCTTGCGCTGCTCGCTCCGCACCTCGTCCCAGTCGAAACGGTAGTGGAGCAGCCAGGGCAAGAGCCAGCCGGAGGCCAGGCCGATCGCAGCGCCCGTGACCACGTCGACGGCGTGGTGACGGTCGGCGACGACGCGCGTGACGGCCGTGCCCATGGCCATCGTGAGCGCGCCGACGCAGGCCACCGTGTCCCAGGTGCCGCCGCCGTAGAGAGGCAGGGCCTGGTGGTGGGCGCACACGAGCGCTGCGCCGGTGAAAGCGCCCGAGGTGTGCCCGCTCGGGAAGCTCTTCCAGTCGGCGTACGGGCAGTCGTCCGGATCCTCGGCTCGGCGTGTGCACTGCTCGTGGTCCGGGCGTGAGCGCGCGCTCGCGCGGATGGACAGGAGCGTGATGAAGCCGTTGAGGGCCATCGACTGCACGTTGATGGCCATCATCTGCCAGGCCACGTACGGGTTGCCGTCCAGGATCAGCGGGACGAGGAGCGTGTCGACGAACGGGTAGGCCATGGCGCCGTACCAGGCGCCGTCGCTGATCGTCGCGGCCCACCGGCGCGTGTCCTCGCCGTTGTCCCCGATGAGCGACTCGACGCCGTCGTCGAAGAAGTTCGACTCGGTCCAGCGCGGCTCGTCCGCGTCGAAGGTGTTGTGGTCGATGATGCGGAACAGGATGGGGGCGCCCAGCCCGAGCACGTACTCGACCGGCCGGAAGGTCGGGTAGGGCCAGCGCAGTCGGAAGTCGCCCTCTGGAGGTGGCGTCGGCTGGGCCCTCGCGACCGCCGGCGTGGCGAGCAGCGCGGTGACGACGACGGCGAGCGCTCGGATCCGGTCAGTCATGGAACGGGTCGAAGCTCGCGGCGAAGCCGACGACCCACCGATCGTCGGGCAGGAGGTCGTCGGTCGTCGGGAGCACGCGGAAGTGGACGAAGAGGTGGGACGAGAAGCGAAGCACGAGCGATAGCCCGAGGTACGGGCCGTCCTCGAGCGTCTCCTCGTACACCGGGAACGTCTCGGCCCCGAACCAGACGCCGTGCCAGGCGAGGTCCACCGTGAGGAGCGCGGGGCCGGCGCGCACGCCGGCGCGCGGCCCACCGGAGAGCACACCCGCCGTGAGGCGGCGCTCGAGCGGCTGGCCGTCCGCGCCCTTCTCCTCGCGCGGGATCGCGCCCTGCTGGATGCCGATGGCGCCCTCGATCCACAGGTGCGCCCACACGACCCCGAGGAGGCGAGCCGTAGCCGTCCACGCGCCGCCGAGCGAGATCTCCGGGCCCGACGTGAGGGTGCGGTGGGCGACGGCGGTCTCCGTCCCGTCCACTGGTGACCGGAGGCGTGCCGCGATCTCGGGCCCCGCCCCGAGCCCGTCGCGAGCGAACGCGAGCTCGGACGGGCGCCACACGGCGGTCCCGGCGAAGTTCACCGTGAAGAAGTCCGGCGTCTTCTCCACGTCGAACTGCACGCCGAGCCGCAGCACGTCCGCCCCGGGCGGGCGCTCGAGCTCCTCGACCAGCGCTTCGGTCTGCGGCGGGGCGAGGACCAGCGCGTCCTGCGCGCCGGCGACGGCGGGGCTCGCGACGCACGCGAGGAGGAGGAGCGCGTGCACGCTCTTCACGGCACCGGTCCCCTATGCGTTCTGGCGGGCTCGTCGACCCCTACCCGGAGACCAGCCGCTTCACCGCTGCGTAGTCCTCCTCTCCCACCGCGCCCGACCGGATGCACCGCGTACGGTTCCGCGGATCGACCAGGATCTGCACGGGCAGCGTCGGCGCACCCTCCATTCCGAGGCCACCGAGCCAGTCGCCGACCGCGTCCGGATCGGCGACGCGGGCCGTCTCCGGCACGCCGCGCACACGCTCCCGGAACGACGCGACGATCTCCGCGGATTCGTCCACGGAGACGAGGACGAGGTCGATGGGCGCCCCCTCTCGCGCGAGGCGCCCTTCCCACTCCACGAGCGTCGGGATCTCCTCGACGCAGGGCGCGCACCAGGTCGCCCACACGTTGACCCAGCGCCAGCCGTCGTCCGTGGCGACCCGCTCGGCGAGCTCGGGCATCGCGAACGGGCGCGCCTGCTCGGCCGTGGGGAAGAAGTCGCAGAAGGCCTCCGCCGTGCGCGTGCTCTCGCGCGCCTGCACCGCGACGACGCGCGAGGGGGCGCTCGCTCGAGGCGCGTCGTCGCCGCAGCCGACGAGCAGCAGGAGGGCGAGCAGGGCCTTCACAGTCTGCACTCGATCCACGCGACGAACGCGCTCCGGTTGAGGTCGGCGGGGCGGCAGGCGCCGGGGCCGCCGCTGCGGCGCCAGTCGCAGAAGTCCGCCTCGAGCTGCGCGTACTCCTCTCCCAGCCAGAGGAGGCCCACCTGTCGGTCGAGCTCCGGATCCTGGAACGTGCGCTGCAGGTGGCCCATGACGGCCTCGGCCCGCTCCCGCGACAGCTCGCGGTTGTGCTCCACCGAGCCCTCGGGCGAGGCGCGCGACACGACGAAGAACCAGCTCGCGCCGCCGCGCTCCGCGAAGACCTGCTCGATGAGCCGCTGGTCCTCCGGGTCGAGCTCGGCCGAGTCCCGGTCGAACTGGATGATGCCGGCGCGCTCGGCCATGGGGATGAAGAGCGCGTTGAAGTCCGAGCCGCGCATCGTCGCGACCTGGCGCGCCTGTACCGGCTGGCAGCCCCGGCCGCCCGCGCCACCCTCGCCGACGAGGCCGCAGCTCTGAAGGACGCGCCGCAGGACCCGCTGGAGGTCGGGCGTGCAGTACGACTCGTTCGCGGCAGCGGCCGTGGCCACGGCCGGCGCCGCGGCGGCCTGGCCTTCCTCGATCGCGAGCCGATCCTCGGCGCCGCCGATCCACGACAGCACCACCACGCTCGGGAGCGCGAGCAGCACCATTCCGGCGAACGCGACGACCCCGAGCCCGATCTTGGCGCTCACGGTGCCTCCGGTCGGAGTGTGCCCGCCTCGGCTCGGTCGAGGAGCCTTCGGAGCGTGTAGTCGAGCCCGAGGTCGGTGTCCGCGTCGCACACGCGCACGCCGTCCACGTAGAGCTGCGGGGTGAGGACCGGGAGCTCGTTCGCGACGGCCCACCGCAGCGCGCGGTTCAGACGGGCGCGGGCCGTCGGCGAGCCGACGCACCCCGCGAGCTCGGGGAAGCGCTCGGCCACCATGCTCCTGGCCGCGCCCGGCTCCGCCGCTGCCGCCTCGCGGATGCGCTCCTGCTCCTCGAAGGCCCAGGCGAGCACCTCCTCGGCGCGCTCACCGGCGCACAGCATGGCCTCGCTCACGGTGCAGGCGCCGGGGTGGATGGCCTCGTCGATCATCCAGTTGCACTGGTCGTCCAACGGGAACAGGACGGCCTGCCGGCTGACGCGCTCGTGGAGCCCCGACGCGTCGAGGCGGTCCTCGAACCCGCGGCAGGCGGGGCACAGCGGATCGAGCACCTCGATCGCCGTGACCGACGCTTGCTGCGGGCCGATGGCGATGAGGACGTCCGCGGGAGCCTCCGGCTGGTCGAGAGTTCCGCACGTGCCCACGTAGTCGGAGTAGTCCGGCGCGGCGGCCCCGTACACGAGGGCCGGGACGAGCGTGACCGAGACGCCGAACGCGAAAGCACCGGCGAGCGCGACGAGGCTCGCGGGCTCGGCGTGCTTCGCGTGCGCGTCGGGGGCACGGCTGCGTACGGACGTCCCGCCCATCTGCGAGGCGCCGCGGCGGCGGTCACCGAGCGATCGGAGCCACAGCCCGAGCGCGCCGACGAACACCAGCAGGCTCGAGACGTAGATCCCGATGCACAGCTTGCACGCCGCGCCCAGCGTGACGAACGAGATGAACCCCATCGACGCCGAGGTGAGCACTGGGACCAGCGTCGCGAGGACGAGGAAGGCGGTCGCGCGCCGGTCGTGCTGCCACCCGAGCAGCGCGAGCGCGAGCGCCCAGAAGCCGATGAAGCCGAAGACCGAGATGGCCGGGAGCGAGACCGGGACGCCGCCCCACACGGCCTGCCGGAGCACCGAGGAGTACGGGCTCATCAGGGTCACGTGACAGCCGGTCGCGCCGGACACGTCCGGTGTGCCGACGCCCGGCAGGAACGAGCAGTGGATCCCGTGGACCTGACGATCGAGGTGTGCCGCGAAGTCCGCGGTCGACACGAGCGCGAACGCGCACCCGGCGAAGGCACCGGCGAGCACGAGGATGGTCCACGGGTGCGGCCTCACGGACCCGATGCTAACGCGGGTCGGCATCGATGGGACGGGCTTTCCTCGCGCGGGTCGTAGCGCATCGGATGTCGATTGATTTTTCTTCTCTCGGTGCTGCTCGAGCTGGAGCGGGACGTCCCGCCCACCGCGTCGGATGCGGGGGTTTGACGCGGAGCGCGACACGGCGGATGCTCCGCCGCCGTGCCGCGGAGCGTGTATGGCTGGGACTCGACGGCGACCGAGTGCCCGACCTGTGGGGCCGCCGTCATCGCCGAGCTCGGCGTCGAGGAGGCAGCGTGCGAAGACTGCGCGACGCGGGTCACCCTCCCGGCGCGCAGGAGAGACCCGGTCGGGCCCGCGCCGGACGAAGCGGCGCGGACCGCGGGGCTGTTCGAGCAGCTCGAACGATTCGATCCGAAGGGCCCGCTGGTGGCGTGGCTCCCGCACGAGCTGCAGCGTTTCGAGCTCATGATCGCGCAGCCCGAGCAGCGCGCAGCGGGGCTCGCGGGGCTCCGGCGCGCGTGGCAAGACGCGCGTCGACGGCTCGAGCGGCGGGAGCCCGGCGCCGACGCCGCGGTCTTCCGGGTGGGTCTCGGGCTCGGCCGGCTGTACGCGGAGTGCGACGAGCATCCGAGGTCGCGCGCGGTGCTCGAGATCGCGCTCGGCGTCCTGCCGGAGCGGCCGCAGCGCGACATGGTGCGCTGCCGACTCGCGCGTCACGCCCTGCGCGCAGATGACGACGAGGCGCACGCAGCCTGGCTGTCGGAGTGCGACCCGTATCCGATCGCGCTCGAGGTGGACGGCGAGCTGCGCAGCACGCGGGCGCTCGCGGCATATCGGCGGGAGGATTGGCCGGTGGTGCTCGAGGCGCTCGGGCGCTCCCACCGCGAAGTGCCGCTCGCCTTGCCGATCGCGCCGCTCGGCCTGTGCCTGCGCGCGCACGCCCTCGCCGGCCTCGACGACCACGACGCCGCCAGGCACGAGATCCGCCACCTCTCCTCGACCGTGCCCATGGGCTACGTCCGAGCCAAGCAGACCTTCGCCCGCCACCCCGGCCCGGCGAGCGAGTACGCCATCGCCGTCGCCCGCGCGGCGTCCCCCACCCCCACCCCCCGCACCCAACCCGCCGCCCAGCCCACCCTCGCCAAACCATCCCGCCGCTGGTGGTGGTTCCGATGACCCCACTCCCCCACCGGGGACAGCTCCGGTAGGGGACGGACCTTAGTTTCTCAGTTTCTCCTCACGAAACTAGAGCGGTTTCCGGCGCCGCAACTGAGAAACTAAGGTCCGTCCCTTAGCGAGCCTCCCAAGTGGGAGTAGGGCTAGGAGGGGCCAGGGGAAGCCGGCGGTGGGGGTGCCGGGGGCGGTGCACGCGCAGTCGACGCTTCCGCGGAGCGTGGCGTCGCCGCCGGTGGCGGCGTCGCCGGTCGGGGGCGGGCCCGCGTCCACGGCGGGGGTGGTGCCTGCGTCGGTTCCTGGCGCGGTGCCTGCGTCGGTTCCTGGCGCGGTGCCTGCGTCGGTTCCCGGGGCGGTGCCGGCGTCGGTTCCCGGGGCGGTGCCGGCGTCGGTTCCCGGGGCAGTGCCGGCGTCGGCCGGCGGCGGGCCGGCGTCCGTGCCCGGGAGCACGCACGCCCCGCCGACGCAGCTCGCCCCCGCCTCGCACGCGCTCCCGCACCCACCGCAGTGCGCCGTGCTCCTCGTCGTGTCGACGCACACCCCCCCGCACTCCGTCCGCCCCGACGGACACACGCAGCTTCCGCCGCTGCACGTCCTCGTGCCGGAGCACGTCCCGCACGAGCCGCCGCACCCGTCGCCTCCGCACTCGCGCCCGCCGCAGCTCGGTGTGCACCCGCAGGCCGCCGGACGGGTGCTGCTCCAGTCGTCCGCGCAGCCCACACCGAAGGAGCCCGTCGACGGGAACGTCACGGTCCCCGACGGTCCCTCGAACTGGAAGTAGTACCGCGCGCAGCCGCTCCCGACCGAGACCGAGGCGAGGTAGGTCCCGTTCGTCCCGCTGCCGCGCTCGAGCGTCATCGCGTGGCACGTCCCGTCCACGTTCAACTGCGCCTCGCTCGGAGCCGCCGAGTCGTACCAGTTCGCGCGGAACTCGATCGCGCTCCCCGTCTGCGGGTAGTGCACGCCCGACACGAGCCCGTCCGGCGAGCCTCCTCCTGCGAAGTCCTGCGTCCAGTAGCTCCCCGACTGCCCGACCCCGATGCGGCTGCTCGTCCCGAGGATGTTGTAGCGATGCCCGTTCGACGCTCGGAAGCCGCAGGCCGAGCTCGAGTCCGGCTCGTGCAGCCACAGGTAGAACGCGCTCAGCGGACCGCCCCCCGTGAGCGCGATGTTCTCCCCGGACGGGCTCGTCCCGAAGGAAGCGATGCGCGCGTTCCACGCCGTGCAGCTCGAGCCGCTGCACGACTCGGTCCCGGTGACGCACGCGCACGACACGGCCCCGTTGCACGGTCCCGGCGTGTACCGCGTCCCGATGTCGCTCACGAGCTCACACGGCGAGTCGTGCCGTAGGCCGCGCCCCGCGCTCGCCAGGTTCGCCGAATGGAACCGTGCGGCCCGCGCGAGGTCGTGGTTCCAGACCATCGGCGGGCGCGCCGAGTAGCACGCACGCTCGGCACAGACCGTGCAGCTCGCGAGGTCGGCGGCCGGATCGGCCCGCGCGCGGTTCGTCCACACGTGCACGACCCGCTCGTTCCAGTTGGGAAACCCGTCGGTCGGCTCGCCGACCGCCTCGCGCGCGGCCGCGACCTCCTCGGGCGGAGCATCGACCGCGCAGCCCGCGGCGAGCACCGTGACGGAGGCGACGAGCGACCGAAGAGCCCCACCCATCTGCAACAGGATGCCACGGACCCCTTGCCACGTGGAAGCACGGCCATAGAGGGAGAAGCACGGACTCCGACGGGGTAGGCGGGGCGCGCTCTGACCGATCAGGAGGGGGGGGCGTGCCCAGGGGGGCCCCGTCGGGGTGCGTCCAACCTCTGCGCGCACCAGCGCAGCCAGTGGTCGGCCAACACGATCGCCACCATCGCCTCGGCGATCGGCACGAAGCGCGGCAGCACGCACGGGTCGTGGCGGCCGCGCGTGCGCACGGTCGTCGCCTCGCCCGTGCGCGTCACCGTGGGCTGCTCCCTCGGCAGGCTGCTCGTCGGCTTGACCGCCGCGCGCAGCACGATCGGCATGCCGCTCGAGATGCCGCCGAGCATCCCACCGTGGCGGTTGGTCCGGGTGACGATGCGCCCGGCGTCGTCCGTGACGAAGATGTCGTTGTTCTCGCTTCCGCGGAGCGTCGCACACCCGAATCCCACGCCGTACTCCACGCCGACGACCGCGGGCAGGCTGAACAACGCCTTGCCCAGGTCGGCCTCGAGCTTGTCGAACACCGGCTCGCCGAGCCCCGCCGGCACGCCCGTCGCGACGACCTCGGCGATTCCGCCGAGCGAGTCCCGGTCCTTGCGTACGGCCTCGATCGCCTCGACCATGCGCGCCGCGGCCTGCGCATCCGGGCAGCGCACCGGGTTCGACTCGACGTCGGCCGGCGTCACCGCCGTCGGGTCCGCGATCTCCGCCTTCACCTCGCCCACCTGCACGACGTACCCGAGCACTCGCCCGCCGAAGGCGTGGTCGATGAGCTTCTTCGCGACGGCCCCTGCCGCGACCCGCGCGGTCGTCTCGCGCGCGCTCGCGCGCCCGCCGCCGCGATGGTCCCGGAAGCCGTACTTGGCGTCGTACGTGTAATCCGCATGTCCAGGGCGGTACTTGTCGCGGATGTCCGAGTAGTCGCCGGAGCGCTGGTCGAGGTTCCGCACCAGGATGGCGATCGGCGTCCCGGTCGTCCTGCCTTCGAAGACTCCGCTCAGGATCTCCGGCTCGTCCGGCTCCTGGCGCTGCGTGACGAGGCGGCTCTGGCCGGGCCGGCGCCGCTCGAGATCGGCCCGCAGGTCCTCGACGCCGAGCGCGATCCCGGGCGGGCAGCCGTCGACGACGACGACGTTCCCCGCCCCGTGCGACTCGCCGGCGGTCGTGATGCGGAAGAGCTGTCCGAAGCTGTTCCCCGGCACCCCGGGCTTATAGCTCACATCCGGAGGCGCGGCAGGAGCGGATCGAGCTGGAGCTCGGCCGCGAACGAGCGGCCGTCGTCGCGCGCATCGCTGACCACGACGCTCCCGGCGAGGACATCGAAGTCCACCGTCGGGTCCCCGTCCTCGCCGGTGACCCCATCGTCCACCGCGCGGGTCGGGAAGCCGTCGCGCAGGTTGCACGCGACGTAGCCCGCCTCGAGCTCCGGCTCCGGGTAGATCACCACGCCGCCGCAGGCGACCTTGATGAGACAGTTGAACTGGTAGGCCCGGACGGGCAGGACGCGCACCTCGCAGCGCGCTCCCTCCTCGACGGGGACGTCGCCCGAGACGCGCGTGAGCCGCGCCCGCCGCGTGGTCGGCCAGAAGTCGGGCTCGATTCCCGCATCCGGCCCGCCGTAGCTCCTGTGCATGGCGCGGACCTGCGGATCGGTGTCGTCCCGGTCGGGATCGGTGTCCGCCCAGCCCGGCGCGGCCGCCGCCTCGCGCGACCACCCGCCGCTCGACGACCAGTGCCGCCGCGCGCTCCCGCCGCGCGAGCCTCCGCGTCCGGTCGGGTCTGCGGCCGCTCCCGACGCGACCCGATCCGGCGGCTCCGGCGCCGCGGTCGGGTACAGGAGCAGGTAGAGCACCACCCCGATCACGCCCGCCAGGAACGCGGCGAACAGCTTGAGAGCGGGTCGGATGGGCTCGGCGGGCATCTGGAAGGCAATACGCTCGAGGGCCGCGGATGCTTTCAGCAAGACGCCCGGCGACGAAAAAAGTTCCGTCAAGCGCCGAGCAGCCGCCCGAGCGCCCCCACCGCGGCCGGGACGTCGGGCCGCTCGCCCAGCATCGGGGCCATCGGGTCGCCGAGACCGCGTGCGCGCTCGACCGCCGTGAACACGTCGAATCGGGTGGGGTCCAGGGTGGGGCCCACCTCGTCCCACGAGAGCGGCGTCGACACCGTCGCGCCCGGATGGGCGCGGACGGACCACGGGGCGACGATCGTGCGCGACCGTCCGGTCTGGCCCGTGTCCACGTAGACGCGCGCGCCTCGCTTGTCTTTCATGCGCTCCATCGTCGCGACGTCGGGCCGGCGCGACTCCAGGATCCGACCGAGCAGGTCGGCGAGCGCGCGCGCCTCCTCGAAGCCGATCCCGGGGCCGAGCGGCACGAACACGTGCAGCCCGGTCTGACCAGACGTCTTCGGGAACCCACGGAGCCCGATGTCCGAGAGCAGCCCGGACAGCTCCCGCGCGAGCTCCACGGCGTGCCGGAGCTCCGACCGGCCCACGTCGAAGTCGACGGTGACCCAGTCGGCCTGGTCGAGTGACTCGGTGCGGGCGGCGAGCACGTGGACCGGGATGCACCCGAGCTGTGCGACGTACAGGAGCGTGTCGACGTCCTCGACGATGAACGTCGTCACGTCGCGGCCGCGGTGCTCCTCCGAGCGGACCGGGAACGTCCGCACCCAGCTCGGCGTCCCCTTCGGAACGCGCCATTGGTAGAAGCTCTTGCCCCGGATTCCGTCCGGGTAGCGCACGAGCATCACCGGCCGGTCCTCGAGGTACGGGAGCAGCCACGGCGCGATGGCCTCGTAGTAGTCGCAGAGGTCGCCCTTCGTGTAGCCCTCGTCCGGCCAGAAGACCTTGCGCTGATTGGTCAGGGTGAGGCGCCCCACGACGCGCGTGTCGGGGCGCTCGTCACTCGACGGGGAGATCGTCGCCTTCGATCAGACGGGCAAGCCGAGCTT
>JBDIVX010000213.1:0-10955 GCA_039794305.1 Candidatus Neutrinellum sp.
GCCCTGCTCGTCCTGCCTTTCGTCGCGCTCGCGCTGGCGTCGGCGCCGGCCGACCTGTCCGCGGGCCTTCGCCATCGGCTCTTCCTCCCGGCGCTCGCGCTGAGCGCCCGCACGACGCTCGCCAGCCTCGCCGTGGTCGTGGCCACCGGGACGCCGCTCGCGTGGTGGCTCGCGACCTCCGCGCGCCGGCGCGCCCGGGTCGTGCAGATGCTGGTCGACCTGCCGATCGTCGTCCCACCGGCGGTGGTGGGCATCGCGCTCCTCGTGACCTTCGGACGCGAAGGTCTCTTCGGCCCGGCCCTCGAGGCGGCGGGCGTGCGCGTCCCGTTCACGACGACGGCCGTGGTCATCGCCCAGGTCGTGGTTTCGGCGCCGTTCTACGTGCAGACGGCCACGGCCGCGTTCCGCGAGGTCGACCCGGACCTCCTGCTCGTGGCGCGCACGCTCGGGGCCTCGGCCCGAGGGGCCTTCCTGCGCGTCGCCGTCCCGGTGGCCATGCCGGGCCTGCTCGCCGGGGCCGCGCTGGCGTGGGCGCGCGCGATCGGCGAGTTCGGGGCGACGCTCCTGTTCGCCGGGAACCTCACCGGGACCACGCAGACGATGCCGCTCGCCATCTACGGGGCGCTCGAGGTGGACGTGCGCGCCGCCATCGCGCTGTCGCTGGTCCTCGGCGCGATCGCGGTCGTCCTGCTGCTCGGGCTGCGCGCGCTGCCGGCGGCGCTCCTGAGACGCAGGGGTGGGGGGCGCCGGGGAGGGCGGTCGTGAGCTGGCGAGTCGGCCTGCACGCTCGGGTCGGCGACCTCGAGATCGACGTGGAGATCGAGGGCGGCGACGCGCCCGTGGCGTTGATCGGCCCGAACGGCGCGGGCAAGACGACCTTGCTCCGCTGGATCGCGGGCCACGAGCTGTCCGCCTCCTCGGGCGAGATCCGGGTCGGCGGGGCCGAGCTCGTGGACGTCCGGCGCGGCGTGTCGCTGCCGCCCGAGCGGCGCGGCGTCGGCTACGTGCCGCAGGGCTACGGCTTGTTCGAGCACCTGTCGGTGGTCGACAACGTCGCGTTCGGGCTGGCGTCGGCCGGGATGGGCCGGACCGAGCGCCACGGGCGCGCCGTCGAGCTGCTCGACCGGCTCGGGTGCCGCCACCTCGAGGGCCGCCGGCCCGCGACGCTCTCGGGCGGCGAGCGGCAGAAGGTGGCGCTCGCGCGCGCCCTCGCCACCGAGCCCCGGCTGCTCCTGCTCGACGAGCCGATGGCCGCGCTCGACGCGTCGGCCCGGCGCCAGATGCGTGCCTTCCTCGCGCGGCAGCTCGCGGGACGAGACGCGGCCGCCATCATGGTGACCCACGACGTCCGTGACGTCCGAGCGATCGCCCGCACCGTCTTCGTCATGGAGGGGGGCCGGATCGTCCAGCGAGGCACGCCCGAGGAGCTGGCCGCGAGGCCGGCCTCGGCGTTCGTCGCCGAAGTGTTCGACGTCACCGGCGGGGAGGGCGCGGGCGGGACGGCGAGCTCGCGCGACGCATGACGACCGCGACGCGGTCGAGGCGTCGTGCGATGTTCGGCGATCCCGTCGGTAACGACCGCGACGCGGTCGAAACGCCGGCGATGTGCGATGTGCGATGTTCGAGGATCCCGCCGGCAACGGCCGCGACGCGGTCGAAACGCCGGCGATCTGTGGAGATCCCGTTGGTAACGACCGCGACGCGGTCGAAACGCCAGCGATGTTCGGCGATCCCGCCGGCAACGGCCGCGACGCGGTCGAAACGCCGGCGATCTGTGGAGATCCCGTTGGTAACGACCGCGACGCGGTCGAAACGCCGGCGATGTTCGGAGATCCCGTTGGTAACGACCGCGACGCGGTCGAAACGCCGGCGATGTTCGGAGATCCCGTTGGTAACGACCGCGCCGCGGTCGAGGCGTCGTGCCCGCTACAGCGCCTGGTACACGCCGCCGCTGTCGGCTGCGAGGCGTCCGAGGAGCTGGGCGTCCTGGCCGGCGCCGATGCCGATCGTGTCGATGCGGACGCCGCCGCGGATCGCCTCCTGCGCGTCGCGGAGGAGGTCGTCCGAGTCGCCGCCGATGTTGCCGAGGCCGTCGGACAGGAGGACGATCTGCCGAGGGTTCATCAGGAACGCGGTGCGCATGGCCGGGACGAGCGCGGTCTGTCCGTACGCGACGGTCTCTCGGACGAACCCGATGTAGCCTTCGCGGGCCGCCTCCTCGAGCGGGGTCATCTCCGGCGCGAGCGCTTCGAGCCCCGCGCTGAAGAAGACGACGTTCATCCGCGTGCCCTCGGGGAGCTTCGCGAGCGCGTCGGCGAGCTCCTCCTGGGCGACCTGCATCTTCGTCGGCGTCTGGGCGTGCGCCTTGATCGACGCGATCCGGCCCTCCGCGAAGCTCGCCATCGATCCCGAGCAGTCCAGCACGAAGACCACGTCCTCGGCGCCCTCGAGCGGCACTCCGAAGAACTCGACCACCTCGGCCGCGTCGAGCGCGACCGGCGCCCGAGGGCGAGCCTCGACACGTACCGAGGCGCGCGCGCGCAGGTCGAGGACCGGCGGGCGGACGTGCACGGACCCGCGGCAGCCGGCCGACGTGACGACGAGCCCAACGAGCAGGAGGAACCGCACGCGAACGCGCCCAGGATGCACCGGGAGACGACCTCTTGTCATCCGAGAGGACGAGACCGCTCCGCCCGAATCGATATTCACGGCGAAAGGCCGACCGGGCAGAATGTCTCGCACGGTGCCCACGTCAGACGGCGTGATGAAGAGCTCGGTGGTGATCGCGCTCGCGGTCTCGTGCCTCGTCGGGTGCGTGCACCAGCTCCCGCCGGCGGCGACCCCCGACGCGGTCGCGCCGGCCGTGCAGGTGCCGCAGCCGCCGCCCGAGGGACGCGGCCGGCTCGTCATCGACGTCGTCGACGGACCGACCCAGGTCCACCGCGTCACCATGCAGGCGACGCCCGACGACGCGGACAAGGACTTCCCGCGCTATCGCTTGTCCGAGGCGGCCGAGGTCCTGTGCAGTGCGCCGTGCGTCGCCGACCTGCCGGTCGGCAACGTGCTCCTCGGCTTCCCGGTCCTCGGAGACCCGGCCGCGCTCGAGACCGAGCTCGTCCACGTGGGCGCCGAGCCGTCGGTCTACCGCCGCGCGCTGAGCCGCTACGAGCCGGGGCCACAGGGCGCGCTCGTCCTCGGCATCCTCGCCGCGGTCTTCGGCGGGAGCTCGGCGATCACCGGCGCGGTGCTGCTCCCGATCGGCCTCGCGAAGGACAACGACGGCATGACCCTCGCGGGCGGCATCACCCTCGGCGCAGGCGCCGCCCTCATCGCCCTCGGCGTCTGGGGGATCTCCGCGGGATCCGGCACCTACCAGCCCGGCTCCTCGGTCCACTTCTCCTTCGACGGCCCGTAGCCCCGCGGGCGGGGCGGCCGACCGCGCTCGAGGCGGTCGTCAGATGCAAAACTCGCGCTGGTACAGGGGCCAGAGGCGGCGCCATCGTTCTTCGGCGAAGGCCAGAGCGTACCGCTCGCCGCGCGCGACGGATCCGCCACGGTTGGTCATCGCGTCGTGGTGATGCCCGAGCTCGTGCAGCAGCACGTCGAGAAGCTGCCATGCCCGGACCTGGTCGACCGAGAGTGAGAACACCTCTACGCGTTTGCCGCACCTGTCGCACTGCCCCGGCGCCGAGCGCACGTCGAGCACGTCGAACAGACGCAGCGCGTGAACGCAGCACGTGTCGAAACCCCGGACCCCGCTGCTCGCGTTCCAGGATGAGCGACCCCGGCGAGTCGACGCTCTGGGCGCGCCGATTCTCGGGCTGTACCACCCCGCCGAGCACCCGGGTCGCCGAACGCCACCTCCAGGCGGCGGTTCTCTTCTTCCGATTCCCCATCTCGTCCTCCTCCGTGCGCACAGGCGCGTCGCCCTCACTCGTCCGAGGAGAGCAGTCCGGATTGCCCCGTAGCTCAGCGGTCCGGGGCGGAGGGGTCAGGAGAAGAAGAACATCGACACGAAGCTAGGGGGCGTCCCTGGTTTCCGTCACGGCGCCTCTCGAAAAAAATCCGGTCCGGCTGCGGCGTCAGCGCTCCTCGAAATGTCGTCAGACATTCCTTCGTCGCGCTTCCTTGCATCCGAACCGGCCTTTTCCGAGATCCATCCGCGCGGAAACCAGGGACGCCCCCCTAGCCCGCGAGCGGCCGCGAGACAAGGCGGGACGCCTCGCGCTCCCAGCGCCATCCACGTTCGCAACGGCCTAGCCGGGGATCAGGAGCGGCAGGCTGAATCCGGCGACGCAAGCCAGGACGGCCAGGAAGACCCAGCGCATCGTTCCGTTCAGGCTTCCGATGGCGGCTCGTCTGCCCACGCGGCGCAGCTCACACCACGCGGTCCGCTCGTCGGCGACCATCACCTCTCCGTGGGCTCGGTACGGCCCGCCCGTCGCGTCCGCGAGTACGCGCGAGGTGGCCAGTCGCCAACGAACCCAGCTCGGGAGGTGGGGGCGGTCAGGGTCCTGCTGCGGCGCGGCGAAGGTGCGGCCGCGTCGGGCGAGCCTCCGGACGGCGCCCAGCTCGCGGACAACGCCGCAGAGCATCCCCAGCAGGCCCAGGATCAGGCCCGCTCCGAGTCCCGCCACGAGGTCCGGTGTTCCGACCCGGGTCTCGAGCGGGTCCTCGGGGCGGTCGGGTCCGCCGACCGAACGGGCATGCTCGAGGGAAGCGATGTCCTTCCGTACGACGAGCGCGAATCGTTCGTCCACGTCTGCGTTGGCCACGAGCCAGTCACGGACGAGGACCTCGTTCGGGCTCTCGATCGCGAGGACCTCCCGCGGCTCGCCGCCCTCCGGCCGAAGGGCACAACGCCGTCTGGCCGTCGGACCGCTCCCGGTGATGTCCTGGTCGCACCGTTCGGGTTGCGCGATCAGGTCGATGCGTCGCGCGCGAAGCGCGCGGGATGCCATCTCCACGAAGCCCCATCGCTCTGTCGCGCTGGCGGGCACCTCGTGGAGGCGGTTGCTTCGCCAGACGACCGATAGACCGGCGGACTGCCGAAGGTTGCGGGCGGCGCGTCGGAGGTCGCCGAGCGTCGCCTGCCGATCGACCACGAGCTCGACCCCGTCGGTCCAGAAGTGATCGGTGGGGGGGCTGAGCACGGTGCCGAACCCGAGCTGCGCCCGTCTTCCGCCCTGGAACACGTGCAGCTCTCCCTCGCGGGGAAGGACCCCGCTCACGACGTTGTCGGCGCGGGTCATGAAGAAGGGGATGTACCCCGTCTCCTCGGTCCACGTGATCGGCTCGACATCGGCGACCTCGTTCCACACGGCCTCGGGTGTCTGCTGCGGAAACGTGATGGACAGGCGGGGCTCGAAGGCCGCGGAGGTGGAGAGGACGAGCACCGGCAGGAGGGGCCACACGGACGACCAGGCTCCCCGGTCGGCCGTCTCGCCATCGGACTGGGCGACGGAGCGCGCTGCCCCGATGAGCCAGCAGCCGAACGCGCAGGCATACCCCGCCACGCCGACCACGTCCGCCGCCGCCGCGAGCGCGGCGATCCGACCCGGACCGAGGGATCCGTCCGGGCACAGCCCCAGAGCAGCGTGGTAGGTGAGGAGGTCCACGACCGCTCGGCTCGCCATCCATGCGGCCAGTCCGATGAGCGGAAGCAGGTCGCGCCGCGCCCCGCGCCTGCGACCGACGACGATCGCACTCGCCAGGCACCCCGTCGCGACGAGGCCGCAGAGGATCCGGAAAGGAAACGCCTCGGCCACGCCGCACGCGGCGAGCTCCGCCGAGGCGATCGGGGAGAAGCATGCCCAGGTGAAGCTCGGTATCCCGCTGGTCCACACCCCGACGAGCCAGATGACGCCCGACGCGACGGCCATGCGGATCGTCGAGTCTCGGATGCCGAGCCGTGTGCGGCGGAGCGTGTCCGCGATGACCACGAGCATCGCGAAGACCAGCACGAGGCTCGGGGACGGCAGCGTCTCGTCCAGGGATCGGATGAACCGGATCCAGTCGCTCGACGAGGTGGTCGCCAGCGCCAACGCTACGACAGCGAGCGCTCCCACCACCGAAGGCACCATCACCATCCGCCAGCGAGACGGCTGCTTCCCCGGACAAGAGAGGCTCAGGGTGCTGAGCCCGACCAAGGTCAGCGCACACGCCACGACCAAGAGATAGAGAGCCTCAGCCTCTCTGGTGGGCCGATACCAATCGGGCGTACCGAAAACGCGCCGGACCAGCACTGGCCCCGACCAGGCGAGCGCGGCTCCTGCCGCGATCCACCCGGCGCGCCGACCGACCGCGCCGACCCCCTCTCCGATCCGGCCCACCGTTCTTAGAGTACGACCGTGGCGATCGGTTCCCGCCGACGCGGAAGAGGTGATGGATCGGCGCCGCTCTCGACGTCATCGACGCGCCCCGGCATGCCCTTCGTTCCACGTGCCGTCGGGCAGTTGGAGTCGGCCGACGCGGGTGAGGCCGGCGGCGTGACGGAACGGGGAGAGAGCGTGAGGACCTCCCTCCAAGCGGCGGTGATCCGGTTGGGCGGCCCTGCTAGGCTGGCTCGATGATGACCGGATGGAGGGTGGCTCTCGTCTCCGCGCTGCTCGGGGCGGCCGGGTGCGGGGACGGGGCTGGCAGGGACACGGACGCGGCGGTCGCCGATGGCGCGAGCGGCGACGGGAGCATGAGCGGCGACGGGAGCACGAGCGACGCCGGGTCCGTCGACCTGCCGCCGCTCGAGCTGGACGACGCCTTCGGCGACGACGGGATGATCCGCGTCCGGAGCATCGGCTCGACGGACTGGATCTGGGGCGCCGACCGGGCGCCGGACGGCGACATCCTCGCGGGCGGCGGGACCACCAACGGGCTCGGGCGGCGCTACGAAGCGATCGTGGTGCGTTTCGACGGGACCGACGGGAGCCTCGACGAGAGCTGGGGCGAGAGCGGCGTCGCGCTCCTCGACTTCCACGACGGGGCCACCATCACCGCGGTCGCCGCGCTCGCCGACGGTGGGGCGATGGTCGGTGGCTACAGCGAGTACGGAGCGGACTTCCTTGCGTTCGTGGCCCGCCTCGATGCTGACGGAGTGCTCGACGAGGGCTTCGGGACCCATGGGATCGTGAGCTGGGAGGGGGACATCAGCGGGGTGACCGCCCTCGCGTCGGGAGACGGCGGTGTGACCTACGCGTTGAGCGCGGCCCGGTCGTCGCCCACCGAGCTCCGGCGGCTCAGGGCAGACGGCTCGATCGACACGAGCTTCGGGACCGAAGGGGTCGCGACCGTGACAGGCGGGGAGCCTCGCGAGCTCGTGGTTCGCGCCGATGGCAGCCTCCTCGCGCTGGCGGGCAACAACCTCACCCACGTCGCCGCAACGGGAGCCATCGACCCCGACTTCGGGGACGAGGGAACGGCGCGGATCCCCTTCGACGCCTATGCGCTCGAGATCAGCCCGGACGGCGGCGAGCTCGTGGTGGTCGGGGGCGGGGCCGCCAGCGTCCTCAAGCTCGACGCGGACACGGGCGAGCCAGTCCTCGCGTTCGGGATCGACGGCACCCTCGCCGTCCCCGGTACGACCGAGGAGCTGGTCGACGTCGCGTGGCTGCCGACCGCCGGCATCGTCGTGCTCGAGGGAGAGGTCGTGAGCTTCCCCGCCGCGCAGCCGGTCGCCGTGCATCGGATGGACGCGGACGGCTCCGGGGTGGCGCTCGTCTCGGACACCATCGGCGGCAGGGGCTCCCACCTCTCGCACCTCTTCGCCACCGAGGCCGCCATGTACCTCGTGGGCTCGGTGTTCGACCTCTCCGTCGCCGACGTCGAGGTGCACGTCCGGGCGCTCGACCACGCCGGGGCTCCCGTGAGCGGGTTCGGGACCGAGGGTCTGGCCCGCTCGCGGTCGGGCGCCACCTCCGAGCTCTTCTGGGACATGGCGCGGCGGGCCGACGGCAGCGTCGTCGCGACCGGGCCTTCGTTCATCGCCGGGCTCCTCGTGCGATTCGCCGACGGGGCGCAGGATCTCTCCTTCGGGGACGGCGGCTTCGTGAACACGAACCCGATCGTGGGGCCGTTCATCGGGGTGGGCACCGACGGCGACCGCATTCTCGGAGCGAGCGGCGACGAGCTGGTGCGTCTCCTCGCGGACGGCACGCCGGATCCGGGCTTCGGCGAGATGGGCGAGTTCATGGGCGCGCCGGATCCTGCTTCCCTCCACGCCGTGGCGGCGGACGCGGAGGGGCGGATCGTCGGCGCGGGCGAGATCATCTCCGGGCAGGCGCTGGTCATCCGGCTCGCCCCCGACGGCACCCCCGACGCGACCTTCGGCGTCGACGGGGTGGTCTCGAATCCCGCGGGCGAGGACCTGCGGGCCTCGTTCTTCGCGGTCTTGCCCGAAGCCGACGGCCTGGTGCTCGCGGCCCTCGGGGCGAGTCTCGGCGTCCGCCAGACGGTGGTGATGCGCCTCACGTCCGACGGGACGCTCGACACGCGCTTCGGCGACGAGGGCGTGGTGGTCATCGACTCCGGTCCCTGGGGCTACCGGCTCCTCGGGCGTCGAGGGGGCGGGTACCTGGTGGGCGGCCACGCGACCGGCTGCCGTGACGCGGACTGTCCGCTCGCGGTCGTCGCCATTCGTGCCGACGGGAGCCTCGACGCCGACTTCGGGGACGCGGGCATCGCCTCGGTGATGGGCCGCCAGTACAACGGCCCGATGGGGCTCACGCAGCTTTCCGACGGCTCGATCCTGATCGGGGGCGCGGTCACCGGAGCGCGGAGCGAGGAGCTCGCGGTGTGGCGCCTCTCGCCGGACGGTCGCCTGGACGAGGCCTTCGGCACCGGCGGCGTCCTCGTCCTCACGGGGCACCGGGGGCGGGTGACCGCGATGATCCCGGATGGCGACGGCGCGCTGGCCGCCGGATACCACAGCCACCCCGCGACGGGCACGGACGCCATCCTGCTGCGCCTCCGGGCTCCCTGAAGCGGCGTCGCGCCTCGCCGGCGGTTCTTGGGCGCTCGAGGAACGTGGGATCAGTTGCCCGGCGCGCGTCCGGCGGCGCCCGACGTCGCCTCGATGAAGCGATCGCGGACCTCGTTGGTGGTGAGCTGCACCTCCAATCGTCCGTCGGTGATCTCGACGGGACCGCCCCGGTTCGGATGGGCCGTGCCGGAGAAGGTGCATCGCAGGAGGAGGTCCTCCAGGCTCTGGCACTCGAACGAGTCGTCGTTGAACACCACAGGGTGGCCGGTGCCCTCCGCGTCCCAGTAGTTCATCCCCGCCATCTTCATCGCGCGCACGTTGCTGCGGATGGTCGTCGGGAAGTCCATCTCTCGGACATCGAGGTGGACCAACGAGAGCTCGAACCTCTCGTTGCGGTCCGCGGTCGCCCTCGCCTCCAGGAACGTGCCATTGGCCGCCGCCGTGTTCTCGCCGGCCGGTAGGTACTCGAAGCGCTTCAGCTCGCCGTCCACCTTCGCCTCGATGAAGCCCGCGGTCGTCTCCGCCGCGGGGGGCGTGGGCGTCGCAGGCTCGGGCGCTACGTCGGGCGTCGTCTCGGCGTTGGATGTCGTCTCGACGACGGTCTCCGACTCGGCAGACTCATCGCGCGCGGCCTCGTCGCAGCCGACGCACAGCAAGACGAGAATCAGGATCGCTCGCATTGCGCGATGTTCGCATGCTCGGCTCCGGATGGCGATGGCCCCGGGTCTCTTGGACGAGACGCGCCCGGGTGACTTCATCGTCTCCCAGAACATCTCCCGGATCGGGCGCGACTTGTTGTGCTCTCGCGTGGCGCGACGGCGGCCACGCCAAACATGTAGGCGCACTCGCGTCACCTCGATCGGAAACTCATCGCTCTGCGTGATCCCGCTCGGCGGTGGAGCTCCAGCATCGACCCCTGGACCCCGAGCCCTTCGACCCCTATGCTGAAGCGCGTGAGCGAGTTGGTGTTCGAAGTGACTCAGGAAGGGGACGGCGGCTTTGTCGCCGAGTGCCTCACCGAGTCCATCTTCACCGAGGCGGACTCCTGGGACGAGCTCCGCGACGCGGTCCGAGATGCGGTTCGCGCCCATTTCTTCGATGGGACCATGCCGAAGCAAGTTCGCTTGCACCTCGTCCGAGACGAGCTCCTGGCAACCGGGTGAAGCTGCCCCGGGACCTCGGTGGCGCCGCCCTCGCAAGGCTGTTGGGCCGCGACTGGGGATACAAAATCGTTCACCAGACCGGCAGCCACATCGTGCTCGAGACGGAAGATCCGTCGCATCAGCGGATCTCCATTCCGGCCCACCGTGCGCTTCGCATCGGAACGCTCAACGCCATCCTCCGCACCGTCGCCGGCCACAAGGGGGTGAGCCGCGAGGACATCCTCGCGAACCTGTAGCCGTCTCTCGGCCCTGCGCCGATCTCCGGAGGAGTTCGGCCGGGAGATGCGGTTCGCGGCGGCCATCCACTGGTACACCCGGGACGAGGTCTCGATGGAGAAGGCGGCGATGATCGCCGGCCTAACCGCAGGGACTTCCTTCTGGAGCTGGCGTCGCGGAAGGTCGAGGTCTTCGAGGTGGACCCCGGCGAGCTCCAGCGTCTGGAGCAGCTCCGGGCCGCCGGCATGTACCTCTCGGACGAGGTTCTCAATCAGGCCCTCGCGCTCCTCGGCGAGCCTCGGCACGGGCTCCCCGATCCATGGCCCATGGCGCGGGCGTGGGAACACCGTGCACGATGATGTGGCTCTGCGCGACCGGAGGCGTGCTTCGCGGCGACAAGCGGCCGGATCGCTTCGGTCGCGAGCTGCGGTGGGACCCCGGCAACTGGTCGGATGCTCGCATCGCCGCCCGAGCGCCAGAGTTCGTTCCGGTCTGATCAACACGATGAGCTCCGGGCGAGGGCGAAATGGAGCGGCCGAGCGGTGGGGTCGCCGGGCAGGACGAGGCGCTCGCGGTTGAGTCGGCGGAGGAGGACCTCGAGC
>JBDIVX010000214.1:0-10909 GCA_039794305.1 Candidatus Neutrinellum sp.
TTGCGGAGCGTCGTCCGCCGCGTCATCGCGGTCGTCGCTCCGGTCACGATGATGCGAGGCGCCGTCACGGCGCCGGGCGGTTTCACGCCCCGTGCCGCGCCTCGGTCACGTCATTCCGGGCACTTGCAGGCCCCGATCGGCGAAACTGGCGGACAGCCGCCGGCGGCCGCCACCCCTGTGCCATCCGCTGCTTGCCAGACTTCCGCGTACGTCGGACCGATCCTCCGGAGGACCGATCCTCCGGAGGACCGATCCTCCGGACAGTCGCCGGCGGCCGCCAGCCCTGTGCCATCCGCTGCTTGCCAGACTTCCGCGTACGTCGGACCGATCCTCCGTTGGACCGATCCTCCGTTGGACCGATCCTCCGTTGGGGACCGATCCTCCGTCTGCTGGCCGAAGACGAAGGTGAGGCCGTGAGGTGCCTCGCCCGAGACGGCGAGCGACCGGACCTCGTGGACGTTCTTCAAATGGCAGCATGAGCACAAGGTCAGAAGGTTGGTCCACCGGTCGTCGCCGCCGAGCATGCGCCACAGGACGTGGTGGAGGGTGCAGAGGCGCTTGTCGCAGCCGGGGCTCGCGCAGCGGAAGCGGTCGCGGCGGTGGATGGGGTGCCACTTGGTCTGCTCCTCCCGGGCCTCGTGGATCCACGTCTTCCAGTACCAGACGCACAGGGCCATCAGCAGCGTGCTCGGGCGGCCTTCGTCGCGGTACTGCTTGCGCGCGGCGCGGTAGAAGCTCGCGACCTCTTCGTTGGTGCGGATGCGGAGGGTGACTTCGCCCTTCGATCGGCGGCGGCGGCGGGCGTGGACGGCGCGGGCGAGCTCGTCGGCGAGCTTGGCGAGGTCGCGGTCGGCGTTGTTGGCGGTGTCGGAGATCTGGATCGGGTCGGAGGGGGCGGCGGTGGTGGCCCGGGCTTCGGTGGCTTCTGCTGCGTTCTCGTCGATCCAGATCTCCGCCTCGGTCTCGGCCTCGGCCTCGGCCTCGGTCTCGGTCTCGGTCTCGGCCTCGGTCTCGGCCTCGGTCTCGGCCTCGGCCTCGGCCTCGGTCTTGTCCTCCGCCGCGAACCGGTCGAGGGTCTGGCCGATGGTGTCGCCCGAGAGCATGTCGCGCTCGAAGGCCTCCTCGTCCGCCATCTCCTCGTCGGTGGGCGGCCAGGGATCGCCGCCCGTCTCCCGCAGGCGGACGGCCGCCTCGACGACGCGGACCTCGTCGCGCAGGTGCTTGAAGGTGCGCTGCTTGGCGCGGGCGATCCACGCGTCGATGGTTCGGGGCGTCGCGATGCGGGCGATCTCATTCGCGGCCTCGAAGCCGATCTCCATGGAGGACAGGGCCTCGGCCAACGCGCGCAGGTTCTGACAGCGCCGCGCGAGGGTGATGCGGTTCCAGACGGTGCCGCGGCTCATGCCGAGCCGCTCCCGGCAGTACTGGGTGTCGGTGGCGTAGCCGAGCTCCTTCCACGTGCTCGAGCGAAAGAAGTCGCTCGCGATGCGGCCGAAGACGAGGTCGCGGCTCGCGAGCTGCATGACGAGGCGCGCCATGACGGCGTCGAGGGCCTTGGCGTCGTCGGGCAGGGGCTCGGGGTCGGGGAAGTCGCCTCGCTCGACGGGATTGTGCGGAAGATCCGGCTCGGCCCGCTCCTCGGCCTCGGCGCGGCGGGCACGACCCTCCGCGACACGCTTCTGCGCTCGCTCGAGCTCGCGCTGGATCGGTCGGAGGTCGTCGACGACGAAGAGGTCGGGCTCGGTGGCCATGCCCTCGGCGAGCAGGTACTCGAACCAGTCGTGGTCGCGGCCGCCGAGCTGGTGCTCGATGAGCATGCGCGTGGCCTCGACGAGCACGGCTTGCTCGGCCGGCGCTCGCGAAGGGCGGCGCCGATGCGCGGGAGCTTCGCGAGCCGTCGGGCGAGGCGCGCGGACTCGTCGACCCAGCGGCCGGTGCGGGAGAGGTTCTCGCGCGCGTGGCCGTCGCGGGAGGAGAAGCCGAAGGCGGAGGGGCCGTCGAGCGCGGCGAACCTGGCGGCGGCCTCGCCGAGGGCGAGCCGGGCGCGGCCGATGCCGCGCGCGAGCTGGAAGAGCAGCTCGTCGTCGGCGCGCATGCGCGCGGATGCCTCCCTCCCTGACGACACCACAAAGCTGTCTATCACAGGCTGAACGTCGGTCAAGAGGAAAGTGACGGAATCTCGGTGAATCAAACATGAGAATCACCGTTCGAGGATCGTGTCGGCCATGAGCCGAATCGCATGCCCAGTGTCGATCCACCGTGTCGACTCCTTCGGTGTGCCCCCGAGGTGATGCAGGCGGTTCACCCGGAGGGCGACGGCGGCGGCGTCGGGGGCGACGACCTCACCCTCGACGACCTCGAGGGAGAGCTGCCCCCTGCCGATCGATCGGCCCGTGCTGTAGGATCGGGAGGGCGTGACCGATCGCAACGGGGGGCCGAGATGGCACGACGAAGTGACGTGAGGGTGCTGATGGTGGGGGTCTCGGCGATCCTCGCCGGCGGCTGCCAAGGAACGAGTCCGGGCTCGACGGGGGGCGTCGCGTGTTACACGGACGACGAGTGCGCGGGCATGTGCGACGGGCTCGTCGAACAGCTCGCCGTGCCGGGATTCGCGCACGCGATCGTCGGGTCCCGCTGCGAGACGATCGGCTTCGGATCGGCGCCACCGTCGCCAGGCTGCGAGTGCCTCCTCGAGGGCGGCGGCACCCTCGTCCTGTCGTCCTCCTTCCCCGAGCCATGCATCCAGTACGGCCGCGATCGGACGTGCATCTTCCGGCGTGACGAGGTGTCCGGCTGTGATCTCGACGGGGGGGCGGGCTGCGAAGCCCAGTGCGCCGAGCTCCAGGCCCGCCTCGAAGCCGATGCTGCCAGGCTGGTCGAAGCATCGGTGCGCTCGAGCACGTGCGCGGACGGGACGTGCTGGTGCGTGTACCGCATCGGCGACGGCTGTTACGTCGGCGGGGACCTGGCTCGCTACGACTGCGCGCTGGACGATGCCTCCATCATCGAGATGCACCGCGACATGTCCGACACGCCCCCGCCCTGCTCGGAGGCCATGCGATCGGGGGACGAGACCGGCGTCTGCGTCGACGACTCCACGTCGCCGGAGGATTGCCTCCACCCCCGCGATCCCGACGAATGGCAGGGCATGCTCGTCGACATCTGCCTTCGGGCCACGTGCGACGAGCCCGCGCGCTGCGGCCTGGCCCTGGCATGCGTCGGCGGCTACTGCGGTCCCTGCGCGGAGGACTCGGACTGCGCCACCGGGGAGGCGTGCGTCCTCGATCACTGCGTGCTGTCCGACAACGTCGCCTGCCGATCGTCCCGCGACTGTGAGGGTGACGCGCTGTGCATTCTGAGTGGGTCGACCGGTGGCGCGGCGCGCGGCAACGAGGACATGACCGCGTACTGCAACCCGTCGGGCGGTGGCATTCCCATGGAGTAACCGGCCGGACCGTCGACGGTCGACCGTTGCTCCCGCACTTTGGGCCGGGGAGCACCGGCTGGGGCGGCACGCGGCTCCATCGTTTCATCGAGCGCGTCCGCGCTCAACGCGCTCGGGCAGTCGCTCGTGGTGCCGGCCTGCGCCGCCACGGTCCTGCCTGGAGCTGCCCGCGCTTGGGAAGCCCGGGGGCGGTGGCGGTGGGCACGAGGCGCTTCCGGGCGTCGGGCGGTGGGATCCGTCGGGGCCGCTTCCGCCGAACCAGGACAACGTGCACCTGCGCGCGGTGTACGCGGATCCGGGCTCGACGGAGGTGTGCTTGCAGTACGAGTTTCCGTACGGGTGAGGGGCGAGCCGCGAGCCCGCGGCAGCGGGCGCCTCGGCCGAGGACGCGCGCACCATCGAGCTGCGCGGGCGTCACGGGGCGATGTAGCACCGCGTGATTCGTATCGACGTAGCCGCCCGCAGCCGCACGGAATGTCGACCCAGTCGAACCACCCGTCTCCCCCGGCCCCGGCTCGGGCCACGGCGATCACGGCTCACCCTCACGTGCTACGATCCGGCCATGGCAGCCGTCGCACCGGCGGGATTCCCGGTCCACCCCCGCAACGCCGAGGAGGAGCAGCGGATCCTGCTCGAGAGCGTGCCCTGGGCCGCCTACGTGGTGCTCCGGGACGCCGTCGACAGCCCGGGCGTTCGCATGACCTACCTGGAGGGTTCGCTCGAGATCATGAGCCCGTCGCGCACGCATGAGGTCGAGAAGACGCAGATCGCCCGACTCCTGGAGCTGTTCTGTCTGGAACGGGACATCCCCCTGTTCGGGTACGGCTCGACCACGTTCCGAAAGGAGGAGAAGGAGCGCGGGCTCGAGCCGGACGAGTGCTACAGCCGGGACGCCGACAAGGACGTGCCCGACATCGCCCTCGAGGTCGTGAAGACCCACGGCTCCATCGACAAGCTGGATGTCTACCGCGGCCTGGGCGTCCGCGAGGTGTGGGTGTTCGAGGAGGGCACCTTCCAGCTCTTCGCGCTGCGCGGCGAACGGTACGAGCCCGTCGCGCAGAGCGAGGTCCTGCCCGAGGTCGACCTCGCGCGGCTCGCGCACTTCGCCCTCCATCGCGACCAGCACGCGGCGCTGAAGGCCTACCGGGACGAGCTCCGCGCGCGCTGACGGCCCCACCCGTCGACGGGCCGCGATCGCCATCCTGGTCGATCCAGATCTCCGCCTCCGCCTCGGCCTCGGCCTCGGTGGCGAGGCGGTCGAGGGTCTGACCGAGCGAGCCGCTCGGCGAGCCGGGCACGCCACCCGGAGACGAGGTGGTGGTTGCCGATGTCGAGGTGGTCGAGCGCCTCGCGCACCGCGGCCACGACCGCGCGTCGAGCGTCTCCTCACGAGTGGCGTAGCGCTCCTTCGGCATGGCTCGACCATGCTTCCGGCCGTCGGGCCTCGCCACGGCCGAGCCTCCGGTGCGCGGCGACGAGGGTCGCGAGGAGGAGCGCGCCGACGGCCAGGTGCGCGGCGACGGCCGCGACCCCGAGCGACGTGGTGACGCTCAGGACGCCGAGCCCGATCTGCACGAGGACGAGCGCGGCGGCCCCGGCGGCGAGCCGCCGCGCCGAGCGATCGGCGGCCGCGGTGCGGACGCGCACGGCCGTCACGAGCACCACCGCGGCCACGACGATCGCGCCGAGCCGGTGCGCCACCTGGAGCTGCCCGCCGGGCCAGCTCGGGACGAGCGCGCCCGCGCAGAGCACCGGATCGGTCCCGCAGGCCGTCCCGGCGCCGAGATGGCGCACGAGCCCGCCGAGGACGATCTGGGCGAGGACCACTGCGGCCGCGGCCGCGGTCCACCGCCGCGGTCCGGGCGTGTCCTCGGCGCCGGGGGCGGTCCCGAGGAACACGACGAGCGCGAGGAACGACGTGCCGAGCGCCAGGTGGAGGGTGGAGGCGACCCGCGAGATGCCGGCGAGGACGGTGACGCCGCCGAGCGTCGCCTGGACGAGGAGGAGCGCCACCGCGGCGAGGCCGGCGCGTCGGATGGCGCGGTCGCGGCGCCACCCCGCGATCACGACCGACAGCGTGAGCACGCCCACGGCCGCGCCGAGCAGGCGGTGGGTGTGCTCGTACGCGACGCCGCCTTGCATCGGTGGGAACGCCTGCCCGTGGCACAGCGGCCAGTCGGGGCACGCGAGCGAGGAGCCCGTGGCGTGCACGACGCCGCCCATCGTGAGCAGGGCCAGCGTCAGAAGGGCGGTGCACCAGCAGAGGATCGTCGAGAGCCGCATCGCCCGCGCCCCTGTGCGCGCCCGCGACGCCTCGGTTGAGCGTGCGCAACCGGAGACGCCCCCCGCGCCAGGCTAGAGCACAGCGCATGATCTCCTCGGTCGGCTCGCGGCCGATCTCGGCGCGTCTGCTGCGTTGCCGAGCCTTGAAATACCTCGCGGTATTCCTGCGGCTCGGCGCCTTGCATCCGCACCGACCTCGACCGCGATCCTCGGTCGGAGACCATGCGCTGTGCTCTAATCCTCTCTCCGTGCCCGGCCTGTTCGACCCCGTCGCGCTCGGCGACGTCCTCGTCCCGAACCGCATCGTCAAGTCGGCGATGGCCGAGGGGCGCTCGGACGAGCGCGGCCTGCCCACACCGGCGCTCGCGCGGCTGTACGAGCGCTGGGCGCGAGGCGGGGTCGGCCTGTGCATCACGGGGATGGCGCACGTGCAGCGCGGGTACGCGTTCACCGATCACGAGATCGGGCTCTTCGACGACGGCGCCGTCGAGCCGCTCGTCGAGGTGACCCGCGCGGTGCATCGGCACGGGGGCCGGATCTTCGCGCAGCTCTGTCACGCGCCGCCGCAGCTCCCGCGGGCGAAGGCGCGGCGGCTCGGCGCGGTCGCCGTCTCGCCTGGCCTGAGCCGGACGAACATGCTCCGTCACCGGGCCATCCGCGACGACGAGCTCTGCGCGCTCGCGCGCGACTTCGGCAGCGCGTCGCGCCGCGCGCGGGAGGCCGGCTTCGACGGCGTGCAGCTCCACGCGGCCCACGGCTACCTCCTGTCCCGGCTCGTGAGCCCTCTGCACAACCGGCGCACCGACCGGTGGGGCGGGAGCTTCTACCGGCGCGTCGCGTTCCTCGAGGAGGTCTGCGAAGAGATCCACCGCGCGGCGGGCCGCGACTTCCCGGTCGCCGTGAAGCTCAACGCGCACGACGGCGTCCCCGAGGGGCTCACGGTGGGCGAAGCCGTGCACGTCGCCAGGCGCCTCGAGGCGGTCGGGGTCGTGGCGGTGGAGGTCTCCGCCGGAACGGCGGACGTGGGGCTCGGCTGCTACCCGAACCGCGGCGAGATCCCGGTCGACCTCGGCAAGGAGTTCCTCGCGCAGGAGCTGCCGTTCCTCCGCCCCGCCTTGCCGTTCGTCGGGCCGTACCTGCGCGCGGTCGGGCGCTCGGTCGCCCTGCGCGAGGAGGCCTACTTCCTCCCGCTCGCGCGGCGGTTCGCCGAGTCGCTCTCGATCCCGGTGATCTGCGTCGGCGGGATCCGCTCGCTCGAGACCGCCCGCCGGATCGTCGAAGAGACGCCCGTCGCGATGGTGTCCCTGGCGCGTCCGCTCGTGCGCCAGCCGCACCTGCCTCGGCTCTGGCGCGAGGGGCGGTCGCCCGAGGCGACCTGCTGCTCGTGCAACCGCTGCTTCGTCCAGCTCGGCCTCGGCCGGCCGCTGCGGTGCTGGCAACAAGGCGAGTGATCGCTTCTCAGCAGCCGCCCCTCTCCCAGTCGCCGTCGGAGCAGCACTGATAGCTGCCGCTCCACCCGCCGGGGCAGCGGACGATGCTCCCGTACGTGCAGTAGACCTCGCCCGTGCACATGCCCGTGCTGCTCCAGGTGCAGGCCGTGGTGCACGTCCGCGTCACCGTCCCGTTGTCGCACCGGCCGCACGACGTCGTGTCCGAGGCGCCGGGCGAGCAGACTCCCTCGCCGGTGCACGTGGAGCTGCCCCAGTTGCAGTCGTCCTGGCAGGTGCGCTGCGAGGTGCCGCACCTGCCGCACGCGGCGCCCATCTCGACGGTGCCCGGCGCGCACGCCCCCTCGCCCGTGCACGCTCCCCACGCGCCCCACGTGCAGCTCGCGGTGCACGACCGCGTTCGCATCCCGCAGTCGCCGCAGGGCTCGGTCTGCTCGGCGCCCGCCGAGCACGCGCCGGGGCACGGGCCGGGCCCGGCGTCGAAGCCCGCGTCGAGGCGGCCTGCGTCGAGCCGCCCGGCGTCGAAGCCCGCGTCGAGGCGGCCTGCGTCGAGCCGGCCGGCGTCGAGCCCGGAGTCGGTGCCGGCCGAGCCGTCGCGCGGGGGTCCGCCGTCGCGCCCCGCGTCCACGGGCGGCGCCGTCCCGCCTTCTCCGTCTCCGAGGCCCGAGCGTGCGAGCGCGCAGCCACCCGCGAGCGCCAGGACGGTGAGGAGGGTGGCGCGTGCGGCGGTCGCCATCACCCGATGGTGCGCCGGGCGGCTCGACGGATGCAACCGGGGGGGAGCGCGGCGCGCTCCGGGCGCCGTCCGAGGCCCGAAGACCGGCCGGATCTCGGCAGCAGAACCGGTGGCACGGCGTTTGATGGGGCGCTCACGCATGCGATCGGCTTCTCACGCCCACGCGCTCGCCGCGCTGATGCTCGCGGCGTGCGCCAGCGAGATCACCGGACCGCCGACCACACGCGGAGGCGAGGGCGATGCCGGACCCGGCCTGAGGCTCGTGGACGGCGGGACCGCGCCCGAGCGTGACGCAACGGCGCCCGGGTCCGACGCGGGCGCGCTCGCCCCGCCGCGTGACGCCGGCGCTCGCGACACGGGCGCCGGGGAGGGCACGCACGACGCCGGCACGCCCGGCGGGCCCGGCCCCGGCGACGGCGTGCGCTGGATCGACTGGCCCGAGCAGCACACCGCGGACGACGCTGCGTGGGGGAGCGTGCTCACGGACATCGTCCGGCACCTGCCGCGGTCCTACGGCGACACGTACTTCGACAGCGACCGGATCACCCACGGGCACGAGACCACGCACGGCATCAACTCGCACGTCCGCAACTACCTGAACGACACCGGCGCGCGGGCGAACGGCTTCTACTGCCTGCGCGACCGTGCCGTCGTGGTCGTCGAGCCTGCCATCCGCAAGTCGCGGGTCGCGGCGTACGTGCCGGCGAGCCTGCGCGGCTCACGGTTCGACCTCTACATCACCGGCTCCTCCTCGTGGGACGACACGCCGCTCTACGTGTTCGACGAGTGGATCGCGTACACGAACGGCGGCGAGGTGGGTGTCGACCGCGTCCGGAGCGGTCTGTGGACCGAGGGCTGGCGCGACGGGGTGGCGGGCCAGCTCGAGTTCACCGTCTACGCCATGGCCCTCGGCATGGCCGTCGAGGCGCACGACCCCGACTACTTCCGGACCCATACGCAGTTCCGCGAGCTCTTGGCGTGGAACGCGCGCCGCGCGATGCGGGTCTTCCGGGAGGGCCGCGAGATGGAGGTCTTCCGCTGGGACACGCAGGACTCTTACTACCGGGCCCTGCGCGAGAGCCCCGACGCCGAGGAGCTGCGGAGCTTCGTCCGCCGCACCTTCGGCGACGCCTATGTCCGAGAGGTGTTCGAGCTGTGAACTCCTCCTACTCCCGGCGGGCGAGGTGGACGGTCCCGGGCTCGCGTGGCCCCGTCGGGCTCGTGTCCTCGTAGCGGAGCGCGTCGCCCTCGATGCAGAAGGCCCACCGCTTGCCGCTCGTCGTGGAGACGATCTCGTCGCCCTCGACGGTGTAGAAGTCCGTGTCGTCGATCTCGGTGCGGTGGCGCGCGGTGCAGCGGCACGCGCCCGACGTCTCGGTCGTGCAGGTGGCGTCGCCCGCGGCGGCCGCGAGGGCGGTCTCCAGCATGTCGCAGCTGTAATAGGTCGCGCAGATCGCGGGGAAGAAGACGTCGATCTCGACGCGGGACTGCGCGACCCGGTGGGCGACGGTCTCGTCGAAGACGACCCGCCCGCGGCCCTGTCCTTCGTAGCGCGTGGCCATGGCGCCCGGGCACTCGGAGAGCGCGCCGTCGACGTCGATCTCGAAGCAGCCGCCGGACACGTCCCAGGTGCCCCGCACGTCGCCGCCGCAGGGCACGAGCGCGTCGCACGTCCCCGGCGGGCCGACGGTCAGCTCGACCCACTCGGGCGTGCCGAGGGCGCCGCCGTCTCCGAAGGGATCGCCCGCGTCTCCGAAGGGATCGCCCCCGTCGGAGGGGTCGCCCCCGTCGGGCGCTCCGCCGTCGCCGGGGCTCCCCCCGTCGGGCGTCGGCGGGGCGTCGGTCGCGCCCCCGTCGCTCGGCGCCGCGTCGGTCCCTGCACCGGCGTCGCGTGAGGTCCCTCCTCCTCCGCCGCAGCCGGCCGCGAGCAGGGAGACGAGGATCGGAAAGAAAAGTCCGCGTGAGCGCATGGTTTTCACCCCTCGATCGTGTGGGTCCGCGCGTGAGTGGGCAGAGCACCCGATCTTTCTCAGAACGCGGCCCGGGGCGCCAGTGCCGCGCATCCGGGCGCCTGGGCCGAGCCCTCGCCGGGCTGACGAATTCCCTCTTCCTACGTTGGCGCGCCCGCGCGCGCAGCCGGGGCCACGCCCGGTCATCGGAGCAGCCGCTTCTCCCGCCCTAGCACCTCCATCCAGGGCCGGCGCCCGAACGTCCACACGAGCCCATTGGGCGCCTCACCCGCCACCCGGATCTTCCCCTCGTGGATCCCCTCACCATGGCACGGCCAGCACGGGCTCGTCCCGTTCGACGGCTCGTCGCCCCCGCCGTGCGAGCGATACACGATGTGGTGCCAGGTCGGCTGCTTGCTGAAGCACACCGGCGTCGAGCACTCGTGCCCGTCGCGGGCGAAGATCTCCTCGCACACCCCCGAGCCCCCGAGCATCGGGTACCACGTGCGCCAGTAGTTCGACGCCAGAAACCCGATGAAGCTGTCCTCGGCGGCCAGCTCCGTCTCACTGAACGCCCCCTCGATGAGCTTGTAGAGCAGGTACAGCTCGTCCTCCAGCGCAAACCGCAGCGTCACCTCCCCGCGGCGCGCGGACATCTGGACAGACCCGTTTTCCCCGGCGTTCTCATTCGCAGCTTCGGGCCCGAAGCGCGGGTCCTCGTCCTTCTCCACGGCCTCCCGGAACGCCTCGCCGCTCCGCACCCGCCGACGGAACCGGAAGAACGCCTCGAGCCGCGCGTCGTCGGGCGGGGACCTGTCGGCGCCCTGCCCGTAGAGCCGCATGTCCCGTTCGACCAGCTCGACTTCTTCCTTCAGGTGCTTGTACGTCCGCCGCGTCGCCCGCTCGACCCAGGCCTTCTCAGTCTCCCGCGTCGCCACCCGCGCGAGCAACCGGCCCGCCTGAAACCCGATCTCCCCCCGCTGCACCGCCTCGGCGATCCGGTCGAGCGCCGCAGTGCTCCGCGCGAGCTTGATCCGCTCGTACGCCG
>JBDIVX010000215.1:0-10851 GCA_039794305.1 Candidatus Neutrinellum sp.
GCAGCCGCCGTCACAGCCGATCTCGGCGGGGAACGGAAACTCCACGCAGTCCCAGCACTCGTTCGACCGGCGCTCGCAATGACGGCCCCGCCGCGGCTCGGTCGAGGGCGGCGGGGGCGGGGGGGGAGGCGGAGGCGGAGGCGGAGGAGGCTCGATGTCGGGATCGTCGGGCAGCCCCGCGTTCCCGTCGATCCGCAGCCGGACGCAGCGGGCGTGGCTGACCCGCTGGCGCGAGACCACGATCTCCATCCGTCCGGGCCGCGTCATGCGCTCGAGCTTCGCCATCAGGTCGCGGCGATCGCGCACCCGCTCGCCGTCGATCGTGTGCACGATCTCGTGGCGCCGCAGGCCGGCGCGCGCGAGCGGGTGCTGGTCGTGGAAGCCGAGGCGGGCGCCGGACGGGCGGTTGCCTTCGAAGTGGGTGAAGAACCGCGCGTCTCGCCGCAGGTGATCGATGGGCACCGGCGGCACGGTGCGCTCGGTCACCGCGCCCGTCTCGTCGCAGCTCGGGATCCGTCGCGCCGGTCCGTCGACGTCGGGGAACACCTCGAGGAACGCGCGGACCAGCTCGTCATACCCCGGAAGTCCCTCGGGCGCGGCGACCACGTACGCGTGGTGGTGCGCGAGCCAGGCCCGCGCGGTGACGCCGTCGACCTCGAGCTCGTGGACCTCGCCCTCGGGGAAGCGCCGCTCCCCGGCCGCCGCGTAGGGCCCCTCGTGGAAGAGCGTGCGCACGTTGTGGTCGAGCCGGAGCGCGAAGGCGCCGGCGCGGCAGCTCCCGTTCTGGTAGCGCGCCTTGATCCCCCAGTAGTTGGTGCTCGTGCCCATCGGGACCACGCCCCCCCGGCAGCTCACGCGCCGATACGGACCGAGCGCGAGCGGCAGCGCCTCGCAGTCCTCGCCTTCGAGGATCTCTCCCTCGAAGAGGCGCCTGTCCACCGAGACGCGGTCGTCGTCGTCGAGCCGGTGGAGCACGAACGTCCACACGCCTGGCGTCGAGCCTCGGTAGACCGCGGGGTCGATGCGGATGGCCGGCGGCCGGTACCGCTCCATCCAGCAGCGCCGCGGAGGGCACTCGGGCCCACCGACCACCGGGTCGCAGTAGGGGTCGCACTGCTCGTGCATGTTCGAGTGGCTGAACCGCTGCACGTGGGTCCGCCCCGCCGGGTCGTGGATCGTCAGCTCCATCTCGACCGGCGAGGCGAGATCCTCGTCGACGCGCACCTCGAATTCGAACGGCGGGATCACCATTCCGCCGGGCGCCGAGTGCTCTCGGAGCTCGAGGTGGAGCGCGTCGGAGCGGTACGACGGGTGCTCCAGCTCCGCGGGCTCGGCGCAAGCCCCCGATCCCGTGTCCGCTCCCCGATCGTCGTCCGGTGACGACCTCGGCTCCGCGGTCTCGGGCGTCGGCGCCCCGCCGCACGAGAGCAACAGGGCCGCAAGCGCGCCGACCGCTCCAGGCCCTTCCGTCACCACGAGAACCCTCGCGCGGTGAACTCCCCGCCTTCGCAACGCCCGTAGATGGTGCAGTGGTTCGGCTGCGCCGTTCCGTCGCTCCAGATCACGGTCCCGCAGTGGAAGTCGCCGCAGCCGCCCGGCGGCTCCGTCGTCGCATACCCGTCGATACGCCCGCAATACACCGGCCCGACGCAGGTGGCCCCGCCCTCTCGGCCCGCGCCCCTCTGGGCGTCCTCCTCCGAGATGCGGTACCGGACGCACGTCTGTCGCACGCAGTCGACGCAGCCCTCGTCGACCTGCCCGTCGCAGTCGTCGTCGTGCTCGCCGTCGCACCACTCCGTCCCGCCCTCGTCGTTGCAGTAGTGGGGCGGCGGCTCGAGGCCCGCGCCCGACCAACCTCCCGCCTGTGCGCGCGCCCGCGGGTCGGTCACCTCGTCGTCCTCCACCGACACGGGGGCGACCGCCACGCCGGTCGGCCGCTCCGGGTCCTCGTCCGCGCGCCTCGCCGGAGCCCCGCCCCCGCACGCCGCGACGACCACCGTTGCGGCGGCCCAGGCCACGGCTCGGCACCGGGTCACTCGCGCGCCCTCCGGGTGCGCTGCACGCGCCGGATGATGCGCTCGAGCCGAAGGAGCAGCTCTTCGTCGCCGGCGAGACCGGCCAGCTCGCGCACGTGACGCCGAACCGAGCGCAGGTCGATCGTCTGGTGCAACAGCAGTAGAGCCTCCACGTCCTCGGCGTCCTTCGCCCGGCCCGCGAGAGACTTGAAGACGACCAGATCCCGGGGTGACGCCATGGGTGCCGTCACGCGGCCGAAGCGTGTCCTCGTGCGGTGCTCGAGGGCCTCGCGCTCGAAACCGGACCACCCGAGCGAGACGTCCAGATCGACGCCGGTCGGTTCGTGGCGCAGGAGCAAGACCAGGTTGCGCTCGGCGAACGCAGCGGCGTCCTCGATCCTCGGTCGGATGTCACGGCGCGCGAGCGCGGCGAGCAGCGTGGGGACGTCGACCTCGTCACCCCGCACCACCGCATCGATATCCGTTGTGAGCCTTCGGACCCCCCGGGCGATGACCGCGATCCCTCCGATGATCATCCACGGTGCACCGGTGGCCGCCAGCGCCTGCGACAACGCGCGAAGCGCGTCCTCGAGGCGCCGCTCACCCTTGCCGCGTCGCCCGGGCACGCCTCTGGATGCGCGCCCATCGGCGACGCACCTCCGCCACGCCTCGCTCGGCCACGGGATCCCGGGGCCCGGGCCACGCGCCCATCTCCGCGAGCGCGTTCAGGGCGCTGAGGGCCTCGGCCACCGCCTGCTCCGGGTCCGCGCCCTCGGCCGACGCGAGCTCTCGCCGGCGTGCAGCCGCGGCCGCCTGCCCCCGCCGCCATCGCCGAACGTCACCGTCCGCCCTGCCCACGACGGCAGCGTAGACAGGCGTGGGGCGTACTGCAACGGCGACGAACCGGGCGCGCCCAATTCGAATCCGGGGTGGATCGAGTCCGCCGTTGCCGAATACGATGTCCTGTTCTCGTGGCGACTCCAGAAACGCCCTTGACGACGATCGAAGGCCGGACTCCCGGCGAGCGGCGCCGCTCGATCGTCGAGCAGGTCAAGGCCGTCGTCGACGCGGACTTCGGCGCCTACCTCGACCTGACCCCGGTGGCCGATGGGGTCTTCCACTACGACCAGGTCGCCTGCACGGGCAGCCAGGACGTCACCGCCAACTGGCTCACCGCCGTGGGGACGCCGTCGATCGCCATCTGGGATCCCTGCGAGCCGCCCCCCGGGGAGGGGAACCGGTTTCGGCCGGGCGCCGACATCGACGCGCGCGAGCTGGCCGGCATCCCCATCTACGACCGCCACTACATCCCCTTCGGCCTGTGTCGCGAGCGGCGCATGCTCGTCTACCACGGCGGCGTGTTCGCGGGCTGGATCGGGGTCTCGCGTCACCTCGATGCGCCGGGCTTCACGCGCGCCGAGGAGGAGCGCCTGCAGCGGGCGGCCCCGCGGATCATCGGCCTGGTCCGGGACTGCTTCGACGACACCGACTGCTACGCGGGCCTGAGCTGCGACTTCGACTCGGCGCGATGCGTCGAGCCGTAGGAGCCCTTACGGGCGGTCATTCCTCGCGCGACAGGTGGCCGAGCGCGCCGCCTGCCTTCTCCCAGTTCTTCCCGTCGAACGGCGTGACCGTCAGGCTCCGCACGGTCCCGGGGTCGAGGCAGCGCGCGTTGACGCTGTAGCCGTCGGGGTTCGAGCGGGGGACGTAGAACGACTGCACGCCGCAGCATGAGCAGAAGAGGTGCTTCGCGACCCCCGTGTTGAACGTGTAGGTCGTGAGCACGTCCTCGCCGCTCAGGAGCCGGAAGCGTGACGCCGGCGCGATGACGTGCAGGAACCCGAGCTGCGCGCAGCGCGAGCAGTTGCACTCGAGCGCCTCGAGGTCGGCCGGCGCGTCCAGCTCGAAGCGCACGGCCCCGCAGTGGCAGCCTCCCCGGTGGGTCACCCGTTCGGTCATCGTCACTCCTGTCGGGTACCTCGATGGGCCACGGTGCGCTACCCCTCGATCCGCAGCGCACGGCGACCGCCGATCCACGGGACGCGGAGCTGCGCGCCCTCGTCGACCGCTTCGCCACCGTCCTCGAGGGTGGCGGTCTTGCCGGTGGGGAAGGCCACCGACGGGGTGATGACGATCGTGTCCGCCGTGGCGGTGCCGTCCTCCTCCCACTCGGCGGTGAATACGCGCGCCTCGCCGTCCCAGTGGAACGACAGGAGGGCGCCGGCCGTCCGCGCGGGATAGGGGCGGGCGACGGCGAGGCCGATGGCGGTGGGGGCGCCGGTGTCGTCCACGAGGTCGTAGCCCCCGCGGATCTCCCACTGGAAGGCGCCGAGGCGCGCCTCGTCGAGCAGATCGTAGAGGTCGCGAACGTAGGGCTCGGCGCCGGGGACGTCGGGGCGGGCGCCGAGCTCGGTGAGGACGGGCGGCAGGCCGAGCGCGGCCGCGTCGTCGAGCACGACCCGAAGGTGCGAGCGGAGCGCGTCCACGTCGCCGGCGTATCCGTCGCCCCGCTCGACCGCGATCGGATAGTAGTGCGGCGCGTAGACGAGGCGCTCGCGATCGGGGGGCACCAGATCGGTCGGGATGCCCACGTTCGCCGCCGAGGCGGGCTCGACCGCGACGTGCGGGCGCGGGTCCTCGGCGCGGATGGCGTCGATCACCTCGCCGTAGAGGGCGGGTGCGATGCGCCTGTCGAAGTCGCGCGACGTCCCGGAGCCCCAGGAGGGCTCGTTCAGCACCTCGTAGGCGACGACGGCGGCGCCGTCGCGGAGCTCGCGTGCGAGCCGGGCCCAGGCGGCGGCGAACCCCGCGCGCAGGCCGGGATCCGCGTAGAGCCGATCGAAGCACTCCATCACCTCGGGCTCGAAGTAGCCGAGGTACCACTGCGCCGGAGGCTCGAAGGACGCGTACAGGGACTCGTCGCAGGTCCACCGCGGCGCACCCGCGAACCCGAACCCCTCGCCGTACACGTCCTGGTGCATGTCGACCAGGACGAGCAGCCCCGCCTCGCCCGCCTGGGACGACACGTCCCGGACCGCGGCCAGGTACGCGTCGTCGTACACGCCCTGCTCGGGCTCGATCGCCTGCCAGAACACGAGCAGACGGATCGCGTTCAACCCGAGCTCCTCGCGCAACCGTCGGAAGTCCTCGACGCCCTGGCGCGGCAGGTGATCGGCCGCGCTCTTCGCCGCGCCCTCCACGTTGGTTCCGCGGAGCAGGAGCACGCGCCCCTCTGCGTCGCGAAGCGAGACCCGGGCCGGCGGTGGCTCCGCACCCCCGTCGCCCGCGCCCGCGTCGAAGTCCGGCGTCGCGTCGCTTTCGGCCCCACACGCGGCCACCAAGGCGCACAGCGGCAAGAGAAGGCGGCGAGCGGCGCACCATGGCGCCACTGTACCCCGACTACCGCGCGATCGGACCGCGCAGTGCTCGGCGCGTCAGCCTTGCCACCGCGGCGCGAACTCGGGGTCGATCAGCCGCTCCCCCCGCGCCAGCGCCGCCACGCGGCGCATCTCGTCACGGCCGAGCTCGAAGTCGAAGACGGCGATGTTCTCCTTCAGGTGGCGCTCGGACGACGCCTTGGGGATGGCGGCGACGTCCGTCTGCTGGACGAGCCAGCGGAGCGCGACCTGCGCGGCGCTCTTGCCGTGAGCCTCGCCGATCTCGCGGAGCACCGGGTCGTCCTTCACCTTGCCGCGGGCGAGCGGGCTGTAGGCGGTCAGCGCGAGGTTGGCGCGGCGGCAGAGGGTGAGCAGCTCGTGCTGGGCGAGGTAGGGGTGGTACTCGACCTGGACGCACATGACGGGCGCGATGAGCAGCGCCTCCTCGACCATCGCCGGAGTGAAGTTGCTGACGCCGAGGTACCGGATGGTGCCCTCCTCCTGCAGGCGCAGCATGGCCTCGAGCGTCTCCCCGAGGGGGACCTCCGGGTTCGGCCAGTGCACGAGCATCAGATCGATGCTGTCGACCGCGAGTCGGCGCCGGCTCTCGAGCGCGCTCTTGCGCACCGCGTCCCGCCGCAGGTTCTCGAGCCAGATCTTGCTCGAGACGAAGATCTCGTCGCGGTCGACGCCGCTCTTCTCGACGGCCGCGCCGACCATCGCCTCGTTCCCGTACGCCGGCGCGGTGTCGATGTGCCGGTAGCCGAGCTCGAGCGCGCGCTCGACCGCGGTGCGGCACTCCTCCCCGTTCATCATCCACGTGCCGAGCCCGACCTTGGGGACCTGCTCGCCCTGGACCTCGACGTACTCCATAAGGCCTACGGTGAACTTGAGCACCGGAGAGGCCGCGACAAGTGCTTCACTCGGGGCGGGACGTGCCGACGTATCCGAGCGCGCGGAGCTGCGCCTCGGTCTCGGCGTCGATCTCGGTGCGCTCGGCCGCGTGTGCGGCGCGCCGGGCCCTAGGGCCGAGCTCGCCCGCGAGCGCCAGCCCGAGCAGCCCGCGCAGCCAGCGGGTACGGATGGGCCGGTCGGCCACGAGATCGCGTCGCTCGTCCGGGTCGGCGCCGAGGTCGTAGACCGAGACGTGCTGCGCCGTCCGGTGGACGAGCTTGTGGCGGCCGACGAGCACCGTGCGCCAGCCGTTCATGAAGCCGCTCACGGCCACCGGCGGCGCGCTCTCGGCCTCGCCGCGGAGCAGCCCGAGGAGCGACCGGCCGGAGAGGTCCTCCGGGGCCTCACGCCCCAGCGCATCGAGCACGGTGGGCATGACGTCGACGAGCCCGACCGCGTCCGGGACGCGCGCGTCGCCCTCCGTCAGGCCCGGAACGCGGACGATGAGCGGCACGTGCAAGAGCTCCTGCCAGACGCTGTGCCCGTGCCCGACCGAGTCGTGGTCGAAGAATTCCTCGCCGTGGTCGGCCGTGATCACGACCACGGTGTCGTCGGCGAGGCCCCGACGCTCGAGGCCGTCGAGGATCGCGGCGAGGTGGGTGTCGTGGTAGGTGATCTCGCCGTCGTAGAGCGCCTCGAGGCGCCGCCGATCGCGCGCGCCGAGCGGGATCGACCCGACCTTGATCTTCTCGAGGAGCGTCCGGTCGCGCCCGAAGTCGACCGGGCCGTCGTAGGGCTCCGGATCGTACTCGGCGAGCAGCTCCGCGGGCGGCATGTAGGGGACGTGCGGATCGATCGTGTGGACGTAGAGGAAGAAGGGCTCGTCCTCCGGCCGGTCGTCGAGCCACTCGAGGACGTCGGCGGCGACGAATTCGGCCTGCGTGCGGCGGCCCTCGCGGATGTAGTTCCGGAAGGTGCGGAACCCCTGCTGGAAGCCGAACTTGTCCGAGACGTAGCCGTTGGCGACGAACGCGCCGGTGTGGAAGCCGAGCTCGCGCAGGTGCTCCGAGAGCAACCGGACCGAGCCGGGGACGACCGCCTCGCCCGTCGTCGCCGTGTGCTCCCACGGGAGCAGGCCCGAGAGCAGCGTCGCGACGCTCGGCTTCGTCCAGTTCTCCTGCGTCTGCGCCCGTTCGAACACGGTCGCGCCCGACACCCACCGGTCGAGCCCGGGCGTGCGGACGCGCGTCCCGGCGTCGTACGCACGGAGCTTGTCGGCGCGGAGGGTATCGATGAGGTAGACGAGCACGTTGTGCGCGCGAGGCGGCGCGCCGGCCGGCGGGCGGACCTCGGGGACGACGACGGCCGGGTGCAGCACCGTCGCCTCGCCACCCTCGGCGGTGAGGTCGAGCCGGACGACCTCGCCGGAGAGCCCGGACAGATCCACGTCGACGGGCGCGCCGGCCGCCACCCTCGCGAGGCGCCGCCTCTCCCCTGCGTCGCGGACGGCGACGACCTCGAGCGCGCCGCCGTCGCGGCGGACGACGCCGCGCAGGCGCGCGGCCTCGGGCACCTCGAGCGTCCAGCCGAGCGTGAGCCCGGAGGGGATGCGCAGCGCGGGGCTGCGGTCGATCTCGGCCGCGAGCGCGGACGGAGCGGCGGGCGCCTCCTCGCGCACGGGTGTGCCGGCGGGGGCGACCCGGACCCAGTCGAGCGCCAGGCCTGCGGTCCCGACACCCGGCGCCGGGCCGATCGCCGCCACGCGGAGCTGCAGGAACGACTCGCCCGGGGGCAGCTTCGCCTCGTCGAGCTCGACGGTGACCACGCCGAACGAGCCGTCGGTCGGCAGGGTCGCGTGCGCCACCGTCTCCTCGCCGACGTACACGGTCGTCCGCCCGTCGCGGAACGCGCGCGCGCGGAGCGACAGCACGTGCGCGCCCGGCCCGTCGACCGGCACGATCACCTTGCCGATCACCCCCGGCACGACGAGCGCGCTCGTCCCGTCGAAGTCGTGGTGCGACCCCGTCCGCGTCTGCCACCCACCGAGCGTGTACTTCGCGCCGCCGGGCACGCCGTGGTCCATCACCAGCGCCCGCCCCTCGCGCAGCTCCGCCCGCGCGAGGTGCCGGCCGAGGTCGAAGTGGACGCGAAACCGCTCCGCCTCAGCCTCCGGCACCTCCGCTACCTCTGGCGCCGCCTCCTCGGCCGGGGGCTCGTCCCCCGTCGCCTCCGCGTCGTCATCGCACCCCACCCACGCCAGCGCGGACACAACGATCCACCACCGCATCCCGCCGACCCTACCACTTGCATTGGGGACACGCCCGAATGCAACTCGCACTTGCATTCGGGCGTGTCCCCAATGCAACTCGGAGTTGCGCCGGGGCGTGTCCCCGATGCAAGTCGGTCTATACTGCGCGCGTGACGGCGAAGAAGAAGGGGCTGATCGCGGCGCTCGAGCGGCTGCTCGCCGGCGAGGAGACCGCCCCGCTGCCGGCGCGCGGGCCCGAGCGGCTCGCGCTCTCGGTGGCCGAGCACATGCCGGCGGCCGACGCCGACACGCACCGGATCGTGACCGCCGTCGCCGGGCTGCTCGCCTGCGTGGCCTACGCCGACCAGCAGCTCGCCCCGAGCGAGGCCGAGCGCGTGCTCGACGAGCTGCGCCGCATCCACGGGCTCCCCACCGACGGCGCCGAGGCGATCGCGCGCGTGCTCCGCGAGGAGATCGCGGCGGTGACGGCCACGGGCGATCACGCATGGGTCCGCGACCTGCGCGAGCTCGCCGACCGCGACATGCGCGTCGAGCTCCTCGGCGTGCTCGTGGACCTGGCCGCGGCCGACGACGAGCTGTCGCTCGTCGAGGTCAACTACCTCCGCCGGCTGACGACCGCGCTCGGCCTCGAGCAGAGCGACTACGACGCGGCCCAGAGTCTTCACCGGGACAAGCTGTCCACCCTGCGATGAACGACGCCGCCGAACCGCGCGACGTCGAGGCGTTCGTCACGGGCGGGCGCCTCGACCGCTTGCTCGACCTCGCGAGGACGGCCCGCGCCCCGCGCCACCGCCGCTGGCTCGTGGACGCCGTCGAGCGGGCCCTGCTCCTCGCCGACCCGGGCGCCGTCTCTTCGGCGCAGCGCGACGAGGCGGTGGCGCTCGGCGCCGATCCGTCCGTCGCAGAGGTCGCCGACGTCGTCGCGCCCACGCACGGCGTCCTGTTGCCCTTCGCGCCGCGCGCCGGCCAGAGCGGCATCGTGCGGCTGGTGTACGTGAGCTTCCGCGCCACCGGCGACGACGGCACCGAGAACGTGTTCGGCCCCTCGAGCCGCGCGGCGATCGGGCAGGCCCTCGAGCTCGCCCAGCGCTTCGCCCGACCGCCGGCCGGGCGAGGACCCTACGGCCTGAGCGCGGCGCAACCCGAGGCGCTGCGCCGGCTGCGCGTGGACGGCGCGTCGCTCGGCGCCGCCGCGTTCGTCTCGGCCGTCGCGCTCTGGAGCAGGCGCCACGTGCTGCCGGGGACCCTGGTCACGGGTGAGCTCCGCGCGACGGGGATCGACGGCGTCGGCGGGCTCGCGGCGAAGATCGAGGCCTCGCTGCACGGTCGCCCGGACGTCCGGCGCCTGGTCGTGCCTTCGCGCGACCTGGCGTCGGTCCGCGCGGCGGTGGAGCAGGCGGGCGCCTCGGTCGAGGTGGCCGGGGTCACGACGCTCGAGTCCCTTCTCGACGCGACGCTCGAGCCCGAGCCGCGCGCCGAGGAGCGTCCGGACGACGCCGTCGCCGAGGCGCGCCGCGCGTTCGTCCGCGGGTGGCGGGGCTTCCGGTGGCCGGCGCAGCGCGAGCCGCTCGAGCGCCTCGTCGGCGGGCTCCCGCCGGGCCGGCCCGATCTCGCGGTCGAGGCGCTCACCATGCTGGGCGCCGTCACGCGGCACATCGGCGCCCCCGACGAGAGCCTCGCCGTCCTCGAGCAGGCGCTCGCGATCGTCGAGAGCGACGAGAGCAGGGACGGCGTCCCCGATCTGCCGCTCGCCGAGCTCCATCAGCACCTCGCGCTGACGCTCCGCCAGCTCTGCCGCTTCGGCGACGCGGCGCGCATGGCGGCGCGCGCCGTCCGCGTCGCGAAGAGAGGCCGCCTGCGCGGCGAGCTGCTCGAGGCGCACGGCTGCGCGGGCCTCGTGGCGCTCTCGCGCGGTCGGGCCCGCGACGCCGTCGCGCACCAGCGGGCCGCGCTCGCGATCGTGCACGGCCACCGCCCGGCGAGCTGCCCGCGCACCCACGGCTACCTCGCCCAGGCGCTGGGGCTCGCGGGCGATCTCGACGGGGCGCGCGACGAGTACCGCGCCGGCCTCGCGCACCTCGACGAGCGATCGCGCGGTACGTCGCGGGAGGCCTGGCTGCGGACGAGCTTCGCCACGGCGCTCGCGGCGCACGCGCGCTGGGACGAGGTGCGCCGAGCCCTCGACGCGCCGCCGACGGCCCGCGCCGTCGCGCACGATCCGCTGCCAGGTCTCGTCGCGAGGCGGTGGCTCGGGCTCGCACTCGCCGAGGCCGGCGAGCCGGAGACGGGCTGGGAG
>JBDIVX010000216.1:0-10819 GCA_039794305.1 Candidatus Neutrinellum sp.
GGACCACTTCCCATGGTACTTGGATGCCAAGCACCGCCTGGTACAACTCGATGTCACGCATGCGCGCGACGGTCGCCCGACAACGCCCGCCATTCAAGCCCTACCCACGGAAGCCCCGGAAGCGCCCCTTAGTTTCTCAGTTTCTCCGACGGAATGACGGGGATTTCTGGGTGGCCAAGAACTAAGAAACTAAGGTCCGTCCCCTAATCAGTCCCCTAATCAGTCCCCTAATCACGTCCCTAGTCAGGCGGCTTGGGCGGGGTGGGGGGGAGTGGCGGGAGGGGACTGGGCGAGGACGGTCCAGACCGTCTTCCAGGGGCCGTCGGTGAGGGGGAGGGGGTCGCCGTCGCGGAAGCGGTCGTCGGGGCCGAGCAGGCCGCGCTCGGGGACCCACACGCGCTCGCAGACGGGCGGAAGGAACGCACGGCGGTCGACGAACCCCTCGACGCGCGCCTTGATCGCGTTGCGCGTGAGATCGCGGAGGGCGAGCGCGTTCAGGATGACCGCGTAGAGGACGGCGACCGGCCACGCCGCTCCGAACGTGCCAACCACGCACAGCGACAAGTACACGCTGATCGCGAGCCCGGCGAAGAAGCGGCGGGGGAAGGGGGAGAGGGCGTACCCCGTCCCGATGGGCACGAAGACGCCCCCGCTCAGGACCCCGAGCGCGACCGCGCCGATGACGGTCACGAGCGCCTGCGTCCGCAGGCTGCCCGCGCGCTCCGGCGGAAGGTAGCGCGCCGACGACTCGCGATCGGCGTACCCCGGAAGCCCCCGCCGCGCCGATTCGGAGCTCGCCCGGACCTGCGCGAGCGCCGCCGACCGAGCCCCGTGCTCGATCGCCGGAAGCACCTCGTCGTCGTAGGCGGGGAACAGGTACAGGAGCACTTCGCGAAGCGCCCCGCCGTCGGCGCGGTCGACGACGGCGACGTTGCGGGTGGTCGCGCTCGTCGCGAGCCCGAGCCGGCACAGGCGCGCGTCGTCGAAGACGAGCAGACGCGGCCGGAACAGGATGCGCGTCGCGAACAGGATCGCCCCCGGCGCGAGCACGACGTAGCCCGCGCGGCATCGGCCGATCTCGGGCGCTCGATAGGTGTACCCGGGTAGGATCGTCGCGTTGTCGGACGCGACGCCGCGCGCCTCGAGCGCGCGCCCGAGCCACTTCGGAGTGCGCGGCTGCATCGGGCCGTCCCGGGTCGCGCCCCGGATGGCCTTGCGCGCGATGCCGAGGCCGATGCGGAAGTGGATCCAGGTGAGCCGCGTCAGGATGGGCCCGAAGACCAGCCCTGCGATCAGGTACAGCGCCGCCGCGACGGCCAGGAGCACGCTGTCGCCGAGCGCGAAGCCGGCGAAGGAGGCGACGACCGCGAAGAGGTCGTCGAGGAACGAGTGCGCGAGCCTCAGCGACGGAACGGGCACGAGCGAGAGCACGAGCCGCGTCCCCGTCTTGCCGATCGTCGCGATCCACCCGTACACCGCCCCGGCGACGACGCAGGCCGCCACTATCGATCCCGCCCACCAGAAGCTCGCCTCCGCCCCGACGACCGGGCCGGCCGAGATCGTCGCGAGGGTCGTCTCTTGGGGGATGTCGGCGGCCGCGACACCCACGAGGGCGGCCACGACGACCGCCGCGAACGGCCGCCAGGACGTCGACACCGGCACGAGCCACCGCTCGACCCACGGGACCTTGTCCGCCAGCGATTCGAGGATTGCCACGATCAGGAAGGTGACGCCCAGCCCGAACAGGAGCTCCGGCGAGCCCATCTCGTGCAGCGACGCCTGCAGGGGCTCTTCCATCAGGAACCCGGGCACGCTCTCGGGGGCCGCCAGCAGGAACAGCAGGCCGAGCGGCACCCACGGGTTCTTGCCGGCCGCCGCGCTCAGGGCGATGGCCGTGATGACCGACGAGGGGACCAGATCCATGCCGCTCACAGCCTATCCGATCTGTGCTACGGCATGGGCCATGGCGGCCGCGATCTTCGAAGGGGCCTACACCGCGCTTGTCACCCCGTTCCGCGACGGAAGCGTGGACGAGCTCGCGCTTCGCGAGCTCGCGGAGCGACAGATCGCGGCGGGCATCGACGGGCTCGTCCCCTGCGGGACCACCGGCGAGAGCCCGACCCTCGACGCCGGCGAGCACGCGCGCGTGATCCGGGTGGTCGTGGAGCAGGCCAAGGGCCGGGTGCCGGTCGTGGCGGGCGCGGGCACGCACGACACACGACGCACCATCGCGCTCTGCCACGTCGCCCGCGAGATGGGCGCCGACGGCGTGCTGCTGGTCTGTCCGTACTACAACAAGCCTACGCAGGCCGGGCTCGAAGCGCACTTCCGCGCCGTGATGGCGGAGTCCGATCTGCCCGCCATGCTCTACAACGTCCCCGGCCGGACCGCGTCGGACCTCGCCGCCGAGACGGTCGCCCGCCTCGCCGACGTCGAGGGCGTCGTGGCCGTGAAAGAGGCGAGCGGGAACGTCCTACGCACGCAGCAGATCGTGGCGCAGACGGGCTCGCGCCTCCGCGTGCTCTCGGGCGACGACGCGCTGACGCTGGGGATCATGGCGGTCGGTGGCGCGGGCGTCGTGAGCGTGGCGTCGAACGTCGCCCCGCGCGAGGTCGCGGAGACCGTCCACCGCATGCGCGACGGAGACCTCGCGGGCGCCCGCGCGCTCCACCTCCGAATGGTCCCGCTCTACGAGGCCTTGTTCGTCGAGACGAACCCGGCGCCCGTGAAGTATGCGCTCGCCAAGGCGGGCCTGATCGCCGAGGAGATCCGGTTGCCGCTGGTGTGGCCCTCGGAGGCGACCCGGCGGCGCGTGGACGAGGCGCTTTCCGCGGCGGGGGTGAGCCTGTGACGATCGGGATCGGTATCTACGGCGCCGCAGGGCGCATGGGACGGGCGATCGCCGCGGTCGCCCGCGAGGACACGGCGGTGGAGATCGCCTGCGCCGTCGAGCATGAGGGCAGCCTCCACGCCGGCGCGGACCTCGGCACGCTCGCCGGCGGCGCGTCCCTCGGCGTCTCGGTCACGACCGATCTGGTGGCGGCGCTCGAGGCGTGCGACGTCATCATCGACTTCACGACGCCCGCCGGCACGCGCCGTCTCATCGACGCCTGCGCCCGCGCGGACAAGCCGGCGGTCGTCGGCACGACGGGCCTCGACGACGCGGCCCACGCCGCCATCGCAACGCTGGCCGAGCGCGCGCCCGTGGTGGTCGCGCCGAACATGAGCGCCGGCGTGACGCTGCTGTTTCACCTCGCAGCTCGCGCGGCCGAGGCGCTCGGTCCCGACTTCGACGCCGAGATCGTGGAGATGCACCACCGCAAGAAGGTCGACGCTCCGAGCGGCACCGCCGTCCGTCTCGGCGACGTCGTCGCCCGCGCGAAGGGCCTCGACCCGGCGAAGCACGTCGTCCATGGCCGGAGCGGCCAGGTGGGCGCGCGCCCGGACGCGGAGGTCGGGATCATGACCCTGCGCGGCGGTGACGTCGTCGGCGAGCACACCCTGCTGCTCGTCGGGCCGGGCGAGCGCCTCGAGCTCACCCACCGGGCCACCGACCGGGCCATCTTCGCCCGCGGAGCCGTTCGAGCCGCCAAGTGGGCCGTCACCCGGCCGGCGGGCCTCTACGACATGGCGGCCGTCCTGGGGCTGGGATAGCCCCGGGGACACGCACTAGGGGGTCGAGTCGACGACCGTGATCGAGATGTTTGCGGGACCGCCGGTGTCGGCGAGGGCGACCGAGCGCAGCTCGACGGTGACCTGCCAGTCGTCTCCCGGCTCGACGAGCGCGGTGGCGATCGACCGGACGGCGAGCGATCCGCCGGGCCCGGTGGGGATACGCTCGAGGACGGCGCTCGGGATCGTGCCGCTCGCCCCCGCGGCCGGGTCGAACCCGCACGCGACGGCCACCGAGCGCGTGCCCTCGGCGGTCGACTCGCTGTGCGTGATGCGGGCCTCGATGGTGCCCGTCGCGCCCTCCGCCCAGGTCAGGGTGAGCGCGCCCGCGCGGTCGATCATGAGCGGCGACGTCATGAAGCTCGGCGCGGTGATGCTCGCCTGGCTCGGGCCGGTGAAGCTCTGCGAGAAGGTCGGGACGGTGCTTCCGGTCGCCATGATCGAGACCGTGCCGCCCGCGCTCCAGAGGAGCCCCGTCCCGGTCGTGGTCGCGTAGGTGCCGTCGGCGCCGGGAGAGAGCACGAGGTCCATCGCGTCGCCGTCGAAGACGATGGTGCCCGCGTGGGGCGCCTCGACCACGCCCGCGTCCGGCTCGGCGCCTGCGTCCACGGGCACGCCCGCGTCGGCGGGCGGGGCCGGGACGAAGCAGTCGCTGATGTCGCACCCGTCCATCGTCATGAACGTGCAGTCACTGCCGTCGTCGTCGCCGGGGTCGATGCGGAAGCTCGCGGACAGCGCGTGAGCCGACGACCCCGGATCGCTCGGAGTGGGGGTCTGACGCGCGACCACGGTGCCCCTGCGTCGCTCGGACGGCCCGGCGTCGGCGCCGCCGTCGAGCCCGGCGTCGGCGCCGGCGTCTCGGGGCCCGGCGTCCACCGATCCGTCCGGGCCCGCGTCGCGCGCGCCCCGTGGCACGCACCTGCGATCTTCGCAGCGGTCGAACAGGTCGGGGCAGTCGGTGTCGATCACGCACTCGGGGTCGTCGCCGCAGCCCGCGAGCACGCCCAGCGAAAGGACGATCAAGCCAAGTCGGCTCATGTCGCGAGACTAGCGTCCCTGCCGGGAAAACCAAAGGCCCGCGGCATCTTGCAGACTCTCGCGAGCCGTGGTCGGCACGGTGGCGCGGCCCCCGCCGTGCCGGCACTCCCAAGAACAAGGAATCGCACCGCTTTCGAGATACGCGCGAGACCTCTCTGGGGTCGGGGTCCCGGCGGACGCCGAACATGCCGGGAGGCCGAACGGCGTGTCCGATCCGGCGATGCGGCGGGCGACCGCCGAGGTGCACCGCATCGTCGCGGATTTGCTAAGGTGAGCCGTCTCCGATGAGCGGCCCGACACAACCCTGTCCCGGCTGCGGTGCAGCGGTCCCCACCGACATCAAGTTCTGCGGTCAATGCGGCCGGGACTTGCGCGGTGCGCTCGAAGCCCCGCAGGCCGCACCCGCACCCGCACCCGCACCCGCACCCGCACCCACGCCTGCGCCCGCTCCTGCACCTGCGGCACCGGGCGCCGACAAGCGCACGATGCTCGGCATGCCCGCGGTCCAGGTGCAGGCCCCGGGGGTCGCTCCGGCACAGCCGCCTGCCGAGCCGCCGCCGGCCGCGCCGGCGTCACGCCGCGACAACCGCACGATGCTCGGCATGACCGCCCCCGTCGCACCGGCGCCGGCCCCCGCGCCCGCTCCGGCTCCCTCGCCGGCCGCCGCGCCGGCCCAGGCCAAGGCCCCCGCGCCGAACACCAACCGCACGATGCTCGGGATGATGGCGCCCGTCGCACCCGCGCCCGAGCCGCCGTCGCGCTCGGACCCGAAGCCCGAAGCGCGCCTGCCCGCGGCGAGCAACCGGACCATGCTCGGGATGAGCGCGCGCCCCGCGTCGGACCCGCCGGCCGCCCCGGCGCACCCCCCGCGCGAGCGCTCCGCGGTGCAGTTCCCCGAGCCGTTCGAGAGCGGCACCTACGCGCCCCCACGCCGTGGGCCGTCGGTCGGCCTCGTCGTCGGCGTGCTCGGAGCGCTGGTGGTGTTGGCGGCCGTGGGCGGCGTGGCCGCCTACTTCCTGTTCGGGCGGAGCGGGAGCGACGTCCGCGCGACCGTCGTGCAGGGCGACGAGGGCGAGCAGCTCCGGGTCGAGGTCGCCGGCGCGCCTCGGGGCACGAAGGCGCGCTTCGCCGGGCAGGAGCGGCCGCTCGAGGGGGGCACGGCCAGCTTCCCGCTCTCGTCGGACGCGCTCCGCGTGGGCGACAACGACCTGGTCATCGACGTGGTCGACCCGGGCGGCGACGTCGAGCAGGCCACCGTGACGCTCGAGGTGCGCTACCGGGTGCGCGCGGACCTGTCGGGGCTCGAGCGGGATCCGCCGGCGATCGACGTGGTGGTCGACGCGCTGCCTGGGTCCGAGGTCACGCTCGACGGCCAGCCGCTTGCGCTCGACGCCGACGGGAGAGGCCGGAGGACCTACCCGCTCCCAGAGGCCGACGACGACGCCACGGCCTACTCGCACGAGGCGCGCTACCGCGTCCGTCTCCCCGAGGGCCCGCCCGAGGAGGGCGTCGTGCGGACGCGCGTTCCGTATGCACAGATGCAGCTCGACCGGCCGGGCACCGACGTCGTCACAGACCGCGACGACATCGAGATCGCCGCCGCGGTGCACGCGGACGCGCGCGTCACGGTGGACGCGACGCCCGTCGAGGTGCACGACGGGCGCTTCGTGCACCGCTTCCCGCTCCCCGAGTCACGCACCTACGAGCCCCGCATCGTCGTCCGGCAGCCGGGCAGGGCGCCGCGCGTCGAGACCATCCGCATCCGCAAGGTGGACGACATGGCGGCCGAGGCCGCGGGGTTCGAGCCCGACGACGGGATGAGCTACGCCCGCATCCAGCAGAACCCGAGCATCTACCGAGGCCAGCGCATCGCGATCGAGGGCCGCGTCTACAACGTCAACGTGCAGGGCGGCCGCAGCGACGTACAGATCCTCGTGCGCGACTGCCCGCGAGGCCAGCGCTGCCCGCTGTGGGTCAGCTATCCGGCAGCCGCAGAGGTAACCGCCGACGACTGGGTCCGCGTGCTCGGCACCGTGGGGGGCGAGCAGCAGTTCCGGTCGGAGAGCAACCGCGTGATCACCGTCCCGCGCGTGGACGCCCACTTCCTGCTCCCCCTCGAACGATGACCTGACGCATGACGGTCGAACACGCCGAGACGGCCGAGCTCTCGCCCTGTCCCGCCTGTGGACGGCAGAACCCGGGCGACTCTCGGTTCTGCGCGGCGTGCGGCCTGCAGCTCATCCGCGACGACGAGATCGCGGAGGCCCAGCCGGGCTCGATCGCCGACCCGCTCATCGGGCGGACGATCGCGGACCGGTACCGGATCGTGTCGCTCATCGGGCGTGGCGGCATGGGGGTCGTCTACAAGGTCGAGCACGTCCACATCGGCAAGCTGATGGCGATGAAGCTCCTGCACGGCGAGCTCGCGCGCGAGCGAGACGTGGTCAAGCGCTTCAAGCGCGAGGCGGAGGCCGCGTCGCACCTGAGCCACTCCAACACGGTGCAGATCTTCGACTTCGGCCGTGACCAGGGCCTCATGTACCTGGTGATGGAGTACCTCGAGGGGCGCGACTTCGGGCAGATCATCCAGCTCGAGGGGCCGCTCTCCTTCGCGCGCGTCGCACGGATCTGCGCGCAGGTGTGCGCCTCCGTCGCCGAGGCGCACGCGAACGGCATCATCCACCGCGACCTCAAGCCCGAGAACGTGATGGTCGTCCAGGGCCGGGATCGGCCCGATCAGGTGAAGGTGCTCGACTTCGGGCTCGCGAAGCTGCGCCACCAGGACGCGGGGCACACGCTCACCCGCGCGGGGTCGATCATCGGGACGCCGTACTACATGGCCCCGGAGCACATCCGAGGCGAGAGCGTCGACCAGCGCTCGGACGTCTACTCGGTCGGAGCCATGATCTACAAGGCGATCGCCGGCGTGCCGCCGTTCTGGGCGTCGTCGCCCATGGGGGTGCTCACCAAGCACCTCACGGAGCAGGTGATACCACCGTCCGAGCGCGCCGCGCGGCAGGACCTGCCGCCCGACGCCGACCGCATCGTCCTCAAGGCCATGCAGAAGGACGCCGCGGAGCGCTACCCACGGATGGACGACCTCAAGCAGGACCTGCTCGACTACCTCGTCTCGATCGGCGAGGAGGTGAGCGAGTCGGGCCTGAGCCATCCGCGTGGCGCGCACGAGCTCGCGACCGCGTCGGGGCGGCGCGCCGTCGTGCAGGTGGCGACGCGCGGCGACGTGGACCAGTACGAGCGGCGAATCCGGAGGAAGAGCCGGCTCGGCGGCGTGGTCCTGTCCCTGCTCGTCGCGGGCGCTGGAGCCGGCGGTTGGTGGCTCTGGCAACAGAGCGCACCGGCGCAGGTCCCCACGGTGGAGAGCGAGCCCAACGACGAGCCGGCCGAGGCCGATCCGTTGCCGGCCGGAGTGACCGTGAGGGGCAAGCTCGGGCGCCGGCAGAGCGTGTCCATCGGCGACGCGGACGTGTACGTCATCGACAACCCGGGCGGCGAGCGACGGTCGATCCGGATCGAGGTCTCCGAGCTGCCCAACCTGGACCTCGTCGTCGACGTCGTCCGCGCCGGGATCGACGCGCCGGTGCTGAGCGCCGACAGCGGCGGCGTGGGCGCGCCGGAGCTCGTCCCGAACTTCCCGCTGAGCGGCTCGACGTACTACCTGCGGGTGCGCGAGCGCTGGGTGCGCGGCGTGTTCCCCATCGAGAACGTGAGCGACGAGTACGCGATCCGGTGGAGCTTCGTGACGCCCGGCCCGGAGGACGAGGAGGAGGTGAACGACTCGCTCGAGCTGGCAGGGCCGGTGTCCGTGGGCGTCCGCCGGCGCGGCTGGATCGGCTGGAAGGGCGACGTGGACACCTTCTGCCTCGCCGAGGACGCGGTCTCGGTCGCGGCGTCGCTCGACGGCGTGCCGGGCGTGGACCTCGTGCTGCGCGTCGTCGACCGCGGGACGAGCACCAGCCGGAAGATCGACGCGCGGGGAGCGGGGGAGGGCGAGCGGTCCGAGCCGATCGGGCGCGCGCGCGCCGGCGAGACGTGCTTCGAGATCTCGGCGGACGACGCGGAGGGCTCTGTCGCCTCGAACGCCGACCAGGCGTACGTGCTCCGGGTCGATCCGCTGGAGAGCGACGAATGAGGTGGCGGCTGCTCGTCGTGGCCGGGGTGCTGTCGGTCGTGTCGGCGGCCGAGGCGCGGCCGGTGCGCACCGGGCGCTACGTGGAGATCCCCTACGGAGTCTCCGAGGAACACCCGTGGGCGACCGAGGGCGGCAACGCGCGGAGGAACGGGCGTGTGAACGCCGACGCGCCGCCGAGCGCCCCGACTCGTCGGTGGGAGGCGCGGCTCCGCCTCGGCCGGCTCGCGCCGCCCACCGTCGCGGCGGACGGCACGCTCTTCGTCGCCGGAGCGGCCGGTGTCGGTGCCGTGAGCCCGGCGGACGGGCAGGCCTCGTGGATGCTGCGGCTCGGGTTCGTGACCGGCACGCCCTCGATCACGCCGACCGGTGACATCGCCTTCGGGACGAGCGGCGGGGCGCTCCTCCAGTACACGGCGTCCGGCGACGCGCGCGCGCGCACGGTGACCGGTGCGCAGGTGCGGGGCGCGCCGCTGGTCCTCGCGGACGGCTCGATGGTGGTCGGCGCCATGGGGCAGGCCGTCCTGCGGTTCGACGCCGAGGGACGGCAGGTCTTCCGTGCGCCGGTCACCGGCGTCGTGCAAGGCGCCGCGGCCTGGTCTCGCGAAGGCGAGATCCTCGTGCCGGTGGGCGAGGAGCTGGTGGTCTTGTCGCCGCGTGGCGACGTCCGAGAGCGCGTGGGGCTCGGCGACGAGATCATCGCCGGGCCGGCCGTGGCGGACGACGGAACGGTCTGGCTCCTCACGCGTGACCGGGCCCTCCATCAGCTCTCCTCGCGCTTCGCCGTGCGGAGCCGCACCGAGGTCGGCGGACACGTGAACGTCAACACGACGATCGGCGTGGGGCGCGACGGAGCGGTGCGCGTGCCGACGCGCGACGGCGGGCTCGTGTGCATCGGGCCGAGCGGGACGGTCCGCTGGCGGCTCGACAGCGAGGGCGGCTTCCTCGGCGGGCTCGCGCTCGATCGGAACGACGTGACGCTGGTGGTCAACGACCGGGGCGAGCTCCTCGCCGTCGATCCGGACGGCGCCGTCCGATGGCGCGTGCCGGTGGAGACCCGCACCGACTCCGCGCCGGTGGTCGGCCCCGACGGGACCGTCTACGTCGCGACCGTGCGGGGGACGCTCCAGGCCTGGCGCTGAGGTCGGCGGCCCGCGGGCGTGCTAGATCCGGCCCCGTGCGGATCGACGAGCTCGACTACGACCTGCCCGAGGCGCTGATCGCGCAGCGGCCGCTCGAGGAGCGGGACGCGTCGCGGCTCCTGGTGCTCGACCGCGCGGGCGGGGAGGTGCGGCACGAGACGGTGCGGGCGCTGCCCGCGCTCCTCGAGCCGTCGCTTCTCGTGGTGAACGATACGCGCGTGATCCCGGCGCGGCTTCACGGACACAAGCCCACCGGGGGCAAGGTCGAGCTCTTGCTGGTCGAGCGGCTCGGGCCGGCGGGGGTTCGCGAGCGCTGGGTCGCGCTCGGTCGCGCCTCGAAGGGGCTCGCGCCGGGCACGGAGGTGACCCTCGCCGAGGGCGCGCTGCGCGCGCGCGTCGAGGCGCGGCGCGAGGGCGGCGAGGTGGAGGTGACGCTCGAGGCCGACGAGCCGCTCGACGCGGTCCTCTCGCGCGCGGGCGAGGTGCCGCTCCCGCCCTACATCCGGCGGGCGCCCTCGGACGAGGATCGCGAGCGCTACCAGACCGTGTTCGCGTCCGAGCCGGGGGCGGTGGCGGCGCCGACCGCGGGGCTGCACCTGTCGGCGCGCCTGCTCGCCGAGCTCGAGTCGGCCGGGCACCGGCTCGCGCGCGTGACCCTGCACGTGGGGCCGGGCACGTTCGCCCCGGTCAATGCCGACCGGCTCGAGGAGCACCTCATGCACGCCGAGCGATTCGACGTGCCGGCAGCCACCGCGGCGGCCATCGCCGAGGCGCGGAGGGAAGGACGGAAGGTGATCGCGGTGGGCACGACGGTCGTCCG
>JBDIVX010000217.1:0-10779 GCA_039794305.1 Candidatus Neutrinellum sp.
GAAGAGGAGCCCGAGGGCGCCCGGGGCGGGGGCGTCGGGGGCGGCGCCGGGGACGGAGCAGACGCAGCCGCCGCCGCCGGTCGCGAGCCCGTAGCGCGGATCGGCCGGGGGATCGACGTCGCCACCGGCGACGCAGGCCCCGTCGTCGCAGGTGGTGCCGCCCGGGCAGTCGATCCCGCGGCAGGGATCGTCGACGCACTCGCCGGCGCGGCACACGCGAGCCCGCCCGCACGGCGGCTCGCAGGTGTCCGCCACGCACTCGCCCCCGACGCACGTCGCCGACGAGCCGCAGCTCCGGTCGCAACCCGACGGGACGCACTCGCCGTCGCTGCAGACCTCGGTCGGGCCGCAGGAGGTTGCGCACGGCGCGACGCACTCGCCCTCGCGGCAGTACGTAGCGCCCTCGCAGGACACTTCGAAGCACGGGTCGGGCTCGCACACGGCGTCGTGGCACCGCTCGCCCGGCGGGCAGCCGAGGCCGTAGCAGTTGTCCTCCACGCAGCCGCCACGCACGCAGGCGAAGCCGTCCGGGCAGGTCCGCCCTTCGCAGAGGTTCCGGCACGCGCCGGTCGAGGGATCGCAGACCTCCTCGTCCGAGCACTCGACGCCGGCGCAGGCGCCCGGCACGCAGTACCCGATGACGCCCGCGTCCGGATCGGCGAGCGACGTGTCGCACTCGCGTCCGGGCGGGCACGGGAACTCGTCGTCCTCGCAGGGAGACACGCAGGTGCAGTCGATGCATGCGCCGTCGCCGCAGGTGACGTCCTCGTCGATCTCACCGTCGCAGTCGTCGTCCTCGCAGTTGCAGACCTCGCGCGTCGGGCTCGAGGCGCCGAGGCACACGAGCTCGCCGGCCTGACACCGCACCCGGCCGGGAACGCAGGTCCCGTCCTCGCCGCCGCCGCCCTCCTCGACGACGACGTAGCCCCCCTCCTCGTCGGGCAAACACGGCGCGCCGCCGCCGGGGTCGCCGTCGTCGATGACGCCGTTGCAGTCGTCGTCGACGTTGTTGCAGACCTCGTCGGAGCCGGTCGGCGCGTCGCATCCCACGTAGCTCCCGGACACGCACGTCTCGGTTCCGGTGCCGCAGGCGGTGGAGCAGGCCCGCGTGAGGTCCTCGTCGACGTCGCCGTCGCAGTCGTCGTCGAGGCCGTTGCAGGCCTCGAGCCCGGGCGTGGGCGCGGTGCAGCCGACCCAGGCGCCCGAGATGCAGGTCTCGATCCCCGAGCCGCACGCGGTCGAGCAAGAGCGGGTCAGGTCCTCGTCGGTGAGCCCGTCGCAGTCGTCGTCGAGGCCGTTGCACGTCTCGGTGCCGGGCACCGGGGCGTCGCACCCGACGAAGGAGCCCGCGACGCAAGTCTCGGTGCCGCTCCCACAGGCGGAGAAGCAGGCGCGCGAGATGCCCTCGTCGACGTCGCCGTCGCAGTCGTCGTCGAGGCCGTTGCAGCTCTCGATCCCCGGCGTGGGCGCCGTGCAGTCCACGTAGCTCCCGGCGACGCAGACCTCGGTGCCGCTGCCGCACTCGTTCGAGCACGCACGGTCCAGGCCCTCGTCGACGGCGCCGTCGCAGTCGTCGTCGAGGCCGTTGCACGTCTCACCCGACGGGCTCGGAGCGCTGCAGGCCCCGTAGCTCCCGTCGACGCAGGTCTCGATGCCGGAACCGCACGCCGTCGAGCAGCCGCGCGTCAGCCCCTCGTCCACGGCGAGGTCGCAGTCGTCGTCGAGGCCGTTGCACGTCTCGGGCTGCGGATCGCAGAGCGGGACGAGCCCCGTCGCGCGCACCAGCATGTCCTCGAAGTCGTTGTCGCCGCCGCGGAACAGATCCTCGAAGCCGAAGTAGTAAGTGTCGGCGTGGGTGGCGCTGCGGTAGACGAGGAAGTGGACGTAGTCGCCGTCGTCGTTGAGCGCCTTGCTGGTGAAGTAGATCCGGTTGGCGGTGTCGGTGCGGTTGCCGCAGTTGTCTCCGTCGTTGCCGCTTCCGTCGATGCGCTCCGGCGTGCGCAGCCAGAAGCCGATGGCGCGGCCGGCCGTGAACCCGGGCTGCGTCTCGAAGTCGGTCGTCGTCTGCCACGCGCCGCCGGGCCGCATGACCTCGGGATCGCACGGGCAGTCGCAGACGCCGCCCGGACGGCAGCCGAACACGGTGTGCAGGTTCGCCGGGTCGCTCGGATCCTCGTCGGTCCAGTACCAGCCGAAGCTGTTCCGGTAGCCCGCGCCCTCGCCGATCGCGCGGAAGGTGACCGGGTAGTTGCCGGACCCGGGCGGATCCTCGACCGGCCGGTACGCCTCCGGGAGCACGGCCGCGTCGGTCAACGCGTCGACGGCGCCGGCCGCCGTCTCGCCGGTCCCCGCCCGATCGAGGCACTGCTGCATGCGCGCCGTCTGCGGCACGACGGTGCCGTCGACCTGGCTGATGTATGCGCTCGCCTCGTGCGAGACGATCAACCCCGCGCCCGCCGCGATCAGCCACCACGCTGCCGCACGCCAGCGCACTCCCGAGCGTCCTGCCATCCGTCCCTCGTCCCCGTCCCGTGGTAGCGCAGAGCGTACCAGCGGGGCGTGGTCGGGGCACGCCGAACGCTGCAGCGTCAGTGAAAATCCGCAACGAAGAACGGGAGCCCGGGCACCGCCCGGACTCCCGATCGCTCGGCTCGGCGCCCCTGCCGAGCCTCACCTCACCTGCAGATGGCGTCGACGCAGGCGTCGCCGGGGTCGCAGTCGTCCGAGGTGACGCACTCCGGCATGGTCTCGTTGGTCGAGTAGCAGAGCATGTCGGTGGCGCAGATCGGGAGCTGCGAGTCGAACCGGCGGCACTCGTCGTTCGTGCCGGTCGGGCAGGGCGTCCGGCAGACGCCGTCGCGGCAGACGTGGCCCGAGGCGCAGTCGCCGTCGTCGGCGCAGAAGGGGCGCGGGCGCCAGTCGGGGCGGCAGAAGCCGTCGTCGGCGCAGTACTCACCCTCGCCGCAGTCGGCATCGCCGGTGCAGTCGGCGAGGCACCGGCCGCCGACGCAGTGCGCGTCGCCCGTGCAGTCGGCGCTCGTGGTGCACTCGCCGGTGTCCGGCACGCAGAAGCCGCCGTCGCAGGTCGAGCCCGAGGCGCAGTCGGCGTCCTCGGTGCAGAGGTCGGTGCAGGCGTTGTTCACGCAGACCCGGCCCGGGCCGCACTGGTAGTTGAACTGGCAGGCCGCGTCGGGCGCGCGGCAGGCGCCCTCGACGCACACGTCGTCGCCGCTGCAGTCCGCGTTCGTGCGGCAGCCGTCCGGCGTGCCCGGGACGCAGGTGCCGCGGTGGTCGCAGATCTCGCCGGACCCGCAGTCGCCGTCCGCCTCGCAGGTGTCGGACGGGGCGCACGTGCCGTCGCTCCCGCAACGCTCGCCGGGATCGCAGTCGCCGTCGGTGCTGCAGGCGGCGGGCGGGGGATCGGCGCACAGCCCGTCGTCACCGCACACACGGCCCGAGCCGCAGTCGCGGTCGTCGACGCAGGCGCAGCCCGGTCCGACGCACGGTCCGGCGCCGTCGTCGCCGCCGGAGCCGTAGATGGGGCAGCCGGCGAGCAAGAGGGCCGACAGGGGGAGGGCGAAGAAGAGTCCGCGAAGCTCGGTCATCCGTTTGCGCTCCTGAGGAAACCGTCGAGGTGGGCCGATGCGATGGTCGTGCCAGGCCTGGTTCCCCTCAGACGCACGAGGTTTTCGGAGGATCTGGCCGAAGACGTAAACGCTGGTTCACAGACCCCCCCGTGAACCCGCCGCTCGATCCTCGGGCCGGCAGCGGGCCGAGCGCTCCCGACTCCACCGATCATGTACCCTCCGGGCCGATGTCGCGGAGGTTGCCGCCGCTCTACGTGGAGCCGGTCATGCCCCGCTGGTGGGACCGGATCGTCATCGTCCTGACGGCCGGGGCGCTGGTGCTCCTGGGGATCGACATGGGGCTCGACGATCCCACCGGCGAGCTCGCCCGCACGCTCGGCTGGGTCGATCTCGGCGTGTGCGCGGTCTTCGTCGCCGACTTCGCCGTCCGCTTCCGCCGGGCGACGCACAAGTGGCGGTTCGTGAAGCGCAACTGGTGGGATCTCCTCGGGTCGATCCCGCTGGTCGGTCCGCTCCGGACCGCGCGGGCGATCCGGCTCGTCCGGCTCGTCCGGCTGACGCGCATCGCCGCCCTGCTCCGGCGCGTGGCCCGCCGGTACGACCTGCCGATCCCGGGCCGGGCGCTCGCCAACATCGGCGTCGTGACGGCCGGCATCTGGATCGTCGCGGGCCTGCTCTTCTTCTGGTTCGAGCACGGCGTGAACGACGGGATCGCCGGCGTCGACGACGCGCTCTGGTGGAGCATGACGACGCTGTCGACGGTCGGCTACGGAGACCTGTACCCCCTCTCGCCCGGCGGGCGCGTCGTCGCGATCTCGACGATGATCCTGGGCATCGGCGTGCTCGGGACCCTCGCGGCCATCCTGGCCACGGCCCTCATCGACGTGCGCGAACGGGGGCGTCGCGGAACGAGGAGCTACATGCTGAAGGAACACGTCCTGGTGCTCGGTTGGAACGACAAGGCCGTCGTGGCCATCGACGAGCTCCGGCACGACCCGCGCTACCGGAGCACGCCGGTGTGCATCGTGGCGGACCTCGAGGAGACCCCGGTGGACGATCCACAGGTCCGGTTCGTCCGGGGGCTGCCCTCGCGGACCGAGACGCTCGGCCGCGCGACCGCGGGCGAGGCCTGCGCCGCCATGGTGTTCGCGACCGACCCCCGCGATCCCCGCAGCGACCACGAGGTGGCCGTCGTCGTCCACGCGTTCCGGCGTGTGAACCCCGACGCGCGCGTGAGCGCCGAGCTGGTCGACCCCCGCAACCGGGAGGTCCTGGTCGCGGCCGGCTGCGACTCGGTCGTGGACCTGAACGGGGTGGCGTCGGCGCTCATGACCCGGAGCGTGCTCGACGCGGGGCTGAGCGAGGTCGTGGGCGAGCTCCTGTCGAGCAAGCGCGGGAGCGAGATCTACCGGATCGGCGTGCGCGAGGAGCTCGTCGGCAAGACCTGGCGCGAGGTCGCCCACGACCTCCTGGAGCGCGGCTGCACCGCCCTCGGGATCGTGAAGGGGGCGTCCATCCGGCTGAGCCCGGACCTCGACACCCGGATCGCGAAGGACGACGAGGTCTTCGTCGTGAGCGCCGAGCCGCCGGAGTGACCGGACCGCCGGAGCGCGGACCCCACGGGCGCTGCGAAGCGGCGGCGGGTGCGCGTCACCCGGTGAACGTGACGTCGAGGGCGCCGTTCTGCCGCAGGGCCTCGTAGAGGGCGACCGCCACGGCGTTCGACAGGTTGAGGCTCCGGACCGGGCCGAGCGTGGGGATGGCCCAGACGCGATCCGGGCGGGCCGCGACGATCGCCGGGTCGAGTCCGACCGACTCCTTGCCGAAGACGAGGGCGTCGCCCGGGCGGAAGTCCGCCTCGAGGTAGCTCCGGGTCGCCGCCGCGCTGAACAGGTGGAGGCGGGCCTCGGGGTGGGCCGCCTCGAAGGCGTCGAGCGTGTCGTGGCGGTGCAGCTCGACCAGGTCCCAGTAGTCGAGCCCCGCCCGCCGGACGGCCCGCGCGTCGATCCGGAAGCCCAGCGGGCCGACCAGGTGGAGCGGGCTCGCGGTCGCGGCGCAGGTGCGGGCGACGGCCCCGGTGTTCGGCGGGATCTCGGGCTCGACGAGCACGATCCGAAAGGGGGGCGCGAGGGGGGCAGCGCGGAGCTTGGGCCCGGCCGGCATCCCTGCGTGACTACGACCCCTTCTTGACGGGTTCAACCCTGCTCCGATAGCTTCGCGGCGTGCGTCCCCTTCGCTTCGCCGGTCTGTTCGCCGTCGCCGCCCTCCTCGCACCTGCCGCGGCGCGCGCGGACGACATGGACGTGAGCCTGGCTCGGCTCACCGTGCCCGCCGGTACGGAGGGCTGTTCCGCCACCGGCGATCGCGGCCTTCCGCAGCGGTTCTGCGGGGACCAGGACGACTGGCGCCGGATCACCTCCCAGCTCGGGTTCTCGCTCGCGCCCCCGGTTCTGTCGCCGGCTCGCACGACGGGCTACGGCGGCCTCTACATCGGCGTCGAGGGCTGGATCACCCCCATCGACTCGGGGGCGGACTACTGGCACCGCGGCACCGAGGGCGACGCCGACTCGCTCACCGAGAACCGCTTCCCGAGCAGCACGCTCCTCTGGAGCCGGCTCGCCATCCGCAAAGGCTTCCCCTTCGGCTTCGAGCTCGGCACCTCGTTCGCGAAGCTCGTCGACACCTCGTACTGGGCCTGGGGCGTCGAGGTGAAGTGGGCGCTGTTCGAGGGGTTCCGGACGGGCCTCGGGATCCTGCCCGACCTCGCGGTGCGCGGGATGGTGAACACGATGGTCGGGGAGCCCGAGTTCAACCTGACCGTGCCGACCCTCGACTTCGTCATCTCGAAGCGGATCACGCTCGCGGGCACCGGGACCATCACACCGATCGTCGCCTACCAGATCGCCTGGATCTTCGCGGACAGCGAGCTCGTGGACCTGACGCCCGACACCGACGCGTTCACGGAGTGCCGCCCGGCGACGGATGTCTCGTCGACGAGCTGTACGAGCGGGCTGCCGGACGCGGGCGCCGACTACAACAACAACACCACCTTCGACGCGCTGCGCGCCCCGCGGCAGCGGCTCGTCGTCGGCGTGGAGGGGCGCTACCAGGCGCTCACGCTGACGGGCTCGTTCACGTTCGATCTCATGAAGCCCGGCGACCAGGACGACGAGGTCCCCGACGACCTCCCGCGCCAGTGGACGGCTTCTGCCGGCGTCGGCCTGAGCTTCTAGGTGGACTGCCCGCGAGCCGGTACCGCTTGCGCTCCGTCGCGCGCCGGCCGACCCTTGGGCTGGAGGCACGGTTGAGCAGCGATTCCGAGAGCGAAGGGGGCGGGCTGTCGCCGGACGAGCGCCGGGCGCTCGCGGGCAACCAGACGATGCAGCTCGACGCCGTCTCGGACGAGCTCTTCGAGGAGCTCGAGCGAGAGGCGGCCGAGGTGCCCGGGGCCGGCGCCAAGCCGCCGCCGCTCCCCCCGAAGAAGCGCCGGTGGGGCCTGCCCGCCGTCGTCGCGCTCGTCGCGGTGATCGTGGTGGCCGGGGTGCTCGGGCTGTTCGCCTCCGAGCTGCTGTTCGGCGAGCAGGCGCCCGAGGCCGGCGCGGCCGGTACGAGCGCGCCCGCCGAGGGGAGCGGGCAAGAGCAGGCCACGGCGGAGCCGGAGCCCGACGTCGTCCCGCTCCAGCTCGACCCGGTGATCATCGAGACCGGCGAAGCCGAGGACGAGCAGTAGCTGCCGGTCAGAGCAGTTGTTCGAGGGGCGTGTGCTCGACGCCGACGCCTTCGGCGACGGCGCGGTAGGTGCACGCGCCGTCCCAGCAGTTGACGCCGAGCTGGAGCGGGCGGCTCTCGCGGACCGCGCGCTCGACGCCCTTGCCGGCGATCTCCTGGGCGTACCGGAGCGTCACGTTCGTGAGCGCGAACGTGCTCGTGTGCGCGACGGCGCCCGGCATGTTGGCGACGCAGTAGTGCACCACGCCCTCCTCCACGTAGGTCGGGTTGTCGTGCGTCGTCGGGCGGCACGTCTGGATGCAGCCGCCCTGGTCCACCGCGACGTCCACGATCACCGAGCCGGGCTCCATGTTCGACAGCATGGCGCGGTCGACCAGCACCGGGGTCTTGGCGCCCGCGACCAGCACCGCGCCGATGACCAGATCGGCCTGGGCCACCGTGCCCTCGATCGTGTGCGGGTTCGAGTAGAGCGTCTCGATGGCGCCCTGGAAGACGTCCTCGAGGTAGGCCATCCGCTCGTGGTCGACGTCGAGCACCGTCACGTGCGCCCCCATGCCCACGGCGATCCGGGCGGCGTTCGAGCCCACGATGCCGCCGCCGATGATCACCACGCGCCCGCGCCGCGTCCCCGGCACACCGCCGAGGAGGATGCCCTTGCCCCCGTGCTGCTTCTCGAGCGTCGTCGCGCCGACCTGCACGGCGATCCTCCCGGCCACCTCGCTCATGGGCCGGAGCAGCGGCAACGATCCGTCCTCGAGCTCGACCGTCTCGTAGGCGACCGCGCGCACCTTCTTCTGCATCAGCTCGTGCGTGAGCTCGGGGAGCGGCGCGAGGTGCAGGTAGGTGTAGAGGATCAGCCCCGGGCGGAAGTACCCGTACTCCTCCGGCAGCGGCTCCTTCACCTTCATGACCATCTCGGCAGCCCAGGCGTCGGCCGCCGTCTCGACGATCGTCGCGCCCGCCGCACGGAAGTCGTCGTCGGAGATGCCGGATCCCACGCCGGCGCCTCTCTGCACGAGCACCTGGTGGCCGCCCTGCGTCAGGGCGCGCACGCCGCCGGGGTTGATGCCGACGCGGTACTCGCGGGTCTTGATCTCCTTGGGTACGCCGATGATCACGTTGTCTCCTCCGGGGTCAGTCGAACAGCGCTCGGGCCGCGTGGCGGGCGAGCCGCGCCGCGTAGCGCGGGCGCGCATGGTAGCTCACGTACGCCCACTCGCGCAGCGCCCGGAGGCGCTCCGGGGTGAGCGTCGCGTGAGCGAACACAGGCTCCCAGCCCGTGTAGCGGTCGGCCCGCAGGGTGAGGAGCCGGTCCCGAACCCGCGCCTCGAGGGTCGTGCCGGGGTAGGGGGTCGCGACCGTGAACTGGACGGCGAAGGGGTTGAGCCGCTTGGCCCAGCGGACGGTGGCCCGGATGGTCGCCTCGTCGTCCTCCGGCAGGCCCAGGATGAAGTTGGCGATGACCCGGATGCCGAGCCCGTGCGCTGCCTCGACGACCCGCTCGACGTGCTCGGCCGCTGGCGGGCTCCGCCGCTCCCGGGCGAGCATCGCCCGGTCGACGCTCTCGACGCCCATCTCGAGGCTCCGGAGCCCCGCGTCCCGGAGCTCGGCGAGGAGCACCTCGTCGAGGTGGTCGGCGCGCATCTCGGCGCTGAACCGGACGTCGAGCGGCGCGAGGCCGCGCGCGAGGGCGCGGACGCGGTCCCGGTCCAGGTTGAACAGGGGGTCGCGGAAGGCCACGCCGCGCACGCGGTGGCGCTCCTTGAGCAGGCGGACCTCCTCGACCACGCGCTCCGGCCGGCGCTGGCGGAACGGCGAGGTCACGCGGAAGGGGCAGTAGCCGCAGCCGTACGCGCAGCCCCGGACGCCCGACACCGGGAGTGTGGGCCCGCGTCGCGACAGGAGCGCGTAGCGGTAGGCGTGGACCGGGAAGGGCGACCAGTCGGGGAAGGGGAGCGCGTCGAGGTCCTCCACGTAGCCCGCCTCGACGACGCCGTCGAGGCGTCGGTCGAGCAGCTTCGCGCCGAGCCGCTCGGCCTCGCCCACGACCACGACGCGCGCCACGTCGGCGTACTCGGAGGGACGCGCGGTCGCGTACGCGCCGAAGGCCACGGTGTGAGCACCCGCGGCGCCGAGCTCGGACAGGACCCGGCGCTCGGCCGGCGCGTCCACGATCGAGGTGAGCACGATCGCCGCGTCGCACTCCGGGAGCGGATCGCGGCCGGCCTCGCCGCGCCGCACGTCGGCGACGACGACCTCGTGCCCCGCCTCACGGATCTGCGCGGCCAGGTAGCCGAGCGACGGGGAGGGGATCCGGGCGAGCCTCACCTTGGCGCGCTCGAGCAGACGCGCGGGCAGCGAGCGGCCGATCTGGAACACGGTCCCGAACCCGCCGGCGACGTCCTTCAGGGTGCAGCGGTCGTGCGAGTAGACGGTGACGAGCGCGACGCGCATCCGCCGGGGAGCCGTAGCATTGGGAGGGGGGATAGGCTAGACGTTTCGGCCGTGAAGAAGCGCCTCGCCTGGATCGCCGCGAGCGCCGTCGCGCTCGTCGGCGTGGCGGCCGCGATCGCGTGGTCCGTCCGTGGCGTGCCGGGCGCGGGCGAGCTCGGGCGGCGCCTGTCGGACCGCGGTCGGGTGGCGCTCGTGGCCGGCAGCGACGAGCTCCTCGGGCTCGGCGGGCCCGGCACCGAGGTGATCCTCGCGTCGGACGTCCCGGAGATCGCCGAGGCGCTCCGCGGCCACGATCCGCGCGCGCTCCGCCGGGCCATGCGCGAGGCCGGCGTCCAGGCCATCCTCGCGGACGGTCGCCGCGGCGGCGACGCCGCCGAGGACGCGCCGCTGTCGTCCCGCCTCGGCGCCTACGCGCACGTCGAGGGGCTCGCGGCCGACTACCTCACGCCGACCGCCGCGCTCTACCTTCCGTCGACCGTGGAGGACATCGAGCCTCCGCTCGACGACGCACTGGCCACCGTCGCGCGCGGCATCCTCGAAGGGGCGCGGCCTCCGCGGGTGAGCTCGTTCCCCGAGCCGCTCCGCCGCATGCGCAACGTCGAGGTCATGGTGATGCTCCGCGACCGCGGCCGGGCTCGCCTGTGGCGTTCGGCGCGCGGCAGCTCCATCGCGCGCGCGCTCGTCACCGCTTCGGTGGTCGCGCGGCAGCGCTGGCAGGAGCGCGAACAGGCGATGGGCGGACCGCTCGACGAGCGGCTGCCGCGCATGGACGTGGAGGTCGTGCTGCTCGAGGAGGACGGCACCCTCGGAGCACGGAGCGAGGCCTTCGTCGAGCGCGCTTTCACGCCGGCGCACGGCGTGGCGTACGAGCGGCGCGGGGCGTGGCGCTACCTCTTGCCGGAGGCGACCCGCATGACCGGCAACGGCTCGGCCGTCCAGGCGTACGGCGTGCTCTTCCAGGAGCACGGGCTCGCGCCGGACTCCTTCGAGCGCACCGACCTGCGTCTCT
>JBDIVX010000218.1:0-10699 GCA_039794305.1 Candidatus Neutrinellum sp.
CTCCGAGGCCGGTGAACGCTCCGGCCCCGTCGCTCTTCGCGGCCGCTTGAGCGCGGCGCAGCTCAGTCGCCCATCGGGAAGTAGCGCGAGTATTGCCGCTGGCCCACGCTGCGGACCCGGCCCGCCCTGCGCAGCAACGTCGCCGGCCGGTTGAGCTGGCGGGGTGTCGAGCCCACGGCCTCGGCGAGCACCGTCATCGTCTCGCCGGGATGGGCGCGCACCGCCTCGTACAGCCGCTCCTCGAGCTCGGCCACCTCCTCGCGCGAGCGTCGCTCGGACGCCGCTCGCCGTCGTGCCGGCTGCCCCCGACGCCGCCGCTCAGCCGCGGGGCCCGTCGCTCGGCGGAAACCCTCGCGCACCGCCGCCGCGGCCGCCGCCTCGCAGGCCGCCAGATGCTCGCGGAGCAGTTGCTCCACTGCGTTCTCGATCTTTCGCTCCAGGGACTCGGTCGATGTCGTCATGCCTCCCGAGTCTCACGCGGCCCCCGCGGCCTCGGCCTGGGGCCTGAACGGATACCATCACCCGACCGGGTGATTGACGCGCGTTCAGCCCGGAGGCAGGCTCGGGCGGAGTTGGGTCGACGCGACCGGCTCGGGCCTTGGGGGAAGAGAGCAGGCCATGGCAGAGGTGCAGGAGATTCCTGGCGAGCGCGTGGTCGCGGAGTGGTCCAGCATCATGCTGACCAGCCATCGGGTCGTCGGTCGGAGTCCGCGAGGAGGGACGTTGTCGATCCCGGTCCAGGCGGTCCAGTGGGTCGGGGTTCAGTACGTCCACTACCCCTGGTTGCTCGCGCTGGCGCTCGTGGCGTTGTTGGGTGGCTTCGTCGCCGACTACCTCGCCGTCGGGGCAGTCGCTCTGGTCGTCCTGGTGACCGCGTACTTCGTCACACGCGAGCAGAGGCTCAGCGTGGGCGCAGGTTCCGGCACCATCGCGGCGAGGGTCAGCGGGGGCAGCGCGCAGCGTGACGCGGCCCTGCAGTTCTCACGGAAGGTGGTGGCCGAGGTGAGCGTTCGGTTGTCGACCCCAGCGAGCGGCGGGCGGGTTGCTGCCTGAGGGAGCGGGCGCGCCGGCCGGACCGGCGCCTCCTCGATCGGTTCGCCGGGCGGTCGAAGCCCGGCGGACCACGGTGCCCGACCTCGTGGTGGAAGGGGAGGAGCGGCCGCTCGATCTCGAGGCCGCGCGGACGGCCGACGTGATCGCCATCGCGCGCGAGATCGCCGCCGAGCGAGGGCGGGACGCGGTGGAGCTCGAGGACCTCGTGGCGGCGCACCCCGAGTGGGCGGCGGGGCCGCGGGCGGTGGTGCACTGAGGACCGGGCGTCGGACCGGCGTCTCCGCGGAGACGTCGCGCAGGTCCGGCAGCGAAGCCGTCAGATCGTGAAGGGCTGCAGCGTCTAGGGCGGTGGACGATGGCGCGGAGGGGACCGATGGCCGTGAAGAAGGATCGAAGCACGCCGGAGAACCGGGCGTTCTGGGACGCCGTGGCCGAGGCCGCCAGAACGGTCGAGGCGTGGCCGCCGTGGAAGAAGGGCGAGCCGACGCGCGACGGCGAGGCGGAGCAGGAGACAGAGCCCGAGCCCGCGCGGGACGGCGAATGACCGGCGGGGCGGAGTGTCAGAGTGTGCCGACCGAAGCACCACGCCACCCTGGCGTCCTCGCGTGTGGGGGCGGGCCGGTGGCCTGAGCCGGGTCGCCTCACGGTGTCGGGGCGAGGTCCAGCGTCCACGTCACGACTTCCCTGTCGCTCGCCCGGTCGGCCAGGCTCGCGAGCAGCTCCTGCTGCCTTGGCTGCCCGAACACCAGCCGGTACGCCACGAGGTCACGACGAAGCCGCCGCAGCCGCTCGAGCTCGCGCGAGTAGCTGAGGCTCGGGACGCGGCGCTCTACCGCCGTCTCGCCGTCGCAGAGCCAGAACGGCTCGAGCTCGGAGCCGGACGGGAGGCCCGCGGTCCGGAAGAGGCCAGTCCAGATCTCCGCGCCGGGCTGCCAGGCCCCGCCGTCGGCAAACGCCCGCGCCACGTTCTTCCGCACCGCGTGCCCCTTGTACCGGTGCACACGCCCCTCCCGCTGCTCGAGGTCCACCGGGTTGCCCGGCAGGTTCCAGTGGTAGATCACGTGACACCACGGGTGGAAATCGAGCCCCTCCTGCCCGATCGACGTCGACGCCAGCACGAACGGGCGGAACGGCGAGTTGAACGCCCTGCGGACCGCCCCCTCCCGGGCGAGCACCGAGTCGTCGTCGCCCAGGATCCGCCCGTAGCGGAGCGCGTACAGAGTCCGGATGTTGAACTTGCCCGCGTGCAGGTAGCCGCCTCGCGTGCTGTAGATGTCCGCCTTCACGCGGGACACCTTCAACGTCGTCGCCTCCGCCATCGACCGCGCCACCTCCATCGCCAGCTCCTCCGCCGGCGGGCGCGACCACGCCGACTGCTCCCAGAGCTGGTGGCAGTACTCGTCGAGCAGCGCCTGCAGGTTCCCGCCACCGCGTAGCGCACCGTCGCCCGCCAGTACGGCACCCGACGTCAGCTTCTCGGCCCGGGACCCAGGGACCCGGGGCAACGGTGACAGCCGCGGAAGAGGGACCCGGTCCCGCCGGTGGCGACACCGTTCCGCGTACGCGGAGGGGCGATGGTCAGAACCGGGCGAGACCGAGCGTCTCTCTGCTAGTCTCCCGGCCGAAAGAACCCTCGCCATGGCCCAGTCACGCACGCTGCGGCGTCTGATCCGCTCCGGGACTTCCGGGGATCCGGCCGAGTTCCGGCGGGCCGCGGAGGATCTCATTCGCGAAGAGCGGCAGAAGAAGCACCACCTCCTGGCCAACGACCTCGAGAAGCTCCTGCAGCAGGGGAGCGTCCCGGAGCGGCGGGCCCCGAGCCGACTCTACGAGCCGCCACGGGACCGGGAGCGGGGCCTCGACCTGATGGACATCCGGGCGCCGCGGCGGGACCTCGGCGACATCGTGCTCTCCGACGCGAACCGGGCCGCGCTCGACGAAGTCATCCTCGAGCACGCGCGCGCGGAGGTCCTCGCCACGTACGGGCTTCGGCCGACCTCGCGCCTGCTGCTCTGTGGCCCGCCGGGCTGCGGGAAGACCACCGCCGCCGAGGTGCTCGCGTGCGAGCTCGGGCTGGACCTGGCGATCGTACGCTTCGACACCGTCGTCTCCTCGTTCCTGGGCGAGACGGCCGCCAATCTCCGGGCCGTGTTCGAGTTCCTGGAGCGGGAGCGGCTCCTGGCGCTGTTCGACGAATTCGATGCGCTCGGCAAGACCCGGGCCGACGAGGACGAGCACGGTGAGCTCAAGCGCGTGGTAAGCGCCCTCCTCCAGATGGTCGACGCCTACGTTGGGCGAAGCGTCATCGTCGCGGCATCGAACCACGAGCAGCTACTCGACCTCGCCGTCTGGCGCCGGTTCGACGACGTGCTCCTCCTCGAGCCGCCGACCGTTCCGCAGCTACGCGCGCTCTTGGCGGCGAAGCTGCGCTCGGTGCGACACGACCTGCCGATCGACGAGACGAGCTTCCTCAAGCCCTTGGCCGGCTTCACGCACGCGGACGTCGAGCGCGTCGTGATCCGAGCCATCAAGACCATGGTCCTGGCGGGTCGCGAGATCCTGAGCGCCGACCTGTTCGAGGACGCGCGACGACGCGAGGAGCAACGGCTCCGGCTCGTCAACAGACGGTGAGGGGGAGGTGGGCGAACAGGGGGAGTACGATCACCTGACGTGGTCGCGGGAGGCGGACCCCACGGACAGGAGGCGCCGCGGCCCGCCCAGGCCTCGCAGACCCGACGATCCCGCTGCGCATGCCGGAGCGCTGCTAGCCCAATTCGGCGCAGCCGACGCGGCGGCGGCCGGCGATGAGCCGGGATTCGATGAGCGCAGGCTCCTCAAGCTTCGGTTCGACGGCCATCCGCCGGAGGGGCTCTGGAGCTTCCCAGGGATCGAGGTCGTGAGCGAGGAAGGCGGCGAGCTGGCGCTCGTGTTCGCGACCGAGGAGGGGCGGGCGGAGTTCGAGAACCGGCTGCGCTTGGTCCAGCGCGGCCAGCACGCTACGCGGCGCGAAGTGCTCTTCGCGATGGACGGCATCGACGCCTGGACGCCCGAGGATCGGACCTCGGTGGGGCTCCGGGACGCGTTGCAGGAGCTGAGGCAGGTCCCGGACCAGCGTGTGCGGCTCGACGTCGAGCTGTGGCCGCTGTCGCTGGACCGGCCGGAGGACGCCGAGCGCATGTTCGAGACGTTCCGGCTGCGGGCCGAGCGGCGCGGCGTCCTCGTGCTCGATTCGACGCGGAGGCCGGTCGTGCTGCTTCGCGTGGAGGCCTCCCTCGAGGGCGTCGAGTGGATGCTGCGCTATCGGGACGTGCGCATCGTGGACGTCCCGCCCCGCTTCCTGCTCGAACCGCAACTCCGCCGACTGGCCCTGTCCGAGCTGGAGGAGCCGACGGTGGAGCCGGACGCCCCTCTGCTCGCGGTGCTGGACAGCGGAGTCGCCACCAATCACCCGCTCCTCGCTCCCGCGGTGGCTCACGCCGAGTCGTTCCTCGACGGCTCGGGCCCCGACGATGGACATGGGCATGGCACTCGCGTGGCCGGCATCGCCGTTTTCGGGGATGTCGAAGCCGCGGCGGTCCGGCGCTCGTTCCACGCGACCGCGCGTGTGCTGTCCGGCCGAGTGCTCGACGGTTCGGCGCAATACGACGACAAGCTCATCGAGAACCAGGTTCGGGAAGCGGTCGAGGTCTTCGGGCGGGACTTCGGTTGCCGGATCTTCACCCTTTCGCTGGGTGATGCACGCCATCCCCACGATGGAGGTCGGCTCCGGCCGTTCGCCATGACCCTGGACGACCTCGCGCGCGAGCACGGAGTGCTGTTCATCGTGAGCTCCGGCAACTACGGAGGCAGCGGTGCCGAGCCCGCAGACTGGCGCGGCGAGTACCCACGCTATCTCCTGAGCGACGCTGCCCGAATTCTCGATCCCGCACCGGCCCTGAACGCCCTGACGGTTGGGAGTATCGCGCGCCACGAGCTCGCCCTCCCTGCCGCTAGGTCTCCTCGCGACCCGTCCCATCAGCCGATCGCGCGCCGGGACCAGCCGTCTCCGTTCACCCGCGGCGGCGCAGCCAACGGGCCCATCAAGCCGGAGCTCGTCGAGCACGGTGGCAACCTCGCCGTGGACATACGTGCCGGCACTACCCGCGCCGTGCAAAGCCCCACGCTCGGGGTGCTCTCGACCAACCATGGCTTTGCGGCAGGTGACCTGTTCGCCGTCGATATCGGGACGAGCTTCGCAGCGCCCGCCGTGGCGAACCTCGCAGCCCGGATCCTCGGCCGGTATCCCGATGCGAGCGCGGAGCTCCTGCGGCCCCTGCTGGTTGCCCATGCGGACGTGCCGGCGGCCTCGGCCGAGCTGCTGGAGCGGCCCGAGCTGGTTCGGCTGACCGGCTACGGCATCCCGCGGGCAGACCGGTGCCTCAGCTCATCGGAGCGTATCGTGACGCTGCTCGCGGAGGACACGCTTCGAGAGAACGAGACACACTTCTTCGAGATTCCGCTCCCTGACGACTTCACGGAACCTCCGGTGCGCAGGGCGCGACGCGTCCGCGTGGCCATCGCACATACTCCGCTCGTCCGACCAGGGCGGGCCGAGTACCGCGCCAGCCGGCTCGCGTTCCGCGTAGTGCGTTCATCCTCTCTCGACACCGTCCGCAGCACCTTCCAGCGAGGATCGACACTCAGCAGCATCTCGGAGAACGGCCTGTGGCCGTCCCCGAAGCTGCGGGATCGCGGCACCGTGCAGGCGGCGGTCTGGGACATCCGGCAGACGAATCGTCGTTGGGCCGAGAAGCGACCGTTCCTCGTCGTCTCGAGGACGGTTCCTCGCTGGGCAGAAGGGCTCGTGCCCGCGGAACGGTACGCCTGCGTGGCGATCGTCGAGGATCGGAGCGAGGCGCCGGTCCGGTTGTACACGCAGCTTCGGGCGCGTCTCCGGGCGCGTGCGAGGGTCCGGCGGTAGGAGAGGGTGTGCTGGGTTTCCCGGCAGGTACGTGGGGTAGATGCACGCGTCACCCTGCCGCGTCCTCGCGTGTGTCCGGTTCCGGCGGTCCATTCGAGCGGAGCCTTGCACTCCACGGCATCCGAAAACGACGAGCGGTACGTGCGAGATGCGCCCCTCGCAACCATGAACGGGAAGGGCAGAGAGCCAGCGTAGGGAGGCCAACCGGAGCCGGGTCGCACCGAAGGGAGGGCAGCCACGGAGCCCCCGGTACACCGCTCCCTCAGCTCAGGAACAGCCGCATGCGCTGCTGCAGAACGTGGCGGTCCAGGATGCCGGTGTAGTTCAGCACCTGCAGGTCGAAGCGCGCGGTGGACTTCGCGTGCTCGCGCCACTCCTCGGCGAGCCACTTCAGATCCGCCGCCGCGACGAGTGCCACGTCCGTGTCCGTGCCGGACTCGGCCTTCAGGCGGAGGGCGTTCTCGAGAGCGAAGGGATCGATCTCCGGGGCGATCACCAGGAAGCACGTCACCCTCCGATCCGAGTCGCGGATGTACCGCTTGAACTGGTTCATGTGGTTGTTCGGAAACGTGTAGACCGTCTCCTTGCTCTTCGTGTCCCACATGAAGAGCGCGTCTCCGTGGCCGAAGTCGAGGACCCCGTCCGCATGATCCGAACCGGACGTCGGCAGGTGCACGAGCCCGAGCTTCTGCTCGAAGAGGTAGCGGGTCGCCTCCTCGAACGCGCCGTCCATGTCCCTGTCCTTGCTGATGACGTTGTTGCTGAGGAGGTTCTGGCGGTCCCGGCGGGCGAGCTCGCCGTAGTACTGGAAGAAGATCTCCCGAGGGTCGGCCTCCTCGCTGACCTCGACCACCCGCAGGTTCGCGAAGTGCGCGATGATGTTGCCTGCCTTCTCGGCCTTGCTGCCGCTCGACTTGACGCCGGGGAGCGTCTTGCACAGCTCCTGCAGCTCACCGATGCCGAGGACGTCCAGGGCCTCGCTCGGATGGACGCCCGCGTCCACGAGCCGGCCACACTGCTCGTCCTTGCGACCCGACGTGGGGAGGCGGAAGGCTTCGAGCACCGACTTGAGCTGCTCTCTGCTCAACCGCCCGAGCAGCAGGGCGTAGGCGCTGGGTGACAGCTCGATGCCCAGGGCCTTCTTCACGCCGGGCACGATCTCCTCGGGGATCACGTAGAACGGATCCTTCTCCGCGCGGTTGCAGAAGAAGACGACGCCGCGCTTCTGGAGATCCGCGAGGCCCGACGTGATCTCGCTCGGCGTGTGCAGCCGGTTTCCCCTGGTCGGGAACTTCCCGAGTCGCGCCTGCAGCAGGAAGTGATGGTGCTCGCGCAAGCCGAGGTGCTCTCGAAGGCGGAGCAGCAGGTTCAGCTCGTCCGGGGTGATCTCGTCGTCCTCGAGCGCGACCTCGAGGACCGTCCGATAGGTGGCGAGCTTCGCCTGGTCCATGTACCGGAAGACCGCCTCGTCGGCGGCGCGATCGATCACGTCCTGCTCGCGCTGCCGAGCCGCCTCGAGGAGAGCCGCCTCCGTGAGCCGGTGGTCGTCCGCCGTCAGGAGCGCCTCGAGGAGCATCTTGATCAGCACCTGCTGGTGGAACACGGGATCGCGGCCGAGCTTCGTCCGGATGTGCTCTTCGTCGGCCAGCTCCTTGGCGTTGCGAAGGATCAGGCTGCGCGATTCTTCGAGATCCGGCTTGTGCAGGTCCTTCGTGAAGCTGTCGATGACGCGGTGGAGGTACGACTTCGACATCCGCTCCACGGCTTCTTCGATACGCATGTGCACCCCCCAGTGGGGGACGAGCCTATCAGCAGTAGATGCCCGATCGATCGCTGAGCCGAACGCTGAACGGATGGACGTCGCCGTCTGGGGCCCGCTGGGATCGGGCGCAGAGGTGGGAGGGGCGGCGGATGGTGCGCTGAGAAGAGACGTCGGGCCGGTGTCTCCGCGGAGACGTCGCGGACAGCCGGCAGCGCGCCAGAACGGTCGAGGCCTGGCCGCCGTCCACGCCCGAGTGGTACTACTGATGCGCGAGCTGGGGACATGATCGAGCGGACCCGAGGCGACATCCTGAAGGCGGACGTCGAGGCGCTCGTCAACACGGTCAACTGCGTCGGAACCATGGGACGCGGCATCGCTGCGCAATTCAAGCGTGCGTTCCCTACGAGCTTCGCGAGCTACCGCGTGGCATGTGAGCGCGGCGAGGTGGTCCCCGGGCGCATGCACGTCGTCGAGACCGGCGAGCTCACCGGACCGCGCTACGTCATCAACTTCCCGACCAAGCGGCACTGGCGCGGCAAGAGCCGCCTGGACGACATCGAGAGAGGCCTCGCGGCCCTCGTCGCCGAGGTGCGCCAGCGTCACATTCGCTCCCTCGCGATTCCGCCCCTCGGCTGCGGTCTCGGTGGCCTCGACTGGCAAGACGTGCGACCTCGCATCGAGGCCGCGTTCGAAGACCTACCCGACGTCCGCGTCCTCCTGTTCGAGCCTACCGGTGCGCCCCCAGCCGAGCGGATGGCGAGGGCCGCCAGACCTCCACGCATGACGCAGGGACGCGCCGTGCTGGTCGGCCTGATGGACCGCTACCTCCGGGGGCTGATGGATCCCTACGTCAGCCTTCTCGAGGTGCACAAGTTGATGTACTTCGCGCAGGAGAGCGGCGAACCCCTGCGGCTGGCGTTTCGGCCCGCGCACTACGGTCCGTACGCCGAGAACCTGCGTCATGTCCTCGCGGCGATCGAGGGTTACTTCGTCTCCGGGTACGCCGACGGTGGCGACGCGCCCGACAAGCCGCTCGAGCTGGTGCCTGGTGCGCTGACGGAGGCGGCCGGCGTGCTGGAGGAGCAGCACGCGACCCGCGCCCGGTTCGATCGTGTCGCCGAGCTGGTGGACGGGTTCGAGACCCCCAGCGGCCTCGAGCTCCTCGCCACCGTGCACTGGCTAGCCACCCGCGAGCAGCTCGACGAGCCGGCGGCGCTCACCGAGCGCATTCACGCGTGGAACGAACACGAGCGCGGCTTCACGGTCCGGCAAGTCGCCATTGCTCTCGACAGATTGCGATCCAGCGGCTGGGTCGCGCGCGGGTCGGTGAGCCAGGCACGGACCGTGTGACCGATCGGGGGGCGGAGTCGCGTCGCCGATGGCGTTGCGGGTACTCGTGCGACCGCGCGCGCGTCAGGGAGGCAGCGGTGCGCTGCGTGCGGGCCAGCGACTGCCCCGCTGATTCCCCTGCCACTACCTCGGCGACGAGGTCCATGAGGTCGCCCACCCGGACGCGGTATGCGCCCGACGTTGCGGGCATTGGCCGCGATCTCCGAGTGTCCGTCCTCTGGAAGCGTGGGTCACGGACACGCACACGCGGCTTCGCGCACGAGCTCCGCGAAGCGTCGCAGCGGCGAGTCGTACGCATCGAGACATGCCGAGCCCGAGCCTGCCGCGGCCCCTTCCGTGGCCAGGGTTTCCGCTGCGGAAAGGAGACGGCGTGGAGGGTTCATCACGGGGAGGCCGGGCATGGAACAGGCGGGGTCGAGCCTGCCCGGATCGCGTGGGTCGAGGCGTTCCTCCATCGCGGGAGACTCGAGCTGGTCGCGAATGGATGCGCCATCGAGCTCGGGTGGTATGCCACCCATGATGAAGAAGACGAGGTCCTCGGGAGCTCGCGACCGGCTGAGGCCATCCACATAGCGCGTCACCGGTTGTAGCTCCTCCGCGTAGTCGAAGCAGCGAAGGTTCAGTGCGCCCGTGAACGTCGTCGACTCGGGATCGTAGATCTCCGGGTTCCCGGTGGAGCAGTCGTTGTCGCCGACGAAGAAGAGGACGGCCAGGACGCCGTCGGGCCGGAAGAGCTCGCGGTTGGCACCGGAGGCGTGTCCTGCTCCGGAGGCGAACACGATCTCCGATTCGCTCGGGGTGGTTGCCTTCAGGACCGCCTCCAGCGGCTGCGAGAAGTGGCAGTCCTCGCCCACGAGCCTGCACCCAATCCCGATCCCGATCTCGCCGAGCTCGTCTTCGCCCGACACGGCCGTGTATGCACCTGAGCATTCGGGCTCGCCGCGGAGCACGCCGTCGTAGCCGGACTCCGTGCAACCGGAGAGCGTCGCAGGCCCGACTCCCATGTCACCGCTGACGACACCCAGGTGGATGGGAAACGGGGAGTCGGTGGCGAGCTCATGCAGGACGGGGGGCAAGCCAGCGACCAAGCGCTGGATCGCAGGCCGGAAGCTCGAGTGGTCCTGCACCACCAACAGAAAATCGATCGGGCGCGAGGCGCCGCACGAGCTCGAGCAGGCGCTGTCCGATGCGTCGTCAAGAGGGGGGGCGTCGAGGATGCTTCCGTCGGGCGTGCCCGCGTGCGAGTCGCCACACGCCGACAGTAGCCAAATCAGTGCGACGGGGATTGGCCTATTGCGCATCTGCAGGGACCCAGCGAACGAAGTATAGACTCGTAGGCGCCGGACTCGAAAAGCTCCCGGGGACGGTCGAGTCGTGGCAGCCGAACAGCGGATGGCAGTCGTACGTCCAGAACGCAGACGTGAAGTTGGTGAAGTAGCCAGGATTCGTCGGCGCTTCCGGGGCTTCCGTGGGTAGGGCTTGAATGGCGGGCGTTGTCGGGCGACCGTCGCGCGCATGCGTGACATCGAGTTGTACCAGGCGGTGCTTGGCATCCAAGTACCATGGGAAGTGGT
>JBDIVX010000219.1:0-10649 GCA_039794305.1 Candidatus Neutrinellum sp.
GGCACACGTCCCCCCCAGGCGCTCGAAGCACAGGGGGCACAAGGTAGCTCCCGACGGTCCGGCCTCACCTCGGCCGCGACCCTATCGCGAACCGGACGACCGAGGCTGAGTCGAAGGTACAGGGGGGAATTCACGGCGCCACCTCCCGGATCTCGTAGGTGGAGGCGTTTTCCACGTAACGCGCGATGAGGTCGTCGCGGAACGCCGTGTCGAAGTGGTCCTCGCCGGTGATTCGCGTGAGCGCTTGCGCGGCGAGGAACTGCACGACGGGGTCGCGGTCCGATGTCCGCAGCGCCCCCAGCGTGTCCGTGGCGTCCGCGGCGCTCGCTCTGCCGAGCGCCCTCACGGCGGCCTGACGCAATGCGGCTGGCCGGGATGCTCGAGTGGCCTGTTCGAGTGTCTCGACGGTCGAGAGCCGAAGCCCGGGCCGTTCACGGTGACCCTGGTCGTGGCAGCCGATCTCGCCGATGGCCAGGGCAGCGAGCGCGCGCGTCAGCGCATCCCTCCGCGGATCTTCGACGATCCGGGCGAGCGCGTCGGTGGCGGCACACTCGCCCGTCTCGGCGAGTCGCACGATGGCGCGCCGAATGAGCGGTGGCGGCACGTCACGCGTGCTGCGGCACAGCGCGAGATCGTCCCGCGCATGAGCGCCGCCCCCTCCCGCGCGCGGCCACGCGCTCGACGGTCCCGGGACGGAGCCCAGGGCCACCACCACGGCGATGCTCATGATGATCCGACTACCAGTTGCCCCCATTGTCGCCCCCTTCCCGCCGGCGCCGGGGAACACTGTACCAAGTGTGCGCATCGCGCGCCTCACCCCGGCCGGGGTGAATTGCGCGGCGCGCTGTCCGCCCACTTGGGCGCCGAAGCCGGTCCCCGAATGGGGAGCGTGAGCGCCCTCATGGCGCGCGCGCGGGGACGCGGATGCACACCCGCCTGCGCCTTCGCGAACCACACCGGCGCGCCCACGAGCCCGTGTGCGATCGAGAGCGGCGCATGCGCCACGACTCCTGCGCGGCCCCCGAGCAGGGTGAGTTTCACGTCGGCCGATCCTCCTCTATCCTCGGGCTGCGGGGTGCTGGCGAGGTGCGATGTGAAGCGTACGGGGTCTGTCGGGTCGCGGGTCTTGTGGGCGGCGAGCCTGTCGGTCGTCCTAGGTGCCGTCGGAGGGTGTAGCGGGTGCGGCGAGGACGCGCCCGCCAAGCCGTGCTCGACGTCGAGTGACTGCGGGTCGGGCCTGTCGTGCGTGGACGGCCGCTGCGTCGCGCCGACCGACGGAGGCAGCGGTCCGCGCGACGCCGGCGCCGGGCGGGACGCCGGGATGTGCGTCGACGAGGACCGGGACGGGCGGGGCGACGGACCGGACTGCCCGCTCGGCCCGGACTGCGACGACGGGGACGCCCGCCGCGGCGGCGCGGAGGTGTGCGACGGCGTCGACAACGACTGCGACGGGGAGACCGACGAGGGGCTCGCCGACATCTGCGCCGAGTGTACGCCCGAGTGCGGGGTGCACGAGGAGCCGGGCGCCGGCGGCTGGATGCCGTCCGAGGAGAGGTCGGACGGCGTGATCGTCGACGACGAGGGCGCGCTCACCCTCGGGCGGACCATGACCGAGTCCTTCTCGGTCTGGGTCGCCAACATGAACGACGGCACGGTGAGCAAGCTCGACTCCCGCACGAACACCGAGATCGCTCGGTACCCGACCGCGCGGCCCGACGCGACGAACATGGCCCGCCCGTGGAACGAGGGCTGCAACTGGTCGAACCTCGGCAACTGCCCCTCGCGGACGGCCGTCGACCAGCGCTTCGACGCCTACGTCGCGAACCGAGCCTTCGGGAACCAGGGCACCGTCACCAAGTACGCGAACCGCGAGGAGGACTGCATCGACCGCAACGCCAACGGCGTCATCGACACGAGCCGCGACGTCGACGGCGACGGCTCGATCGACATGGACCCGGCCGCGGGCGAGTTCATCGGGGCCGAGGACGAGTGCCTGCTCTGGACCGTCCCGGTCGGGGCGACCAACGGCGTGCCGCGCGCGCTCGCCGTCGGCGTGGCGCCGCCGGACGGCGAGGTCGGCAGCGTGTGGGTCGGGCTCTACAACGCGATGAGGGCGTGCGAGCTCGATCCGCGGACGGGCGCCACCGTCGTGTGCATCGACGTCACCATCCGGCCCTACGGCGCCGCCGCCGACGCGATGGGCCGGGTGTGGATGGTGGACCGCTCCGGCGGTCGGACCGACGTCCTCGGGTACGTCACGCCTTCCACCATGACGTGGACCATGGCGCCGAACGTGCCGGGCAGCTTCTGTGCGTCGTACGGCGTGACCATCGACGCCGACGGCAAGGTCTACGTCGCCAACAGCGACTGCGAGCCGCCGCTCTGGCGCTACGACCCCGCCACCACGACGTGGACCTCTCACACGATCCCGACCGGAGGGACGCCGCGCGGCGTCGCGGCCGACGAGGACAACCTGTGGGTCGGGATCAGCCACACGGCGATCGGGTTCGGCGGCAGCCTGTCGAACGACGTCGTGCAGCTCCGGCTGGCCGACATGAGCTACGTGGCGACGCACGAGATCCCGACGGGAACCGGGGCCGTGGGCGTGGGCGTGTCGTTCGACGGATCGGTGTGGGCGGTGTGCCAGGGGACCAACACGGCCGCGCGCCTCGATCCGGCGACGGGCGCGTGGATCGAGCACGGCGTCGGCCTCGCGCCGTACACGTACAGCGACTTCATCGGGTACGGCCTCAACACCTTCGCCAACCCGCGGGGCTGGTACCGCTTCGTCGTCGAGGGCTGCGAGGGGGGCGAGAACCGCTGGCAGGGGGCGCGCTACACGGCCGAGGTGCCGGCGATGACCTCGGTCGAGCTGTGGGCGCGCGCGGCCGACAGCCGGGACGCCCTGTCGGCGGAGCCGTGGATCGGGCCCTTCCGGGGCAACCCCACGAGCTTCCTCGACCCGCCCGGGCCGCTGCCGAACCGCCGCTACCTCGAGGTCGAGATCCGCCTGGGCACCGACGACCGCACCGTCGCGCCCCGCGTCTTCGACATCGACGTGGCCGGCGTCTGCGAGCCGATCATCGACTGAGCGCCCGGAATCACTCGCTTCGCAGCGCTCGCTGCGCAGCCCGCTTTGCACTTGGGTGCGAAACCGCTTGCGCGCCCCCGCGCCCACTGGTAATACCACTTCAAGTGGTTAAACCACTGGAGGGACCGGGGAGATGGCAGGGAGCCCGCAGAGCGTCCGGAAGCGAGCGGCCGAGGGGGCCGCCGACCGCGTCCGCGCGGCCATCCTGCGGGGCGAGCTGTCGCCCGGGAGCGATCTCCCCGGCGAGCGCGACCTGGCGGAGCGCCTCGGGGTCAGCCGGCTGACGCTCCGCTCGGCGATCGCGCGCCTCGAGGCCGAGGGCCTCGTCCGCCCCGTGCACGGGTCCGGCACGCGGGTGCTCGACTTCCGCGAGACCGGCGGCGTCGACCTGGTGGGCTACCTCGCGGCGCAGGCGATGGAGGGCGGCGTCGTCCCGTTCGCCCTGCTCCGGGACTTGCTCGAGCTCCGGCGCATGGTGGCGGTCGAGCTGGTCGAGCTCGTCGCCGAGCGCTCGAGCCCGGAGGAGCTGTCGGCGCTCCGCGCACAGATCGAGAAGCAGCGCCAGGTCGTCGACGACCCGCAAGAGCTCGTCGCGTCGGACCTGCACTTCGCGCGGCTCCTCGTGCGGGCCGGCCACAACCTCGCGCTCGAGCTGCTCTTCAACACCGTGGTGCGGATGATCGATCAGCACCCGGGGCTCGAGCTCGCGTTCCGCGCGAACGCGGAGGGGACCCTGGCGGTGTACTCGCGTCTGCTCGACCTCATCGAGACCGGCGACGGCCGGCGCGCTTCCAGGGTCGCGAGGCGGCTCGTCGAGCGGCTCGACCGCGCGACGCTCCAGCGGATCAGCGAGATCACGGGACAGACCTACGAACGTTCGGGAGGGTGAAGATGCTTGCGATGGAACGGCGTTGGGCGGCGGCGGTGCTCGAGGGGTTCGCGCCCGTGGGAGGAGCCGGTCTCGCGCCCGCCGAGGGCGAAGCCGACTACCTCGGGGCGATGGAGCAGATGATGCGGGCGTCCACGCGCAAGGCGGCATTCGGGCTGCGCGTCGCCCTGTGGATCGCGGCGCTCGCGCCGGTGTGGCTCCTCGGCAAGCTCCACACGCTGGGGAGCATGAGCCGCGAGGGGCGCGCCGAGATCCTCGCCCGGCTCCTCGCCCACCGCGTGTTCCTCGTCCGCGAGCTCACCCTCCTGCTCAAGCTGAGCGCCTGCATGGCGCTCTTCGCGCGGCCCTCGCTCCGCGAGCGGTCGAACTACGACCGCGGGCTCGGGCTCGACTACGAGGCGGTGGAGAGCTCCGGCGAGCGCTCCAGGGTGCACCTCGACGTCGTGGCCGGCTCCTCCGAGGAGGTGGCGTGATGGCGCGCCCCATCCTGGTCGACGAGGCCGACTACATCATCGTCGGCACCGGCGCCGGCGGCGCGACCGCGGCGCGGGTCCTCTCGGAGGCGGGCTGCTCGGTCCTGATGCTCGAGGAGGGGCCGCACCTGCGCACCGAGGACCGGCCGACCGGCCTGCTCGACGCGATGAGCGTCGCGGTCCGCGACTTCGGGACGCAGACGACCGCGGGCGCGACGCCGATCCCGCTCCTGCAGGGCCGGCTCGTGGGCGGCAGCACGGCGATCAACTCCGGGATCATCTGGCGCATGCCGGAGAACGTGCGCCGGCAGTGGATCGACGAGCACGGCCTCGACGACCTCGTCGACGAGGCGGCCATGCTCCGGATCTACGAGCAGATCGAGGAGGAGCTCGAGGTCGAGGTCACGGGCGACGACGTCCTCGGCGGCAACTCTCACAAGATGGCCGACGCTGCGAAGGCGCTCGGGCTGCCCGGCAAGCCCATCGCGCGCAACGCCCGCGGCTGCCAGGGGCGCTCCCGTTGCCTCCAAGGCTGCCCGCACGAGGCGCGGCAGAGCATGGACGTGAGCTACGTCCCGAGGGCGATGGCCGACGGGGCGCGGCTCCACGACATGTGCCGGGCCTCGCGGGTGCTGGTGCGGGCCGGACGCGCGGTGGGGGTCACCGGCGAGGTGCTCGACCGACGGACGCGCCGGAGCACGGGTCGGTTCGAGGTCCGCGCGCGCCTCGGGGTGATCGTGAGCGCCGGTGCGGTGCACACGCCGGTGCTGCTCCACAGGACGGGCCTTCGCGGCCTCGTCGGCGAGCGCTTCCAGGCCCACCCGGGCTCGGCCGTCGTCGGGCGGTTCCCGGAGCCGGTCGTCATGGGGTACGGGGCGTCGCAGGGCTACGAGGTCCCGATGCGCGAGCGGGGGTTCAAGCTCGAGTCGCTCTCGCTCCCGCCCGAGATGCTCGCCGCGCGCCTGCCCGGCGCCGGCTCGGCGTGGCAGGAGCGGCTCGCCCACCTCGACTGCTTCGCGCAGTGGGCGTTCCAGATGCGCATGAAGGCGCACGGCCGCGTGCGACCGGGCTGGGGCGAGCAGCCCGTCGTGAAGTTCGAGCCCCTGCCCCGGGACCTCGCGGTGGCGCAGGAGGCGATGGCGCTCCTCTGCGAGATGATGTTCGCCGCGGGCGCGACGGAGGTGTACCCCGGGCTCGGCCACCTGCCGGAGGTGCTCACCGACCGCTCCGAGGTCGAGCTCGTGCGGACGGCCAGGCTCCGGCGGGCGGACTTCCACTTCATGGCGTCGCACCTGTTCGGCACGGCCTGCGCCGGCGCCGACCCGTCGCGGAGCGTCGTCGGCCCGGACCTCCAGAGCCACGAAGTGCGCGGCCTCTATGTCATGGATGCCGCGGTCTTCCCGACGAACATGGGCGTCAACCCGCAGCACTCCATCATGACCGTCGTCTGGCGCGCCGCCGAGCGCCTCGCCAACGCGACGCGCACGACGGCGGCGGCGTGAGCGGAGCTCAGAGCTCGGTGTAGGGGACGCGGACGGCCCTGAAGTTCAGGTAGAAGTACCAGCCCGTCGTGCCCATGTAGGTGTCCTTGTCACCCGTCATCGGCGCCGGTCGGCTGCAATTGTCCGTTCCGCCGCGCAGCAGGGACGAGAGCGGCTGACCGTCGATGCTGTCGAAGCCCGTGAGGCCAGCGGGAATGATCGTCGCGTCCGCGGCGGCCTCGCTCATGAACCCGCGGATGAGCCCGTCCCGGATCTCGGTCGCCGGCGTGCCGTACCACTCGCCGGCGATGTATGCGTTCTGCAGGGTGATCGGGATGCCGCTCAGGTCGATCATCACGGTGCCGGCGCTGGCGACGTAGCAGGTGCCGCCGCCCCCCGCCTGCGGCCTGTTGATCCCGCTGTAGCTGGTCGTGCCCGAGATTGGCTCGAGACAGATGGCGGTTCCGCCCATGTTCATCGCATCGCCCGTCGTCTTCGTCGCACCGGCGGGCAGCGTGCACGTCGTGGAGGACATCGGAGCCGTGCAGTCGGGGAAGACGAGGTAGCTCGGCGTCGACATGCCGGCCGTCTGCAAGAGCGGCGCGAAGACGTGGGCGATGCTGAGATCGAGCAGGCCGTCGTCGGGGTCGCGATCGTCCTGCTGGATTGATTGCTGAATGAGCGGATTGACTCCTAGGAGGCTGCCGAGCGAAAAGTCCGTCACGTCGAGACAACCGAAAACCTCCGCGTACACGTGCGGGTCCTTCAGGTCGAGATCGGTGAACCTGAACGCGATGGGCTCGGCGGTGCAGGTGGAGCTGCAGCCGTCGCCGTCGACGGTGTTGCCGTCGTCGCAGGTCTCGGGGGCGGTGACCACGCCGTCGCCGCAGGCGGGGGGGCAGTCGGGGTCGTCGCCGAGATCGGCGCCGGCGGGGCAGCAGCTATCGGCCGGGCCCGCGCCGACCGGGGTCGTCGTGCACTGCGCGCGGCAGGTGCCGGCGTTGGCGAGCGTGTCGGTCGTGCAGGGATCGCCGTCGTCGCACGCGGTCGGACAGGCGCCGCCGCCGCCGGAGATGGCCGTGTCGCACGTCTCCGGGGAGGTGACCACGCCGTCGCCGCAGGCCGCCGCGCAGTCGTCGTCGGTGGCGATCGTCGCGCCGGTCGGGCAGCAGCCGTCGCCGTCGGCGGGCGTCGTGATGGCCGGGTAGCTGCACGTCGCGGCGCACGTTCCGGCGCCGGTGAGCACGTCTTCGGTGCAGGCCACGCCGTCGCTGCAGCTCGTCGGGCAGGAGCCCGCGCCGCTGGAGATCCCGGTGTCGCAGCTCTCCCCGCCCGAGACGGTCCCGTCGCCGCAGGTGGCGGTGCAGTCGTCGTCGTCCGCGATCGTGGCGCCCGCCGGGCAGCAGCCGTCGCCGTCGGCGGGCGTCGTGATGGCCGTCGACGCGCAGGTCGCCGTGCACGTGCCGGCGTTGACGAGCTCGTCGGCGGTGCAGGCCACGCCGTCGTCGCACGCCGCCGGGCACGCGCCGGTCCCGGACGATATCGCCGTGTCGCAGGTCTCGCCGGAGGACACCACTCCGTCACCGCACATCACCCCGCAGTCGGAGTCGGTGGCGATCGTCTCGCCGCTCGGGCAGCACAGGTCGCCGTCCACCGCGGCCGTGATCGTGGTGTGCTCGCAGGCGGCGTCGCAGGTGCCGTCCATGACCAGCGCGTCGCTCGTACAGTCCATCGAGTCGTCGCAGGCCGTCGGGCAGGCGCCCGTCTCCCCGGCCTCGATCTCCGTGTCGCACGACTCGTCCGGCTCGACGATCCCGTTGCCGCAGATGGAGGTGCAGTCGTCATCCGTGGTCGCGTCGGCGCCGTCGGGGCAGCAGGAGTCGCCGTCGACCGCCGCGGTGATGGGGGCGTGAGAGCACTCTTGCGAGCAGTCCACGCCGTCGATCGCGTCGGTCGTGCAGGGGTCCGAGTCGTCGCACTCCGTCGGGCAGGCTCCGTCCTCACCGGCCGCGATGGCCGTGTCGCAGCGCTCGTCGCCGGTCACCGCGCCGTCGCCGCACTCGAGCGTGCACTCGGGGGTGCAGCCGTCGTCGACCATGTCGTTGCCGTCGTCGCACTCCTCGCCGCCCTCGACGAGGGTGTTGCCGCACTCGGCGGGCTCGGTCCCGGTGTCGGCCCCGCCGCTGTCCATCGAGGAGCCGGCGTCGTCGGTGCCCGTCCCGGGCCCGTCGTCGCCGCCGCACCCCACCGTCGTTCCGAAGCCGATCACCAGGGCCCATAGGGCCACGTGCTGCGCTCTGGTCATACCCGCCTCCCGCTGTGCACCCATCGTACACGAGCCGAGGCGTTTCCCAAACGGCATGAGGCGCACGTCCGCGGCCGGCCGCTCTCGGCCCGCCTGCCCCTCCCTGCTACAGTGACGGTGGATGGATCTGCGGACGCAGACCTCGCTCCTGGCCGCGGTGCTCACGCTGGCGATCGCGGCGACGGCGCTCCTGCGCCCTCGCAAGCGCCGGGCGCACTGGCTCTTCGGCGTCTTCGGCCTGAGCATCGCGCTCTGGTACCTGACGGCCTTCCTGAACCGGCTCGCCGGAGGGCCGCTGTGGGAGCGCGTCAACCTCGTCTGCGCCGTCCTGCTCCCGCTCGCGGGCGTCCAGTTCTTCCGCGCCTTCATCGCCGGCGATCAGCGCTGGGTGACGTACCTGAGCCGCGGCGGGATCGGCGTCGGCCTGGTGCTGCTCGGGATCATCTGGACGCCGCTCTACGAACACCTCGTCCTCAAGGGGACGATCTTCGTCTACGTCTTCGTGATGCTCGTCGCCTCGCTCGCGTTCCTGTGGGTGCGCGGGCGTGCGGCGACGTCGCGCTTCGACGGCGCGCGGCTCAAGTACCTGGCGCTCGTCGGCGCCCTCGCCGCGACGTTCACGCTCGTCGACTACTTGCCCTACGTCGGCCTCGACATCCCGCCGGTCGGCACGGTCCTCATCCTCATCTTCCTCTACGTGCTGTCTCAGTCGGTCCTGCGCTACCGGCTGCTCGACCTGTACGAGCTCGCCGGGCGCCTCACGGTGCTGACGGCCGTGGCCTTCACGCTGGCCGCCATCTTCTGGGTGCTCGTCGAGCTCGCCGGAGGCCGCTTCTTCCTCCACTCGGTGGTCGCCGCGCTGGTCGTCCTGCTCCTGTTCGACCCCGTCCGGTCGAAGGTCGAGGAGAAGATCACGCAGGTGTTCTTCAAGGAGCGGTACGACCTCGAGAAGACCATCGTCGAGCTGCGCCGTCAGCTCGCCCACATCCTCGAGGTCGAGGACATGACGCGGGTGCTGCTCGCGGGCCTCGAGCGGTCGCGCCGGATGACGCACGCGGCGATCTATCTCGTCGACGAGGACGTGCGCGGCTACGACCTCGCGGCCCACCTCGGCCCCGATCCCGCGCGGCGGGTCGAGATCGCCCCGGCTCGTCCGCTCCTCGACCGGCTGCAGCGCGAGGAGGCCATCGTCCTCGAGACCGTGGAGCGGGAGCTCGAGGAGCGCCGCGAGATGAGCGAGGAGCGCGAGGCCGAGACGCTCTTCGAGATCCTCCAGACGCTCGAGGCCATGCACGCCTCGGTGGCCGTGGCCATCCGGGGCGACGAGGGCAAGGTCTACGGCCTGCTGTGCGTGCGGGACGAGCGGCTCCGGGACGCGTTCTCGCCCGAGGAGGTGCTGCTCCTGCGCGGGCTCGCCGCCCAGGCGGCCATCGCCGTCGAGAACTCCCGCCTGTACCGCCGCATGAAGGAGCGCGACCGCCTCGCCGCCCTCGGCGAGATGGCGGCCGGGCTCGCGCACGAGATCCGCAACCCGCTCGGCGCGATCAAGGCGAGCGCGCAGTTCCTGGCCGAGCCCGATCCGAGTGATCCGCAGCCTCCCACCGAGTTCCTCGACATCATCGTCGAGGAGGTCGACCGGCTGAACCGCGTCGTCGGCTCCTTCCTCGACTTCGCGCGTCCCTCCACCGGAGACCCGGCCCCCACCGACGTGAACGCCGCGATCCAGCGCACGATGCAGCTCCTCGGGCCCGAGTGCCAGGACGCCGACGTGACGTGGTCGCTCTCGCTCGACGAGAGCACGGCGCCCGTCCGCATCGACGTCGAGCAGCTCCGCCAGGTCCTCATCAACCTCGTCCAGAACGCGGTCCACGCCATGGAGGGCGGCGGCGAGCTCTACATCGCCACCACGATGCGCGCGCGGCAGGACGTCTTCGGCGTGACGCGCCGCCTCGTCGAGATCCGCGTCAGCGACACCGGCCCGGGCATCCCGAAGCGCGTGCTGACGAACCTGTTCGTGCCGTTCGTGACGACCAAGGACCGGGGGACCGGGCTCGGGCTCGCGATCAGCCAGCGGCTCATCACCTCGGCGGGCGGTCACATCGAGGTGCGCACCCACGCGGGCGTCGGCACGACCTTCGTCATCGAGCTGCCGGTCGCCGACGAGCCGCGGGAGGCCGAAGACGAGGGCCTGGTCGACGAGGACGCCGAGACGGCCGAGCGAGCGCGCCCGCCGGCCCCGGCCGCCCAGGAGCCGGAGGGCGACGCCCCGACGCGCGGGGACACGGCCGCCACGGGCTCGTGAGCCGAGGGTACTACGCGGTCAAAACCCCTCGAGGGGGTCGGCGGCGCCCGGCGCCGTCGCCGCCGAGCGCGCGAGCTCGCGGGTGACGAGCCGGTAGAGACGCAGGTC
>JBDIVX010000220.1:0-10390 GCA_039794305.1 Candidatus Neutrinellum sp.
ACCCCGCGCGCGTCTCGCCGGCGATGGAGGCGCGCACCCTCGACGCCCTGGCGCGGGAGGCCGAGGTCTGGAAGCTCGCGCACGCGTGGATCGCGGAGGCCAACGAGCTCCGCCGGCGCGCCGACAAGCGCTTCGCGCGCGGCGCGATCAACCGACGCGAGCGCCGGGGCATGGTGCAGGAGGCGCGACGGCTCCTCCGCGACGCCCGCGACCAGCTCGCGTCCGTCCAGGACATGGTCCTCGCGCGGTGCGCGGTCGTGTGCGCGACGGCGGCCGGCGCGGACGTCGGGCTCCTTCGCCCGCTCCGCTTCGACCTCGTGGTGCTCGACGAGGCCACGCAGGCGCCGGACCCGATGGCGCTCGTGGCGCTCGCGCGCGCCCCGCGCGCCGTCCTCGCGGGCGACCCCTGCCAGCTCCCGCCCACCGTCATCGACCCGGAGGCCGAGCGGGCCGGGCTCGGCGTCACGCTGTTCGAGCGCCTCGCAGAGCGCCACCCCGAGGCGGTCCGCATGCTCGAGGTGCAGCACCGGATGCACGCAGCGCTGATGCAGTTCCCCTCCGAGCGCATGTACGGCGGGCGGCTGCGCGCGGCGGAGGCGGTGCGCGCCCACCGGCTCGAGGACCTCGGCCTCGCCTGCGATCCGAGCCGGCCCGGGCCGCTCGTCTTCGTGGACACGGCCGGTCGGGGCTGGGAGGAGGAGCGGAGCGGGGACGACCCGAGCACCCGCAACCCGGGGCACGCCGGGCGTGTGGCCGGGGAGGTCCGGCGGATCGTGCGTCGTGGGCTCGCGTCCCGGGATCTCGCGGTGATCACGCCCTACGAGGCGCAGGCGCGGGTGCTGCGCGAGTCGCTCCGCGACCTCGTGCGAGAGGGGCTCGAGGTCGGCACGGTGGACGGCTTCCAGGGTCGGGAGAAGGAGGCCGTCGTGGTCGACCTCGTCCGGAGCAACCCCGACTCGGCGATCGGCTTCCTCGCCGACGTCCGCCGCATGAACGTGGCGCTCACCCGGGCCCGGCGGTTCCTCGTGGTGATCGGCGACAGCGCCACGCTGGGCGGATCGGCCTGGTACGCGGGGTTTCTGGACGCGGCCGACCGGACGGGCACCTGGATCAGCGCCTTCACCGCCGATCCGGACGAGCGGCTGTCACCGAACTGACACGAGAGGACCCTGGCACGTCGCGTGCCCGGATGGTATCCACGGCCCGCTTCCGGAGGCCCACGGTGCGCATCCCGCTCGCGAACCTTCTCGTCAAGAGCCCGCTGCCCGGCATCGTCCCGCTGATGGACCGCGTCGTCGAGTGCGCCGGCGCGGTCCAGCCGCTGGTGACCAGGCTCATCGAAGGCGACCAGTCGGCGGTCGTCGCACAGGCCAAGGTGATCAGCCGCCTCGAGGGCGAGGCCGACGAGGCGAAGAACGCGGTCCGGGCGAACATGCCCATCCGCCTCTTCCTCCCGGTCGACCGCCGCGACGTCCTCAAGCTGCTGAGCCAGATCGACGCCATCGCCGACTCGGCCGAGGACGTCGGGGTCTTGTGCACGTTCCGCCGGATGGAGGTGCCGGAGGAGATGAAGACGCTCCTGCCGATCTACGTCGAGCGGGTCCTCGACACCGTGCGGGCCGCGGCCGAGCTGGTCGCCATGCTCGACACGCTCCTCGCGGCCGGCTTCGGCGGCAAGCCCGTGGAGGAGGCCCGGAGGGTGATCCAGGAGATCGCCCGCAAGGAGCACGAGTCGGACAAGGTGCAGGACCAGCTCGCCAAGGTGCTCTTCCAGCTCGAGGGCAAGCTCTCGCCGGTCGCCATCTTCATGTGGCTGAAGGTGTTGAACGAGATCGGCGACATGGCCAATCACGCGGAGAACGTGGGGGATCAGTTCCGGCTCTTCATCGCGCGATAGCGACGAGTAGCAATGGACCCCACGATCGTCCTCCTGGCCCTCGCGACGGTGACCGGGCTGTACATGGCCTGGAACATCGGCGCGAACGACGTCGCCAACGCGATGGGGACGTCCGTGGGCTCGGGCGCGCTGACGCTCCGGCGGGCCATCATCGTCGCGGCGGTCTTCGAGTTCGGCGGCGCCCTGCTCGTCGGCGGAACGGTCACCCAGACGATCAGCAAGGGCATCGTCGACATCGACGTCTTCCAGGGCGACGTCGTCACGATCGCCGCGGGCATGACGTGCTGTCTGCTCGCGGCCGCGCTCTGGCTGCACCTGGCGAGCCACTTCGGCTGGCCCGTGTCGACGACGCACAGCATCGTCGGCGCCGTCGTCGGGTTCGGGCTGATCGCGGGCGGTGTCGCGGCGGTCGACTGGGGGACGATGGCCAAGATCGTCGCCTCGTGGGTCATCTCGCCGGTCCTCGGCGGCGTGATCGCGTTCGCGCTGTTCGTGGCGCTGCGCAAGCACGTTCTGAACGCCGATCAGCCCCTGCTCGCGATGCGGGTCTGGGGCCCGGTGATGGTGTTCCCCATCTTCGGGGTCCTCGCGCTCGCCCTGCTGTTCAAGGGCCTCAAGCCCCTCAAGCTCGATCTGCCCCTCGACACGGCCGGCCTCATCGCCATGGGCGCGGGCACGCTCGGCACCGTCGTCGCGGTCCCCGTCTTCCGCCAGCTCACGCTGCGGGCCGAGGCGATGGCCGTCCGAGACAGCCTGAGGCAGACCGAGCGCGTCTTCGTGGTCCTGCAGATACTGACGGCGTGCTTCGTCGCCTTCGCCCACGGCAGCAACGACGTCGCCAACGCGGTCGGCCCCATGGCGGCGGTGTTCAGCGCGCTCCGAGAGGGCGTGAGCAGCGAGGTGCAGGTTCCGGTCAACGTGCTCCTGATCGGCGCCGTCGGCATCGTCATCGGTCTCGCCACGTACGGGTACCGGGTCATGGCGACCGTGGGCAAGGAGATCACCGAGCTGACGCCGTCGCGCGGGTTCACCGCCGAGTTCGCCGCCGCCATCACGATCGTGCTCGCGAGCAAGCTCGGGCTCCCGGTCAGCACGACGCACACGCTGGTCGGATCGGTGATCGGGGTCGGCTTCGCGAGGTCGGTCGGCGCGATCAACAAGCAGGTGGTCAAGGGGATCGTGGCGAGCTGGTGCATCACCGTGCCGTTCACGGCGGGCCTCGCTGCCATCCTCTACGTCTTGGTTCGCCTGTTCGTGTGACCCGTGGCGGCGTGCGACCGTGGTCGCAACGAGCCACACCCCCCGCGTCGCCGGGATGCTCGGCGGGCCCCGGGGCCGCGGCACACGTTTCGCACACCTCCCGGCCACGACGGAGGAGACGCGATGCAGGTACCGCTCGAGATCACGTTCCGCGGCATGAGCAGCAGCACGTACGTCGAGGAGCTGGTCCGAAAGCGCTCGGCCAAGCTCGAGGAGTTCTGCGACCACATCATCCGATGCCGCGTCGTCCTCGAGCGCCCGAACGCGCACCCCCGGTCCCGCAGCAACTGGCGCGTCCGCATCGACCTCACGGTGGCCGGCAACCACGAGATCGTGGTCGATCGGGGCCAGATGAACGGGACCATCCGGGACGACCTGTACGACGCGATCAACGACGCGTTCGACGCGGCGCAGCGCCGGCTCAAGCGGCTCAACGAGAAGCAGCACGGGAACGTGAAGGTGCACCCCGAGCAGCTTCCGAGCGGGGTCATCGACAAGCTGTTCGGCGACTACGGGTTCATCCGGGACATCGACGGGCGCGACATCTACTTCCACGCCCACAGCGTCCTGAACGACGAGTTCGCCGACCTGGAGGTCGGCATGGCGGTCGCCTTCGTCGAGGAGGCGGGCGACGAGGGACCGCAGGCGAGCACCGTCCGGATCGTCGATCGACGCCACGGGCGCCGCTCCGGCTCGGACCTCACTCCGTGAGGTACCACGTGAGCTCGTGCCGGTTGTGGAAGAGGTGCACGAGCCGCGAGCCCGGGATCTCGGCGAAGCGGCGGATGGTCGGGTGGTCGGTCTCGCCCTGGAGCTTGATCGTGCAGACGAACCGCCTGCACGTGCCCGCGTCGAGCCAGCGCTCCACCATCCCGAGCAGCCGCGCCGGGTAGCAGATCACGTCGCTGAAGAGCCAGTCCACGGGCCCCACCGCGCGCGGATCGAGGGCGAAGGCGCTCTGGCGCCGGTGCTCGACGTTGGGCATGGAGGCCACCTTCGGATCGACAGGGGCCTTGTCGACGCTCAGCACCCGGGCGCCGAGCTTCGCCAGCACCCAGGAGAAGCCGCCGGGCGCGCTGCCGAGGTCCACGCACCGCTCGTCCGGCCGCGGCCACGTCCCGAGCCGCGTGAACAGCTCCCAGAGCTTCAGGTAGGCGCGGCTCGGCGGCCCCTCGCGGTCCTCCACGAACCGCACCTCGCCGTTCGGGAACGGGCTCGAGCAGCGCGCGGACAGGAGCACGGTGCCGGGATCGAGGAGCGTCCACGATCCGAGCGGCGCCTTCGGCGGCTCGCTGAACGGCTGGATGGGCCTGGCCGACACGTGCGGGAGCTGCTCCTCGATCAGCCGGGCGCGCCGGTGGTTTCCGAACGAGTAGAGCGCCCAGTTGCGCTGGATGCTCCGGAGCTTCTTCGCGGCGTCCGAGATCGAAGCGATCCGAAGGCGCGCGGGCTCGAGCCACACGTTCTGCGCCCAGGCGACCTCCCGGGGCGGACCGGGCGCGAGGACGAGGCGGTCGTACACGTCGGTGACGTCGCCCAGCTCGGCGATCAGCTCCCCCACGAGGCCCTCGGGGGCGAGGTAGGCGGTCCGGTCGAGCCGGCTCACGCGGACGGCTCGTACCGGCGCCAGTGCTCGGCGAGCAGCACGGCGCAGGCGGTGGACACGTTGAGGCTCTCGACCGCACCCGTCCCCCCGATGCGCACCGTCCGCGAGGCCATCGCGCGCAACCGCGGCGACAGGCCGGCGCGCTCGGCGCCGATCAGGTAGACACAACGCGCGGGGAGCTCGGTGACGAACAGGTCGTCGGGGGCGTTCGCCGCGGTCGCGACGGCGGCGAACCCGGCGGCGCCGAGCGCATCGAAGGCGGCGCGGGGATCGGTCAGCGCGACGCTCGGCACGTGCTCCGCGCCGCCCTCCGCCACGCGGCGCGCTGCCCCGGAAGGCGGCGGCAGCTCCGTCCCCACCGCGGCGAGAACGCCGAAGTGCGCGCACACCCGCAGGACCGCGCCGACGTTGTGCGGGTTCGCGACGCCGTCGAGCCAGACCATCCGGGCGGGCGCGCCTTCGGGGATCGCGCCGAGCACCTCGCCGAGGGACGGGGCCGGCCGCTCGCGGACCAGAAGGCAGATGCCCTCGTGATGCCTCGCTCCCGCGATCCGCGCGAGCTCCTCGGCAGGCACCAGCTTGTACGGGCGCCGCGCCCGCGCGAGCTCGCGGAGCAGGTCGCCCACCGCGGGGACCCGCTCCTCGACGACCCACGCACGCAGGACATCGTCCGGGCGTGTCTCGAAGACCGCCCGGCAGGCGTGGATGCCGTAGACCTTGGACTCCGCCCTGCGCACGGGCGGAGCATAGGCTCATTCCCGGGCGCTGTCCGTGACCGGCGGGCGGATCGACTCCTGCAAGATCTGCCGGCAGAGCGAATCGAGGCTCGATGACGAGCACTTGCGGAGGGCCTCGCGGACGTGCGTCTTGACGGTGTTCTCGCTGACGTGCATCGCGTCGGCCAGCCCGTCCCGAGGGCAGCCCTGGATGTACAGCCGCACGACGTCGCGCTGGCGCGCGCTCAGGTCGAACCGCTCGCAGAACTCGTTCACCACCAGCAGGGCGCGCTCGACGTCGGGCACCGAGGCGAGCACGAAGCTCGTGACCATCCGCGCGAGGGCGCTCGCGTCGCGCGTCTTGCGCACGTAGCGGGCCGAGAGCGTGAACGCTCGGTTGACGTCGTCCCACGCGTCGCGGCCCGTCAGCACGAGCACGGGCAGCAGAGGGAACCGCGGCCGGACCGCGGCGATGAGGTCGAGCCCGTTTCCGTCCGGGAGGCTCACGTCGACGATGGCGGCGGCGATCTCTTCCCCGGATTCCAGGATGTCCCTGGCCTGCGAGACGGTCTCCGCCAGCCGCACCGGGGCCAGCGCCCCCACGTACTGCCTCAACGCCCGCGCCATCGCCCGCTGGTCCTCGACGATGAGCACGACCGGCTCTTCCCCCTGGGCCACGAGACGAAACGTAAACGAGTCCGGCGCGGGGCGGTTCACCTCCAGGGGTGAGTTCCGTCGCTTTTTGTCCCCTCACAGGGACCATACGCCCCATCTGATTGATCTGGATCTACCACAGCGGGCGTCCCCGGGCCCGTCCGACCGGCCCGTCCGACCGGCGGTCGGTCGACGGGGAGCGCCGGGCAGGCGCCTGCTCGCCCCGACCTCCCGCCTGGCGTACGGTGGGCCCGCCGTGCGCATCACCGTCCTCGGAAGCGGGAGCTCGGGCAACGCGACCCTCGTCGAGGCGGGTAGCACGCGCATCCTGGTGGACGCCGGGCTGACGGCGCGGGCCGTCCGCACGCGCGCCCGGGCCGCCCTGGGCATCGCCCTCGAGCGGGTCGACGGCATCGTCGTCACGCACGCTCACCGAGACCATGCGGGCCACGCGGGGTCCTGCGCCCAGGCGTTCGACGCGCCCGTCTACCTGTCGGAGGCGACGCGCCGCGGGGTGAGGTTCCAGAGGGAGCCACGCACGCGGATCTTCGGCGTCCACGCCCCGTTCCACGTCGGCGAGGTGGTGGTCGAGCCGCTGCCGGTCCCGCACGACGCCCCGCAGGTCGCGATCGTGCTCTGCCACGCGGGCGCGCGCGCCGCGATCGCGACCGACGTGGGCACGGTGCAGAGCGATCTGGTGGACCATCTGCGCGGGTGCGGTACGGTGCTTCTCGAGAGCAACTACGATCCCCACATGCTCGCGATCGGGCCCTACCCTCCGTCGATCCGCCGTCGCATCACCTGCGGCACCGGGCACCTGTCGAACGCGCAGACCGCCGAGCTCCTGCGCGCGCTCGGTCCGGAGACCGAGCGCGTGGTGCTGATGCACCTGTCCGCGAAGAACAACCGGCCGGAGCTGGCTCGCGAGCACGCGGAGGACGCTCTGTCGGGCAGAGGCGTCGAGCTGTCGGTCGCCGACGCCACGGTGCCGACCACCGCGACGGTCCGACCGCGCGGTCAGCTCGCCCTGCCCCTGTCCTCCTGAATCGAAATGGCCCCCCGGAACCCACCCGACAAGCACCTCAACCTGAACGTCCGCGGCATGGGCCACTCGGCCACCGTGGCGATCAACCAGCGCTCGAACGACCTCCGCTCGGAGGGGCGCGAGGTCTTCAAGCTCGGGCTCGGACAGTCGCCGTTCCCGGTCCCGGCACGCGTCGTCCAGTCGCTCCGAGAGCACGCGCACGAGAAGGACTACCTGCCGGTCGCGGGCCTGCCGGCGCTCAAGACGGCGATCGCCGACTACGCCGAGCGCACTACGGGCGTCTCGCGCGACGCGGGCGACGTGCTGATCGGGCCCGGCAGCAAGGAGCTGATGTTCCTCCTGCAACTCGTGTACTACGGCGATCTCGTGGTGCCGACTCCCGCGTGGGTCTCCTACGCGCCCCAGGCGCGGATCATCGGCCGGACGGTCCGGCTGATCCCCTCGGACCGGGAGAGCGGCTGGCGCATCACGCCCGAGCGCTTCGAGCAGCTCTGCGCCGAGGACCTCGGGCGCCCCCGCGTGGTCATCCTGAACTATCCGAGCAACCCCACGGGCGGCACCTACAAGCTCGACGAGCTCAAGGCGCTCGCCAAGGTGGCGCAGAAGCACCGGGTCGTGCTGCTCTCCGACGAGATCTACGGCGAGGTGCACCACAAGGGACAGCACGTGTCGATCGCGCGGTTCTACCCGGAGGGCACGATCATCTCGAACGGGCTCAGCAAGTGGTGCGGCGCCGGCGGATGGCGCCTCGGCTACTTCGTGTTCCCGCCGAGCCTCCGGTGGCTGCTCGAGGCCATGGCCTCCACCGCGAGCGAGACCTATACGTCCACCAGCGCGCCCATCCAGTACGCGGCGGTGACGGCGTTCGAGCCGCACCAGGACGTGAACGACTACCTCGTGCGCTCCCGCCGGATCCTGCGCGCGCTCGGGCGGTGGATCTGGCGCCGCCTGAGCGCGGCCGACGTCTTCTGTCACGAGCCCGCGGGCGGCTTCTATCTGTTTCCCGACTTCGAGAAGCACCGCGGCCGCCTCGCCGCTCGTGGCGTGCGCACGTCGGAGCTCCTGTGCGAGCGGCTGCTCGAGGAGACGGGCGTCGCCATCCTGCCGGGGAGCGTCTTCGGGCGCCCGAGCGAGGAGCTGACCGCGCGGCTGGCCTACGTCGACTTCGACGGCGCGGCGGCGCTCGCCGCAGCAGACGAGGTCAAAGACGGCGTCCTCGACGAGGCCTTCCTGCGCGCCCGGTGCGCCCACGTGACGACCGCCATCGACCGCATCTGCGACTGGGCCACCTCCTGAGGGATCGCAGCGAGCCCGAGTCGCGCTCGCCATCGGCGCGGATCTGTGATAGACACGCGCAGCTTTCCCTCGAACGGCGTCTCTTCTGGAGGTGAGCCGGCAACGGAGGTGGACGGCTGAAGTGGACACGCTTGGGCGTCATCTGTTGGTCGAATACTACGGGTGCGATCCGGACGTGCTGAACGACGAGGCACGGCTCCGGACCCTGATGCGCAACGCCGCGAACGCGGCCGGCGCGACGGAGGTAGCGGTGGTCTTCCACCGCTTCTCGCCAGAAGGAGTGAGCGGTGTGGTGGTCGTCGAGGAGAGCCACCTGTCGATTCACACCTGGCCCGAGTACGGCTACGCCGCGGTGGACTTCTACACATGCGGCGAGTGCGAGCCCAAACGTGCGCACCAGCTCCTCCGGCGCGGGCTCGGGGCGGACGAGGCCGAGGTGATGGAGGTGGACCGCGGGATGCGCGGCCCGCGTTCCATGCGCGTGGCGCTGCATCGCGTGGAGCCCGGCCGGGTGAGCGTGTCCTCGGCCGCGAAGGCAGCGAACGACGGCTGAGCCGTGACCGAGTGGTACGACGAGGTCTACCGCGATCGCACGCGGTACGGCCTTCGGGTGACTCGTCGCCTCTTCGAAGGTCGGAGCGATCTCCAGCACGTCGAGGTCGTCGAGACCGAGCAGTGGGGTCGCGTGCTGGTCATCGACGGCATCTTCATGACCAGCGAGAAGGAGGAGCACTTCTACCACGAGATGCTCGTCCACCCGGCCCTCGTCACGGCCCCTTCCACCGCGCGCGTCCTCGTCGTCGGCGGCGGTGACGGCGGCACCGTCCGCGAGGTGCTCCGTCACCCCGGCGTCGAGCGCTGCACGATGGTGGAGATCGACGGCCTCGTCGTCGAGGCGAGCCGCGCGCACCTGACCACCGTCGGCACCGCCTGGGACGACCCGCGGCTCGACCTGCGCATCGGCGACGGCATCCGCTTCGTCGCCGAGGCCGACTCGGCCTCCTTCGACGTCGTGCTGCTCGACGGGACCGACCCCGTCGGGCCCGGCGAAGGCCTCTTCGACGAGGCCTTCTACCGCCACGTGGCCCGGGTGCTCGCGCCTGACGGCGTCTTCGCCCTGCAGAGCGAGTCCCCCATCGTCACCGCCCCCGTCTTCTACGAGATCCAGGAGACGCTCCGGCGCGTCTTCCGGCGGGTCCACCCCTACTTCGGCCCCGCCCCGCTCTACAGCGCGGGCCTGTGGAGCTGGACTCACGCGAGCCGCTCGGTCGACCCTCTGGCCGCCGATCCGGCCCGGGTCGAGCGCATCGAGGCCGTCACGAAGCACTACAACCGCGCCGTCCACCGCGCCGCCTTCGCGCTGCCGAACGAGGTGAGGCGGCAGCTCGAAGTTTGCTGACGGGAGCGGGGCCGTCAGGGGACGGACCTCTGTTTCTCGCAGGCGGCTGGAAATCGTCCCGGTCGCGACCGACCCAGGGCCATGCACGTTGCTCCGGCGGTACTCGCCGCGCTGATTCTGTGGGCCGCCCCTGGGGGGGTGGCGGCGCAGCCCAGCGCCTTCGTCATCCGGGGCTCCGCCGGGGCAGGCGCCATGGTGAGCGCCGACCAGCGAGGCTGGCTCGGGCTCGACAGCGTCGCCCTGTCCGGCGCGGCCCTGGTCTCGTATGCGGCGGTCGAGCCGCTGAACGCCGAGCTGAGGCTCGCCGGGGGGTACTTCCTCTCGGAGCGCGGCGAGCCGGGCGCGCTCGCGGAGGCTGGGCTGGGCCTGCGCCTGTCCGTCCCCGTTGCCTCGTGGTTGCGCGCCGAGGCCGCCGCCCACGTGAGCGCAGGCTGGACGGGGCGGCTCTTGCGACCGACGGCCGACGTGAGCCTCGGCGGCTCCTTCGCGCTTGCCGACCAGCTCGCCGCGGGTCCGG
>JBDIVX010000221.1:0-10336 GCA_039794305.1 Candidatus Neutrinellum sp.
AGGAACGCCTTGCGGAGCGTCGTCCGCCGCGTCATCGCGGTCGTCGCTCCTGAGACGATGATGCGAGGCGCCGTCACGGCGCCGGGCGGTTTCACGCCCCGTGCCGCGCCTCGGTCACGTCATTCCGCGCACTTGGCAGCCTCGATCGGCGAAACTGGCGGACGGGCGCCGGCGGCCGCCACCCCGACGCCATCCGCGCCTGCCAGACTTACGCGCACATCGGACGGTTCGCCATCGGACGGTTCGCCATCATACCCAGACTTACGCGCACATCGGACGGTTCGCCATCATTCATCCGCGCCTGCCAGACTTACGCGCACATCGGACGGTTCGCCATCGGACGGTTCGCCATCAGCTGGGTGAAGCAGGTGGAGGTCGACGCCGGCCGCGGCCCGGAGGGCGCGCTGACCACCGAGGAGAAGGAGGAGCTGAGTCGGCTTCGACGCGAGGTCCGCGTCCTTCGTGAGGAACGCGACATCTTGAAAAAAAGGCGGCGGCCTTCTTCGCGAAGGAGAGCAAGTGAAGTTTGGCTTCATCCACGCGGAGAAGGCCCACCACGCCGTCCGTACGATGTGTCGCGTCCTGGAGGTCTCGCCTTCTGGTTACTACGCCTGGGCGAGCCGTGAACCGAGCAAGCGCGCCAAGCAGGACCAGGTGCTGCTCACCCACGTCCGCGCCGCCCACCAGGCGAGCCGCGGAACCTACGGCAGTCCGCGCGTGCACGCCGAGCTGCACGAGAACGGGTTCCAGGTCGGCCGCAAGCGCATCGCGCGGCTGATGCGCGAACACGGCATCTCGGCGCTGCCGCGGAAGCGGTTTCGGTGCACGACGGACTCCGATCACGACCTCGCCATCGCACCCAACGTCCTCGACCGCAGGTTCGAGGTCGACGGGCCCGACGAGGCCTGGGTCACCGACATCACCTACGTCTGGACCTGGGAGGGCTGGCTGTATGTCGCGGTCATCCTGGACCTCTTCGCGCGCCGCGTGGTGGGCTGGGCAGCCGCCGACCACATGCGCACCGGCCTCGTGCTCGAGGCACTCTCGCAGGCTCTGGGACGGCGCCAGCCGGACGCCGGCCTGCTCCACCACTCCGACCGCGGCTCGCAGTACGCCAGCCGCGACTACCAAGCCGAGCTCGGCCGACGCGGCATCGTCTGCAGCATGAGCCGCCGGGGCAACTGCTACGACAACGCCGTCGCCGAGAGCTTCTTCGGGACGCTCAAGACCGAGCTCATCCACCGCCACCCGTGGCCCACGCGGGTGTCCGCCAAGCGCGCGATCGCGGAGTACATCGAGGCCTACTACAACCCCCACCGCCGCCACTCGGCGCTCGGCTACGTGAGCCCCGCGGAGTACGAGCGGCGCCGTCGACAAGAGCCAACGACTCAGGCAGCGTAACTAACCCGTCCACGAAACCGGGTCACGGTCAAGGGTCCCACGAGCCCCCCGAGCCTCCCGCGGCCGGCGGTTGGCCCTATGCTCCGGCCGATGGCTGGCTCCAGAGGTGCAACGCATCCCCTTCGGCGTCTGTGGCGGCAGGCGGCGCGGCACCGCGGGCGGATCGTGCTGGCGAGCGTCTGCTCGGTGCTCAACAAGACCTTCGACCTCGCCCCGCCGTTCCTCATCGGGGCCGCGGTGGACATCGTGGTGCGGCGGGAGGCGTCGTTCGTCGCCGACGCGTTCGGGGTGCCCGGGCTGCGGGAGCAGCTCTTCGTCCTGGCGGGGGTCACCGCGGCGGTGTGGGTGCTCGAGTCCGCCTTCGAGTACGCGTTCCAGGTGCTCTGGCGGAACCTCGCGCAGGACCTCCAGCACGACCTGCGGATGGGCGCCTACGAGCACGTCCAGGGGCTCGAGGTGGCGCACTTCCACGACCGGTCGACGGGCGGGCTCATGGCCGTGCTCAACGACGACGTGAACCAGCTCGAGCGCTTCCTCGACGTGGGCGCCAACGAGATCCTCCAGGTGCTCACCACCGTGGCGCTCGTGGGCGCGTCGTTCTTCGTGTTCATCGGGGATCTCGCGTGGCTCGCGTTCCTGCCGGTGCCGATCATCCTGTGGGGCTCGTTCCGGTTCCAGCGCAGGCTCGAGCCACGCTACGCCGAGGTGCGCGAGCGGGTCGGGCTCCTCAACGAGTCGCTCGCCAACAACCTGCAGGGCATCACGACCATCAAGGCCTTCCACGCCGAGGGGCGCGAGGTGGCGCGCGTCGGGGGCGAGTCGGCGGACTACCGCGAAGCGAACCGAAGGGCCATCCGGCTGTCGTCCGCGTTCGTGCCGCTGATCCGCATGGCGATCCTCGCGGGCTTCACCGCGATCCTGGTGCTCGGCGGGCTGCGCGCGCTCGAGGGCGCCCTCGAGGTGGGCGTCTACTCGGTGATGATCTTCATCACCCAGCGGCTGCTCTGGCCGCTCACGCGCCTCGGGCAGACGTTCGACCTGTACCAGCGCGCCATGGCCTCCGCGCGCCGCGTCCTCGACCTGCTCGAGGTGACGCCGCGGATCCGCGAGGGAACGAGGGCTCTCCCCGAGCCGGTAGGCGGCGAGGTCGTCTTCGAGGACGTGCGCTTCGCCTACGAGCGCGGCGAGCCCGTGCTCCGCGGCCTCGACCTCACCGTACCGGCGGGCGACACGGTCGCCATCGTGGGCGCGACCGGCGCGGGCAAGTCCACCCTCATCAAGCTGCTCCTGCGCCTGTACGACGTCGACGGAGGCGCGGTGCGCGTCGACGGCATCGACGTCCGCGAGCTGAGCTTCGCCTCGCTCCGGGGCGCCGTCGGCCTGGTGAGCCAGGACGTGTTCCTGTTCCACGGCACCGTCCGCGAGAACGTCGCCTACGGGCGGCCGGACGCGACCGACGAGGAGCTCGCGCGCGCCGCGCGGCTCGCCGAGGCCGACGACTTCATCGCGGCGCTGCCCGACGGCTGGGACACGATCGTCGGCGAGCGCGGCCAGAAGCTCTCGGGCGGGCAGCGGCAGCGGCTGAGCATCGCGCGGGCGCTGCTCGTCGATCCTCCCATCCTGGTCCTCGACGAGGCCACCTCGTCGGTGGACAACGAGACCGAGGCGGCGATCCAGCGCTCGCTCGAGCGCGTGTCGAAGGACCGGACCACGCTGGTGATCGCCCATCGCCTGTCGACGGTGCGCAACGCCGACCGCATCTACGTCCTCGACGGAGGGCGCGTCGTCGAGCGAGGTCGCCACGACGAGCTCGTCGGCGGGGCGGGGCTCTACGCGGCGCTGTGGAGGGTGCAGACGGGCGCCGCGGTCGCGCGCGCCGCCTCGGGCGAGTGACCGGCTATCATCGCGCGCACGTGGGGAGCGCGGCATGGGACCGAACGAGCGGCTCGAGCGCAGTCAGTGGGACTTCTTCTGGATCCCCGAGGACGCGGAGGTGATCGACCGCCCCGACGTCGCCGCCGTGCGCAGCGACCAGCCCGTCCCTCACCTGAACATGGTCACCCGCACCCGCGTCGCGCCGGCGCGGCTCGGCGCGGTCGTCGACGAGATGAGCGCCTGGCTCGGGCACGCGACGGCGCGATGGCTGGTTCCCGACACCTTCGACCGCGCGCCCCTCGAGCGCGCCCTCGAGTCGGGGGGCTGGCGACCGGAGGGCCGCTACGAGGCGCGCGCGATCCGTCCGGACGACTACGCGAAGGAGCCCCCTTCGGGCGTGGAGGTCGGGCGGGTGGACACGCCCGAGGTGCTGCGCGACTGCGTCGCCGTCACCAGCGTCGCGTTCGAGCGCGACCTCACCCTCGGCGAAGAACACGAGGCAGCCGAGCTCGCGCAGTGCGAGAGCCCCGACGGCCGGGTGCACCGCTACGTGGTCTACCGGGGCGGCGCGCCCGTCTGCTCCGGCGGCTTCAACTGGTACCCGGAGCTGCGCCTCGCCTTCCTCTGGGCCGGTGGCACCGTGCCCGAGGCGCGCGGCGCCGGCGCCTACACCGCCCTCGTCCACGCGCGCGTGCGGGCGGCGGGCGCGCTCGGGGCCGAGTGGGTCGGCCTCTACGCCAAGGACGACACCAGCGCGCCCATCGTGGCCCGGCAGGGCTTCGAGCGATTCGGCGAGATGACCTACTGGGCCCGGGAGGGCGGCGAGTAGGGGCTCCGCCGGTGAGATCGCGCATGGGCCCGGCGTTGACGACACGAGCCGGGCGTCTACGAGCACGGCGTGGGAACGGCTGCCGCCTACCGACTCGCGTGCGTCGCGTGTGTCACGCTGGCGTTCGGCTGCGAGGACGGGCGGCAGGGGGCGGACGAGCCGGAGACGATCGAGGAAGCGTTGCCCGACGTGGAGCCGCCGGAGGTCGAGGCGACCGAGGCCGAGGCGCTCGGCGAGGCGTTCGTGCGGGTGGCGGAGCGCGCGTCCGAGGCCGTGGTCAGCATCCGCGTCGAGGCGCGGCAACCCGGGGCGTCGCAGGATCGGCCCTCATCGCCGCTCCCGCTCCCGGGACCGGAGACGCCGGGGCCCATCATCCGCGGCACCGGCTCGGGGACCGTCGTCCGGCCCGACGGCTACGTCCTGACCAACTACCACGTGGTGCGCGGCGCGACCCGCCTCGACGTCGTGCTGCCGGACGGCAACGAGCTGCGGGGCGAGGTGGTGGGCGTCGACCCGCCGACGGACCTGGCGGTGGTGCGCGTGCCGGCCGAGGGCCTGACGGCCGCCACGTTCGCCGACAGCAGCGAGGCGCAGGTCGGCGAGTGGGTCCTCGCGGTGGGCTCACCGTACGGGCTCGATCTCACGGTCACCGCCGGGGTCATCAGCGCGGTCGGGCGCGCGGGACTCGGCGTGGCCGAGATCGAGGACTACCTCCAGACGGACGCGAGCATCAACCCGGGCAACTCGGGCGGGCCCCTCGTCGACATGGACGCCCGCGTGCTCGGGATCAACACCATGATCGTGGGGCCGGCGCAGGGGATCGGGTTCGCCGTCCCGTCGAACCTCGCGCGCCGCGTCGCCTCGCAGATCATCGCGACCGGCGAGGTGCGGCGGCCGATGATCGGCATCACGTTCCAGGAGGTGACCCCCGAGCTCGGACGCGCGCTCGGGCTCGACGAGCCGCGGGGCGCCATCGTCGCCGACGTCGTGCCCGGAGGGCCGGCGGCAGAGGCCGGCATCGAGCCGGGCGACGTGGTCGTGTCGGTGGACGGCGAGCCCGTGGACGAGGCGCACGAGCTGCTGCGCACGGTGCTGAGCCACGAGGTCGGCGATCGGCTCGTGCTCGGGATCGTGCGGGAGGGCGAGCGCCTCCGCCGCACGGTGCGGCTCGCGCTTCGACCCGTCGAGGAGGAGCCCGCGGCGGCCAAGCCGAGCGGCGAGCCGCGCGGCGCGGCCCGGTTCGGGCTCGAGGTCCGCCCGATCACGCCCGACCTCGCGCGACGCTTCGCGCCGGGTGTCGGAGGCGGCCTGCTCGTGGGCGCGGTGCGCCCGGGGTCCCCCGCCGATCGCGCGGGCCTGCGACCCCGTGACGTCATCGTCGAGGCGGATCGTCAGGACGTCCGGGCGCTCGCCGATCTCGCGAGCGCCCTCGAGGACGGATCGGCCCTCTTGCGCGTGCGCCGAGGCGAGTCCGCGGCCTACGTCGTCCTTTCCGCAGAGTGACCAGTTGCATTGGGACCTGTCCCCAGTGCAGTTGCATTGGGACCTGTCCCCAATGCAAGTCAGTCGGCGGGGGCGAAGCGCTCGCGGGAGAGGGCGCCGGCGGCGACCTCGTCGGGGAGGTAGCGCATGGGGATGGTCTCGTTCGCGAGCCACAGGCGGACCTGGTCGTCGAAGTGCTCGGAGGCGGGGAGGCCGCTCTGGCCGCCCGGGATGATGTTCTGGCCGCGGACGCCGTCCGGGCCGAGGGCGATGACCATGCGGAAGACCGGGCCGCTCCCGTGCGTGAAACGCTCGCCGCCGAGGCCCGGGTTCGCCGCGTCCACGTCGAACTGATCGCCCGGACGCGGGAACCAGGTCAGCCCGGAGCGCGGGTCGCTCGCCGGCAGATCGTCCGCGAGCGGGATGGTCGAGGTGTCGATGGTGAACATGTCCGAGAGCAGGCTGAGCGACGGGTCGTCCCCGAGGAAGTCGGCGAGGAGCGACTCGAACTTCACCCGGTGGCGAAGGCCCCACACCCACGCGCTCATGTCGTCGGTCCCGAAGCCGCCCACGCCGGGCTCGGTCGGGTCGCTGCGCAGGAACGCGAGCGCGGCGGTCAGCGCGCGGAGCCCCATCTCCTCGCTGCTCTCGACCTCGGCCGTCGTGACGTCGTCGAAGAAGACCGACTCCTCGCGCCCCGCGTCGAACGAGCCGAGCGCGAGCGGGTTGTCCGCCCCGCGCCCGTTCACGAGGAGCTTGATGGTGCGCATCCGGAAGGTGTCGCCCGTCGCCGCCGGCGAGAGCGAGCTCGAGATGCCCTCGTCGTCGAGGACGCCGCGCACGAAGCGCGGGAACCACGCGTTGAAGATCATCGTCGCGACGGCGTGCGCGGCGTCGCCTTCCGCGGGCGTGTGATAGAAGGTCTCGACCCCGGACGGCGTCGGGTAGCCCGCGTCGCGCCAGGCCGTCATGCGCGACTCGACCTCCTCGATCGCCTCCTGGTCGGCCCCGAACGCCGCCGCCATCCGCGCCGCGGGGGTGTCCGCCGCCGGCGAGCCCTCCGCCGCCTCCCGCGCCGCCGCGATCACCTCGAGGAGGAACGGCACCCACTCCTCGCCGAGGTTCGAGTGGTGATCGCCCTGCAGCGCCTCCATGTCCTCGATCGTCACGTCGCCGCGGGTGATGAATTCCTCGAGGCGCTGCTCGATCCGCGCCGCCCGGTAGCCCTCGATCCACGGCCCGCCGATGTAGTACGGGTCGTCGTACAGATCGTCGTCGGTGGTGATGTTGCCGGGATCGTTGTTCGCGTGGTGCACGTACTGGCGCGCCGGATCGAGCGCCTGCGGCCACTGGTCGAACGGCACCGCGCACCCTTCGCTGGTCGTCGCCGCCGCCTCGTCCACGCGGCCCTGGTCGTCGAGCGGGATGGACCAGGCACCGTACTGCGTGCCGTCGATGAGGCGCGTCGGGTCGGCGCCATCCACGAAGCGGTTCGTGCCGCCGTCGCGCGGCAGGTAATCGCGGCACGGCACGGCGTGGTAGGCGCTGTGGAGGACCGAGCCGTCGGCGTCGGAGGCGGTCATGGCGCCGCCGTAGCCGATGAAGTGTCGCAAGGCCTGCCGGTAGTCCTCGACGTCGTCGGCGAGCCCGAACAGCCGGAACGCTCGGAGCACGGTCCCCCCGTCGAAGGGCCCATAGTAGAAGCTCACGGCGCTGATCTTCCCGTCGCCGTCCTGGTCCGAGGGGACGATCCAGTCGCCCATCAGGTTCACGCGCGACTCGCCCGCGCCGAGGGTCTCGTCGGCCGTCACCTCGCGGCCCTCGATCGACGCGATCCACCGGCCGTCGAAGGTCGTCCACCGCGCGAGCGTCTCGGTGCGCCCGACGCTCTCGAGCGCGGGGACGTCCGCCACCTCGAACACCTCGTCGACGCGGCGGAGCGGCTGCTCCTCGCCGCGGAACATCGTCGCGCGCGGGAGCCCGTCGGCGTCGAGGAGCAGCTCCTCCTCGTACCAGTCGGTCACGTCCGCGAAGAACGCGGTCTGCGTCCAGGCGACCCGGCCGTTCGTGCCGACGCCCATGAGCGGCAGCCCCGGGATCGTGGCGCCGAGCATCCGCGTCTCCTCGGCCTCGCCGAGGAGCACCGTGTCGATCCCGTACTGCCAGAACAGCGACGGCACGCTGAGCTGCAGGTGCCCGTCGCCCGCGAGGAGCGACGCGCCGTCCGCGGTCGCGCTGCCCGCGACGGCCCAGCTATTGGAGCCGTAGCCCTCGCTCGGGTCGCGGTGGTAGCGCGCGACGACGCGGTCGAGGCGGCGCTCGAGGCGCCCGAGCATGCCGAGCTCGACGCCGCGGGCGCGCGGGGCCGGCAGCGAGCCCGGCCTCGGCCGGACGATGGGGGCCGACGTCGCGCCGGTCGTCTCGAGGCCCCAGCCGGCGGCCGAGCTCGAATCCTTGGGCGGCGCGAAGCGGTTCATGACGTCGTCCGTGAGGCCCTGTCGCCGGAGCGCCTCGTCCGGGAAGCCCTCGAAGAGCGCGTCGGCGCCGTCGAACGCGCGCTCGCGCGACACGTCGCCGCGCTCGAAGCTCGTCGAGTAGAGCACCGTCGAGCCGGTCGCGACGACGTCGCGCCGCGTCCAGTCCGTCATCAGATCGGCCGGGCTCCGGAGCTCGAACAGCAGGTAGGCGAGCTGGTACTCCTGGGGCGCCGCGATGCGCCGGTCGCGCACGGCCTGCACGTAGGCGTTGATGCCCTCGGCGAACGCGTCGACCTCGGCCGCCTCCTCGTCGCTCAGACCCTCTTCGAACAGATCGGTGATGTAGCCGCCGCCGATCTGCCGGTTCTCGATGTCGCTCTCGAGCGCCGCGTCGCCGAGGACCTCGGTGAGCGTCCCCTGGGCGAGCCGGCGCGTCATGTCCATCTGGAAGAACCGGTCCTTCGCCATCACGAACCCGAGCACCCGGAACGCGTCGAGGCGGTCCTTCGCGTACACGTGCGGGACGTCCATCTCGGTCCGGACGACGTGCGCGTGATCCGACAGGCCCGGGATCTCGTACCGGCCCGTCTGCTCCACGTCCTCGAAGAGCGCGGGGGGCGGCGGGTCGTCGGGCCCGGCGTCGGTGGCGCCGTCGGGCCCGGCGTCCGACGGCTTCGGGTCGTCGTCACCGCAGCCGGCGCCGGCGATCAGGAGTGAGAGGGCGAGGGAGAGGAGCCTTCGGTGGGGAAGCACCCGCCGAGGATACAGGCGTGCACGCGCCGGCTCCACACACTACCCTAGTGAAGCGTGCGCTCGGCCCGGCATCGCTCCCTCCTCGCGCTCCTCGTGGGCGCCGCGCTCCTGTCGCTGAGCGGCACACCGCCCGCGTCCGCCAACCCGACCCACGACGTCTCGTACTACTCGTTCTTCGAGGGCTGGGGCCCGAGCCCCTACCCGCTCGATCCGGTGCCGCGGTTCCTCGACGAGGGAGGGCGGGTCCGGTGCGACGCGGACCTCATGGTGCGGCGCCACAGCCGCACGCTCCGGTACACGGTGCGCGCCCACCCCGCCTTCGTCGACCGGCTCGACCGCCTCGACGCGTTCCTCGCCGAGCTCGCCACCGAGCACTACGGCCGCGCGCCGCGCCGCCTGGTCCACAAGGGCGCCTTCGCGTGCCGGAGCGCCCGAGGCCGGCGGGGGCGCATCAGCGAGCACGCGTTCGGCAACGCGCTCGACTTCCAGGGGCTCGACTTCGGCCCGCTCCGCCGCGGCGACGAGGCGCCCCCGGACCTCCCGCGCCACCTGCGCCGCGGCTTCCGCCTGCGCGTGCTCTCGCACTGGACGCCGCGCCGCAGCCGCGACGCGCACCACGCGCGCTTCCTCCACCGCCTGGCCGAGGAGCTGCGCCGCCGGCCGGACATCGTCCGCGGCATCGTCGGGCCACCCCGCCCGCGCCACCGCGACCACCTCCACCTGGACGTGGCCCCGTGGCGCTACGCGATGTTCGCCTACGACCGCGTGACGCCCGAGCCCTGACATGACGGTCACCGTCGTGACCGGTGCCAGCGGGCACCTCGGGGGGAACCTGGTGCGGGCGCTGCTCGCCGAGGGGCGGCGCACGCGCGTGCTCGTGCGCGACGACACGCGGGCGGTCGAAGGGCTCGACGTCGAGCGGGTCCGAGGAGACGTCACCTCGGCGGCCTCCGTCGAGCGCGCCTTCGAGGGCGCCGACGTCGTGCACCACCTCGCGGCGCACATCTCCGTCGTGCGGCGCGACGCGGCCCGGGTGCGCGAGGTGAACGTGGGTGGGACCCGGAACGTGATCGAGGCGTGCCGGCGGGCGGGCGTGCGGCGCCTCGTCCACTACAGCTCGATCCACGCCCAGTCGGAGACGCCGGCCGACGCCCCCATCGACGAGGAGCGGCCGCTCGCCGAGGGGCCCGGAGCGCCCGCCTATGATCGAAGCAAGGCCGACGCCGAGCGGCTGGTCCGGGCCGCGGTCGCCGCCGGCCTCGACGCCGTCGTCGTGATCCCGACGGCCGTGCTCGGGCCGCACGACCACAAGCCCTCGCGGATGGGCCGGGTGCTCCGGGCGCTCTATCGCGGCGAGCTGCCCGGCCTCGTCGAGGGCGGCTACGACTGGGTCGACGCGCGCGACGTCGCCGCGGGGGCCCTCCGCGCCGAGGCGGCCGCCCCGGCGGGCGCCCGCTACCTCCTGTCGGGAGGGTGGCGCTCGGTGCGCGCCCTCGCCGGGGTGGTGCACCGCGCCGGT
>JBDIVX010000222.1:0-10211 GCA_039794305.1 Candidatus Neutrinellum sp.
GGACGTTTCGACCGCGAGGCGGCTGCAACGGCGTCGATGGTCGAGGAAGCCGGACGTTTCGACCGCGAGGCGGCTGCAACGGCGTCGATGGTCGAGGAAGCCGGACGTTTCGACCGCGAGGCGGCTGTTTCGACCGCGAGGCGGCCGCAACGGCGTCGCTCGAGCCTGGAGCCGGTGACGCTGTCACGCGCCGAACCGCTGCTGCGTGTTCAACACTCGACGTGGGGCTCGCGCGGGCTCACCAGGATCCCGCGCCGCCCCCGGCCAACACCTGCGTGAACGTCTCGAGGTCGCGCTCCGAGAACAGCACGAAGCGCACGAGCTCGAGGCTGCCGCGGTCTGCCGAGAGCACCTCGCGCACCGTCCCGAGCGCCACCTCCGCGGCGTCGCGGACCGGGTAGCCGTAGACGCCGGTCGAGATCGCGGGAAACGCGACCGAGGACAGGCCCCGCTCCTTGGCCGCGGCGAGCGCGTTCCGGTGGACGGCCCGGAGCAGCGCCGCCGACTCGCCCGCCCGCGCCGCGTGGTAGACCGGCCCGACGCCGTGGATGACGAAGCGGCCGGGAAGCAGGAAGCCGGGCGTGACGCGCACCTCGCCGGTGGGGCAGCGCCGGCCCTGCGCGTCGGCGGGTAGTGCGCGGCACGCCTCGAGGAGCTCGGGCCCCGCCGCGCGGTGGATCGCGCCGTCGACGCCCCCGCCGCCGAGGAGCCCGGTGTTCGCCGCGTTGACGATCGCGTCCACCCGTTGCTCGACGATGTCCCCGCGCACGAGCTCGACGCGCGCGCCCCCAACCTGGATCTGCATGGCGTGGAGCATGGCACATCCCCCGCCCCTGGCGGGCGGCCGCCGGGCGCGGTACACCCGCGCGATGGCCGACAAGGAGACGTTCGCCGACCTGTTCGAGCGCGAGGCGCGCGACGTGCCGAGGCGCGCCCACCTGCAGGTCGGGGATCGCGTGGCGGGGACCGTGGTCCAGGTGGGCGCCGAGAGCACGTTCGTCGAGCTCGACGCCAAACGGCAGGCGTTCCTCCACACGCAGGAGCTCCTCGGCCCCGACGGGCGCCGGACCGTGAAGGTCGGCGACACGATCGAGGCCACGGTCGTCGAGATCGAGGCGTCGAGCGGCGAGGTTCGCCTCGGCCGCTCGCTCGGCGGTGCCAAGGACATGAGCGCGGTCCAGGAAGCCTACGACCGCGGCGTCCCCGTCGAGGGCAAGGTCACAGGGACCAACAAGGGAGGGCTCGAGGTGGACCTGGGCGGCGTCTCGGCGTTCTGCCCGATCTCGCAGGCCGACCGCGGGTTCGTGCAGGACCCGACCGAGCTCGTGGGCCGCACCTTCCGGTTCCTGATCACCGAGATCCGCGAGGGTGGCCGCGGCGTGGTCGTCTCGCGGCGGCGCGTCCTCGAAGAGGAGGCGCGCGAGGCCGCCGCCCAGGCGCTGTCGCGGCTCTCGGTGGGCGTGGTGGTCACGGGCAGCGTCACCCAGGTGCGCGAATTCGGCGCGTTCGTCGACCTCGGTGGCGTCGAGGGGCTCGTCCCCGCGAGCGAGCTGACGCACGACCGCGGCGCGCGGCCGGCGGACGTGGTGAGCGCGGGCGAGGTCGTCCGCGTGCAGGTCCAGCGCATCGAGCACGTCGAGCCCGAACGGCCCGGTCGTCCCGCGGTGAAGATCACCCTGTCCCTCAAGGCGCTCTCGGCCGATCCGTGGGACGCGCTCGACGCGATCGCGCCCGTCGGCCGCGTGGTGTCGGGCACGGTCACGCGGATGAAGGACTTCGGCGCCTTCGTGCAGCTCGCGAGCGGCGTCGAGGGGCTCCTGCACGTCTCGGAGCTCGAGGGCAAGCCGGACCACCCGTCCAGGGTCCTGCGCGAAGGTCAGCCGGTGACCGTGGTCGTGAAGAGCACCGATCCGGCGCGGCGGCGCATCTCGCTCGCGCCCGCGCCGGACGACGTGCCCGTCGGTGCCGCGGCCCCCACCACGCGCGTCTCCATCGGCGCGATCGTGAAGGGTACCGTCGAGCGCCACGAGCCCTACGGCGTCTTCGTGCAGCTCGCCGGCACCAAGGGCCGGGCCGGCCGCGGGCTCGTGCCGAACGCGGAGCTCGGGATCGCGCGCGGCGCCGACAAGCGCAAGGAGCTGCCCGTCGGCACCGAGGTCACGGCCAAGGTGCTCGAGGCGGGCGAGGGGCGGCTGCGCCTCTCGATGCGCGCGGCGGTCGAGGACCGCGAGCGCGCCGAGTTCGACGGCTGGCGCGAGCAGGAGCGCGCGCAGGGCTCGCTCGGCACCTTCGGCGACCTGCTGAAGAAGAAGCTCTAGAAGAAGCGGGCGTCCCTGAAAGGGGACTCGAGCGCACGCGAAGAGGATCCTCGGCCAATCGGCGTATCATCGACCCATGGACGAGCTCAGCGACGACGACAGGCGCATGCTGGCGGACCTGAACCGGCAGTCCCGCGTGATCCGGATGCGCAAGCTCCTGCAGTGGACCCTCATCCTGGTCCCCGGCATCCCCTTCGTGCTCGTGTGCATCTTCACGCTCGGGCTCTTCGTCGGCGGGGCCATCGGCGTCGGCGCCACCGTCGGCTGGGCCCTCGCCGTGCAGAAGATGATCCCCGTCCGCGAGCTCATGTAGGCCGGGGGTCAGATCCCGAGAGTGCCGGCGGTGCGATCGAGGCCGGCGCCGCGCTCGCTGGCCTCGCCCGCGGTGCGGGACTGGGTCCAGGTGGCGTCGTCTTCGGGTGGCGCGGTCGTCGGGCGCGTGTAGGTGTCGGTGCCGTCGGCGTCGAGGAAGATGCCGAGAGTCCCCACGGCCTTGCGGAGGGTGTCGTCGGAGCGGACGAAGGCGTTGCCGAAGGAGAAGTCGCTCGAGCACTCGTAGGTGTCGTCTCCCGCGGCGTCGGCGAAGAAGCCGGCGCCCGCCTCGTTGCCGGCCCCGATCGACAGGTTCGGGGCGTGGTACTCGTCGGTGCCCGCGCGGTCGACGAACCACGACACCGACAAGTCGTGGCCGCCGCCGAGGGTGACGTTCTGCCGGCGCGCGCTCGCGTTGTAGACGTCGTTCCCGCCCTCCTCGAGGAACACGCTGATCGCGAAGTGCGCGGCGCCGCTCTGCGCGTACCACTGGGCGTCGTAGTGGTCGTCGCCGGCCGAGTCGACGAGCACGCCCGTGCCGTACCAGTAGCCGCTCGCCTGGGCGAAGATGCCGGCGGTGTAGCGATCGGTGCCCGATCGATCCCGGAGGACGCCGAGGCCGCCGCTCATGTAGACCCGGTCGTAGTCGCCGCGCCGCCCGAAGCCCATGCCCTGCCCGAGCGAGCTGTTCGAGCCGCCCGGGTCCTGCGGGGACCAGTAGAGGACGTCGCTCGGGTGCATGAAGTACTCGTCGTGGCCGCCGCCGTCCCACAGGGCGCCCGTCGCGCGCGCGTAGGCGAAGCCCTGCGCGGCGTGATAGGCGACGTAGCGGTCGTTGCCTCCCCGGTCGACGAGGAGGCCGATGCCGAATCCGGCGGCGCCCTGCACGCCCGCTTCGCCCTCGTAGACGTCGTCGCCGCCCGCGTCGTAGAGGACGCCGACCCCGAGCGCGCCGTAGCCCTGGCTCATGCGGAGGGAGCGGTAGCGGTCGCCCTCCGGGCCGAGGTCGACGAGCAAACCGATCCCGAGCCGTCCGGCGCCCTGCCGCGCGGTGCGCGAGCGCGACGACGGGCCGGCCATGGCGCCCGGGGCCGGATCGTTCCGGCCGTCGTCGTCCGACGGGAGCCGCGCGTGGCCCTCGGGCCCCTCGTCGCGCGCGTGCGACACCGCGTCGTAGCCGTAGTCGTCGGTGCCGCCCAGGTCGATGACGACCGCGACGCCGTGATCGATCCCCGTCGTGGCGCCGGCCGGGAACCGATAGGTGTCGTTCCCGCCCAGGTCGACCAGGAGGAGGGTGCGGTGCCAGTCGGCGTCCTCGTAGGTGTGATCGGTGGTGCCTCCGCGGACGGCGATCCGCCCGAGCGGCGTGTCGACCGTGAGGTCGCCGTCCGGCGCCACGAAGCGGGTGAGATCCGCGCGATCGATCGCCGCGCCGATCCCCGCCGCGCCGGACATCATTCGCTCGAGGTCGACGTCCCCGAGGAGCGCTCCGCGCATGTCGCTGCGCCGCAGCTCGAGCGGATCGAGGTTGCCGAGGTAGAAGGCGGGAGCGCCGTCGAACAGGCGCTGCCGGTCCTCCTCGCCGTAGCGCGCGAGGGCCTCCTCGCGGCGGAGATGGGCCTGGCGGATCGCTTCCACGACGTTGGCGAGGGCGCTCGCCAGGGTCGGGGCGATCTCGGCCACCTCGGTTTCGATCGCCGCGTGGTCGGGCGTGCCGCCGGCCGTCTCGATGAGCGACACGATCGCCTCCGTGAGGTCGTCCACGGCCGTCATGCCGCAGGTTGTTGCGGGAGGCCAGCGCGTAGAGCGCCGCCACCGCCGACTCGGGGCCGTCGTATCCGCAGTTGGTGCGGTAGCGGTTGACGGCGTTCTGCGCCGCCGTGTCGCTCACGGTCATGGTCTGGTACTGGAAGAAGGGCGCGTCGTGCATGATCCCGGCCGAGTCGGTCGAGCAGCCGTACGTGCCGTAGGACGAGACCGGGTAGTCGTCGAAGCCGCCGACGCCGAACCACGCGTCCGAGATCCGAGAGCGGATGTCCGGGATGACGGTCGAACGCAGCCCCGACTGGAGCGCGGAGATGGTGCCGCCCATCGAGCCGGTGTTGTCCATCATGAAGTAGACGTCGGCCTTCTGGAGCGTGGTCGAGAACTGCAGCGTGTCCCGGGTCGGGCTCGGCGGCATCATGTAGGGCTCCACGAACACGAAATCGCCGCGGCTCCGGGGGCTGTCGGAGGAGTCGAGCGGATCGGTCCCGGCGCCGACCTCGACGAGGTCGCTGACGCCGTCGCCGTCGGTGTCCGAGTCGCGCGGGTCGGTGCCCGCCGTCCGCTCGGCCGAGTCGCTCAGGCCGTCGGCGTCGCTGTCCGGATCCCGGAAGTCGGGGATGGAGTCGCCGTCGGTGTCGATCGGATCGGTCGACAGGTCGGCGTCGCCCGCCTCTTCGGCGTCGGTGTAGCCGTCGCGGTCCGAGTCGAGGTCGCGCATGTCACCGATGCCGTCTCCGTCGGTGTCGAGCAAGGTCTCGTAGGAGTCGGCGATCGTGTCGCCGTCGCTGTCGACCTCGAAGTAGTCGGGGATTCCGTCGCCGTCGGTGTCCACGGGTGACGCCGGGTCCGAGCCGATCTCGGTCCGGTCGTCGAGCCCGTCTCCGTCGTTGTCGAGGTCGCGGTGATCGAGCCGGCCGTCTCCGTCTGCGTCGCCGGCGCCCTCGACGGAGTCGGGGACGCCGTTGTCGTCGCTGTCGATGTCGCGGAAGTCGGGCGTGCCGTCGAAGTCGCTGTCGATGGGCGGCGACGTGAGAGAAACGTCGCCGGCCTCCACCGAGTCCGGGATGCCGTCGCCGTCGCTGTCCTCGTCGAGGTAGTCGGGCGTTCCGTCGCCGTCGCTGTCCTCCGGCCCGCCGGCGGCGAAGCGACCCTCCTGGTAGTCCGTGATCCCATCGCCGTCCGTGTCGGCGCCGATGGACGGGCCCCCGTCCGTGGCGGTCATCCCGCCGCCCCCGTCGGTGCCGCCGCCATCGGTGGACGAGCCACCCGCGTCGGTCCCCGTCATCGTGCCCGCGTCGAAGCCCGCCATCGCCCCGTCCGCCGCCGCGCTGCCGTCGCCCTCCACCGATCCGTCGCCCGTCACGCAGCGACCGTCGACGCACGCGCCCGACGCGCAGTCCGAGCTCGAGGTGCACGAGTCCGAGGCCGCGCCCCGCCCGGCGCTGCAGCCGGCGACCAGGAGCCCCACCGCCGCGGCTCCGATCCAACCAAGCCCGATTCGCATAGTGACGCGCCTCCCGCCCACCGACTGTAGCATTCATGCACAGTTGGATTAAGCTGGGGTGTCCAAACCCCATTGCCCGCCACCCTCTGCCAGCCCCATACCAAGCTCCAGCGATGAGCGGACTCGTCCACGGCTCGGAGGACCACAAGCGCGGCTTCCGCAGCATCGTCCTGTTCCTGATCTGGCTCGTGATCGTGCCGGCCGGGACGTTGCTCGCGCTCGGCATCCTGATGCTGGTCTTCTGGCAGGTGCCGGAGCTGACGATCGTCTCGGGGGTCCTCACCCTCGCGCTCGTCTGCATGCTCGTCACCGGCTCGGTGCTCGCGCTGGTCTTCCTGCGCCGCGAGGCGACCCTCTCCAAGCTGCAGACCGACTTCGTCTCGAAGGTGAGCCACGAGCTGCGCACCCCGCTCACGTCCATCCGCATGTTCGTCGAGATGCTGCAGAACACGGATGATCCCGAGCAGGTGCGCCTGTGCCACGACGTGCTGCAGAAGGAGACGGCGCGGCTGAGCGAGCGGATCGAGCGCTTGCTCGACTGGGGCCGCATGGAAGCGGGGCGGCGGATCTACGACAAGCGTCCGGAGCCCGTGGACGCCGTCGTGCGGCGGTCGCTCGAGGCCTTCGACACGGCGACGATCGGCCGGGAGCTCGCGGTGCACGTCGAGGTCGCGCCCGACCTGCCCCGCGTCCTGGTCGATCGCGAGGCCATGACGGATGCTCTGGTCAACCTGCTCTCGAACGCCTACAAGTACACCGGCGAGGACAAGCAGATCACGCTGCGGGCCACCGCGGACCACCGAGCCGTGCGAATCAGCGTCATCGACAACGGGATAGGGATCCCGGCGCGGGAGCACCGGCGGATCTTCCAGAAGTTCTACCGGGCGGACGACCGCCTCTCCCGCGAGGTCGAGGGCTCCGGTCTCGGGCTCGCGATCGTGCGGCACATCGCGCTCGCGCACGGCGGCCGGGTCGAGCTCGAGAGCCGCCGGGGCGAAGGCAGCACGTTCACCATCGTGCTCCCGCGGCCGAAGGCGTCGGCGCTCGAAGCCGCCGAGCGGGAGAGCCGGGTCGCCGCGGCTCGATGAGCGGATCACCATGAGCGAGAGCGGGAGGCCCAAGATCCTGGTCATCGAGGATGATCCCTCGATCCTCCTCGGCCTTCGCATGAACCTCGAGGGCGAGGGCTACGAGGTGCACACGGCCGAAGACGGGGAGGCAGGGCTCGAGCGGGCTCGCGAGGCCGACTGGGACCTCATCCTCCTCGACGTCATGCTGCCGAAGAGGAACGGCTACGAGGTCGTCGTCCTCCTGCGCGCCGAGCAGAACCGCACGCCCGTGCTGATGGTGAGCGCGCGCACCGCCGAGGACGACAAGGTGATGGGCCTCGACATCGGAGCGGACGACTACATCACCAAGCCGTTCTCGGTGGGCGAGCTGCTCGCGCGCGTCCGCGTGGCGCTCCGGCGCCGGCGCGAGCCCACGGTCCCGAGGCGCGGGTGGCGGTTCGGCGATGTCGCGGCCGACCCCGACACGCGGGAGGTCCGCAAGGCGGACCGACTCGTCGAGCTCACCGCCACCGAGTTCGACGTGCTGGCCTCGCTGGCCCGCGTGAACGGCCGCATCCTGTCGCGCCGGCAGATCATGGACGCGGTCTGGGGGCCCGGCCACCACGGCACCGAGCGCACCGTGGACAACTTCATCGCCCAGCTCCGGGCCAAGCTCGAGGACGACCCCTCCTCGCCCACGCACCTCGTGACCGTGCGCGGAGTGGGATACCGGCTGGTGGCGTGAGGATCCTGGATCCCGTGTGGGTTACTGACCGGGCCCCGCCGCCGCAGGCGGTGGGGTGCAGAATCGCGAGACGCCGAATGCGTGCTGCCGACGTCTGCAGAGAATAGGGTATTCTCCGGCGCATGGTGCAGCGCGACGCGGTTCTGCAGGCGGTTCGGGGATATCTGAGGCGACATCCCGGGGAGGTGGGGCGGTTCCTCCGGAGCCTGGTCGGGCTTCGGCTCGGGGTGCCCATCGACGTCTTCCGGTGGCTCGGCGATCAGGCCGAGGCCTCGGGCAAGGCAGAGGACATCCAGATCGACTCGGTGCCGCCGGGCATCCGCGCGGCGGCCACGGTCGACCTGATGAAGACGAGCGTGCGGGCTTCGGCCGTGCTGTACATCGAGCGGATGGTCCTGACGGGCGAGGAGCTCCGGATCGAGCTGCGGCTCGAGAACGTGTCGCTCCAGCTCGTCGAGGACTCGGACACGCCCGTCGCCATGCTGATCAAGTCGGGCGCGCTCGATCTGTCGAAGCCGGGCAACCTCGTCAAGCACATGCCCGATCTGCCGCCTGTGCTCGTCTCGGCGGAGGGCAACCGCATCGTGCTCGACCTCATGCGCCACCGGAAGATCGGGGGGAGCGCCGCGGTGCGCAACGCCGTGTCGCTCGTGACGTCGCTCCTCACGGTGCACGGCGTCGAGACGGATGACCAGCACCTCGACGTGACCTTCCGGGCCTTCCCCGACGGCGTCTTCCACGCCGCGCGCGAGGTGCGGCGCCACCTGGTCATCCCGGGGATCCGCAGGGCGCGGCTCCTGCTGCCCGGCGCGAGGGCGTGACGGCGCCCCGCCAGCGCCTCTCGTTCGCCTGCTTCGTCGCGGTCCTGTGGGGCTGCGGCGGCGGGACGCCCGCCGGTGAAGGTGGTGGGGTGGGCAGAGAGCCGAGCGCGGGCGGCGGAGAGCCTGCGCCGCCCGTCCGGCTCGATCCGGCGGCTCTGTGTGCGGAGGTGATCGCGCTCCAGTGCGAGGGACACCTGTCGTGCTGCCGGAACGAGAACGACCGGTACGGGTCGCTCGAGGAGTGCAAGTCGCTCCTCGGGCCGCTGTGCGTGCAGGACCTCTCGGGCGCCGCCTACACGAGCGGACGAATCGCCTTCGACGGGGCCGCGTACGTGCGGGCGCTCGAGACGCTGCGCCGGGCGGTGGGCGCGTGCGAGCCCATCGGCCGAGACGTCTTCGCCGGGGTCTTCGAGGGGACGCTCGGCGAGGGCGACGCCTGCACGGCGGACGTCTCGGCGGGCGACTACTCTGCGCTCTTGTCCTGCGCGCCGGGGCTCGCCTGCGTCGTCAGCGGCGAGGACGAGTCGGCCGGCCGCGTGTGCGCGCCGCGCGCGGCGCAGGGCGAGGCGTGCCTCGACGTGGAGTGCGCCGACGGCCTCCACTGCGCCGGGAGCGGACGGCATCCCACCTGCCAGCCCCTGCGGGCCGAGGGCATCGGCTGCGCCTCCCACGCCGAGTGTGCGACGGGCTACTGCGGCGACGAGGGCCGCTGCGCCCCCCGCACGGTCGCCTACCGCTACTGCGAAGACCTCACCTACCCCTGACCGACCCGCCGCCGATCATTGGGGACAGGCCCGAACGATCAACGCATCAGAACGCCGGCACCGCAGACTGCGAGATGACGGCCTGTGAGACGTAGATCGGCGCCTGGTTGCCGAGGGCGAGGGCGACGGCGTCCGAGGTGCGGGAGTCGACGCGGTGCATCTGGGTCCCGTCCCAGAGCACGACGTTGGCGATGAAGGCGCCACCCCGCAGGCTGTCGACTTCGATCATGACGACGCGTGCGCCGAGGCGCTGGACGATGGAGTCGAGCAGGTCGTGGGTGAGCGGGCGCTCGAAGCGGCGCCCCTCGAGCCGCATCTGGATGACGCTCGCCTCGGCCTCGCCGATGATCATCGGCACCTGGGTGCTGCGCGTCCCGTCCACGAGCGACAGCGCCCAGCCGTCGTAGGTCGGGCGCACCGATCCGATGGTCATCGGCACGAACCCCGGTCGCGGCTCGGCCACCGGCGCGCCGCCGGGCCCGAGGGCGACGGCGGGCTCGGCCGCCGGCGCGACCCCGAGGGGCGGAGGAGGCGGAGGCGCCTCCTCACTGCTCCCACAACCGAGCAGGATGGCGACGGCCGGGGCCACCCAGAGACTCCGTTCGGACATACGTCGGATGGTACGCCCTTGCGCCCGGAAGCTCCCCCATCTCGGGGCGCCCGACCTCAGGGCGCACGCACGACGACGAGCAGACCGGGGTGAAGCCTGGCTTCGGTGCTCCAGCTCCGGGCGCCGAACGGCGCAGCCCTTCTTGGAGACGCCCCTGTCCCATCTCGGTGTCATCCGACAAGGAGGATCGACAAGGGGGGGGGACTCCCCACCAGTTGGCAAGTGATTTCTTGCGATGCATGGCACGGTACCTGACACGCCGCGTGCATCACGCGGCGAGCCTCCGCGTCTCGTCGAAAAGGGTACGGTCCCGCAGCATCG
>JBDIVX010000223.1:0-10127 GCA_039794305.1 Candidatus Neutrinellum sp.
GATGCTCGCGGAGCAGTTGCTCCACTGCGTTCTCGATCTTTCGCTCCAGGGACTCGGTCGATGTCGTCATGCCTCCCGAGTCTCACGCGGCCCCCGCGGCCTCAACCTGGGGCCTGAACGGATACCCAGAGCCTGCCTCCTCGGCGGAACATCCCGCGGTGGCTGCCACTGCAATCGATATCTTACATGCGAGAAGCCAGCGCATGTCCATCTCCCTGGGCCCCCCAGCTACGCGGGAGGGAACAGCCTGCCGACTTCGATCTCGATCGCGTCGAATGGCGCGATGCGCGCGACCGCGTGCTCGTCGTAGCTCCCCACATCGAGCCAGTGCTCCCCCGAGAGCTGCATCGCCTCGAGCGTTCGCGCATCGGGATCGAGGATCCAGGAGAACGGCAGGCCGTGCGCCGCGTAGAGACTCCGCTTCGTCACCCGATCCATCGCCGCATTCGAGGGCTCACGATCTCGACACCCAGTCGGGCCGCACGTCGATCGGCCGAAGGTCCCACGGTTGCGGCAGCCGCCCGCGATGCCAGCCCGCGAGATCCGGGCGGACCAGCAAAGCGGGGAGAAACGCTGATCGAGGAGGAGTCGGAGCAGTATGTCCGGACCTTCTCGGTGACGACCAGGGGAGCTCACCACTTCCATGGCTTGAACGTGCGATCCCAATCGATCTCGTCGGGGTCGAGCGTCCAGGTTTCGCTGGCGTAGTCGACTGCGGCTTCCGGTGCGCTGGCAATCGCGTCACCCACGGCCACCGCCGCGGCGGCGGTCGCGCCGAGGTACTTGTTGCCGGTCTTGTCCTCGACCCAGGAACCGGCGTCCATGAAGAGGTCGTGATCGACGTAGTTCTCGTAGAGGTTGTTACCGATCCGCACGCCGATGAGCCCCGAGCCGACGACTGCAGCGGGCGCACCGGCAAACCGCCCGAACCTGAGCAGCGTTGGGGACCTCGCGAGCAGGCCCCCGAGCTCGAGCCCTCCGCCCAGGAACCCGCTTCCGTTCAGGAACGCGCCCCCCCAGTTGCCCTCGCTGATGTCCGAGCGGAAGTCGAACAGCGACTGACCGAGCCCTCCCACCCTGGCGTAATTGCCCCACCACCTGTGGACCGTCCGGTACCCAGGGCGGTTCCAGAGTTTGCCCACGTCCTGCTCCCGAGCCACTCCGCCCGCGGACGTGTCCAGCGGCGCCCCGGCATCGACCTGGCGCTTCTTGGTCCATCGGGCCGAGCTGCCCTGCGAATGGTTGAGGCTGCTGTCCTGAACGCGATGATCCTTTGGGCGAACGGTATCTGCGCCTGATGCCCACTGAGAGGGGTTCCGCCGGATGATGTGTTGCAGCTCGACCGTGTGGTCGATCTGGGTGCCGGCGGGCCGATGCCCACCCGGCAGTCCGGCTTCGTACGTGTCTCGGAGCGGCTGGTTGCGTTGGCGGATGTCGTCCGTCGCGTTCTTGGCTCCGGCTGGCCTCGAGCGAATTCCCACTCCTCGGTCCGCCGGGTCGTGAATACGTTCCTTGTAGGCGCCGATCTTCTCGGCGTCGAAGTTGTCGGGCACGGCCAGCGTGAATCCCTTCGGATTCCGGTACGCGACCTCCGCTCCCAGTTTCGCGACGACGGGTGCTGGGGCGCGTTCGCTCCTGCTCTCCAACCCCAGCTCGTCGGAGGACCCCAATGGGTTGTTGCGTAGGAAGGCGTAGAAGTTGGTTCCGTCGACGTATCCCTTCGGGTCGCGCTGCATGAACCGCCCGAGGGCGGGGTCATAGGCCCGAAAGACGAAGTCGATCTTGCCCGTGTCCTCCAGCAGTCGCTTGCCCGCGAACCGAAAAGGGTTGTGGTCCGACGGATTCGTCGACTTCTGCAGGTTCCCGAACGGATCGTACAGGTAGAAGCGCAGGTGCGTGCTCCCGTCGAGCTCGTGCCTGACGGAGCGCGACAGGTCGGATAGAAGAGTGATGTCGCGACCACCCACTGCCACCAGCAGCACCCCGTCCTGAGCGCCGTTCGTGACGATGCTGCGCCGAAGGCTGCCATCGACGTACTGCTCCAGCAGGTTGTGCCAGTCGTGGACAGCCACCTCTGCCACGGGTCCGCGCCTCGTGAGCCAGCGCCTCCCGAAGCTGTCGAAGAAGAAGCGGGTCTCGTGACCGTCCGCCTTCCTGCGGATTGCCACGAGCTGGTTGCGTTGATCGTAGCGGTACGAGAAGAGGGGGTCTTCGATCAGATTGCCGTTCCCGTCGTACTCGAGATCCTCTTCCGCGACCGTCGTGTACTGATCGAGGCCGTTCGTCTCGTACTCCTCGAGAGCTCCCTGCGAGAGCAGGGTGAGTCGGTTGCCGACCAGATCGTACGTGTACGCGACGAGGGATCCGTCGCCCGGATCGACCATCATGGATTCGATGATCGCATGGTGATCGGGAAGCTCTCGGGGGAGTGGCTGATCCGGGGAGAGGGGTGCCAGGTTCAGTAAGGTGGCGGTAGCGGACGCCCGCGTCTCGATCAACCGATGGACCGAGTCGTAACGATGAACGAGAGTGCCATCGTGATCCGGAGACGACTCGACTTGCTGGACGACGTTGCCGACACGGTCGTACAGGAACTGGATCGTATGAAAGGGGCTGCCCCCGACCCCGTGCACGATCTGAACGACCCTGCCCGCGAAGTCGTACTGGAGCTCCGTGGTCACTCCGCTCGGACGGGAGACCTTCCCGAGCGTCAGGCCGTCGTACTCGAGGTCGGCAACGACGAGCTCGGGGTCGTTCGTGACGTCTCCGGGGTAGTCGGTACCCGATGCCGCCTGCTCGACCCGCGTCACGCGATCCAGAACGTCACGCCGGTACACTATCCGCCTGCCCGACGGATAGGTGATCTCCAAGAGCGCTCCCGTGTTCGAGAAGCGTCGAGAGATCGCGTACTCCCACGATGGATCGAGACCCGTGCTCGCAGTAAAGGAATTGACCTCGGCAAGGGTGTGGTCGAGCGAGTCGTAGTCGTAGCGCGTCACGACGAAGTCGTTCTCGGCCCTGGTGATCCGACCGAGCGCGTCGTACTCGGCACGGTACGACGTGGCGCCATCGAGTGCTCCGCCCATGACACTCTCGACGAGCATCGCGACGTTCCGGCTCAGCCCGTCCCACTCGAGCTTCCTCACGGCACCGTTGCGGTCGCGATACTCGACGAGGTTGCTCGCTCGATCGTAGACGGACGAATCAGCGCTCCCGTCAGGGAACGTCGTGCTCACCAACCTGCCGAGACCATCATGGTGAAACAGCGTCGTGCGACCGAGCGGATCTGTCAGTGACGTGCACTGATCGTCCTTGTCGTAGGTGAAGGCGGTGCGCACGACCGACGGTACTTCGTCTGGCTCGAATCGTCGGTGCGAGCGGCGAGTCTCGGTGAGCCGACCGAAGACGTCGAACGTATTCTCGACCCTGTTCCCGTTGGGGTCCTCGATGGCGACACGGTTGCCCTGGCCGTCGTACTCGTACCGGTAGCTTCCGATGGACGTCGTTCGTTCGACGATTCGGTTCAGCTCGTCGTATGCCAGGACGACGGCGAAGAAGCGTTCGCGTACGACTTCGTTCGTGGTGAGGTCCCTCGTGACCTCGCGCCTGTCGACACGCGTGACGTTGCCCTCCGCATCGTACTCCAGGCGAAGCTCGTTGCCGTCCGGGTCCACCCTTCGCGTCGCCCGCCCCAGGATGTCGTATTCGATGCTGAACTCACGCCCGTCCTGGTCGACTCGTCTGACGACGTTGCCGGACGCGTCATAGAAGAACTGGACCGCCAGCAGCTCCCCCGGCCCCGACTCGGCAAATGCGCCTGTGAGGTCCGAACGCGGAACCGCGGGCGCAGCCTCGAATCGATTCACGCCAGCGATGACCAGCCGCCCGAGCTCGTCGTATGAGAGCTCGCGCCTGGCTCGCAGGGCAAACGTGTCGTCATCGATCCGCTCGTAGAGGCACTCGACGACGAGGTTACCGACCTTGTCGTAACGCCTGACGATGCGATTCCCCGCGGCGTCCGTCTCGTCGACGAGCCGGCCGAGGGCGTCGTAGACGTATCGCTCTTCGAAACCACGTGGGTCGATCACCCGTACCAGGCGACCGTCTGCGTCGTAGTACGACCGAACGGTCGCATGCACGCCTCCGTAATCCTCGACGGTCTTGGACACGAGGGAGCGTTCGTTGAAGTACACCTTCTTCATCCGGCCGGTGGGGCCGATGGTCAGGAAGGGCCGTGCGGCGCGGTCGTGGAGGACGCGCATGCGCTTCGACTGCTCACCCGACTCGTCACTCACGGTCTGCGAGATGAGGTTGAGCTCCTCGTCGTAACGGTTTCGCGTGACGACCGCCCCCACCCTGGTTCCGCTCGCATCGACGAGATCCGTAGCGGACGAAGCGAGCGTCCCGACGCGGTCGTAGCGGTTGTGGATGTCGATCGAGAAGGGTGGCGTGCTGGTGGACCGGACCCGTTGGCCGAGCTCGTCGTATTCCGAGATCGTGGCGAACCGGCCGTCCTCGAGCTCGAAGAACTTCGGTCGCATCGACTTCGTGATCCGTCCCAGCTCGTCCCGCTCGTAGCCGCTGCGCAGGGCGAAACCGCCAGGGTCCAGGACCGTCTCCATGAGCAGGCCCACGACGCTCCCCTCGCTCCCATCCGCGTACCTGTTGACGGTCTCGAGGCCGTTCGGCGCGATCACCCGAAGCAGTCGCCCGCGCTCGTCGTAGTCGACGAATCGGGTCGTCACCGGCTGGGCAGCGGTCCCGTCCGGATGAGTCGGGGTCGGCAGCTCGATCGAAGTCAGCAGCCCGGGTAGTGGGGCGGTGGCCGAAGCGTAGGCGTACTTCGTGAGGCGCCGATCGTACTCCGCGCTCTCGGCGAACGAGGGATCGGCGCTGCGCGTGACTCTGGGATCCGAGCTCGTGAGCAGCTGATTGAGCTCGGCGTCGTAGCTGAACTTCTGGACGACGTCCTCCGGCTCCGTGTGGAAGATGTCCCCGAACACGTCGCGACCCCACGACCGTGCGGTCGTCCCAGGCGAGGGACGCCGGGGGCGACCCCGCTTCACGACGGCCAGCAGGTTGCCGAACTGCGCGCGGACCGTCGCGGTCAGGTTCTCGTCGGTCTCGTAACGGTAGCCGTCGGCCGGTGGAAAGCGTCGCTCGTAGAGGTCCCGGGCGAACAAGGCCTGAGTGACCGCACCCGTGGGGCTCAGGGCCGCGATCAGGTTGCCATCGCGGTTGTAGCGGTAGTGGTGGGAGACGATCTTGGGCAGTCCGCCGAGTCGAGCGTAGTGCGACCTTCGGAGCATGTTGCCCAAGCCGTTGAAGACGTAGGCAGCTTGCCGGCCGTCACGCTCCGTGACGATCGTCTGATGGGTCGGGCGTTCGTGCGTCTCGTAGGGAACGTCGAAGTCCTCGATGACGTCCGAGTAGTCCAGCAACACGTCGCCACCGCCCTGTCGCTGGCGCACGACGCGACCATGGCTCAGGAGGTGAGGCTGCTGACCGTACTCGTTCTCGAGGTAGGGACGACCGTTGGCGTCGATGACCGCGACGAGGGCGTGCCGGAGCTCCGGGTCCGAGACCAGCGGGCCCGCGTACTCGTAGCAGGTGGTGAGACCGCGAGGACGGCGATCGGTGGCCGGCGTGGTCGTGGCTATCAGGTTCCCGATGTCATCGTAGTGGTAGCTCCAGACTCGACCGGAGAAGTCACGGATCGCCGTGATGCGGTCACTCGTGTCGTAGCGGAGCTCGAGGACTCGGCTCGCATCGTTCACCTCCGCTCGGACCAAGTTTCCGTCGGAGTAGACGAAGCGCAGCTCGTTCCCATACCGATCCTCGAGTCTCGAGGCGACGTGGATCGTCGCTCCGAAGGCCTCGTGGGGCTGGTATACGATCTTCGTTCCGTCCGGGAAGCGCGTGACGAAGGAATCGCCCCGTTCGAGCACGATCGCGGCGACGCCGTCCGGCGGAACCCAGTAGTCGTGGTGCTCGTGCCGGATGAAGACCTGTTCTCGAAGCGCTCCGGTCGAACGATGCAGGATGCCGCGCGCCCAATCCACCCGGATCCAGAGGTTGTAGCAGTGATCCCAGCAGGCCCCGAGGGGACCTCTGTACCGTGACAGCTGCGAGTACGTCCTCACGAACCGGAAGTCGAGACCGGCTCCGTTGATCTGGAAGTCGATGTTCGAGTAGACGAACTCACCGTTGAACAGATTGATCGGGTCCGCCCCCTGCGCCACGTTCTTGGCGGAGCTTCCCGTGATCGGTTCGCGACTCTGGTGCGTGTAGTCGACGACGTGCAACAGCTCCGGATTGTCGAGGAGCAACTGGAGGTGCTCGCGCATGATCTGGTTGACGCGCTTCTCGAAAGCCTTGTCGCCGGTGGGGGAAGCATACGGCACCACCGACTTCTCCGCGTTGATGTGGTCGTTCACGACACTTCGCCAATAGACCTCCAACTCGCGTTGGGACCAGCGCTTCATCTTGGCTTCGGACGCCGAAGTCTGGCCGTGGTTGCTCGTACCTCCGCGATAGGGAGTCGAAGCGGGCGCACTCTCGTCCGGTTCCGGCACGACGCGCCGCTCTACGCCTTGCTCAGCTTGAACAGGTCGTCGACGAGCGCCGCGCGCACCTTCCGCGCCTCGTCGAGCTCGCTCCTGTCGAGGGCCTGATTGAAGAGATCGCCCAGCGTGTGAATCTTGCTCTTCGCGAGAGCCTTCGCGGTCTCAGCACAGATGTAGCCCCGATCGGCGAGCTCCGAGACCGGAACCTCGGCCCTTCTCGCAGCAGCCGCTGCTAGCGCTTTAAAGGCACTCGTCTCCTCGAACCGCCGCGGCGTCCCGTTCCCCGCCGATGCCGTGTCGAGCATGAGGCGGTTTATGCGAGCCTGCTGCGCATTCATGGCATCCACGGCGGCGTACCGCTGCCGGTCGTTGGACCCGGCAACGGCTCTGAAAGCGGCGCGGGCCCGGTACGCGCGGTCCGAGACGCCGAACTCGCCGACGACCTCCCCCAGGTTCCGAGGCTCCCGGAGATGTCTCAGCACGAAGTTGCCGTTTTCGTCGAAGGTGCCGCAACTCTGTACCACTCGACGTGTGACGACGATCTGCTTGGTCGGGGTGGTGGGGGGATCGGGCGGAGGAGGATCCGGATCCTCGATCGGCGGATCCGGCCAATCACCGTCGTCATCGAGCCTCCGGGCTGCCATGTACTGTGGCGGTGCGGCGGGCGCTTGGTGGCCCGTATCGAGCCCGGCCTGGATGCAGAACCCGTCGAGGGCCTTCGGAAGGTGGACCACGAGGAACACGTCCTGGATGCCCTCCAGCTTGCGTTCCCCCTCCAACAGGTTGAATCCCGTCTGGCCGGAGGCGGAGACGGTGTGAGGACGAGGCGCCACAACGAACAAGGCGCGGTTCGTTCCCAGGTGGTAGCCGTTGAACAGCTGGTACATCTGGCTGGTCGACGTCGTACGGCTCAGCGTCTCCCGCGCCTCCCGCGAGGTATCGGTCTGGTTCTGGTGCACGACGGTGTCACTACGCGTCTCCTTGTACGACGCACTCGCACCGAACCCGCCGACGCTGAATCCGGCACTTCCGCCGTATTCGCTGCCAGTGACCGTGGTGCTGCCCTTGGTCAGGCTCATCCTGTCGGAGCTCGCCGAGAGTTGCTCCGATCCCTCCGTCACCGCCTCGAACAGCTCACGCTTCTTCGGCTCGAAGTCCAGAATGTAGGGGTAGTCGTCTGGCGCTATGCCATCCGCGTTGTTGGGATAGACCGCGATCTGCATGATCGCTCCGAGACACGGCCAGTAGCTCGAAGCCCACCCACTCGCGACGATGGTCTCCCAGAGCGTGCGCTGCAGGTCGTCCCAGGTGCCCGCCTCCGATTCGCGCGACACGACGTCGCGGAGGGTCTCGGACGGATTCCAGCCCGTGATGCTGCAGGTGAGCTTGAGGTAGACGATCCGAGAATTCGGGTACTCGTCTGCGACTTCCTCCTCGGGAACCACGTAGTAGTAGACGGCCAATGACGACCGCCACTTGGGACTGAAGGCCTGGTCTCCGAAGTTCGTGTCGATCATGTCTCGCGAGAAGGCGAGACGGGTCCAGGTGATGTCCCGGGGAGGGATCAGAGATTCGAGTGACATGTGGACAATTCCGGCGACTGCGTGCGACTGCACAGGCTGGCCCTGTGAGGATGCAACGCGCGATCACCCCCCAGCCCCTCAAGGTGATCGGCGGCCGATAGTTCAGCGGGAGACTGTAATGGTCAACACAAAAGGTGCGCCGTCCCATTCGAGACATGCGGAAGGGCGTAGCACCGCGCGGCTAGGGCCCGACGGTCCTCGCGCGCACGCCCGTCGGGGATCGTCGCGCGGGCAAGGAGCCGGGGACTTCGTCGAACCCTATGTCGGGCGCCGCGGTTCCGTCGCCGTCCCCGTCCTGCGGGCGGGCGTCGCCGTCGGGATCCCACGGGGGGAGGCGGATGCCGTAGAGAAGCCGAGGTCGGCGCCGGCGTCGATGAGGGGGCTGCCGGTCAGGGGCGGGCTTCGGTGTCGAGCTCGGGGTCGGCGACGAGGGTGCCGCCGGCGTCGGCGCAGTCGGAGAAGTCGCAGGCGTCCAGGGTCGAGAGGTCGGGCTCGCCGCAAATGACGGCGGGGCCTCACCGTCCCGTCAAAGCGATCGGTGCCGAGCGAACGATCCCTCGCGTGGTCGCGACGCGAGAGCCCTCCCAGATGGGCACGCCGTCGGCCGGCGACGTCGCGAAGACGTTCACGTTCGACGAGGACGTGGAGACGACCCCGATGTCCGCCATCGTGATGCCGCTGGGGAGCTCGGGCCACGGCTGGTCGACGAACGGGCCGCTGCGAAAGGAGTAGACGGACCACCCGGGGGAGATCGACGCGCCGACGTGCGCGTACGCGGGAGCATCCACCGTCAGTCGCACGTCGCCGAGGTTCGAGCCTGCCGCCTCGATCGTGACCGCAGCGGGCACGGTGAACGTGGACTCGTCTGCGAACGGAGCATTGACGATGACCGTCCACTCGCCGCCGTCGCTCAGCCATACGTAGACGTGCGTGGGGGCCATGTCCCCGGTGAGCGCGTTCACTTCGAGGTCGAACGACCCCGGGGTCGTGCTGGCAGCGGTGACGCTACCGACCCGATACCGATAGCCATCCTGCATCAGGAACACAGCGTTGATGTCGGCCGCCGGCGTGAACGATGACGCGTCCACGGCGCCGCTCGTCGGAACCTCCAGGGTCATCGACGATGTCGCCACCGTGCGCGCCGGCGACGGCAAGACGATGTCGTTGCCCGAGAGGTCCGACGCCCCGAGATCGATGTCGAGCCAAACGGCATTCGAGGGCGGCGAATCGAGGTCCATCCACTCGCCCGCCATCACACGGGCGACGCCGGCTCCGGGGCGGTCGAACACGTCCAGCGTGTAATCGCCCGAGAGGCCGGGGGTGAACAACGAGACCCCTGGACCCATCACCTGGACGGTGGATCCGCTCGCCTCGCCCATGATCATGCCGGTCACCGCCCGCGTCGCCGGTACCGAAATGCTCCCGATCGGCCGGACGTGGAGCGCGCCTTCGATCGGGCCGTCCACTCCGATGAGGCTGACCGCATTGTGCCCCGGGTGCGCCGCGGTCACCGTCCACGGCCCCGAGCCCTCCGGCATTGGAACGATCGCTCGACCCGACGCGTCGGTGCGGCCCTCCGCGGTCGAACCGTCGGCCCCGTCGACCCGGACTGGTGCGTCCTCGAGAGGCGCGTAGACGTACCAGAACGGATCTTGGGCGACGACCTCCACCGTCACGTCGGTCCCGCCTCCCGCATCCGGACTGCCCGCGTCGACCGCGTGACCCCCGTCCTGCGGCCCCGCGTCGACCGCGCCGGCGTCGGGAGGACCTCCATCGGCCGTCCCCCCGTCCGACATCCCGCCGTCGACCGCGCCCGCGTCGCCCAGTCCACCGTCGGGCGTGCCTCCCTCGTCGTATCCGTTCAGGCCCCAGGTTGAGGCCGCGGGGGCCGCGTGAGACTCGGGAGGCATGACGACATCGACCGAGTCCCTGGAGCGAAAGATCGAGAACGCAGTGGAGCAACTGCTCCGCGAGCATC
>JBDIVX010000224.1:0-10084 GCA_039794305.1 Candidatus Neutrinellum sp.
GTCCCATGTGGGAGCCGACCGCGTGACTCGAGCGGTGACGCCCTCGTCCGGCGTGATGGCCGCGATCGATCGCCGAGCCGGTCTGAGCCCACCGGGCGCACCCGAGCCAGCGTCCGGTCACAGCGGGCAGAGGAGCCCGTCGCTCAGCGATACGTCCACGTCCGCGAGTGCGCGCAGGACGGCGTCGACGGCCGGGGCCAGGTCGGCCTCGCAGATCGATTGGACGGTGGTCTGGGCGCCTCGATCGCGCAAGCCGCGGGCCACCTCGACCATCCGACGTGGAGGATAGGCGACGGTGCCGTCGGGCTTCGTGCAGGAGCTCCTCAGACGATCGGGATCCGCGTCGTCGAGGACCTGCTGCATCCGGTCGTCGGCGAGGATCTCTTCGTTGCCGACGCCCTCGGCGGCGAGATCGGCGGGTACGCCCGCGATGACGGCGTACACGAGCTGCCCCGGCTGCTCCTTCACGGCGAGCAGCCCATCGACGTAGCGCGCGACCGGGTGCGCCGCGGCCGGGTGGTCGAAGCACCGCAGGTTGAGGCCTCCCTCGTATGTGCCACTCGACGGATCGAACAGCTCGGGATCGGCCACCGAGCAGTCGTCCTCGTCGGTCAACAGCACCACGGCGAGGACGGCGTCTTGCCTCATGAAGCCGACGTTTGCGCCGTCGGCGTGGCCCGTGGTGTCCATCGCGAACCTCGTCGGTGACGTCGAAGGAGTCACGGCCTTGAGCGCCGCCTCGAGGGGCTGTTCCCATCCGCAGCCGTCGCGGCCGGCGCGGACCATGCACCCGAGGTCCTCGGCGAAGGCCACGGGGTCGTACCCGGGTCGGTAGTCGAGGAAGCTGTAGTCGCCGGGAACGCATCCCGGAATCGAGAGGTCGCCGGCGTCGAGGAGGATCGCGTCGTCCCCGAGCTCTGCCTCTTCGCACGTGGGGATGTCGAACCCGCCCACGCCCATGTCGGACGTGACGACTCCCACATGAACGCTCCTCGGCGGCTCGAAGTCGCGCTCGCCGTCGGAGTCGAGGTCGCCGGTGCCGAGGGCGGTGACCATCCGTGGGAGCTGCTCGGCGAGCGACGCCTGCTGCTCCCACACGGAGCCGGAGTTGTCGATCACGAACAGCAGGTCGAGCTCGTCGGCCCTGCGCGCGAGGCGCAGGCAGCAACCCCCGAGGCGGCAGACGCCGGTCTCACACGGCCTGTCGCAAGCGCCGCAGTGCGCCGGGTCGGACGACGAGTCCACGCACGCGCGGCCGCACGTGCGACGCCATCCGCCCTCGGACGCGCACTCGCTGCCGTCGGAGCCGTCACAGCCGGCGATGCCGCTGCAGACGAGCGCAAGGCAGGCTCCCCCGATCGCTGCCGTCTTCATGGCCCTCTGGCCACATATACCACGCGGCCTTCGGGGCAACCGTGGACCTGCGGAGCCAGCGGCGCGTCTTCAGGGTGCGAGAGGGGGACGGTCTGCGAGCTATTCGGGCAGCAATCAAATGAACAAAAAGGGCCCGTTCAGGTTGACATGATGTGGTGAGGAGTTTGGCTACGGGCACCGGCGCATGCGAGCATGTCGCGACACGTGCCGGGCGTGGAGGGAGGGCGGTATCCGATTTGATCAGGTGAGCCATTCACGAGGAGATCTTGGTGGAGATCGAGTCCCGCGTGGGACCGGTCACCTGGCAGGTCGGGCACGAGCGGTTGTCGCGCATCGGGGCGCGTGCCGCGTTCGACGCCGAGGAGGCCGTCTGGCTCGTCGTCGCAGAGCGGCTGGGGGCGCATCGGGAGCTCGGCTACGGCGGGTTCGTGGAGTACGTGTCCGCCGTGCTCGGCTACGACGCGCACACCGCGCACGAGCGGATCCGGGTGGCGCGCGCGCTCGTCCTCTTGCCGGGCGTCTACCGCGGGCTCGCGTCCGGGGACTTGTCCTGGTCGGCGGTCCGGGAGCTCACGCGTGTGGCGACGATCGAGACCGAACGCGCTTGGCTCGACGCGTGCCGGGACAAGCGCGTGCGCGAGGTGCAGCGAATGGTCTCCGGCCGGCGACAGGGCGACCTGCCGACGTCACGGGTCGACGAGCGGGCGCGGCGGCACGTCGTGCGGTTCGAGGTCCGGGGGAGCACGCTCGCGCTGATGCGGCAGGCCCAGGACGAGCACCGGCGCCGGACTGGCGAGAGCGTGGACGACGACGCGATGGTGGCGGCGCTGGCGCGGGCGTATCTGGCCGGAAAGCCGGAGGCGACCGGGGGCGCGGTTGCGCAGGTGATGGTGACGGTGTGTCCGTCGTGCGAGCAGGGGACGGTGGATGTTGGCGGTGAGCCCGTTGCGCTCGCACCGGCGGAGACCGAGCGGCTCTGCTGTGACGCCGAGGTCGTTCCGACGGCGTACGCGACGTCCCACGTGGGATCGCGGTCCCACGTGGGACCCGACCCCGTGGCTCGAGCGGTGAACCCCTCGTCCGGCGTGATGGCCGAGATCGATCGCCGAGCCGGTCTGAAGGTCACGACGAAGATCCCGAAGTCCATCCGCGTGGCGGTCCGGCGCCGGCATCATGGGCAGTGCGCCGTCCCTGGGTGCACGCACTCCGGCTGGCTCCACTTCCACCACTGCGACCTGCGCAGCGAGGGCGGCACGCACGATCCGAATCGGATCGTTCCCTTGTGCGAGGCGCATCATCGGGCGGTGCACGAGGGGCGGCTCGTGGTCGCGGGCTCGTGGTCGGAGACCTTCCGCTTCCTGCACGCGGACGGCACACCGTACGGGAGACGACGAGCGCCGGACCCGCGCAAGAGCGAGATGATGTCGGTGGCGTTCCGGGCCCTGTGCCACAACGGGTTCGGGCAGAAGGACGCACGACAGGCCATCGACGCGATCACGAGCCGAGTCGAGCCGGACATGGCGATCGAGGACGTGGTGCGCATGGCCTTCTCGGCCGCCGTGGACCTGCCGAGCCAGCGGCACGTCTTCCGGGTGCGAGAGGACGTGGCGGCGTACCTTCCGAGCTGGGCCGGCACGCGTCGAGCGCCGTACGGCGCCGGGGGCGTGGGCTCTGGTAGGACGGCCTCGCCACCATCCCGGCTCTCCCGGACCTAAGCCGGTGAAGCCTCTTCGATCGCTTCGGCCTCCTGCTCCTTGCCGAGGGCGCGGTAGCACAGGGCGAGGGCGTGCAGGGCGGCGGCCTCGCCGCGGGGGTCGCGGCGGGCGCGGGACTTGGCGAGGGAGGCGAGGGCGGCGCGGACGGCGCCGCCGAGGTCGCTCGCGTAGAGCAAGACCAGGGCGTGGGCGAGGGCGCCGCGGGCCTCGGCGCGATCGTCGGCGGCGAGCTCGCGGGAGCTGGCGAGCGCGCGCATGGCGGCGGCGAGGTCGCCGCGGGCGAGCAAGCCGAGGGCGCGCAGGCGCTCGGCGGCGCCGCGGTCGCAGCCCTCGGCGACGGCGATGTCGATGTAGCGGTCGGCCGCCTCGAAATCCCGCGTGAGGATGCCGTGGACGACGCGCTCCGACAGCACTTCGGTGCCGTCGTCGTCGGGGGGGGCCACGACCGTGATGGGCGCGGGCGCGGTGCGGCGCGTCTCGCCCGGCGGCGGCGGGAGCGGGCGCCGCGCGGCGCGGGTCAGGGTGGTGGCCGCGGCGCGGGTCGCGTCGGAGTCGTCGTACTGGACGGCCGCGGCGGCCAGGCGCAGCGCCGCGCGCGTGAACCCCGCGAGCTGAGCGGCGCGGCCCGCCTCGATGAGCGCGCGCGCGCCGTCCCGTTCGCGGCCGCCCTCGGCCAGGTACCAGCCCACGGTGGCCTTGGTGAGCTCGCCGTCGCGGTGGCTCGTCCTCTCGACCGCTTCCGCGACGAAGCGGTTCAGCTCGTTCAGGCGGGCGGGGTGCATGCTCTGCAGCACCACCTCGCGCAGCACGCTGGAGGTGGGCTGCCAGGGATCGTCCGGACGGAGCAGCGCCTCTTCGCGCAGCCGAGCCACCGCGTCGGCGAGCGAATGCGCGTCGAGGCCGTCGGCCTTGCAGACCTCGGCGATCAGCGCCGTGCTCGCTCCGCTCGGCGCCACGCAGGCGGCGCCGAGCACACGAATGAGCGTCGGCTCCACCGTGGCGAGCCGCTCCTCGATCAGCGACTCGGCGGCGATGGCCTCGATGCCGCCGCGCGGCGAGACGCGCCAGACGAGCTTGTCGCCGTCGTGGACCAGGTCGCCGGCCGCGACGAGCGTGCGCGCCGCCTCGACGACGCCGAGCGGCGTGTCTCCGCCGAGCACCCCGACCCGCCGCACGACGTCGTCGTCGGTGGCCTCCCCGAGCACGCCGCGCGCGACCGCGCGCGCGTCCGAGCCGCGGAGCGCGGGCAGGAGGACCTCGTGCGTGCGCGCGTCCGCCGAGAAGAAAGGCGGCGCCTCCTCGTCGACCCCGAGCCGCGTGAACACGATCACGTCGGTGCCGCTCGCCGCCGTCGCCACCGCGTCGACGGTGGCGGCGTCGATCCCCGAGAGCGGATCGAGGACGATCCACACCTCGGCGTCGTCGTCACCGAAGGTCGACAACAGCGCGCGGAGCGCGAGCAGGGCCGGGTCGCGCGCGACGGCGCGGCCCTCCGCGACGCGCGTGAGGGTGGTGGCGTCCGCCGGGTCGAGGGCCGCCGCCGTCATGGCCGCGGCCACGCCGTCGGGGCTGCCCCACCGGCGGAGCAGGGCCAGACGCAGGCCGCCCAGGGGCTCGAGCCCTCCCGGCACCGCCTCGATCCGGAGGACGAGCGCGGGCTCGCGCGTCCGTTCGAGCGCGTCGAGCCACTCGCGCACCCCTGCGCCGCGCGGGCCGCGCAGGAGGACGGCGTGTCGGCCGCGCGCGTCGAGCGCCTCGACGACGTCCCTCGTGGCGTCCGCGGTGCAGGGGGGGACGGGTGCAGGTTGCAGGTGTCGGATCGCGCGCCGGCAGCCGTCGCGCCGCGGGTGGTCGCGGTCGAGCGCCTCGCCGCGCAGCCCGGCGACGCCCGTCGCGACGGCGCGTCCGAACAGGTACACGCGGTTGGCGAGCGAGCGTGCCTCGCGGTCGAGGACCAGCTCGCCGAGGCGCGCGCGGTTGGCCAGGAGCTGGGCGCGGTCGAGCACCGTCCCGCTCGGGAAGGGGAACGCCGGCTCTCGTGCGGACTCGCGCAGCTCGCCCGCTGCGAGCGCGATGCAAGCCGGGATGTGTGGCTCTTCCCGTTCGGCCGAGCCGAGCAGATCGAGCGCCAGGTCGAGCACCCGCTCGAGGTCGACCACGTCGAAGCAGGCCGCGACGGTGCTACCGACGGTGCAGAGGAGCACCCCCCGTGCGTCCGTCACGCGCCGGACCACGGCCCGCGTCCAGCGGTCGCGCCGCTCCGAGTCCGGATCGTCCGGAACGGGGATCAGCCGATGCCACAGGACCAGGCGCTCCACCGCGGGCCTGCTGAACGGTTCACCTGCTCCCCGCCCCGCGAGCGGAGCGAGCCCGGGCGCGAGCGTAGCGAGTGCCCGAGGGGTGCGCGAGGGGAGTCCCCTCGCGGAGGACTACGGGTGGGGGAGGGTGGGTCGGGTCCATCAACCTTCGAGCTTCTTCTTCAGCGCGGACAGCTCGTCCTCGACCGCCGTCGAGCCGGCGCTGCGCTCGAGCTCGCGGAAGCGCCGGTCGACGTCGACGCGCTTCGGGTCGTCGAGGACGTTGGCCGCCTCGACCTCGGCCTCGAGCTGGTCGATCCGGCCCGTCATGCGGTCGAGCTCGTCGAACGTCGCCGATCGGAACCGCGGGGCGCCGGGCTCGGCGGGCTGCTCGCGCGCGCGCCGCACCTCGGCCGCGAGCGTGCCTTTGCGGCTCTTGAGCTCGTCGATCTTGCGCTCCACGTTCTCGAGCGTGCTCTTCATGTCCGTCGCCGCGGTCTCGGCGGACACGGCCTGGCTCTTGGCGTCCTCCGCTTGCCGGAGCGCCCGCGCCTTGCGGCGGAGCGCCTCACGCGCGAGGTCATCGTCGCCCTGGCGCAGGGCGAGGACGGCCTTGTCCTCCCAGCCCGCCGCCTCGTCCTCGTGCTCCTTCGCCTTCTTGATGAGCCGCTTGGCCGTGCCGAGGGTGCTGACCAGCTCCTTCTTGGCCTTCTTCACCTCGGCTTCCATGTCCATGACCGTCTGGCCGATGAGCTTCTCAGGGTCCTCCGCCTTGTCGACCAGCGCGTTGAGGTTCGACTTGATGACCCGATTCATCCGGCTGAAGATGCCCACGCCCGTGACCTCCTCTCGAGGATGAAGGGAGGTTTTCACGCGCCGCGAAGGCCCGCAACCCCCGCATCGAATGCGGTTGTGGCCCTCCGGCGCGCCGTGGTAGCAGCCATCGACATGATGGAAGGCGCCACGGTCCTGATCACGGGGGGGGCGGGGTTCATCGGCACGGCCCTCACGCGACGGCTCGTGGAAAAAAACCACGTTCGTGTGTTCGACAACCTCCGGCGGAACGCGCTCGGGGACTCGGAGCTCCGTGACCACCCCCACGTGGAGCTGGTGGTGGGGGACGTGCGCGACCAGGCCGCGCTCGCGGAGGTCGTCGACGGTGCCGACTACGTGATCCACATGGCCTCCATCGCCGGCGTGGACACGGTGCTGAAGAACCCCGTCCTCACCATGGAGGTCTCGCTCGAGGGCACCATGAACGCGCTCCGGGCGACGCTCGCGGCGGGCGGCGTGCGTCGCTTCATCGACTTCTCGACGAGCGAGGTCTTCGGCAGCTACGCCTTCCGCGTCCGGGAGGCCGACGTGACCAGCCTCGGTGCGGTGGGTGAGGCCCGGTGGACCTACGCGGTCTCGAAGCTCGCCACCGAGCACCTGGCGCACAACTACTGGAAGCAGCACGGCCTTCCGACCTGCTCCATCCGCCCCTTCAACATCTACGGCCCGGGCCAGGTGGGCGAGGGGGCCGTCCACGCCTTCGTGACCCGGGCGCTCCGCGACGAGCCCATCCACATCCACAACGAGGGCGACCAGATCCGCGCCTGGTGCTTCATCGACGACATCGTCGAAGGGATCCTCCTCGCCATGGAGCGGCCCGAGGCCGTGGGCGAGGCCTTCAACATCGGCAACCCCCGGAGCAGCGTCACCATCTACCAGCTCGCCCGGCTGGTCGTGCGGCTCACCGGCAGCCGCTCGGAGATCCGCTTCGTCGACTGGGACTTCCCCGACGTGGAGCTGCGCATCCCGGACGTCCGCAAGGCCGAGAAGCTGCTCGGTTTCCGCGCCGCGGTCGACCTCGAGGACGGCCTGTCGCGCACGATCGACTGGTACCGGAAGAAGCTCGAGGCGGGTTCGTCTTGACCTGAACGGGAAGTACCTGAAATCATTCGGTACCCGTTTGTGGGGGCGGAGCGACCGGAAGTGACAGCCAATCGACGCGCCATCCGACTCGACGCCGTGCGCGCCGACGGCTGGTTCGAGCGGCTCGGAGAGGGCTCGCCCAACTTCCGCCAGCTCTGTGACGTCGTGGGCGAGCGCTTCGTCGCCTTCTCGGTGATCGCCGGGGTCCGGATCACCGCCCTCACCATCGACCGGCAGTCGCCGGACGCGACGCTCGTGGACTTCCTCGTCGGCGACGAGGAGGCAGAGCAGCGGCTGCCGCTCGGCGAGTTCCGGCGCCGCCTGGTGAGCGCGCTGCTCGAGGACGAGCCGACCCCCGAGAGCCTGCCCGACGAGCCGGCTCCCGAGGCGATCCAGGCGTTCATCGGCTTCCGCTACGTGCTGCTCGCGCCGCTGTTCGGGTTGCACCTCGTCGAGCTGCGCCTCGCTGAAGACCGCGAGCCCTACGTGGTCGTCGACCTGGGCGGCGCGATCGACGAGCTGGCGGTCGACGACTTCCGCAACGTCATCCGCGAGCGCATCCGCGCCGAGCTCGCGCGCTCGAAGCCCGCCTCCCCGTTCTCGATCGACCTCGCCTCCATCCCGGAGGCCGAGCGCGCGGCGACGGCCGAGGACTGGGAAGAGGTCGTGCGGATCCTCGGGGCCTGGCCCGGGCCGCTGTCGCTCCTCTTGCGCACGACCGAGGGGCAGCGGCTCGCGCCCGACGTGCGCGCGACGCTCGCGCGCTCGCTCGGCTACCTCGGCACGGCCTACGTCCACAAGGGCCGCTTCGACTGGGCCGAGGAGGTCATGCGCCTCGGCATCCAGTGGGCGCAGGACGGTCCGGCCGCCGGGGACCTGTTCCGCCGCATGGGGCAGGCGTGCGTGGTGCGGGGGCGCTTCGGCGAGGCGATCGGCTTGCTCCGCCGCGCCATCCGCCTCGGCACCCCGAGCCGCGAAGCGCTCCCGCTGCTCGCCTTCTGCTACGCCGAGCGCGGTCGCTGGGTGGCCGTCGCCGTCTGCGCCGAGGAGGCGCTCGCCCTCGACGCCGATCCGGAGGACATGAGGGACCTGCTCGCGCGCGCGAAGGCGCACCTCGGCGGGGCGTGGACCCGCTTCCGCGACGACGTGCCGGCGCCCGCGGCGCTCGGGCGCACCATTCCCGCGCCCAAGGGGGACTGAGTGGCCGTGGAGGAGCGCGCGGCGGACCTGCGGAGCGGTCCTCGGTTCGACCTCCGGTTCACCGCGGGCCGCGGCGTCCTCCGGCTCGCGCAGGCGCTCGACGCCGGGCCCGCGAGGCTCGAGGTGCTCGAGCTGTCGCTCGGCGCGGTGCGCTTCCCGCTCGACGTCACCGCCGGCGCGGTCCGGTTCCGCACGCGACGCACCGTGCTCCGGCGCGCGCGCCTGTCCTTCGACGCGCGCGAGCTCGTGCGCGCGGCCGAGGCGCTCGACGTCTCGCTCGTGATCGCCGGACCGGCTCCGGGCGGCGCGCTCGCGTGCGCCGTACGCGACGAGATCGGCACGGTCGCGTTCGACGCGACGGTGGTCGCGGACGGGGCCGACCTGCTCGTGGGCGTCGACCGGGTGCGCGTGGTCACCGAGGGACCGGTCACCCCGTGGGAGCGCCTCGACCGCGCGGCGAGGCGGCTCGGGCTCGAATTCGACCGGGCGCGGGGCGCGTGGCGGCGGCGCCGCCCGGTGCGGTCGCTGCTCGCCGAGGCGCTCGTGACGCGCGGCTGGCGGCTCCCGGACGAGCGCGCCTCGGAGCTGCACCCGCCGCGGCACCGGGACGGGCGGCTCTTCTTGTCGGTCGGGCCGGCCGAGGCCGTCGCCGACGGCGAGGCGCCGCCCGAGCTCCTCGAGGAGGCGCGCGTGACCGGGCCCATCGTGGCGGCGCTCGTCGCGGGCGACTCGATGGGGGCGTCCGACCGGCTCGACGCGGCGCTCCGAAGGCTCGACGAGAGGCCCGCCGCCGAGCCGGCGCTCCGGGACGCGCTCGGGCGGATGCGGGCGGCGATGGCCTGCGAGCGCGGCGAGGACGTGGTCGTCGAGCCCGGCGCGTCCGCCGATCTGCACGCGGTGCGCCTGCGCGCCGCGCTCCGCGGCGACGATCCGGACGCGGCGGAAGCCGCGGCGCTCGCGCTCGCCGAGGTCGAGCCGGTGGGCGAGCTCGCGGCGGAGGCCCTGGTCGCGGCGAGCGAGGCGTGGCGCCCGACGGACGCCGCCCGCGCCCACGCGCTCTCGCGACGTGCGCTCGGGCGCAGGCCGGGCGACGTCGCGCTGATGCTCGGCTGCCTCGAAGGCGCCGAAGCGTCCGGGGACGCGACGGCCGTCGAGGACATCGCGCGGCGCGCGCTGTCGAGCCCCGTGTCGGGTGGGACGCGCGCGCGCATCGCGAGCGCGGCCGCGCGCGCCCTCGAGCGGCTCGCGCAGGCGCCCGACACGGAGCCGCTCTGGCGCGAGGCGCTCTACGCGGCGCCGGACGATCCGGAGGCGCTCGCCGGGCTCGGAGCGCTCCACGCGCGGCGCGGCGAGCGGGAGGCGGCGGTGGCGCGGCTCGATCGGGCGGCGGCGATGTTCCTGTCGCGCGGCGAGCGGGCGCAGGCGGCCCGCGCGTGGCTGCGCGCCGCGGAGCTCTTGGCCGGTGCCGGCCGGCTCGCGGCCGCCGAGCAGCGGCTCGAGGAAGCGGCCGGTGTGGACGACTAGGATCCGGCGCTCTCGTGCGCGCTCGCGCGCGTGCGCGTGCGGCTCGGGGCGGCGGAC
>JBDIVX010000225.1:0-10069 GCA_039794305.1 Candidatus Neutrinellum sp.
GCCTCCCCCTCTTCGCCGAAGAGGGCCGCCGCGCTCCGTTCCGGGCGGACGGTCCCGCAGTCGGCGATGACGAACGCCCCGTCGCCGCGCCCGCTGTGGCCGTGGATCATGTGGGCGATGCGGTCGACGGCGCTTCCCGGATCGGCCACGAGGAGCACCGGCGCGTCGAGCGGCCCCACGTCGCCGATGCGCGCGACGAGCGCCCGCATGGCCGGGCTGTAGGCGATGGGCGCCTCGGTGATCCGGTCGGCTGCGCGCCCCGCCTTGAGCACGCGGGCATCGGCGCGCAGCCGGTCGAGCTCGTCCTCGAGCGCCTCGATCTGCTCCTCGAGGTCCTTGCGCGCGCGGTCGGCGCGGCCGGCCCGCCCCTGTGCGCGCGCCTGCGCGGCCAGCACCGAGAGCGCCCTGCCGAGCCGTGCTCCGAGCGCGTCGAGCGCCGCGAGCTCTTCCAGGCTGAGCGCGCTCCTTCGTCGGCCGCGCGGCAGCACGAGGACGCCCTCCGTCTCGCCGTCGACGACCAGCGGGAGCGCGCAGAGCGCGTCGAGGCTCACGAGCAGCTCGACGAGCTCGCGCAGCTCCGGCCTGCGGACGACCAGCCGCTCGAGCGCGCTTCGGACCAGGACTCCGCCCGGGCCGTCGTCGATCCGCCGCGCGAGCGGCGCCGGCATCGGCCGATCTCGGACGTGTGGCTCGCCCGCTGCGTCGATGGTGCACTCGCGGTCCGGCGTTGCTGTGTAGAGGTGGATCGCCGCGTCGTGCGCGCCCGAGCCCGCCCGGAGCGGCCCGAGGACTTCGCGCGCGACGCCCGGCAGGTCGGCGGCCTCGCCGAGCCGCTCGGTCGCCTCGTCCACGGCGCGGAGCAGCCTCCCACCGTAGGGTGCGAGCAGGCGCTCGACCATGGGCGACACGAGACGGTGGAGCCCCATCGTCACCAGCGCCGTCGCGACGACGGCGAGCCCCAGCGTGAACGGCTCGCGCGGAACTGCCGAGCGCAGCGCCGAGACGGCCGTCGCCGCGGCGGCCAGCGTGATCGCGCCGGCCACGATGGCGCGCGTCGTGCGTCCGGAGGCGAGGCGGCGGTGCGCGTCCACCATGGCGACGTGGCCCGTCACCACGGACGCGACCGAGAACGCGAGGAGCCCACGCACCCAGGGCGAGCCTTCGGCGTGGCCGCCGGCGAGGACGAGCCCGACGGCGGCGGCGCCCGCGACTGCGGCCGGCAAGAGCCCGAGGAGCGCCCAGGCGCTCGATGCGAGCGCTTCGGGCGCGCTCCCCATCCGCCGCCGTGAGGCGCGCAGCAGGGTGGCGGCGATGATCGCGAAGAGCACGAGCCCCGCCGGCGCCCACCGCCACCACGCGGGGACGAGCACCGTCGCCCCGAAGAGATCGAGCGGCGGGAGCACGGCCAGCACGCCGCCGACGCCCGCGAGCCCCGCGACCGCGGTGGCCCCGAGCCGGATCGACCGGCCACGATCGAGCGGCCGCGGCACGTCGGGGACGGTGAGCCCGAGATCGATCAGGAGCCCCCCGGCGACCGCGAGCGCCGCCGTCGAGGTCACGTCGACGGCGAGCGACATGACATCGGTCCGCACCTCCGCCACGAGCGCGACGCCCAGGCACACGCCGAGCGCGCCGACGCGGCGCGCACCCGGGTCGTCCGTGCGCCGGCGCACGAGGAGCGGCGCGAGCGCGGCGAACGTGGCGATCGCTGCGATCCCGATCGATGTCGGAGAGAGCCCGCGCCCCACCGACGCCACGTCGGCGACCAGGTACAGCACCGCTGCGGGCCCCAGCAGCGGCAGGATGCGGGCTTCCCTCACGTCCAAGTCGTCGAGATCACGGCGAGTCGTTCGCCGGGGGCGGCGATCTTATCACCCGGCGCCCACGGGGCCACCCGCTTCGGGTGCGCCGCTCGCCGCTACCGCGACGGGAACCTCCGGCGGCCCTCGTCCTCCCACCACAGGCGGTACTTGCGCTGCGCGATCTCCCGGTCGCGTTTGGGGGACTGGGGGTGGTAGCCGTAGTACTCCTGCGTGATGCTCTTGAGCTCGTCGCCGGCCGCCGCGCGGACGGACTCGTCGGGGTGGACGAGGCCGTCGATGAGCCACTCGATGCGGTGACGGCCCGAGTTTCGCTCGAGCCACTGGTGCCACTTGCGCTGGTTGTCGCCGAAGTCCTGGCGCGTGACCGTCACGAGCGCACGGTGGGCGGCGCGGGCCACGTCCTGCTGGGGAGATTCGAGGAGCTGCACCAGAAGCGCGGCCGAGCGCGCGTCGCGAAGCTCTCCGAGCGCGCGGATCGCGATCACACGATGCTGGACGTCCTTGCGATCGACGCGGGCCTCGACGCGGATGCCCTTCAGGATCTCCTCCATGTCCTTGTCGTACTTCGCGAACAGCCGCAGCACGTCCAGGACGAGCAAGCGCGTTCCGGGGTCCTCGTCGAAGATCCGCTGCGAGAGCGGAACCAGCAGGTCGCGCGAGACGAGCTCTGCCGCGAGGAGGGTCACGTAGAAGCGCGTGTCGGTGTCGCGTGACCCGAGCAGCGAGGCGATGTAGGGAACGGCCCGCTCGCCGAACCGCACGATGCCGCGCGCCACCGCGGAGATGTCGCGGCCGCGCGGCAGCCGCCGGTGCGGCTGGCGCCGATCGAACCAGAGCGGCCCGGGAAACCGCTGCACGAGCGCCGGTAGGGACGCCTCGCCCACGTGCAGGAGCGCGTCCACCGCGGCCCCCTCGTCGTCGGGCCCGCACTGCACGAGGTCGTCGACCAGCGACTCGATCGTGTCGCCCATGTCGACGATGACGCTCGGTTCGTTCGGTGACGGCGTGCTCGGAGGGGGTGTGGGGTGGCGCGTCGCCGATTCCTCCCCGACGTCCCGGGCGCCGGCACCGTTGGACCTCGGCACCTCGATGCTCGCTCCGCGCGGAAGGCGCACCACCTCGCGGATGACCGAGCCGCCTTCTTCCTCCCGCCGTGGGTCCGCGCGGCGGGAGGCGTGCGCCGCGCGGCGGCCGGGAGGCCGATCGGTCGGCGGACGGCTCGGGCGCCTGCCGCCGCGGCGGACCACCTCGGTAGACGCTTCGCGCATGCTGTAGGCGCCGTCGACGAGGGGGGAGTGGTCCTCGGGTTCTTGCTCCTGCTCTTCGATGCCCTCGAGGTCGGGGTCGTCGCTCGCGGCCTGCTCCACCTGGATCTCGGGCTCGTCGTCGCCCGGCTCCGGGGCGGACGGGTGCGGTGACTTCTGCGTGCGCGCGACCGCCGCCGCGTTCGCCGCCGAGCCGTCGGGGCGCGTGGTCTTGTCGACCCGCCCCCGGGACGGGGCCCTCGACGGCATCGGCGGAGGCGGCGCGCTGCGTGGAACGCCGAGCACGCCGAGCGGTCCCTCGCGCGCAGGCCGCGGCTTCGTCTCGGTGCTCGGGCGGTAGTCTGCCGCGGCCCGCTCTTGCCGCGCGTCGGTGAGGGTCTCGAGCGCGACCCGGCCGGCGGCGGCCTTCAAGGCAGACTTGGCCTCGAGACTGTCGTCGCTCCCGCCGTAGCCTCGGAATTTCTTCTTGAGGATGAGCTTCTCGAACGCCTCCGACACCCGCGGCACGAACCCGAGGAGCTCCGGGACGTCGCTCGGGTCGAAGCGCTCCCCCGCCCGATCCCCGTACATCAACAGGACCGTGCGCCCGCGGATCGTCACCGGGACGACGATCGCCGGCTGCGCCTCCTCGCGCCGGAGGTCCTTCGCGACGAGGGCGTCGAGCTCGCTGCTCCCGAGGTCGCGGACGAGCGCCTGGCCTCCGTCGCGGACGAGCTTGAACGTCCCCGGGACGTCGAGCGGGACGGCCACCCTGACCACGTCGTCCGCGCTCGCGCCCGGGCCCCAGGCGTCGCGCCCGTCTGCCACGTCTTCGTGGACCACGAAGAGCGCGGCGTAGTCGAAGAACTGCCGCCCGAACGCGAAGAAGACCTCGATGATCTCGTCCCTGCTCGCGGCCTCGCCGAGCACTTCGAGGGCGGCCTTCGCGGTCAGCGGGCCGCGCAGCTTGCGCATGAGCGGGTGCGCCGGGCGGACCGACTTGCGCCGCCGCTCCGGGGTCGGCTTCGCCGGCGGCGTCGAGGCCGGCGCAGGTCGGTGCGCGCCGCTGTCCGGCCCGATGCCGACCACGCGCCCCACGCCGACCTGGGCGGTCGCCGGCCCTGGCCTCGGCCGCTCGATGGGCGTGGGCTTGCGCTGCGGAATTCCGAACTGGCGCGTCGTCCGTCCAGACTCGGTCTCGTCGGGCGTGTCGTCCCCCTCGCCCTCTTCGTCTTCGTCTTCGTCGTCGAGGTCGAGGAGGCTCGGTCGCTTGCTCGGCAGGTCCGACACCGTGCGGTCGACCTTCTCCTGCTGAGGTGGGGCGACGTAGGGAACGCTCCCAGCGTCACGCTGCCGGAGCTTCTCGGCCAGCCGACGCATCCGCGGCTGCACGTCGGAGCCGTAGTGGTGGCCGAGCGCCGCGGCGAGCCGCACCTCGGTGACGATCCGGTACACGAGGTCGTGGCCGAGCAGGAAGCTGAGCTGTTCGTCGACGGCGGAGCCGAGCGGCTCGGTGACGGCGACGACCAGCGTGCGGCCCTCTGCCCAGAGCGGCACGAGCCGGTACTGCTCGGCCACCTCGCGGGGGACGAGCTTGACGGTCTCGCGCGGGACCCGCATCACCTCTTCGCGCGTCGCCGGAAGCAAGCCGTGGAGCGCCGCGCGGTAGGCGGCCATCACGTTCTCCGGCACCGTGTCCATCTCGAGCAGCACGCTCTCGAGATCGCCGCCGCCCATGACCTGACGCTGGATCGCCTCCTCGATCTTTCGCACCGAGACGACCTGGTCGCGGACGAGCAGCGAGGTGAGCGCGGACATTGGGGAATTCCGGAGAGAAGGGCGACAATGGTCGCTTCGGGACCGGTGCAGTGTCAACGATCGTGACATGGCGCCGCCGGCTACGCTTCAGATGATCAGGGTCACCGGAAGCGGGCAGGGATCCCCGGCGCCGCGCGACGGAGGGGTTCGTCCTTCACGCGCCGAGCCCGCCGAGCCGGTCGAGGACGAGCGCCAGGCCCACGGGCGCGGCGGTCTCGACGCGGAGGATCGTCGGGCCGAGGCGGGCGGCCGAAAACCCCATCTCCGCGAGCGCGTCGACCTCGGCGGGCGCGAGCCCGCCCTCCGGGCCGACCACGACCCATGCGGCCGTCGTGCCCCGCGGCGCGGCCAGCGGCTCGGTGGCGCCCTCCCACAGCACCACGCGCCAGGCGTCCTCGGGCGCACGCGCCGCCGCCTCGAGCAGCTCGGCCGGCGGGACGACGGGCGGCACGACGCTCCTCCGGGACTGGCGCGCGGCCTCGACCGCGATGCGCTCGAGGCGTTCGGTCCGACGGGCGCCGCGGCGCTCGTCGGGACGGGCCACCGCCCTGCCGCTGACCGCGAGGTGGATCTCGGCCGCGCCGATCTCGACCGCCATCCGGACGATGGACTCGAGCTTCGGCCCCTTCGGCAGGGCTTGTACGAGCACGACGCGCGGGCCGCGCTCGGGACGCGGCTCCGGCAGCCCGTGCTCGCACGCGACGGCGTCCTGCTCGACCGACAGGATGCGGCCGTCGGCCTGCTGGCCGGTCCCGTCGAAGAGTCGGACCGGGTCACCCGGGCGGAGGCGGAGCACCCGCGCGTGGCGTGCGGTCGCCTCGTCGAGCGTCACCACCCCGCCGAGCTTCGCGAGCTCGCGCACGAAGAGCCGCCGGATCTCGGTCACCGCTGGAGCACCAACGCGACCCACTCCCCCTCGGCAGGGACCAGGCGGAGGCGGAGGTCCGGGTACGCAGCGCGCACCTCCTGCTCTTGGCCACGGAGGATGCCGCTCAGGACGAGACAGCCGCCCGGAGCGAGGCGTGCGGAGATGGCAGACGCGAGCGGGACGAGGACGCGGGCTTCGATGTTCGCCACGACCACGTCATGGTGTCCACGGAGCCTCGCGACATCCGTGGTCGACGCGTCGAGGCGCGAGGCGACCCCGTTGAGGCGGGCGTTGTCGCGCGTCACCTCGATCGCGTCCGGGTCCACGTCGACGGCCCGCGCGCGCGACGCGCCGAGCAAGAGCGCGGCGACCGAGAGGATCCCGCTCCCGCAGCCCACGTCCAGCACCCTCTCGCCTCCGCGGATGCGCCGGTCGAGCTCCCGCAGCACCAGCCTCGTGGACTCGTGCGTCCCGCTCCCGAAGGCGTGGCCGGGATCGATCGTCAGCACGACGTCCCCCGGCAGCTCGCGCACCGTCTCCCACGAGGGCCTGATGACGAGCCGCGGACCGAGGCGGGCGGGCTTGAAGTGCTCGCGCCAGGCGTCGCGCCACTCGTCGCCGACCACGTACTCGACCCTGGCGGGGAAGCGCCTCTTCATCGCGCGCGCGACGCGCTTGGCCTCGGCGTCCTCGGGGAAGTATGCGACGAGGGTGATGGTGCCCTCTCGCTCGGGCCGGTCGAGCGTCGTCGCGTCGCGCTCCTCGAGCCCCTCGGCCCCGAGGTCCCACAGCTCGGCGGCGACCTCTTCGGCGCGCCGCTCGGGCACGTCCACGTGGAGGTACGGATAGCGCGGCGGCTCGTGCACGCTCAGCGCACGTTGATGATGAGCGTGCCCTGGTCCGCCCCGCCGCCGTCCTGGCCCGCGAGCAGGATGCCCGCGACGACGGCGCCGGCGACGAGGGCCCCGGCTCCGACCCAGAACCACCACTGGGCGAAGATCGAGCTGCTCGGCGCCGGCACTGCGACGCGCAGCGGCGCCGCGACGTCGCCACGCGAGGCGACCGGCAGGCCCGTGGCGTCGAGGCCCTCGAAGTAGTACTCGACGAGCGGCGGGCTCACGTCGTCGCCCGGAATGGTGGCGACGTAGCGCCCGTCGGCGAAGCGCGTGTCGAGACGCGTGAACACGTCGTCCGACCCCTGGCGGTACGCGAGCACCACGCTCGCCACGCGACCGCTCGGGTCCTCGATCTCGGCGCTCAGCTCGATGGCCTCGCCGCGGTCGGCCTGCGGCGGCGAGCGATGCAGGATGCCGACCGGAGCGGGCGGCGGCAGGCCCGGCCGGCCCTCCGCCTCCCACTGCTCGCCGACGCGCGCGAAGAACTCTCGGAAGCGCGGCGCGACGTCGCTCCCGGGCGAGTAGTCCTGACGGATGGCGAGGAGCTTGCGGTACGCGCCCGCCGCCTCCTCCTCGCGCCCGAGGGCGAGGTACGTGAAGGCGAGGAGCCGGTAGATGGTGGCGAGGTCCTGCTCCGTGTTGCCCGCGCGCACGAGCGCCGCCGACATCGTCTGGAGCGCCTCCTCGAACCGGAGGTCGTCGTACTGCTCCTGCCCGACGGCGATGAGGGGGTTGCCCTCCTGGGCCCGCGCCGCCGAGGGAGCGACCCCGACGAGGACCACGGCCAGCGTGACGATGGGAACCGAGAGGCGCGTCATCGCCGCGACCTTACCTTAATCCGCCCGCCACACGCAGCAGGGCGTAGAGCACCAGCAGGACGAGCCACAGAACGGGCGCCGCCCGGCGGCCGCCGGCCCAGGCGACCCCCGGGGCGGCCGGCGGGACCAGCGCGAGCAGGCGCCAGCGCCAGTCGAGACCGCCGGCGCGCAACGACTGCCAGACGACGAGCGCGTGCATGACCATCCACGCCGCGCCGACGAGGGTCCAGCTCAGGAGCAGCCAGGCCTGGGCGGTCACGGCTTCCTTCCTACCATGCCGGCCGTGTGCTAAGGCCCCGCCAGTCGCATGCAGGCCCGCAAGATCCGCATCGGCCTGATCGGAGCCGGCGTGGTCGGTCAGGGAATCCTCCGTCTTCTCCACGACAACGCCGAGATGATCGAGGGACGCCTCGGCGGCGAGATCGAGGTGCGGAAGGTGGTCGCGCGCGATCCGTCGAAGGTCCGCGGCGGTGTCGTGCCCCGGGACAAGCTCTCCTTCGACGCGTCCGACGTGATCGACGACCCGGAGGTCGACGTCGTCGTCGAGGTCATGGGCGGGCTGTCGCCGGCCGGCGAGCTGGTGCGGGCGGCCATCGAGCGCGGCAAGCACGTGGTCACCGCCAACAAGGCCCTGCTCGCCGAGCACGGCGACGAGCTGCTCGAGCTGGCCGAGACCAAGGGGGTGGACCTCTACTTCGAGGCGGCGGTCGCGGGCGGGATCCCCATCATCCGCCTGCTCCGCGAGGCGCTCGCTTCCGACCGGGTCGTCGCCCTGCGGGGGATCGTCAACGGGACCAGCAACTACGTCCTGACGCGGATGACCGAGGACGGGCTCGACTTCGGGGCGGCCCTCGCGGAGGCGCAGGAGAAGGGCTACGCGGAGGCGGACCCCACGCTGGACGTCAGCGGCGGCGACGCCGCCCACAAGCTGACGATCCTCGCCACCCTGGCCTACGGCGCGCGCGTGCAGCTCTCGCAGGTGACCTGCGAGGGCATCGACCGGGTCGGCGCCGTGGACATCGCGGCGGCGAGGCGCTTCGGGTACGTGATCAAGCCGCTCGCCGTGGCGCGCGTGGTCGACTCGGGCGCGCTCGACCTCCGCGTCCATCCCGCGCTCGTGGACGAGAAGAACGTCCTCGCCAGCATCGGCGGCGCGCTCAACGCCGTGCTCGTCGAAGGCGCCATGCTCGGCCCGTGCATGATCAGCGGCCTCGGCGCGGGCGCGCTCCCGACCGCCATGAGCGTGGTGAGCGACATCGTCGACGTGGGCCGCAACCTGCTGGTCGGCTCCCACGGCCGCGTGCCGTCCCGCTCCTTCCGCGGCGAGCACCTGGTCGAGCGAGCCGTGCAGGACATCGGCGAGCACCGCGCGCGCCACTACCTCCGGTTCACCGTCCGCGACCGCCCCGGCATCCTCGCCCGCATCGCGGGCGTCCTTGGCGCCTTCGAGGTGTCCATCGAGCAGATGGTCCAGGAAGGCATCGGCACGGGCGACCGCCCCGTCGACGTCATCATGCTCACCCACCACTGCCTCGAGCGGCACGTCCGCGACGCCCTCCGCGAGATCCAGTCCCTCCACGACGTCGTCGACCCCCCTCGCTCCCTCTGCATCGAAGACCTGGATTAGGGGACGGACCTCGGTTTCTCGGTTTCGCCCCGCCCCCTTGCGCGGGCGGCCACGGAGCGCAAGGGCTTGGAATGCGTGCGCTTCTGGCGCTGCTCGCCCTCCTCGCCGCGTGCGGCGGCAGCGCCGCGACGCCCGCGGCGGCTCCGAGGACCCCGACGACCGCCACCCCCGAGCGGGACGACGACGTCTCGCGCCTGCTCGCCGACATCGGGACGCACCAGGTCTGCATGCGCATGGGCAACCGGTTCCTCGCGCTCACCGCCGGTGAGGACCCTCCCACCGTGACCGGGCGCGTCCGCGTGCGGAGCTGTGAGGCGCGCGAGCGCGGGGACCGCCTCTCGCTCCGGCTCGAGGGGCCGGGCTGGGTGTGGGTGGACCGGAGCAGCGAGACGCTCGGCGCGACCTTCCGCGTCCGCCAGTACGTCCCCTTCGAGGCGGAGATCTCGGTCGTCGGCGACTTCGACGTGGAGTGGCTCGACGAGCGCCGCATCCTGTCGGTGCGCCTGCTGCCGGCCTCGGTGCAGACACGGCTCTCGCCGCTCGGAGGTGTGGACGCCGAGGCGGAGAACGTGTGGGGCGAGATCCTCGCGGCCATCAACGACACCTTCACGAGCCGCGACGTCGACGAGCAGGCGACCGAGGCGGTGGCGACCGAGGGCGCCGACGAGCTGCGCACCCGGCTCGAGAACGGCCTGGCGCTCGGCATCAACCTGTGCACGGGGCGCGCATTCGCCGTCGTGGGCTCGGCCAAGGAGCGGCCGCCTCCGTCGCCGCCCGCGGGAGTACCGGCCGCGCAGTGGCTCGCCACCGAGCGGGTCGAGCTGCACGGCGGTGGGCTCGACATGGCGGGCCCCTTCGACCCGGCCGGCAGCTTCATCGAGGCGCGCGTGACGGCGAGCGCACCGGTCGAGGCGCGCCTCGTGTGCGCGGACGACGCCCGGCGCTGGGTCGACGCCTTCACGCGCGGCCACGCGC
>JBDIVX010000226.1:0-10064 GCA_039794305.1 Candidatus Neutrinellum sp.
GACTACGTGTCGCACGGCGGGTCCATCGCGCTCGGGCAGGACCTGGCCGGCGGCAACGCCACCGTGGAGACGCGGCCCAGCGCCAGCCACGACACCGTCGGGCGGTCGGGTGACGAGCACTTCGAGCGCGGCGTCTCGACGGTGGGCGCCCGGGTGGCCTACACGCAGGTGCTGGACCCCGAGACGGTCGTGCAGGGCGCGTGGGAGGTCTCGCGTCGCGAGGGATACCAGTCGAGCCCCTACCGGTTCGTGGGCATCGGCGGCGACGGCCTGTGCGGAGGCACGGCGCGGCTCTGCGTCCCCGAGAGCCATCCCGGCACGCGCCTGCGCAACGCCCTGATCGCCCGCGTGCGGCGCTCGCTCGGCGACGACGCCTCGGCCGGCCTCGCCTACCGGCTCTTCCTCGACGACTGGGGCCTCGTGTCGCACACCGGCATCGCGCAGGTGGCCTTCCTCTCGGAGGACCGCTGGAGCCTCACCGCGCGCTACCGCCTGTACTTCCAGAGCGGCGCGTCTTTCTACCGGGAGCGGTACGACCTGCCGGACGGGCGGCTGCGCTTCGTGACGCGGGACCGGGAGCTGTCGCCCATGTCCACGCACCGGCTGTCGTTGAGCTGGCAGCACGAGCTGGAGCTGACCGCGTCGGGGCCGACGACGGAGCTCACGGTCGGGGTCGCGGGCAACCTCCTGTCCTACGAGGCCTACGTCGGGCTCGACCGGGTCTGGGCCCTCGACGTCGTCGTCGGCGCGACCGTGGAGCTGTGACCTCGCGTGCGGCGCGGCTCGGGCGCGCCGGCCGCCCCCCCGGCGTGCTACATTGGGTCTGGTGGCTTGGCGTGTCCTCTGGCTCGGGGCCGTGGTGGGGCTCGGCGGTTGCGGGCTCGCGCTCGACCTCGATCCGCCCGAGCGCGCGGCCGACGGCGGCTCCCTCGTTGCGTGCGCCACCGAGGCAGACTGCCCGGTGGACGCCTGCTCGGGGCCGCCCGCCTGCGTGCGTGGCGTCTGCCGGTACGCGGAGCGGCTCGTCTGCGACGACGGCGTCGGCTGCACGGCGAGCCGGTGCGACCCGGTAGAGGGCTGCGTCTACGTGCCGCGGGACGGGCGCTGCGACGACGGGGTCGAGTGCACGCGGGACACGTGCGACGTCGAGCGCGGCTGCGTCCACGAGCCCGACGACGGCGCCTGCGCCGACGAGCACCGCTGCACGCGAGACGTCTGCACCGTGGGCGGCTGCGTCCACCAGCCGGACGACGCGCTCTGCGGCCTCTCGACCTGCGATCCGCTGAGCGGCTGCGTGGGGACCGAGTGCACGCTCGCCGAGCACTGCCCCGCGGCTCCCTGCGAGGTCGAGGCGACGTGCGAGGAGGGCCGCTGCGTCGCGGGTGGCGTCCGCGAAGACGGCGCTCCGTGCGACGACGGCGACGCCTGCACGGAGTCGAGCGAGTGCCGGGACGGCGCGTGCGTCGGCGTCACGTTCGTGACGGAGTGCGCGGTTGCCTGCGCGCTGTGCGACCGCGAGTCGGGCGGAGGCTGCGAGGCGCCGGTGGCGGCGCCGGACGGCACGACGTGCGACGACGGGAACGCTTGCACCGGGCCGGGGTCGTGCTCGGAGGGCGCGTGCAGCCCCGGCCTGATGCGCGCGTGCCCGGCCAGGCCTTGCCAGCGGTCCGTCGGGTGCGATCCGGCGACCGGGTGCCTCTTCGAGCCCCGGGCAGCGGGCACCCCGTGCGCGGTGGCCGACCTCTGCATGGTGGGGAGCTGCGACGGCTCGGGCACGTGCGTCTCGGAGCCGCGCGACTGCGGCCCGAGCTCGACGTGCGATCCGGGGACCGGCGCGTGCGCGTGCCTCGGGGCGGCCCTGCTCTGCGGCGGGCGCTGCTGCACGGGTACGTGCATGAGCGGCGTGTGCGTCGCGGACGACGGGTCGGTGTGGGACGGGGCCGTGGTCGAGGGGGGCGTGTCGGACGGCTCGGTGCTCGAGGGCGGCACGTCGGACGCCTCGGTGCTCGACGCCGGCGGCCCCACGGACGCCGCGACGGACGCGCCCTCCGACGCGGGCAGCACCGGCGCGGACGACGCGGGAGGCCCCTGCGGAACGCTGGGGATGGCGTGCGTGGGCTCGGGCACCTGCGGCACCGAATACGAGTGCGACCCCACCTACGAGCGATGCGTCCCGGAAGCCGGCCGCCCGGGGTGCGGCGGCTTCGCGGGGGCGACCTGCGAGACCAGCCCGTACCTGGGGTGCGTCTTCTACGTCGGCGCCGACTACGGCCCGTGCCTCACGGAGACGGAGGCTTCGTGCGTCTGCACCGGCGCGCGCGACCTCTTCGTCTGCCCCTGATCGGCACGGCTCGGACGCCGGCGACGCAGGAGGAGCAGGGCGAGCCACGGGAGGGCCCACTGCCCGGCTGCACGCCCTCCGCCAGCGGGACGCCCTCCGGCGGCCGCGCAGCCCGCCTCGAGCACCGACGCCTCGGGCGGCGGCGCGCCCAGGAGCGCGGCGGAGCGGACGACGCGATCGGTGCCGTCGCCTTCGGCGGTGCCGGAGCCATCGCCGATCACGCCCCCCGCGTAGAGGAAGACCGCGCCGGTGTCGGCCGCCGGGGCGGTCCAGCGCAGGCTCGCCCGCTCGGCCTCGCACGGCTCGACCGCGGCCACGGTCCGGCCGTCGGCGAGCGAACGCATCCCGGCGGCGGGACGCGGCGGGTCGGCGGTGCCGGACGCGCACCGCTGTCCTCGGTCGATCTCCTCGGCCGGGGGCAGCGCGAGCACACCGGCCGCCGCGCCGCTCGCGTCCACGACCTCGAGCGCGAAAGCCGCCGCGGCGCCCTCCGGCCACGCGATCTCGATCGCGTACTGCTCCCCCGGGCGGTACCCGCCCGTCGGGAAGCCCGCGACCTCGAATTCCGCGCGCCGGCCTCCGGTGTGGCAGACCTCGCAGGTGAAGCCGTCTGCCGGCGAGCCGGTGAAGCGCCGGCCGCCTCCGCCGCCGCTCGACGGGTCGAGCTCGAACCGGTCGGCGCCCGAGTAGGCCCGTGCGGCCGCAGGCGCCGACAAGGCCAGCGCGAGCGCGAGCGTCGCACGCGTCACGGGCACGGCTCCCCCTCGCCGTGTACCCAGCTCGACAGCGCCTGCCAGCCGGGCGCGTCGCGGTCGGCGTAGACGTCGCGGCCGGCGGCGTCGATCCCCATGTGCGCCGCGCCGCCCGCGGACGACTCGAGCGGCTTGCGCAGGAGCAGGGACTCCTCCGGCCCGTCGGCCGTCGCCAGCATGGCCCGGGCGCGATCGTAGGTCTCTTCGATCTCCTCCGGCGTCGCGGGGGCGAAGGGGCCGAGCACCGGATCGAGCCGCGTGCGCCCCGGCGCCCAGACGCGGAAGAAGCGGGCGGGGTCCCCGTGACAGGCGGCGAAGCCGCAGTCCCGCGCGAGCACCGGATAGACGTCGCGCTCGAAGGCGCACAGCTCCACCGGAGGAGGTTGGGCGTCGGGGACCGGCGCGCTGCAGCCGGCGGCGAGCAGCGCGGCCGACGCGGCGAGGAGTCGCAAGGCGGTGTCGCAGGGCCGGACCGTCATCCTCAGTCGATGGTGTTCAGGAACGCTACCAGATCCTCGATCTGACCGCAGTCGAGGTGCGAGACGCCCCCGTTGGTGTCCACGACGCCGCCCGCCTCGTTGAAGCCCTGCTCGCCCTCCTCGAGGCAGCGGTGACCCGGTGTGAGGATGGTCTCGCGGATGGTCCGCGCGCGTCCGTCGTGGAAGAGCCCCCCGCGGCGGTCCCACAGGCCGCGCAAACCGTTGGCGTTGAAGAAGCCGTCCCGCGCCTCTTCGATGAACTTCACGGAGATGTCGGGGTCGAGGTCGCGGCGCGGGAGGTCGAACCGGCCGAGCGTGGTGACGCGCTCGAAGGACTCCTCGCTGGCGAACGACGGCGGCGGGTGGCAGTTCGCGCACCCGACGTCGGGCCGGAAGAAGAGCGCCTCGCCCCGCCGTGCCTCGGGGCTGTCCGACGGGAACGGGCTCGGCAACAGCCGCGGCTCGGCCACGAGGAAGTCCGCCACGCGTCGCACCATCTCGTCGAAGCCGACCTCTCGCCCGATCAGCTCGCGCGACACTTCGCGGTAGTGGGCGTCCCTACGCTGCACCTGGAGCGCATAGGACGAGTCGTGGTAGTCCGGCCGGAAGGAGATCCCCTCCATCTCCAGGTTGAAGTCCCTCTCGTCGAACACGCCCTCGATGAGCAGCGGCCGGCTGTCGGCGAGGTTCTTGAGGACCATCACCGCGCGGCGCCCGAAGGCTCGGACCACGTCGACCCCCCAGCTCTTGCCGTCGGCGTCGGCGTCGGGGTGACAGTGGGAGCAGGACTGGTCGCCGTCCGTGGAGAAGAGCGCGGTGAAGAAGAACAGCTCGCCGATCTCCGCGTTCGTGGCCGGAAACTCCGGCGCGTCGCCGCCGAGCGCCACGTCGGTCCGCGCGCCGTCGTCGGTGTGCACGATCGACACGGAGTCGCCGAGCATGTTCGCGACGACCAGGACCCCGCGGTCGGGATCGGCGGCCACGCCGCGCGGCGCGAAGCCCGTCGGCAACGCGCGCGGCATCTCGAGCGTCGGAGGCTCGGGCGGCGCTGTCGCGCCGAGACGCATCTCGACGACCTCGAAGCTCGCGCCCATCGTGACCCAGGCCGAGGTGGGCCCGGTCACCGCGATGGTGTGCGGGAGCGCTCCGACCACCTGCATGAGCGCCGGGTCGTGGTCTCCCTCCCGGTCCGCCTCGGAGGCCTCGGCCGTGTCGGACGTGTACCGCAGCGCGACGAGGTCGTTCTCCGTGTCGATGACGGCGATCTCGTTCTGGATGTCCGCGAACCCGCGGCCGCACGTGCGGTCGGTGACGATGGGGAAGATCCCGTCCCCCTGCCGGCCGGGATAGTCGGCGTCGTCCTCGCACGGCAGCCCGTTCGTGTCGTTCAGGGTGCTCACGACCATCCACGGGCCCATGGCGGCGACGTCCGCGATGGGGGCGTTCAGCATGATGAACGCCCGCTCCTCGAGGGTGCGCGCGTCGAGCACCCGCACGCCGAGCCCGCCCGCATCGGCCACGTACACCTTCGCGCCGTCCGAGGAGAGGGCGACCGGACCCGGGTTCACGCCGGCCTCGACCGAGCGGCCCCGCCGTGCCTCGAGCCGGCCGTCCCGTTCCACGAGCTCGAGCTCCTCGAGACGATCGGTCGCGCGGTTGGTCACGAGCATCCGCCCGTCCGCGGTGAAGGCGAGATCCTCGGCGTAGTAGCCGACCTCGATCCGACCCTGCACACGGATCTCGCCGGCGAGGGAGATCACCGACGCCCACGGCGAGAGCTGCGAGAGCACGACGGCGTACTCTCCGTCGGGAGAGACCTGGACGGCGGTCGGCCGGCTGCCCACGTCGAGCCGGGTGACGACCCGCGCGTCGACCACGTCGATCACGGCAACCCTGCTCCCGGGCGAGATCTCGCTCCCGCGCAGCGTGACCAGCGCCGTGCGACCGTCGGGCGTCAGCGCCACGGCGTACGGGTGTGCGCGCACCGGCTCCGCCACCGCTTCTCCGCCGGCGTCCGTCACGGGCGGCAGGTCGTCGGCCGGAAGGGGACGGGTGCGGTCTTGCTCGGCCGAGTAGCCCGGACCTTCGCAGGCCAGGGTGAGCAGCAGTGGCAGGATCGGCGCGCGCATCACAGCTCCGGCAGCACGGGGGGCTCGCGCGGACCGATGCCGCGGTAGCTCGCGCCGAGGTCCATCCATCGGAAGAGCGTCTCTACCTGGGCCAGCGAGAGCCGGTCGGCGGCGGGACACGCCGGCGAGCCGAGGCTCCGGGGCGCGTCGAGCTCGCTCCCGGTGATCACCTCGGCGAGGTAGCTCGTCCGCGCGTTGGCGCTCTCGGGATCCACGTACGCGAACCCGTTCGCCGACGCCGAGCCCGGCGCGGTGAGGGCCTCGTAGGACCCGCTGAACCCGTCGAAGCCCCCGCGCCGCGACAGGTCGAGCGCTTCCCCGGGGCCGTGACACGACACCGTCGCGCACCGACCGTCGAAGATGGGCTGCACGTCCCTCTCGAAGTCGACCTCGATCCGCTCCGCCGGCTCGATCGCGCCGCGGGTGGGCGAGAGCGCCACGCCGGACACCGGGTCGACGTTCGCGGCGACGATGGAGGCCTGCGTGATCGCGTCGGGCGCCCCCACCGTGTCGGCGGGGTCACCGCTCCGCGCGCCGTGGCAGGCGCCGCAGCGGTGATCGAAGACCTCGCGGCGCGTGACGTTCCGGAGGTGCTCTCCGGGCAGCAGGAACACCCAGAGGTTGTGCGTGGCGTAGGGCGTCCGGTCGAAGTCGAGCGCCTGCACGTAGAAGGGGACCGTCGCCGGGAGCTCGACCCAGTACGACCGGTCGGCCGTCGCCGGGATCTCGGCGAGGACCCGCCTCATGCCGTGGCTCCCCCGCCCGATCCGGTGGCGGGACGTGTCCGGCCAGTCCGGGAAGTCGGCCGGGGTGAGCGGGACCTGCTCCACGATCCGCACCCAGTGGATGTGCGCGGCCGTCTCGTCGAAGTCCTTCGTGCGCGAGGGGCTGTTCTCGCGCGCGACGACCAGGTCGACGGCGAGATCGAAGTTGAGCAGGTCGCCCGAGGGCCGGTCGAGGTCGAGGTGCTCCGAGGCGTCCAGGATCTCCTCGCGCCTGCGCACCATGACGGGCGCGGGGTCGGTCTCGACCTTGCCGGGCAGGTCCACGAGCGTCTCCTCGCGCTCCAGCTCGACCCTGTTGCCCTCGCGGTCGCGCAGGTGGATGCGGACGAGCGAGGTGTCCGGCCCGGTCTCCGGGTCACAGTGGTCGATGGTCCCGCGGAACCTGCTCGCCACGATGGTGCCGTCGGGCATCGCGTGCGGATCGCGGTAGTAGCCGTCGCGGGAGCTGCCTCGGTGCCGCACCTCCTCGCCCGCACCCTCGAGCACGGTCATGTTGTCCACGTAGCCGACCACCGCGGGCTCGCCGCCGTCGCTGATGGTGGGGCCGAGGTTGCGGTCGATCAGCGCGAGCGCGCCGCCTTCCCAGAGGTTGTCCTCGTCCATGAGGACGAGGACGTCGCGGTCGTCCGGGAACACGGAGATCTGCGTGAACACCTGGTGGACGGGGTCCTGGGTACCGAAGTGGGGGTGGTAGTCGGCGCGGAAGTCGGGCGGCACGCGCATGATCGGCGCGTGACGCTCGTCGCCGACGCCACGCACCGCGGTGAGCATGAGGTCGAGCGTCCGGTCTTCGGGCTCGCGGCCCGCGACGTGGTAGGGACGCCAGGCCGGCGCGATCTCGTGGTCCGCCGAGTACGTGATCTGGACGAGACCGCTCCCGTCGTCGTCGATCCGCCAGATGTTCGCCCGCGGGAAGCGGCCGCCGTCCGCCAGCACGCCCGCGCGCGTCGACGTGAAGTAGATGCGGTCGTCCGGGCCCCACAGCGGCTCGACGTTCGAGGGCCGGATGCCGTTCGGCAAGGGGCCGCGGTCGTGCGTGAGCTGCGCGAGGTCGGTGCCGTCGAGGTTCATCACGTAGAGGTTCAGGCAGTCGTCGGGGCTCGTGCGCATCGCGAAGGCGACGCGGGTACCGTCGTGCGAGACCGCCGGGTCCCGGACGTCCGCCGGGCCGGTGTGATGGCGGGCGGTGAGGTTCGTGAGGGTCCCGCCCGGCTCGGCGGGGACGAGCGACCAGACGTCGCCCCCGGGCTGCCACGCACCGACGTCGAAGAGGGCGCGCGGCGTCGGATCGGTCGCCGCGAAGACGAGCCCGGTGACGACGCCGGTTCCCTCGGCCCCGGTGCGGCTGCGCGCCTCCGCCATGAAGTCCGTGAGGGCCGAGAGCGCCTCGTCCGCGCCGGTCGGGTCGAAGAACGCGTTTCCCCCGCGGTGGAAGATCCCGCCGTGCTCCTGCGGGATGGTCTTCCGGACGATCCGGGCCATCATGGGATCGGGGGTGTCGAGGTTCAGGTGGAAGACGACCTTGCGGTAGTTGCGCAGCGTCGCCGCCCGGTCGATCTCTCCGAGGACCCCGGCATCGAGGACCAGGCTGTTGGACGCGCCGCCCCCGTGACAGTTCGTGAGCATGCAGCCCTTCTGCATCAGCACGGGCTGGACCGTGTCGGCGTAGCGCTGGACGAGGGGCGGGAGCGGCTCGTCGTCGGCCGGCGTGGCCATCTCCGCCCAGCGGCGCAGCGCGTCGAGCGCCGGATCGTCTTCGGCGCGAAACTGCGTCCCTCCACGGTGGGGCAGTCCGCCGAGCGCCTCGTCGAGCGGCTTGCGGACGAGGTCGGCGAACCGAGCTCCGTCCGGCGAGAGCGTGTGGAGGGCGCGCTCGTAGGCGAGCGTGACGGCGCGCGCGTCGCGTACGCGGCCCTCGGCGTCGACCGGGAACGCGAAGTAGCTCTCGTCGAGGGTGGCCAGCCTCTCCTCGTCGGCCCCATGGCAGGCGGCGTTGCCGCAGCTCTCCTCGAGCACGGGGACGACCTCGCGTTCGAACGACACGCGCCAGTCGCCGCCCCGGTCGGTCTCGAACGACTCCCCGCTGCAGGCGCACAGCGCGAGGGGCACTGCGAGGAGGACACGCCGCATCGTCACCAGCTCCCGTCGTTGGCGGCGTTGGCCTCGCAGTCGTACCGGATCGGCGAGTAGGGGCCGTCGCCCGGCTGCATGCAGCTCACCCAGCTCATGACGACGTACATCTCCTCGCGCGTGAGGGGCGGGTTCACCTCCGTCTCCGTGTCCGCGTTCGCGCCGAGCGGCATGCGCACCCGGTCGGTGCTTTCGCCGAACAGCCGGCGGATCAGGTAGCTGTCGCGCGGGCTGCCCGCGTGCACGAGGACGCCCGTCCCCGAGCCGAAGACGCCGTTGCCGTTCTCGTCGCCCTGCAGGACCGCCGACGGATCGGGGATCTCCTCGGTGGTGTGGACTCGCACGACCGGGAGGCCCGCGGCGGTCTCGAGCGAGGTTCCGCCGCCCAGGCCGGGAATGGCCGTCCCGTCGCGGAGGATGGCGAACCGAACCGCGGCGGCGGTGGAGGGCGGCGGAGCGTCCAGGCTGATCTCGTAGTGGTCGAGCGCCCCGTCTGCGCCCACGACGCCGGCGATGTGGCCGATGCGCGCGACGAACAGCGCGTCCGGCCCGGACTCGATCCGCAGCAGGTCGCCCTCCGGCTCGCAGAAGTCCTCCACCTCCCCCCGGTCGCCGAGGCCGGCGTTGCAGCGGAGCCCGACGAGGTTCCAGAGGTTCCCTTCGGTCGACAGGTCCGGGAAGTCCTCGCTGTTGTGGCACTCGTTCCGTTCGGCGGCGCACCCCGGCGCCACGATGTACCGGACGAGCTCCGTGGTCGTCGGGAACCGAGCCTGCGCCCGCTCCCGGTCGAGCTCACCCGCGGGAGGCTCGGACGCTCCGTCGGCCGGCGGCGGCCCCGCATCCGCGGCGCCGATCTCCGACGCCGCGCCGGACGCGTCGACGACGACGCCGTTGCACCCGAGCGACAGCAGCAGCAGCGCGGACGGGCACCTCACCCTGCGAGCTCCCCGGTGAGCGCCGTCGTAGCCTCGAGGAAGAACAGCCCCGGTGGGATGCCCATCAGGTCGAGCACGGTGGCCAGCACCTGGCGGGTCTCGTAGACCGCAGAGGCCCCGGCGGCGTCGCCGGTCGAGGTGATCTCACCGAGCACCCGGCCGCCCGGCAGACCACCGCCGATGATCGGGATGCACTGGTAGCAGGTCTTGTCCTCGTCGGTGATGTGGTCGGAGCCCCGGCTCCCGTTGAAGCCGCTCGCGTCGCTCCAGTTGCCTCGGTGGAAGTCCGACAGAACGGTGATCACCGTCGTGTCGAGCAGCGTCGCCCCGTCGTCGAGCGGGTTGGGGATCCGGGACATGTGATCGATCAGGCCGGCGAGCGTCTGGCCGAGAGCGAAAGCATGGCCCGGGAGCACCCCCTCCTCGTTCGAGTGCAGGTCCCAGTTGCTGTCGGAGGAGATCACGATGCCCGCACAGCCGAGCTGGCGCAGGCGGACGGCGAGCATCCCCTTG
>JBDIVX010000227.1:0-10000 GCA_039794305.1 Candidatus Neutrinellum sp.
GATCGACCCGCGCCGCGTCCTCGAGCTCTGCGCCGCCCCGCGCCAGCACCTCGCAGATCGCGCCGTCCTCGGCCGACAGCGCGTGCTCGGCGCCTCCCGCCGCGTGGGCGAGCCGCTCGGCGTGCCGGAGGCGCTCGCGCTCTTCGGCGAGCTCCGCGTCCTCGCCCTCGCGCAGCCCGAGCGCGTCGATCTCCTGGAGCTGGTAGCGCAGGAGGTCCTCCCGCTCGCCCCGCTCGCGGGCCCGCTGCTCGAGATCACGCAGCGCTTCGGCCGCCTCGCGCAGCTCCGCGTGCGCGCGCGCCACCTCGTCCCGCATCGTTCCGAGCTGCGCGAACGCGTCGAGGTAGTCGAGGTGCCTCGCGGGCTCGACGAGCGAGTGGTGCTCGTGCTGGGACGAGATGTCCGCGAGGCCCGCCGTCATCTCGGAGAGCTCGGTCGCGGTCGCGAGCCGGCCGTTGACGTAGGCGCGCGTCCGGCCGGTCGCCTTGACGACGCGCCGGATCACGATCTCGTCCTCCGCGTCGAGGCCGGCCGCGTCGACGCGGGCGCGCACCTCCGGGTCGTCGAGGTCGAAGAGGGCCTCCACCTCGGCGTGGGTTCCTCCGGTGCGCACGACCTCCGGCCGGCCCCGCGCGCCGAGCACGAGCGACAGGGCGTCGACCAGGATCGACTTGCCCGCGCCGGTCTCGCCGGACACGACGTTGAGCCCCGGCTCGAGCTCGACCTCGAGCTCGTCGATGATGGCGAAGTGGCGGACGCGAAGGCAGCTCAGCATGGGGCCTCGTCGGCCGGGCAGGCATACCAGACGCCCGCCCGGGCGGGGAACTGACCGGGTGGCGGCGCAGCCTGCGCTCCGACCGGAGCCTTCCCCGAGCCGTCGCACCGGTCGATCTCTCGCCGAGCACGGGCGTCCTGGGGCTTCACCCTCCGGTCCGCCTCTTGCTAGAGTGGAGCCCGTGCACTCGACGCGCCTGGCTTTCCTTCGCACGTCCGCTGCCCTGATCGCCGCCCTCGCCCTGTGTCCCGGGCTCGCCGCGGCCCAGGTGAAGCGCGTCGTGGTCGAGGATTTCCGCGGCCCGGCCGCGGGTCGGGTCCGGTCGCAGCTCGTCGCGGGGCTGCAGAACCGGGACGAGATCGAGGTGGTGAGCCGAGCCGAGGTGAGCCGGGCGGCGCGTGAGCTCCGCATCCGCCGGCGCAACTACACCGAGGACGACTACGTCCAGCTCGCGCGCGAGCTGAACGTCGCCGCCTTCATCGACGGGCGCACGTCGCGGCGGCGCCGGCGCTGGGCCGTGACCCTGCGCGTGCGAAGCGGGGCCGACGGCATGGTCCTCGGGTCGGAGAGCTGGGGCGGGCGCACGATCGGCTCGCTCAACGCGGTACGGCGGACGGGCTACACGAGGCTTCGCCCTCATCTCGACGCAGCCCAGTCGCCCGCGCCCCAGGCGACCCAGCAGACGGTCGTGGCGGCCACGGACGGCGAGACGCCGTGGTACGCGGCGGGGGAAGAAGAAGAGGGCGGAGGGTTGGACGGAGAGGAGCTCGAAGAGGAAGAGGTCTCGGAGCCGGTGGAGGAAGGCACCCGTCAGGACGCGCTGCGCGTCGCGCTCGTCGTGGGCAGCCTGCGCCGGTCGATGGCCGCGCGCGCGTTCGTGATCAACGACTGCACGCAGGTGATGGAGAACGGCATGTCCTTTGCCAACCCGTCGTGCCGGCAGATGGGTGGCCCGGAGATGTTGCCCGAGGACCGCACCTACGAGAGCGGCGGCGTCGGTCACATGGAGGCGGGCGTCGAGGCCGTGCTCTACCCCGGCGCCTTCGGAGACGCGCAGGAGATCCCGTGGTTCGGCGTCGTCGGGTCGTTCCGGCACTCGCTCTTCCTGAACTCCTTCGGGTTCACGCCCGCGGGCGAGCAGATCGAGGTGCCGACGACGCAGAGCGAGCTCTACCTCGGCGCCCGCGGCCGCTACCGCTTCGGCGAGGTGCGGAGCGCGGCCGAGGTCACCGCGGACATCGGTTACGGGAACTTCAGCTTCGAGCTCGAAGAGGCCGCGCTGAAGCAGCTCGAGCGGAGCGCCGTGCTCCCGCCCATGAGCTACGGCTACCTGATGCTGGGCGCGGGCGTGAGCTACGGCTTCGTCCCGGTCTACCTCCGGGCGGGCATCGAGGCGTCCTGGCGGCTCGGGCTCGGGGTGGGCGACGCGGCCAGGGAGGTCTGGGGGACCCAGACCACCGACATGAGCGGGTTCTCCTTCGCCGGCACCCTGCACTCCGAGGCGCCCTACATCGCCGACGGCGTCTACTTCCAGGTCGGGGTCGAGTACTTCCGGTTCACGACCACGTTCCGCGGCCAGACCGCCTGCGTCGACGGGTCGTTCGACGGCAACCCGGACGACTGCAGCGACCGGGAGCCCTGGGAGCCGTGGCCGTACGAGGCGGGGGACTTCGACACGGTCACCGGGGGCATCCCCGAGCCGGTCAACGACGACTACCTCCGCCTGAGTGTGGCAATCGGGTACGCGTTGCGCTAGCAACTCCCCCGTGAAGTCCACGGACATTCGACAGGCCTTCCTCGACTACTTCCGGGAGCGCGGCCACGCGGTCGTCCCGTCGGGTCCGCTCGTCCCCCCGAACGACCCGACGCTCATGTTCGCCAACGCGGGCATGGTGCAGTTCAAGGACGTGTTCACGGGCAAGGAGAAGCGTGAATACTCGCGCGCCGCCTCGAGCCAGAAGTGCATCCGCATCAGCGGCAAGCACAACGACCTCGAGAACGTCGGCGTCACCGCGCGCCACCACACGTTCTTCGAGATGCTCGGGAACTTCTCCTTCGGCGACTACTTCAAAAAGGAAGCGATCGAGTACGCGTGGGACTTCGTGACGCGCGTGATGGAGGTGCCGCGCGATCGGCTCGTCGTGACCGTATTCGGCGGCGAAGCGGGCATCGAGGCGGACGAGGAGGCCGCGCGCCTGTGGGCGGAGATCGCCGACCTCCCCGCCGACCGGATCATCCGCTGCGGGATGAAGGAGAACTTCTGGCAGATGGGGGAGACCGGCCCCTGCGGCCCGTGCTCCGAGATCCACTGCTACATCGGCGAGGGCGACGCCGACCCGCGCACCTTCGGCGAGGAGCCGGCGCAGGACGGCACGGGCTGGACCGAGATCTGGAACCTGGTGTTCATGCAGTTCGAGCGCCACGACGACGGCCGGATGGAGCCCCTCCCGGCCCCCAGCATCGACACCGGCATGGGCCTCGAGCGCCTCTCGGTCCTCAAGCAAGGCGTCAAGAGCAACTACGATACCGATCTGCTCCGGCCCATCGTCGACCTCGCAGCGGAGATCTGCGGCAAGCGGTACGGCGGCACGCTCGGGCCGGACGACGTGTCGATGCGCGTCGTCGCGGACCACGCGCGCACCACCGCGTTCATGATCAGCGAAGGCATCTTCCCCGACCGCGACGGCCGGTCGTACGTGCTCCGGCGCGTCATGCGGCGCGCGATCCGGCACGGGCACCGGCTGGGCATCGACCGCCCGTTCCTGCACGAGTGCGCGCTCCGCTGCGTCGACATGATGGGCGAGGCGTATCCGCAGCTCGTCGAACGGCGCGAGCTCATCGGCGAGATCGCGCGGCAGGAAGAGGAGCGGTTCCGGGCGACCCTGAAGCACGGGCTCGATCTGCTCGAGGCGAACGACCAGTGGATCGAGCGGGACGGCCGGCGGCTGCTCCCGGGTGCCGTCGCGTTCAAGCTGTACGACACGTTCGGCTTCCCGGTCGACCTGCAGGAGGTGATCGGGGCCGAGCACGGGTTCGGCATCGACCACGCGGGGTTCGAGGCCGAGCTCGAGGCGCAGCGCGAGCGGAGCCGCGGCTCGAAGGTGGGCGAGGCGGCCGTCGAGGTGGTCTTCCACGACCTCGCGCAGGAGGTCGGCGCCGTCGATTTCACCGGATACGAGCGCGAGTCCGGCGAGAGCGGGGTCGTGGCGCTCGTGCGCGGCGGGGAGCGGATCGAGCGGCTCTCGGAGGGTGACGAGGGCGCCGTGGTCGTGCGCGAGACGCCCTTCTACGGCGAGTCCGGCGGCCAGGTCGGCGACCGCGGGACGATCCGCGCCGGCGACGCGCTCTTCCGCGTCGAGGACACGCACAAGCCCGTCGAGGGGCTCGTCGTGCACCTCGGGCGGGTCGAGCGGGGCGCGCTGTCGGTGGGTGACCGCGCGACGCTCGAGGTGGACCACGCCCTCCGGTCGGCGACACGGCGCAACCACAGCGCGACGCACCTGTTGCACTACGCGCTGCGCGAGGTGGTCGGCCCGCAGGCGATGCAGAAGGGCTCGCTGGTCGGGCCCGATCGGCTGCGCTTCGACTACAGCGCCTCGCGTCCGCTCACCGACGAGGAGATCCGGCGGGTCGAGGATCTCGTGAACGAGAAGATCCTCCTGAACGCGCCGATCACGACCGAGGTGCTCCCGATGGAGGAGGCCAAGCGGCGCGGCGCCGTCGGCATCTTCGAGGAGAAGTACGGCGCGGTCGTCCGGATGCTCACGATGACGCGGGACTCGATCGAGCTGTGCGGCGGGACGCACGCGTCGCGCACGGGGGACATCGGGCTGTTCAAGATCCTGAGCGACAGCGGCCTCGCGGCCGGTGTGCGCCGCATCGAGGCGGCCACGGGCTGGAACGCGCTCCGGCACGTCCGCGGGATGGAGCGCGAGCTCCGAGAGACCGCCGGGCTCGTCAAGGCGCCGCCGCTCGAGCCGCGGGACAAGGTGGAGCGGCTCGTCGAGCAGCACAAGAGCCTCCAGAAGGAGATCGAGTCGCTGCAGCGCAAGCTCGTGCAGGGCGGGACGCGCGATCTGACGGCCGACGCCCGCGAGATCGACGGCGTGCGCGTGCTCGGCGCGAACGTGCCGGTCGGCGACCCGAAGGCGCTCCGCGAGCTCGCCGACCAGCTCCGCGATCGGCTGTCACCCGCGGTCGTACTGCTCGGCACCGAGGCCAAGGAAGGCAAGGCCCTGCTCGCCTGCAGCGTCTCGAAGGACGTGACCGACCGCTTCCGCGCCGGGGACATCGTCCGCGAGGCGGCCCGGGTCGTGGGCGGCGGGGGCGGCGGCCGCCCCGACTTCGCGCAGGCCGGCGGGCAGGACGCGAGCAAGCTCGACGAGGCGGTCCAGGTGGTCTACCGGCTCGCCGGCGCGCCCTGATCTCGCCGATACCCTGGAAATCCCGCCCGAAGTCGGCGATGCTACGCGCGATGGCCATCTCAGCGGAGCAGCTCGTCGCCATCGACGAGGAGCTCGCCGGGCTCGAGCGGTCCGACGAGCAGATCGCGGCGGTGCTCGTGCGCTTCGAGGACCGGCAGCCGGACGGGCTCGCAGACGTCGACGCGCAGCTCGAGCAGCTCGCGCAGGACGTGGCGGGGATCGGCGCGATCCTCGAAGGCGTCCGCGAGCGCGTGGCGAGCGCGATCACGAACGAGGTTCCCGCCGCTGAGCGAGCGGCCGAGCCGGCGCGGGCCGAGCCGACCGCCGAGCCGGCGGCCGTCAGACCTGCTGCGGAGCCGGCGACCGCCGCGCCGACCGCCGAGCCGGCGCCAGCCGCCGCGCAAGCACCCGGGGCGGCGGCGCGCCTGTCGGCAGACGACCTCTTCGGCGACGACTCCTATGGCGAGGAGGGGGCCGGGTCGCCCGACTTCGCGGCCATGTTCGGCGAGGTCGGCGACGACGAGCCCGCCACCCTCGACGAGCCCGCCTTCGAGGGAGGCTTCAGCCTCGCCGACTCGCTCGAGGCGGAGCTCGAAGGCATCGCCGAGACCGCCGCGGGCGCCGGCCTCCCGGAGTTCGGGGACGAGGAGGACGGCTCGACCGGCGTCTTCAGCTCGGACGAGATCGACGCGATCCAGCAGCAGGCGACGAGCGGCGAGGGGCTCGCCGCGGCCGAGCCGGCGCGTTCGCCGAGCCAGCACCCGCGCGATCCGGAGTTCGACGCGATCCTCGGCGACGACGAGCAGGCATTCCGGCCGAGCCAACACCCGCCCGCCACCGCAGACGCCGACGCCGACGCCGGCGACTTCGAGCTCCTCGTCGACGAGGACATCCTGATCGAGGAGGACGACGAGTACCCCGAGGAGATGCCCACCTCGGTCGCCCAGCCGGCGTTCCTCGCGGAGCTGGCCGACGAAGCGGACGCGGAGCTCGCCGCGCAGGCTTCGGCGGAGGCCGGCTCCGACGACGAGCCCGTCGAGAAGAAGGGCTTCTTCAAGAAGCTCTTCGGGGGCGACTGAGCTCCCGCATCAGCCGCCGAAGTACCGCGTGAAGAGCAGGTTCCCGAGCTCGGTCATCTCGGTCCCGAGGGTCGGGGTGCTGCCGCTGCTCGCGCGGTAGACGACGACCGTCTCGGCCGGCTCGTCGCCGAGCATGCGGACGAGCGAGCGGAGCTGCCGGGAGCCGTCGTTCTCGGTCTCGCCGCGGTCCTGGACCAGGGCGAACAGCGCGATGCCCTCGTCGCGCATGAGCGGCAGCACGTCGGACCATGCGGGGGCTCCGAGGTCGGGCGGGTAGGGGGCGACCAGGCCGCCTCCGACGGTCGGGCTCGGCGCGTTGTGCTGGGAGACGTCGGTGACCACGACGACCGCGCGCTCGGCGTTGTCGCGCCAGCACCCTCCCGCCACGCTCCCGCTCGGGCACACGAGCGGCGTGGAGGTGCGATGCGCGTCGCCGCCGGCGAGGACGAACAGGGCCTCCATGCCCGACTCGGGGTAGTCGCCGCCGTTCATGCGCGGCAGGCTGCCGAGCGCGCCGCGGAGGGCCGCGAGGTCGGCGGTCGGGGCGCGCACGCCGACGAACGGCCGGTCGCTGTCGCGGCCGAAGGGCGAGACCGGGAAGTCGGCGAACACCGTCACGCCCACGCGCACGTCGCCGGCCGACAGGAGCGGCTCGACGACCCGTTCGACGAGGAGCTCGTCGTTCGCCGACAGGGTGTTGTTGTGGGACCCGGTCACGTCGAGGACGAGCATCACGTCGAGCGGGCACGTGAGCTCCGGCGCCTCGCACGCGTCGCTGCAGGTCCCGGTGACGAACCCGCCGCCGCAGGCCAGCCGGACCGCCTCTCCCGCTGCGCAGGCGCCTTCGCCCTCGCAGTCGCCGACCTCCCAGGTGCCCTCGGCGTTGCAGACGCGCGCGGCGGTGCCGCAGCGGTCGCCGCACGCGACGCGATCGGTCGTGCCCGGCGTGCAGCTCCCGCCGCCGCCCCCGTCGACGGCCCCGTCGGTGCCGCCGCCGCCGTCCGCTCGGCCCGCGTCGAGGCCGCCGCCGTCCGCGCCGCCGCCGCCGCCGTCGCGACCCGGGGAGAGGCGTGACTCGTCGGGGCTCACCACCGCGCTGCAACCGGCCCCGGCCACGAGCCCCAGCGCGAGAAGGAATCGAAGCAACACTGCGTCCCTACACTGGCCCGTTCCGCCCCACGCCGTCAACCAGGGGGCCCGGACGCGCGGCTGCCGCTGCGTGGCGCCCGCAGCGTGCTGGCCTGCCCGTCGCGGGTGCGTACGGTTTCTACGGCCCGAGCACACGGGGGCCGAAAGGGCGTCAGCCATGGCCAAACAGCGCGGAACGAAGGCTCTGCGGATCGTCCTCGTCGTGGTCGGGGTGATCTTCATCGCCGGCATCTACCCGATGATGATGCTGTGGCCGTCCGGCTGGGCGTGGGAGCCGCGCCAGGCGGAGTACGAGCAGATGATCATGGGGATCTACGCCACGCTCGGCGTCTTCCTGCTGATCGCCGCACGCAACCCCGCCGCGCACCGGAGCCTGATCTGGTTCACCGTGTGGTCGAGCGTGGTGCACGGCGGCATCATGCTCGTCCAGGCCCTGGTCGATCCGGGCGAGCGAGGTCATCTGTTCGGCGACGTCCCGGCGCTGCTCCTCGTGGCGCTGGTGCTCGGCGTGCTGATGCGCAGGGCGCGCGTGCCGCGGCCGGAGCCCGCCCGCCGTGCCGAAGAGCCGGCCCGCCCCGCCGTCCCCGAGCCGGCGTAGCGGAGTCGAGGCCTTGCGCGAGGTGGCCGCCTGTTGCGGAGAAGGGTCTGCAATTAAGTCGGGGGCCTGGCGGGAAAACCAGGCCCCCTGCGCGGGAGGAGTCCGGACGGGAGAGCGTCCGGGACGGGATCAGAAGTAGACGGTGGCCCCGAGGGTGCCGAGGACGCCGCCGGAGGTGTCCGTCGTGCGGCCGTCCTCGTCGATGAACTCGGGCTGGGGGTCGTCGTCGACGCGCTCGCGGACGAAGCCGCGGATGTCGCCATTGAGGGCGAACCAGCGCGACAGGCGCCACTCGAGGCCGACGCCGAGCTCGCCGCCGAAGTAGGCGTAGTCGCGCGACGCGCCGAAGTCGAACGGATCCTCGGCGTGCGCGAAGGACACGCCCACGCCGGCGAGGCCGTAGAGCTGCAGGCGGCTCTCCGGGTTGACGAACAGCATGAGGTCGGCGGTCAGCGGGACCTCGGCGCGATCCCAGCCGTTGTAGTCCTGGCCCGCGTAGACGCCGATGCCCAGGTCGAGCGCGAGGTGCCCGTCGTTCGGGCGCAGGCGGAAGGCCCCGGTCGCGCCGCCCATGTGCACGCTGTCCGAGAACATGCCGCCGATGTGACCGTGCAGGCCGATGCCGAGCTGGACGGGCTGGACGTCGTACTGCACCGCCACCGGCGCGGGCTGGGCCTCCGCGTAGACGACCGTGGTCGGGGGCGGGGGCGCCGGCTGGTAGACCACCACCGGGGGTGGGGGCGGGGGCGGCGCCTCCTGGACGATCACCACCTGCGTGCGCGGCGGGGGAGGCGGCGCGGGCGGGCCGAAGTGGATCGAGCCGCCGAGGTGCACCTCGGCGCACACGAAGGCGCCGGGGCTGCACTGTGCCTCGGCGGTGGACGTCGGGAGCGCCACCGCGGCGGCGCCGAGACCAAGGAGCGTGAGGGAGAGAAGCCGGTTCATGTCGGGAGCCTCGTGAGCCACGCCCCGGACCAGAGCAAGCCGGATGCCACGTGCCCGGACTCTCGAAATCACGCTGCAAACGGCTTGGCGAGGCCCCGACCGGGGCGCGATCGTGAACGGTGGGTCACGTTTGATCCGACGATCGGATCGGCCGTTCACAGCCCGACGCGGCCGAGCGGCTGCACGGTGACGTCGGGAGCGAGCTCCTGGTAGCTCAGCACGACGACGTCGGGCAGCTCGACCTCGACCAGGCGTCGGACGAACCGGCGCACGTCGGCCTGCGTGAGCAACAGCACCGACGCCGGTCCGTCGGAGGACTGCGCGCACTCGCGCCGAACGGCCTCGATGACGTCGCGGGCCATGTCGGGCGGCATCGCGAGGTAGCTCCCGGTCGCGGTGCGCTGGATCGAGTCCCGCACCGCCTCCTCGATGGCCGGGTCGAGCAGGTAGACCGGCAGGACGCCGGCGGTCGCGTGGCGGTGGGTGATGTGCCGCTTGAGCGACGAGCGCACGAGCTCGGTGAGGGCCACCGGGTCGCGCTCGTTCGGTGCGTACGTGGCGAGCGCCTCGAGGATCTCGCGGAGCGTCCGAATGCTCACGCCCTCCTCGACGAGGCGGCGGAGCACGTCGGTGAGCAGGCTCAGCGGGACGGGCTTGGGGACCACGTTCCGGACGAGGGCCGGGTAGGCGCGCTCGAGCTGGTCGAGCATGGACTGCACCTCCTGCAGCCCCACGAGATCGTGCGCGCGGCGCCGGATCGCCGTCCCGAGGTGGCGCGCGACGACCTGCGCCGCGGAGAGCGCCTCGACGCCGGACGCCTCGAGGACCTCGCGCGCCGACGGGTCGACCCAGCTCGCCGGTGCGCCCGTGATCGGGTGGACGCCCTCGTCGCCAACGACGCCGAGGCTCGCGAGCGCGTCGGACGCCCGGTCGGCGAGCGCGCGCCCGGGCACCACCTCGCCCTGCGCGACCGGGATCTCCGACAGCGCGATGGCGTAGGCGCCGTCGTCGAGGTGCGGCGAGGTGCGCG
>JBDIVX010000228.1:0-9890 GCA_039794305.1 Candidatus Neutrinellum sp.
ATGGACGTGAGCCTGATCGACTTCTGGGTGGGGCCCCGGATCGTGCGCTCGGTGCCGGTCGCGCCCGCCCCGGTCGAAGGCGCCCCGCCGGTCGTCCGGTTCGAGGGCACGGTGCGCGTCCCCGTCCCGGCGGAGGCGTTCCTGATCGCGGTGGCGCGCGGGGAGCGGCCGATGGAGCAGCTCTTCGGGCGCGGCGGCGTCTTGCCCGTCGCGTTCACAAACCCGATCTGGCTCGAGCGCGCGCGCCCGCACAGCGGGAGGGGGGGCCGGGACGCGGGGCCGAGCGACGCCGGCGCTCCTTGAGAAGTGCCCGTCCGCGGGGCAGGATGCGCCCCGCCCGATGTACCGCCTGCTGATCCGGCCGCTCCTCTACCTCCTGCCCGCCGAAGCGGCGCACCACCTCGTGTTCGGGCTCCTGCGCCTGGTGGCCGCGATCCCGGGCGTCCGGGGTGTGATGCGCCTCGTGTTGCGACCCGAGCGCGAGGCGCTCGAGGTCCGGGCGCTCGGGCTCACGTTCCCGACGCCGGTCGGATTGGCCGCGGGCTTCGACAAGGACGCCCGTGGGTTCGAGGCGCTCGGTGCGCTCGGCTTCGGGTTCGTCGAGGTCGGCACCCTCACCGGCGAGCCCCAGCCGGGCAACCCGAAGCCGCGCCTGTTCCGCCTGCCGAGGGACCGCGCGCTCGTGAACCGCATGGGCTTCAACAACCGCGGCGCCGAGGACGCGGTGCGCCGGCTCCGGCGGCCGCGGCGCACGATCGTCGGCGTCAACATCGGCAAGACGAAGGTGGTGCCGGAGGAGCGCGCCACGGAGGACTACGTGAAGAGCACCCGGCTCCTCGCGCCGTACGCGGACTACCTCGTCGTGAACGTGAGCTCGCCCAACACGCCGGGCCTGCGTGATCTGCAGGCCGTGGACAAGCTCCGGCCGCTCCTCGGGGCGGTACGAGCCGCGGCCGACGAGGCGCGGCCCGAGCGGCGCGTCCCGCTGCTCGTCAAGATCGCCCCCGATCTGTCGGACGAAGACGTGGACGCCGTCGCCGACCTCGCGCTCGACATCGGCCTCGACGGCATCATCGCCACCAACACCACGGTCTCGCGCGAGGGCCTCGAGAGCCCTCGCGAGCGCGTCGAGGCGATCGGCCCCGGCGGCCTGAGCGGCGCCCCGCTCGAGGAGCGGTCTCTCGCGGTGCTCCGGCGCCTGCGCGCGCGGGTGGGCGACCGGTTGGTCCTCGTCGGCGTGGGCGGCATCGAGACGGCCGAGGACGCCGAGGAGCGGCTTAGGGCCGGCGCGACCCTGGTCCAGGTGTACACGGCCCTGATCTACGAGGGCCCGCTGCTCCCGCGGAGGATCGCCCGCGGGATCGAGCGGCTCAGAACCAGCCGCGCCGCCGGAACAGCACGAGGAGCGAGCCCGCGATGACGGCCATGAGGACGAGGACGGCGGGGTAGCCGTACTTCCAGCCGAGCTCCGGCATGTGCTCGAAGTTCATGCCGTAGATGCCGGCGATCAGGTGGAGCGGGAGCATGAGCGTGCTGATGAGCGTCAGCACCTTGACGATCTCGTTCATCCGGTACGACTGCACGCTGACGAACGCGTCGAGGTTCGCCTGGACCATGTCGCGGACGCTGTCGGCCAGATCGAACACGCGCACGAAGTGGTCGTGGATGTCGGCGAAGAACGGCAAGGCCTCGGCGGGGACGTTCGGCACACCCGGCGTGCGCAGGCGCCGGAGGATGTCCCGCTGGTGGATGCCGACACGACGGATCTTCTGGAGCGAGCCCTTGAGATCCATGATCCGCTCGAGCACGTCGGGCCGCTTGGGCAGGTAGATGTCCGCTTCGAGCCGATCGACCACCCGCTCGAACTCCTCCATCAGGGGCACGTAGGCGTCGACCAGGTGGTCGATCAGCGCGTGCGCCACGTACGCCGCGCCCTTGCGCATCAGCGTCGGATCGCGGCGGATGCGGTCACGCACGTGCTGGACGGCGGGGCTGATCGCCGGGTGGTGCGTGAGGACGAACCGCTCGCCGAGGAACAGATCGAGCTCGTAGGTCCGGAGGTCGTGCGGCTTCTGGTAGCGCGGGTGGACGCCGTGGAGGATCAGGTAGAGGTAGCCCGGGTGCTCGTCGATCTTCGGCAGGGCCTCCTCGAACACGTCCTCCACCACCAGGTGCCGGAAGGAGAACACGTCGGTGAGCAGCCGCTCCTCCTCGGTCCCGTTCTCGTCGAGGTCCACCCAGACGACGGCGGCGGGGTCGTCGAGCAGCGCGCGCAGCTCGTCGGTCGTCGGCTCGAGGAGCCGTTCGTCCCCCTCGCGGACCGCCCAGGCGCGGATCGTCACGCGACGAGGTTATCGAACCCGGTCCCGAGAACGCGAGAAAGGCGCACGGCGAGAGGGCCGCCGTGCGCCTCCATCCGGCTACGCCGGCGCGTGGATCAGAACTGCTGCCAGTACTCGGGCTGGACGCCGCCGCCCGTGACCAGGTTGAAGATGAGCATGCCGACCGTGACCAGGAGCGACAGACCGCCGAGGCCGATGCCCACGTAGGCCAGCTCCTTGCCCTTGAGGCCGGGCTCCTTGTTGATCTTCGACAGGCCCAGGGCGCCGGTGACGATCGCGGCGATGGGGACCGGGGCGAAGCAGATGCAGCAGCAGGAGATGAGCCCGAGCGCCCCACAGACCGTGGAGACGATGGCCAGGACCTCGGTCTTCTCGCCGCCGGGGCCCGCACCCTGCGGGGGCGGCGCGCCGAAGCCTCCGCCCTGCTCGCCGAAGCCGCCGCCCGGGGGCTGCCCGAAACCGCCACCTCCGGGGGGCTGCCCGAAGCCGCCGCCGCCCGGAGGCTGTCCGAAGCCGCCTCCACCGGGGGGCTGACCGCCTCCGGGGGGTTGTCCGAAGCCGCCTCCACCGGGGGGCTGCCCAAATCCTCCGCCTCCCTGACCACCCGGCGGCTGTCCGAAATCGCTCATTGTTCCGTTCCTCTCGTCCAGTCCGTTCCCGCGAAGAAGCGGCGCGGAGCATCGCAGATCCGCGCCACCGTTCCTAGCCCCTTCCTACGGCGAGGCCCGCCCGTTGTCCCCCGCGGGGCTCCGGTCCGGAGTGAACCACCGTTCAGACCGGCGTGGTACCGTGATGCCCCATGCGTCGCCTGTTGCCTCTCGTCCTGCTCGTCCTCGGCGGTGCCGGCGTGCTCTCGCACGCCGAGGCGCTCACGTCTCCCATCGCAGGCGCGGTGTCCCTGCCCGCCGGGGCCGACATGCGGCTGCCGTTCCCCGCCGGGGCGCGGGTCCGCGTCCTGTCGGGCTACGGGCCCTCGGCCGGCTCGAGCCTGCACGCCGACACGAACGACTGCTGCAAGGCGAACGACCACTACGCCCTCGACCTCGACTACGCCGACGAGGCCTCGGGCGGGCTCGGGATGCCGCTGCTCGCGCCGCTCGACGGCACGGTCGTCAAGGCGGGCTGGGCCACGGCGGGGTGGGCGAACTACGGGCTGCGCGTCATCCTGCGCCACGACCTCGGCGACGGGCACGTCTACCACACGCTCTACGCGCACATGAACGCCATCGATCCGGCGGTGACCGAGGGCTCCACGGTCACGCAGGGGCAGGTGCTCGGCGAGCTCGGGCGGTCGTGCGGCGGCGCGCTCTCCTGCGGGTCGTTCTCGTCGCCCCACCTGCACTTCGCCATGCACCGCGACAGCTCGGTCGGCGGGAGCGGCACCGGCGGCAGCTACGGGGGCAACGCCGTGGTCCCCGAGCCCTTCGACGGGTACGAGGACCTGTCGCGCGGCGACGTCCTCACGTCGACCAACGGCGAGAGCCCCGAGTGCGGCGACGGCTCCTGCAACGGGGGCGAGACGTCGGAGAGCTGCCCCGGCGACTGCCCGGCCTGCGCGGGCGTGCCGGCGGCCGGCAGGGTCGTCGACGAGTCCGAGGTGTGCTTCGAGCGCCGCGGCAGCCCCGAGTACTGGTACCGCGCGGTCGGGGGCCACGACGGGGGCCTGTGGTGGACGCACACGACCGACTCGGCGTCCGCCGACGACCACGCCTTTTGGCGCCTGACCTTCGACGAGGCGGGCGAGTACCGGGTCGAGGCCTACACGGACGGGGCGTGGGCCCAGAGCACCCGGGCGGGCTACGTGGTCCGGCACGAAGGCGCCGAGGAGACCGTGCGGCTCGACCAGTCGGCGGTCGACGGCTGGAACGAGGTCGGGGTGTTCCGGTTCGCCGCCGGCGGGGACCAGTGGATCCGGCTCGACGACAACACCGGCGAGCCCTTCAGCGGCCGGACGCAGATCGTCTTCGACGCCCTGCGCCTGACCCGCACCGACGTCGCTCCCGAGACCGATGCCGGAACCCCGGACGCCGACGGGGGCACGCCGCCGGCGACCGACGGCGGCACCTCGCCTCGCCCCGACGGCTCGACGGCGGCGACCGACGGCGGCCCCGACGCGATGCGACGCCCGCCCGGCGCGGTCGACTCCGGCTGCGGCTGCACCACCGCCCCGCCCACCGACGCGCCGCGCGGGCTCCTCTCGCTCCTGCTCCCCGCCCTGCTCCTCCTCCTCCGCCGTCCGACGAGACTCAAGTCAGCGGCGTGTCGCGCATCCGCCAGGCGGCGCGGGTCGCGATCGACATGATGCTGAGCTGCGGGTTCACGCCGAGGCTGGTCGGGACGATGCTGCCGTCGACGACGTAGAGCTCTCCGACGTCCCAGCACTTGCCGTTCGAGTCCACGAGCGCGCGGCTCGCGTCGGGGCCCATCTGGCAGCCGCCGAGCGGGTGCTGCGAGGCGCACTCGATCCGCCGCCCCGGCACGCGCTCGAGATCGAGCTTGCGCAGCCCGTCGGCGTCGACGCCGCGCAGCCCCAGGATCGGGGGGAACACCTGCCGGGCTCCGGCCGCGAAGAACGTGTCGGCCATCGCGCGGATGAGCGCGGGGATCCGCGCGCGGTCCCTCCTGCTCATCCGATAGGTGACGATGGGCTCGCGGCCCGGCCCGCGGTGTACCGTCCCGCCGCCCTCGTCGTGGATGATGCCGCCGAACATGGCGAGGTGGTCGATGTGCTTGGCGTTGCCCGTGTGCTCGACCCCGACGCCCGGCATCGTCGCCCCGAGCACGCCCACCGGGACGAAGAGCCCCGTGAGGGTGAGCCCCTCGTGCTCGAAGTGATCGCTCCACGCGCTCTGGAGCGCGCCGCGCCAGCCGCGGACCGGCTCGTCGAACCGCGCGAGCATCCGGAACCCCGGGTGGAGCGTGAGCCCGTGGCCGACACGCTTGCCCCGCCCGATGCCGCTCTTGCGCAGGATGAGCGGCGTGTGCCAGGCGCCGGACGACACGACCACCCGGCGGGCGTGCACACGCAGCCGGTCGCCGGGCGCGCCCGCCGGCCGGTTGAGGAGGCGACCCGACACGCCCACCGCGCGCCCGCCCTTCGTCTCGATCCGCTCGACGAGGCAGTGCGACCACACCTGGGTGCCCTTCTGGACGGCGCGGGGAAGGTAGCTGATGTCCACGCTCAGCTTCGCGCCGTGCGGGCAGCCGAAGTTGCACTGGCCGCAGCCCCTGCACCCCTTCGTGTTGCGCGACATCGGCTTGAGCTCGTAGCCCAGCTTCCGGGCGCCCTCCGCGAAGAGCTGCGTCGAGCGGGAGCGGAGGTCGAGCGGCACCTCCTCGACGTGGATCGCCTTCTCCACGTGCTCGAAGTACGGCCCCATCTCCCGTGGCGTGTACCCGTCGAGCCCGAGCTCGTCGGTCCACTGGCGCATGACCGCGTCCGGGATCCGGAAGCAGACGCCGCCCGTGAGCGCCGACGAGCCGCCGACGACGCGGCCCATCGTCACGTTGATCGCGGGCGTGTCGCCGCGCGGGATGGTGACCGTGAAGGCCCCGTCGCGCCACGCATGGCGGATCGACTCGCTCGGGCGCATCCGCCCGAGCGCCTCCGACGGGATGTTCGGCCCCTCCTCGAGCACCACGACCGACAGCCCGCTCTCGGCGAGCTCGGTGGCGACCGTGGCGCCGCCCGCCCCCGAGCCCACGACGACGACGTCGGCGCTCAGCTCGAGGTCCCCGCGGTGGTCGCGCGCGCTGTGGTAGCCGCCCGTCATGCGTCGTCTCGAAGGCAGCTCGCGTCATAGCCGATGAAGCGCGCCGCGTCGGGGTGCTCGTAGTACAGGATGCACAGGGCGGCCTTCGCGCCGAAGACGGCGAGGCCGAGGGAGCTGCGCTCCATCCGCTCGAGGGCCCGCGTCCGGGTCTCGCGCGCGAGGCGGCGGAAAGGAGGCAGCCGGAAGATCATCAGGGGCGCGAGGACGCTCACGGCGAGCAGGCAGAGGCGATAGGCGAACCGGGCGCGCGTGCCCGCCTGGCCGAAGAAGTCGTCGAGGTCGTCGACGAGCCATGCGAGGCGCTCGGGCGGCGGCGGGCCATCCTCGGTCGTGAAGAGTGTCTCGGCGACCGCACGGGTGGCCTCGCGCATCCGGGGCGTCATGCCCACCCGGCCGACGACCCGGTCATCGACCTCCACCCGAGCCGTCGTCAGCCGGCTCCCTGCCACGTCATTCATTCGACGGCCTCCAAAGGGGCGCTCGCGTCGGGCGCAGCGTCCGTGTCCGAGTCGACGTCGTGCCGCGCCACCACGGCCGCCGCCGTCGAGTCGGACCAGACATTGACCGCAGTTCGGCACATGTCGAGGATGCGGTCGACGGCCAGGATCAACCCGACCGCCGTGACCGGCAGCCCGACGGCCTGGAGCACGACCACCATCATGACCGTCCCGGCGTGGGGGATGCCGGCGGCGCCGACGCTCGCGAGCAGAGCCGTGGCGGCCACGATCACCTGCTGGCCGAGCGTCAGGTCGGCCCCGTACACCTGCGCGATGAACAGGACCGCGACCGCCTCGTAGAGCGCCGTCCCGTCCATGTTGATGGTGGCGCCGAGGGGAAGGACGAAGGAGCTGACGCGGTTGCTGATGCCGGCCCGCTCCTCGACGCAGTTGATCGTCAGCGGCAGGGTCGCGTTGCTGCTCGCGGTGCTGAACGCCGTGAGCAGGGCAGGGGTCATGTCCTTGAGGAACCTCCACGGGTTGCGGCGGCCGATCAGCGCGAGGAGCGCCGGCAGCACGACGAAGGCGTGAATCGCGAGGGCGAGGAAGACCGTGAGCGCGTACTTGCCGAGCGCCTCGAAGGCGGAGAGCCCCTTGCCCGCGGCGGCGTACAGCATGAACCCAAGGACACCCACGGGCGCGAGCAGGATGATGAAGAGGGTCATCTTCATCATGACCTCGAAGAGCGCCTCGAAGAAGCGGCGGAGCGTGCTCCCCGCGTGGCCGCCCGTCGCGCTGATGAAGACCCCGAGCATGATCGAGAAGAAGATGATCGGCAGCATGTCCCCCTCGGCCGACGCCTCGAGGGGGTTCGTCGGGATCATGTTCTTCAGCTGCTGCCACAGGACTTCCGCGACCGACTGCTGCTCGCCGGACTCCACGACCTCGGGGACGATCTCGCCCTGCGCCCCCTCCTCGAGCTGGAGCAGGTCCGCGCCGACCCCGGGCCGGACGAGGTTCACCATCACCAAACCGGTCGTGATGGCGAGCGCGCTCGTGAGGAGGTAGTACCCGAGGGTGCGGCCTCCCATGCTGCCGAGGCGCTTCATGTTGCCCATGCTCGTCACGCCCGTGATGAGCGAGGAGACGATGAGCGGGACCACGATCATCTTGAGGAGCCGGAGGAAGAGGTCGCCGACCTCCTTGCCGATGCCGGCCACCGTCCGCGGAACGCTCGGATCGATGGCCCCGTCCTCCGCCAGCACGTTCAGCGGCAGGCCCACGGCCGCGCCGACGGCCATGGCGACGAGGATCCAGTGGTGCAGTTTGAGCCGGCGCATGGGCGCGCATTATCGTTTCGCACCGGGGATTCGTCCATGACAGAACCGACCCGCCCCCTCGCCGCGCTCCGCGCGATGATCGACGCCATCGATCGCGACGTCCTCCAGCTCCTGTCGCGGCGGATGGACATCGTGGGCGAGATCGCCTCGCACAAACGCGAGCACGGCGTCCGCGTCCGAGACCTCGGGCGCGAGCAGGCCGTCCTCGACGACCGCTGCCGGCGCGCCTCCGATCTCGGCCTGCCGCCCGGCGTGATCGAGTCGGTGTGGCGCCTGATCCTGCTCGCCAGCCGCGACCACCAGGCTTCGCTCCGTGCCGAGGTGCCGCTCGACGTCGAGCCCCGCACCGTCGCGGTCATCGGTGGCGAGGGCGGCATGGGTCGTTGCATGGCGGGTCTCTTCGCCGATCTGGGGCACGCCGTGATGGTCGCGGACGTCTCCACCGAGCTCACGCCGGTGGAGGCGGCCAGGAGCGCCGACGTCGTCGTGATCAGCGTGCCCATCGGTGTCACGGAGGAGGTGATCCGCCAGATCGGCCCGCACGTGCGCGAGGACGGGCTGCTCATGGACGTCACGAGCATCAAGGAGCGCCCGGTGCGCGCGATGCTCGAGGCCACGCGCGCGAGCGTCGTCGGCACGCACCCGATGTTCGGGCCCGGCGTGCACACGCTCGTCGGCCAGCGCGTGGTCGTGTGCCCGGGGCGGGGAGAGGAGTGGCGCGAGTGGGTGCGGTCGATGCTGTCGGCGCGCGGGCTGGTCGTGACCGACGCGACGCCCGAGGAGCACGACCGCGTCATGGCGATCGTCCAGGTCCTCAACCACTACCACACGCAGGTGCTCGGCCTGACGCTGTCGCGCATGGGGGTCCCGCTCGAGCGCTCCCTCGAGTTCACGTCGCCGGTCTACCTCCTCGAGCTGTACGTGACGGCGAGGCACTTCGGGCAGTCGCCCGATCTGTACGGGCCCATCGAGATGCTCAACCCGGCGACCGGTGAGGTCACCTCCGCGTTCCGCGACGCGGCCGCCGAGCTCGGCGAGATCCTCGAGGCGGGCGATCAGGAGCGCTTCCGGGCCATGTTCGACGAGGTCCGCGGGTTCTTCGGTTGGTTCACGGACGAGGCGCTCGAGCAGTCCCGCTTCCTCATCGACCGTCTGATCGAGCTCACCGCGGGGCGCTGAGACGGTCGAGCTCCACGGGGTCGTGCGCGCAGAAGACCCGGACGGCGTGGCCGTGCTCGCGGACGAGGGCGCGAAGCCGGCGCAGGTTCCAGGCGCTCATGAGGGCGTCCGTGTGGGCGGCGCGCTCGAAGACCGCCAGGCCGGGCGTCGTCCGGGGACGGCGCGGGTCGACCTGGCCATGGTAGTAGTACGCGTCCCCCGAGTGCAGGAGCCAGCCCTCGGACGTGTCGACGGCGACCCCCGCGTGCCCGGGCGTGTGCCCGACGAGGGGCACCAGCAGGATCTCGGGCGGAAGCCCCTCGAGCTGTCGCACCGCCTCGAACCCGAGCCAGCTCTCGCCGTCGCGGACGTCGTGGACCGCCCAGTCGGGGCCGTGTGCCCAGTGGTCGGTGCGATAGCGGATCCGATCCCGCCAGCCCGCGTTCGCCGCCGCGTCGTGCTCGCGCCGCATGAGGTGCACGCGGGCCTTCGGGAAGTCGCCGATCCCGCCCGCGTGGTCGAGGTCGAGGTGTGTGAGCACGACGTGTCGCACGTCGTCGCGCGAGAAGCCGAGCGATTCGACGCGCCGCGCCGCGGTCTCGGCCGGATCGAGCCGCGCTCGGAGCAGCGGCCGCATCGGGCCGAGCCGCGCGGGTCGCTCCACGTCGCCGAGCCCGAGGCCCGTGTCGACGAGCACGAGGCCGTCACCGCTCTCGACGAGCAGACAGTGGCAGACCATGCGCCCGGGCTCGGTCAGGCCGCCGTCCCCGTTCACGAGCCGCCGGGGGATGGGGCACAGCGTTCCGCAGTTGATGTGGTGGACGCGCATCTCGCAGGGCA
>JBDIVX010000229.1:0-9785 GCA_039794305.1 Candidatus Neutrinellum sp.
CGCTACGACGGCGCGAACGTCCGCACCCACAAGGAGACCTTCGACGACGGCACGACCGACCGGACCGTGCTCTACGCGTACCCGGGCGCCTACGAGCGAAGCGGCGTCGAGCGCGACCTCTCGAGCTCGTCCTACCTGACGCACACGACGAACAACACCGAGAGCCAGTACCTCGTCGGCGGCGCCCGCCTCGTCTGGAAGCACGACCCCGGCGACCCGATCTCCTACGACCTCGGCGCCGACCTACGCATCACGTACGCCCTCGCGGACCTCCTCGGCTCGACGAGCGCCGTCGTGGACCTCTGGTCCGGCGAGCTGCTCGAGGTGGCCACGTGGTACCCGAACGGCGCGCAGGAGACGCTGCTCAACCAGACGTCCGCGGCGATTCAGCCGGAGGCGGCCGGGTTCACCGGGAAGGAGGCGGACGACGAGGTGGGGGTGGTGTACTTCGGGGAGAGGTATTTGATCCCGAGGATCGGGAGGTGGGCGTCGCCGGACCCGCTGCATGTGCATGCGGTGGGGGGTGGGGAGGCGCTGAACTCGTATCACTATGTGAGCGGGAATCTGTTGCAGGCGAGGGATGCTCTAGGACTTGACGTGCAGTTCTTCGATGCTAGCGGGGAACGCGACGAGTCCGGTGCTGTGACGTCGTTTGACGCAACCCCGCATCGCTCGGGCACGCCCGCGACACCCGGTCAGGGCCAGCAAGCGAACCGGCAGGCTCGAGAGCGGGAGCAGCTCGTCGCCGGGTTGAGAACGGGCTTCAGCACGATGTACGATAACTTGATCGCTGCAGCGGACGATGCCGGGGCGAGTAGCGATGAGATCGACAGATTGCGGCAGGAGCAGAGTCTGGTCGTTGCCTCGATTGGAGATCCGGAGCTCAGGGATGGACGATGGCACCTCACTCTCGATACGACCCGCATCGATAGCGAATTGGGTGGTCGAACGCACTGGGCATACTCGCGGCTAAGAGAGGCCGTGGAATCCGACGATGTCGTTGGTCTCGCCGTGGATAACGAAGCAGATCCGTTCGTCCTGCCCGGTGAGTCTGGTGTAACTGTCGGTATTCCAGCCGCCAGGAGTCGCGGTCGACCGATCGCGGTTTCGATTATCGGTACCAGCGCGATGCTCCGAGGATCGAACGAGATCGGCCGAAATGTGATCCATGAACTGGACCTGCACACAGTCCCGCGTGTTAGGGGTGAGCCCTGGTTCGAACGTCGGCACATGGATCGCGCCCGCACTGGGCTCGATGCACGTGGTACAGCAGATCTCGGAGATGACTACCTGCGGCGCTTCATCCCCACGTCGGGTGAAGCCCCCTTCCGGCGCCCTCCCGCATGGGACTGGAATCCGGACTCTCGGGGTGCGGTGCAAGTCGTGAACGACATGATCGCTCCTTAGGTAAGAGTTGAGACGCTCACGCAAACGCTTTCGTGATCGTGCGTCGAGAGGATTCCTGATCGTGGCATTCTTCTCCGCGTGCGGGACTACGCCTACTCACCCTCACCAGCCCGATCCGGGGCGCAGCGATACGGGTCCCGCGGTTGTACCCTGCGTCACGCTGATAAGCCTTCCGGAGGCAACGCGCGCGAAGACGATACGCGTAGGCAGAGAGCTGACGACCTCGAACACCGTCGTGGATCAACTGCGGTGCGATTTTGGCGCACGTCTCCTGCGGCTCGAACGGCCGCTACTGGTTTATCAAGAAGTCACCTGCTCTCGCGAAGGACTTCACTTTGAGGGACGAGCCGTTACCACCGGACGACTGGTACTCTCGCTCGACGGCGAAGATGCCATCATCGAGTGTGGAGCAGACGTAGGCTTGGGGCCGGACTGATGCCAGCTCGGCCCGTACCCTGGCTCCACCTCCCCCACGCCCGTCCGGGTCGACGACGGCTCGGGAACGAGCTGAACGACTCGCGCGGGCGGCGGGCCTCAGCTGAGGCGTTCATGTCATGCGTCTGATCGATTTTCAGGCATATCTCAGGGCCCCGGGGCTGCCGCAACAAGAGCAAAGAACCATCAATGCATCGCTGTTTCCTGTCTACGAGGCAGTTCGTCTTTGGCTGAAGGACCACGTAGTCGAAGCGCCATTCCGCAAGGTACTCATCACACTTGCAGACGCCTCTGCGCCTCTGCGGCCAGGGGGCGGCATGGCTCTGTGTCATCCGCCCTGGGAGCATGCGCGCCCGGTTAGCAGCGCCACGATCATGATGCAGCGTGGCTGATCGCGGCGGCTCGTTTTTCTGCGGAAAAGCTGCTGGAGGGGATCGACGCCGCGGTCGTTGACGGATAGACGGGAGGGCATGGCCCAGCCACGCCGTTCCCCGCTGCGGCGGTCGGAGTCCGACATCGAGAGGCAACTCGAGTCGCTCGCGATCCCGTTCATGGAGCAGTTCAACGAGCTGTTCGACCCCGACGACATCATCGCGGCCGGCCGGCGGCTCGGCGTCATCCAACGGCAGCGGAAGCTGGATCTTCCGGCTCTGGTCGAGGCGACCATCCTGACGCTCAGCGGACCCGATGGACCGCAGACGACGATCATGGGCAACTACTTCACGCTCAGCGGCGAGCGTGTGGCTCCATCGTCGTTCTACGGGTGGTTCGATGCGGAGTACGCGGAGCTGCTCCAAGAGCTTGCAACTCGTGCCGTCGCGGCGGTTCGGGAAGTGGAAGACAAGAGGGACCGAGTGAGCCCGGACGGTAGTCTGCTGCAGCGTCTCGGCGACATCCGCCTGGCGGACGCCACCTGCGTGATTCTGAGAAAGCTGGCGCAGCCGTGGGCGCCCTCGACGAGCAAGAATCGTCCTGCGGGGATGAAACTGCACACCGTGATGACGTTCGGAAATCGGATGCCGGCTGGCTATCACGTCTCGCCGCAGCGGGATCACGACAGCGCTCAGCTCGACGAGGCGACCTTCGAGCCGGGCACGCTCGCGATCTACGACTTGGCCTATGTAAACCACGGTCGCGAGGTTCGGCTCATCCAACGCGGCGTTCACGTCTTGCGCCGCCTCAAGGGCAGCGAAAGCCCACGAATCCTGAAGCTCGTCCGCGGGCACGGCGACCGCAAAGCGTGTCGCGGCAAGCGACTCGATCAGGCCCTCGACGCAGGGCTGCTCCACCTGGGCGAGATCATCGACCTCGATGCGGAGCTGCGCGCAAAGGATGACGCGGTCGCCGCGGTCCGCATCATCGGCATCGAAGGACCCGATGGCGAGACGCGCTGGTACCTGACGAGCCTGCCGCGAGAGCGGCTGAGCGCCGAGGACATCGTCGACGCCTATGCGCTGCGGTGGGAGATCGAGCTGCTCTTCAAGGCGTTCAAGACCGGTGTGGGTCTCGACAAGATCCTCGCTTGGCGCAAGGAGGCTGTCCTCGCCCTCGTCCACGCCAAAGTCATCGCGCTCGCTCTGGCACGTCTGCTCAAGCTCAGCGCCGATGACATCGCAGGCGATCATGCGCTCACCCAGCTCGCCATCGTGCTCACGCTCTCGCGCATGACGCCGCTCATCATGGCCATGCGGCTCCGAAGGCGTGCCGTGGATCTCGCGGAGATGGAGCGGCGCCTGCTGCTCATCACGCTCGAGCTGGGTCGCTCACGTCGGCGCCGCCGCGAGCGAACCAAGCGCGAGAAACTCGAGCGAAAACGGGACCGCCGGGCCTAACCGATCGCGCATGCATCTGCTGCGGACGGGCGCGACGATAGATTATCGTCGGCTCGACGAGATTCTCTCCCCCGTGTACGAGGAACTGGAGTTGCCTCCGAACGGTGTGGCTGCGGATGACCCGGGTCGTAGCCGCGGCGATCTGCGCGCTACCGTGGTCGGTCTCGCCCTCGGCGAAGCCTCGCGGCGTCTCGACGAAGGATCGCCGGATAGCGTCTTTAGCGATCGCGCGGAATTCTCCGCCTACGTCGAGCGCAACGTCGGTCAGCCCGATGCATCCGAGTCCGAAGCCAGCCCGGATGCACCAGCGCGATGATCAGATCGGGTCGCCTTCAGGGTATGTTTGCAGAAGCCGGTCGTTGGATCATCGTTGAGGAGCGAGCGGCCGGGACAGCAGCCTACGGGTTGCGATGCTGGTCTTGCGGGGCATGAGCGATCTAGGCATGCTCGATGTCATGGCACGCTCGGACGTCGGCGTTGGGACTCGGCAGATACTGGCCGTTGTCGCGTGCGCGGTTACGAGCACCGCGTTACTATTCCTCGTCGTATGGCTCTACGCCGTCCTGCTGCGGTGGCTCTTACAATTCGACCTTGAAGGGGATTATTGGCCGCTCGCTTGGATTGGGTACTTGTTTGTAATGGCGCTTGCGCTGTCAGGTGGCGCTGTTGCTCTACGACTTGTCCTGCGGTCGTTTGCTCCGCGCGTCGCCGTGATCGGACTGATGCTCGTTTCACCGGCCACGATTGCTCTCGCCGTACTGTTGGCAGCGATGCTACGCGGAGGGCAAGCGGTGGTTCCTATGATAGTCACCGTAACCGCATGTACCGTCATGGTCGGCGCGGGTGTAGTTCTCGTGGGGTGGCGATTGGAGTCTCGGAAAGCATCCAACCCAGGTTGAGGCGTTCATGATTTCCAGGCTGGTGGTGCGGGTCGGCAGCGGCGGCGCGCGAGGGCGGTTGGGCAGGCGGTGATCGGCGTGCCGGCGCCGACGGAGCGACCGGTGGGCCGTCCCGATGCACACCACCACTGCAACCGTGCCCCTCACCTTTCACCGCGGACGCACCGATGCGTGCCCGTCGTGGTGACGAGCACGCGAGAGCTCGGGACCGGCGCCTCGGTCAGCTCGGTGGGGGGGGCTCGCAGCGAGCGGCGTGGTGGACTCGCATCCACCAGGTTCCGTACGGTCACACCACGTCGCGCTCACCGGCGCGCCGGCGGATGAGCGCCGCTCGGTACGCCTCCCGGAACGCGCGCAGCCTCGCGACCGCCTCGCGCGTCGCCTCGGCGTCTCCGCCTGCCGCGAACGTCGGGTTGCGCGCGCCGAAGAGCTCCCACTTGGTCCCGCGGCGCGTGATGGGCACGCGCACGACTCGCTCGGCGCCGAGGAAGCTCTTGCCTGGCCGCTTCGCCTCGGCCCACGCCTCGCGCTCGAGCCGGCGGACCGCGGCAGCGATGGCCTCGCGCGCTGCGTCGGCGCTCCCGTGCTCGGCGACGAGCGCCTCGGGCATCACGATCTCCACCTCCGCCTCGTCGGGCCAGTCCTCGTTGTCGGCGTCGAACCACTCGTCCGGCCGTTCGACCCGCACGACCCGCCGGCCGATGTCCTCGACGCGCGCACGGGCGCCCGGCCACTCGTGCGCATAGCGGACCAGGCCCGAGAGCGGGGCGTTCGCGATCACGTACCCGAGCTGCTTCATGAGAGCGCTCATCGACGCCCTCGCCGCGCACTTCGGGCAGCACGACAGGGAACGGGCCTGAAGGCTCGGGGCGCTCACGAACGAGCGGCTCGTGACCGCGGACCGCCCGTGCCCGTCGCCCCCCGTTGACGGTCCCCCGCCGCTCGCGCACATTCCGCTGCTCGATGCCGCGTCTTGCCCGCACCCGAGGCGGCGCCACGTTCGCTGCCGCCACCGGATGGGCGCTGCTGGTCTGCGCGTGCTCCGACGACGGCGGCTTACGCGTGACCGACGCTTCGACGACGCGCGATGCCAGCACGGACGCGCCGGTGCTCGATGCGGGGAACGACGGCTCCGCACACGACGCCGGCGGCGGCGACCGCCCGGACGGCCGCGTGGCCGACGCGGGTCCGGTGACGCGCGTCGTGGTGCGCTACGCGGGGCGGCCGGGGACGATCACGCTGCGTGGCTCGGGCGGTGGCCTCGGCTGGGAGAGCGGCACGCCCACGACCGCGGCCGGCGACGACCGCTTCGTGTGGGAGACGACCGAGCTCGAGGGCCCCATCGAGCTCAAGCCCGTGCTCGCCGGCTCGACGTGGTCACGCGGGCCGAACTACCACCTGGCGCCCGGCGAGCAGATCGAGATCACGCCACGGTTCGGTGGCGACGACCGCGGGTACGTCGTCACCCTGATCGACGCCTTCGCGTCCGAGATCGTCGGAGGCACGAGGCCCGTGTGCGCATACCTTCCGCCCTCCTACGAGGAGAACACCGCCGCCCGTTACCCCGTCGTCTACATGCACGACGGCCAGAACCTGTTCGACGCATCGGAGGCGGCCTTCGGTGTGGAGTGGGAGATCGACGAGGCCATGGACGCAGCCGCCTCTTCGGGGCTCTGCCCGGACGCCATGACCCGATGCCAGAGCGACGGCGACTGCGGCGGCGAGCGGTGCGACACCTTCCGTGAGGCGATCGTCGTCGGCATCGGCAACACCGACGCCCGAATCGAGGAGTACACGCCGACGAGCGACGCGGAGTACGGAGGCGGGCGCGCAGACGATTACCTGCAGGCGGTCGTCGAAGAGCTCCGCCCCAGGATCGACGCCGAGCTCCGGACCCGCTCGGCGCGGGAGGACACGGCGCTCGTGGGCTCGTCGCTGGGCGGGCTCGTGTCGGTGTACGGCGGCGTAGCTCGCCCCGACGTGTTCGGGTTGGTGGCGGCTTTGAGCCCGTCGACCTGGTGGGACGACCGCGTGATCCTCTCGGACGTCGCCTCGCTCGAACCCGCGCCGTCCCGCCCCCTGCGGGTGTACGTGGATTCGGGCGACGCCGGCAGCTCCGGTGATGGCTGGATGGACACCCGGGATCTGGCCGACGCCTTCCGAGCGGTCGGGTACGTCGACGGGCGCGACTTCCGCTACGTCTTGGCGCCGGGCCACATGCACCGCGAAGCGGACTGGGCCCGGCGCGCGCCCGGCGCCCTGGCCTTCCTGCTCGGTCCACGAGAGCGTCCGCTCCCGTGAGGCCACGCCGACCCGACCGCCGCTCCTCGATCGACGCGCCTCACCACCGACGCGAGGGCGCGATCGTGCTCGGGGGCCAGTCGAAGTCAGGCGGCCGTGGCGGTCGAGCGCCGGTGTCGATAGACTGGTTGCCTCCGTGCCGAGTCGCGCGTCGTCCCTCGCCCCCTGGTTCGATCGGCTCCGAGTCGGGCGAACCGCGGCCGTGGTGACCCCGCTCTGTGCGACGGCCTGCGGCTGCATCGGGTACGGCGGGGCAGCGCGGGATGGCGGCCCTGGTGAGCGCGACGGCGGAGCGGCCGATGGCGGAGCGCTGGGCGACGCGGCCTCGGCCGTGGACGGAGACGTGCCGCCCGACGGCGGCGGCATGCTCGACGGAGGCGCCACGCTCGACGGAGGCGGCACGCTCGACGGAGGCGGCGTTCCCGGGGCGCTCGCGTCGCTGTCGGCCGGCCGCTGGCACAACTGCGTCGTCACCGGCGCGGTCGGCTCCTGCTGGGGCTACAACGGCGACGGCCAGCTCGGCGCCGTCACTACCGAGCCCCGATCCCCCACCCCGGTGGAGGTGACCTCGCTCGGCGCGGTCGACTCCATCGCGGCCGCCAACTACCACTCCTGCGCCCTGCATCCCTCGGGCGACGTCTCCTGCTGGGGCCGGAACGACTACGGCGAGCTGGGCGACGGGACCATGGGCTCGCGTGCCACGGCCGATCGGGTGTCGGGTCTCACGGACGCGGTGCAGCTCGACCCCGGCGGTAGCGGGCAGCTCGGGGACGGCTCGACGACGAGGTCGCTCGAACCCACGCCCGTCTCGGGGCTCTCCGGCGCGACCGGCGTCAGCGCCGGGAGCTTTCACACCTGCGCCGTGCGCGCGGGTGCAGTTCTCTGTTGGAGTGACAACGCGTTCGGCCAGCTCGGCGACGGCAGCATGGACATGCGCACGTCGCCCGTCGCGGTGACGGGCCTCACGGACGTGGTCGAGGTCGCGGCCGGCGAGGAACACACCTGCGCCCGCACGGGCGACGGCCGCACCTACTGCTGGGGCAACAACGCCGACGGCCAGCTCGGCCCGTACCCTGGCTCCACCTCCCCCACGCCCGTCCTGGTCGACGACGGCTCGGGAACGAGCTGAACGACTCGCGCGCGCGCCGGGCCTCGGGCAGCATCCAACCCAGTTGAGGCATTCATGATTCTCTTCACGGTACACCGAGACACGCCGTGGGTTGGATGTAGGCGCCGTCGCGGACCCGCAGCGTGTGGGCAGCGTTACTCACGGGTATTCTGGCCATATGGGAAGCTGGGGCTCCGGGATCTTCGACAACGACGCGGCACTCGACAGCGTCGGGGAGATGCTTCAGTGGGTGCGCGAGGACATCCGCAGCTTGACGGATCAGCGCTGCTCATCCTCCACGGCACAGCATCTTGCGGCGGCAATTGGAGTTCTCTTAGAGTTGGACGAGCGGTTCTTTCGCTCAGGTGACGGTCTGGAGGAAATCCAAGCCGCGATCGTGCACCAGGCCTCCGGTGTCGAATCCCTCAGTCCGAGGGCCGGCGAGATCCTACGTCGGGTCGTCGCGGGAGACATCGGCGACTCCAGCACGACGAAGCTACGTTCGGGTGCGCTGCGTACCATTCTCGGCGGCTACCTCGACGGGCGCTGGGAGAGCTCGTTGTTCGACGGGGAAGGGGCGACGGCCTTTGCTACCAAGTTCGTTGCAAAGCTTGCGGAGATCGTGGAGCAGGACCTAGAAGCACACACGACGGATCTGTTGGACCTGGCTGGCGCCATCGGCCTCGTAGGGCTGCTTCTCCTAGTGTTCTACCCCTGAAGGGATCCACCGTCCGCCGTTGGCGAAGGCGCGTTCACGAGACTTGGGACAGCATGCAAGCCGAGGCTGACGACAACGATGAGGACATGGCCCGTTTCGCGGCACATATGCACAACGTCGATCTCGCCTTCGATGAGATCGTCGCACGATGCGACTCCGGGAGATCGTTCCGAGGTTGAAGCCTCCAGCCTCTCCATGATCGCGGGGCGGGCATGACTGAGGCGGTCGCAGGGCTCAGCGGCGGACGCCGAGCTCGTGCGCACGCCTACCGGAACGAGGTCTCGGAGCACACCGTCGCTGCAACGGAACACGTGATCGCGCGCGACGGACGGACCGATGATCAGCGACGACTACTTTGGGGGGCGAGGCGCTAGACTCGTATCACCATGTCGCAGGGAACCTGTTGGCCGCTCGTGACCCCCTTGGGCTGGAGGTCAAGATGGAAGTGAGCTTGCAGCAGCACGACGATCTTCCGGGCGGCGGCGAGACCGCCCTCTACGATGAGGGGGTGGACATGGCGTAGGACTTCGAGCGGAACCTCAGGAGTGATTTCGGTATCGAAGTGAAAGTGGAACACCGACCCGCGCTCTGCAGAACCTCACCACGCGCTTTGGTGGCGATACACGAAGCATCGCTGAGGGCACGAGGGCGTGGGAGGAGACGCGGAGTCGGCTGGTGCGGGATTTGGGGACAGGACGGGACGTGGAGATCGAACTCACCACCTACGACGACCAACGGTCCGATAACCTGCGCTCAAGCGCCCAAGCATTGGGCGACTCGACCATAGCTGCGAATCCGTTGCACTACACCGGTCCTCGCGGAACTGGTGGCGGAGAGCGCACAAGGGGCTTCACCGCGACCGCAACGGTTCCAAGCCGTGAGCGATTGCGCGGACTCACGGGCGACTTGGTGCGGCCGACGAGGCCATGAGCGTGCTTCGTCTCGCCGTCTATCTTGTCTCGGCCGCGGCATTCATCGGCCCGTACTCATATGCTCACTTTGGACCAGGTCTGATCGAGCTATCGAGCGCGGACGCAATCGAGTTTGCGTCCCTGAGCGCAGCGCTCCTTCTTCTGTTCCCCCTA
>JBDIVX010000230.1:0-9744 GCA_039794305.1 Candidatus Neutrinellum sp.
TTCCTCGCCAACGACGACGACGGCGAGGCGACCGAGGACGGAACGGGCCGCGAGGGGTGGCTCGAGCTGACGCCGGGCATCGGGACACGCAAGACGCCGTACGACTTCGGGGAGATTCGGCTCGTCACCATGGCGAGCCCGCCGGCCGACGCCGGCGCAGGCGGCGACGGCGGCGCCGGCGTCGACGCGGGCGGCGACGGGCCCGACGCGGGGCCCCGTTCCGACGGGGGGCCGGGATCCGATCCGGGCCCCGCCGATGACGGCTGCGGCTGCCTCGCGGCGGGCGCGGCGCCGACCCACGGCGCGTGGCCGGCGCTCGCGGGCATCGCGTGGGCCGTCGCGGCGATCAGGGTCGGTCGCCGCCGAGCGAGCAGACGACCGGCCGGTGGTCGAAGTAGACCGCCTCGGTGACCCCCGGGTGGCCCTCGGTGACGCCTGCGATCCAGCAGGAGCCGTCGAGCCCGTCGCTCACCACGTGGTCGATGTTGAAGAGCCCCGCGTAGGAGGGCTCGGCGCGGCGGCCCACGTCCGACACGAAGTGGAAGCGCTCGCCCTCCCCCACGAAGTCGACGAAGCGCGCCGCGCTCTCGTCGCCGTCGGCGAGGCGGCCGGGGTCGGTGTTGAGGTCGCCCATCACGACGTTGACGGCACCGCTCGCGGCCGGCATGCCGTCGCCGAGGTCCACGAAGACCTGCTCGAACTGCCGGACCCGGCAGGCGATGTCGTCGACCGTGACCCCCGACGAGCCGTGCACGTTCACGACGGTCAGCGAGCCGCCGCCCACGAGGTCGACGACGCCGCGCCCGACGCGCGACCCGCTCCCGCAGTCGGGGACGCGCGCGCCGTCGAGCCCGTCGAGGCACAGGTCGCCGTCGCACCCGCGGAAGGTGCCGAAGCTCCGCTTCACGGCGAGGCACTTGTCGGGCTTCTGGAGGTTGCAGGCGACCTGGTATCCGCCGCCGAGGATCACCTGGGCGACGGTCGGGTCGCCCGGCGACCACGTCTCGCAGAAGAACTCCGCGTGCTCCTCCGGCGGGATGGCCTCGCACTCGCCCGCGTAGAAGATCTCCTGGAACGCGATCACGTCCGGCTGCACCTCGGCGAGCCAGGCGCGCGTCGCTTCGACCGCGGGGAGCCACGCGAGCCCGTCGCCGTACCACGTGTCCGATCGCATCGCGTCGGCGCCGTCGTAGCCGTCGTCGGGCGGGTCGTCGTGGCGCAGGCCTTCCGTCGTGCCCGTGTTGAACGTCACGGCGACCATCGTGAATTCCGGCGGCTCGGGGCCGTCGGTGTCGGGATCGCCGCCACAGGCGGCGCAGGCGAGCGCAGCGATCGAGAGGACACGGGCGGAGGGTCGCATGCGACGGACCATCGTACCTTCCACCGGCGTCGATGGGCATGGGCCCCGGGGGGTAGGGTGCTATGCTCCCGTCCCGGTCGCTCATGAGCCTCTTCGTACGCCTCGTACGCGCGCTCTTCGTCTTCGGGATCATCTTCTCGAGCTACATGGTTCAGCTCGGGATCGCGCGTGCGCTCCGGCGCATCGAGCGTGACCCTGAGACCGGCGCCGAGCGGGTGCGCCATCCGAAGTGGGTCCGCGCGCGGCGCAAGCGCGTCGACCGGAACAACGCCCGGCGCCTGCTCCGGGGCATGCTCAGGCTCCGCGGCGTCTACATCAAGCTCGGTCAGGTCCTGTCCGTCATGGGTGGCTTCCTCCCACGCGTGTACGGCGAGGAGCTCCGCGTCCTGCAGGACCGGGTGCCACCGCACCCGTTCGGCGCCGTAGCGAAGACCTTCCGCGAGAGCCTCGGCCGCGAGCCGGATGCGTGCTACCGGCGCATCGAGCACGAGCCGCTCGCGGCCGCTTCGCTCGGTCAGGTGCACGCGGCGTGGCGCGAGGACGGCAGCAAGGTCGCGGTCAAGGTGCTCTACCCGGGCATCCGCGACGTGATCCGGACCGACATGAAGGTCGTGCGCCTCGCGCTCCGCGTCTACAACCGCTTCGTGCCCGTCCGAAACCTCGGGTCGGTCTACGACGCGCTCGTCGATCTGCTGCACCGCGAGACGGACTACGTGCACGAGGCGGCTTGCATGGAGCGCATGGGCAAGAACTTCGAGGGTCAGGACGACCTCTTGTTCCCGAGCGTGGTCCACGAGCTCACCACGAAGGACATCCTGACCATGACCTTCATGGAGGGCTTCAAGATCACCGACGTCGAGGAGATGGAGCGGCTCGGGATCGACCGGAGGAAGGTGGCCACGAGGCTCGTCCAGTCCTTCTACGAGCAGCTCTTCGTCCACCGGTTCTTCCACGCCGACCCGCATCCGGGCAACTTCCTCGTGCAGCCGGGTCCCAAGATCGTGTACCTCGACTTCGGCGCGATCAGCGAGGTGGACCAGGAGACGATCGACGGAATGGTCGATGTCCTGCAGGGTTTCTTCGAGCAGAACGACGCGCTCGTGCTCAAGGGGTTCGAGCGGATCGGGTTCGTGGCCGAGGAGGCGAACCGAGAGCTCGTCGAGCGGACGGTGATGACCTATTTCCGGAAGCTCCTGAAGGTGCAGGACCGCTCGGCCGGTGCGCTGATGCGAGCCAACGCGAGCGAGCTCGAGAAGCTCGTGGACCCCGAGGTCGAGCGCCGCGAGCTGCGCGAGCTCATGCGGTCGATCCGCTATCCCGACGGGTGGTTCTACGTGGAGCGCGCCGCGGTGATCTCGTTCTGGCTCGTGGGGCAGATCGATCCCGAGATCGACATGCTCCAGATCGGCTTCCCGTACGTTCTGCCGCTGCTCGCCAAGCGCACCGCCGAGCGCGCCGCGGGCTCCGGCGTCACAGCCTGAGAGCCACGTTCCGCGCGCCGTACAGGCCGACGTTCGGGTCGGTGATGACCGACACGTGGATACGCTCGAGCAGGGCCCGCATGCGGCCCTTCGACAGGAAGCCCTCGAGGAAGTCGCCGCGCCGGAGCAGCGGTAGGAGCTTCGGGGCGATGCCGCCCGCGACGTAGAGCCCGCCCGTCGGCAGCACCTTGAGCGCGAGGTTGCCGGCCTCGGCGCCGTAGAGGGACGTGAACATGCGCGCGGTGCGCTCGCAGGCCCGGTCGCCCGCTTCGAGCGCCGTCGTCCCGATGACGGCGGCGGGGTCCTCCTCGGTCATGCGGCTGCGGATCGCCGGGGACTCCTCCTCGAGGCCCGTGGACACGAGGAAGTCGTAGATCGCCACGATGCCTTGCCCGGAGACCACGCGCTCGACCGAGACGCGGCCGTGCCGGGCCATCAGAAAGCGCAGGAGGTCGATCTCGACCTCGTCGCGCGGAGAGAAGTCCGCGTGCCCGCCCTCGCTCGGCAGAACGCGGAGCTCGCCGCCGAGCGGCACCACGAAGGCTTCCCCGAGGCCCGTGCCCGCTCCGAGGATCGCCACCGGCCCGGTGGCCTCCACCTCGCCGTCCTGCAGCACGACGACATCGGACGGGCCGAGGGATGGCACGCCGAGCGCGACGGCCTGGAAGTCGTTGAGGAGCCGGATGCGCTCGATGCCGAGCTCGGCCTCGAGCGCGCGGGCGTCGAGGTGCCAGGGGAGGTTCGTCGTCTTGCTCGTGTCGTCCACGATGGGACCGGCGATCCCGAACGCGGCGCGATCGACCGATGCCGTCTCGTCGCCGAGCATCGAGCGCACCATCTGCCCGAGTCCGGCGAAGGACGGGCTGTCGAAGCGGGCCCGCCGCACCTCGCGGAACGCCCCGTCCCGCTCCTCGTAGAGCGCCAAGAGCGTCTTGGTGCCTCCGACGTCCCCCGCCAACAGGCGCATGGAGGGGTCATAGCACCTCGTGTGCTCCGCGGCAGGGGCGTGATAAAGAGAACGGCGATGCGCGTGCTCGCCGTCGACCCGGGCTCGAGGCGGATCGGGCTGGCCCTCTCGGACGAGGAGGGCGCGGTCGCCCTGCCGCTCGCGACCATCGAGCGCGCCGGCGAGGCGGACGCCGCCCGTCGCGTCGCCGAGGCGGCGCGCGAGCGCGACGCCGGAGCCGTCGTCGTGGGGCTCCCGCTCGAGATGGACGGGACCGAGGGGCCCGCGGCGAGGAGGGCCCGCCGGTTCGCCGACGCGGTCGCCCAGGCCGTGGACGTGCCCGTCGTCCTCTGGGACGAGCGGCTCACGACCGTGCAGGCCGAGCGCGCGCTCCAAGAGGCGGGCGTCCGAGGGAGGGCGAGGCGCCGCGTCGTCGATCAGGCGGCAGCGACGGTGCTCCTCCAGAGCTACCTCGACGCGCGATCGCGACGTCGGGACGAGGACACGTGGGACGAGGGCGGAATCGACGCATCGGACCGGGCGGGCGCCGAAGCGGCCGCGCGTCGCGGCGCCGGCCGCGGGCGGCGCGGGCGCTGACGGCGATCGCGCTCTTGCTCGTGCTGGGAGCGGTCGCGGCCGTGGCCTGGCTGATGATCGTCTACCCGCACGGGAGGCCGCCCGGGCGGGGCCGGGAGGTGCAGCTCGAGCTCCCGGAGGAGGCGACCGTCGGAGAGGTGGCCCGGCTCCTCGCCGCCGAAGGCGTCATCGACAGCGAGCTCCTCTTCGCGGCCTACCTCCGCATCCTCGGCGTCGAGGACCGCCTGCGTTCGGGTCCGATCCTCGTCAGCGACCGGATGTCCCCCGCCGAGCTCGTCCGGCAGGTGGCGGAGGGGTTCGGGCGGGGAAGGGTCCGCGTGGTCATCCCGGAGGGGTTCACGCGCTTCGAGATCGCCGAGCGGCTCGAGCGGCTCGGCGTCTGCGGGGCGGAGCCGTTCCTCGCGGAGACGGCGAGCCCGGCGCTCCTCGAGGCGCGTGGGCTCCGGGGCCCGACGTTCGAGGGCTACCTCTTCCCCGACACGTACGAGCTGCGCGAGGACATGGCGCCGAGGGACGTGGTCGACCGGATGGCGGAGACCTTCGAGCGGCGGGTCCGGCCGCTCGCCGAGGAGCACGCCGAGGGGCTCGGGCGGCTTCGCCGCGAGCTCGGCTGGGACCTGCACGAGGTCGTCGTGCTCGCGTCCATCGTCGAGAAGGAGTCCGCGGTGGACGACGAGCGCCCGATCATCGCCGGCGTCTTCCTGAACCGGCTGCGCTCGGACGCGTTCCGGCCCAAGCGCCTGCAGGCCGATCCGACGGTGAGCTACGGGTGCCTCGCCGACCCCGGCGTCTCGGACCCCTGCGCCGCCTTCGACGGCCGCGACATCACGCGCGCCATGCTCCGCGACGCGGACAACCCCTACAACACCTACCGCCACGAGATGCTCCCGCCCGGGCCCATCGCGAACCCGGGCGCGGCCTCGATCCGCGCGGTGCTCGCGCCCGCGGAGCACGACTACCTCTACTTCGTCGCGCGCGGCGGCGGCCGCCACGCGTTCAGCGCCACACTCGGCGATCACAACGCGGCCGTCCGCGAGCACGTGCTCGGGGGGCGCTGACGCCAAACGGCCTTGCTCCGTCGCGCGAAAGGGGTATCGTGCGCGCCACCATGACCGAGCAGAAGGCCACCAACATCACCTGGCACGAGGCGCACGTCACCCGGGCCGATCGCGAGAAGATCCACGGACACAAGGGCGCGACCCTGTGGTTCACCGGTCTGTCGGCCTCCGGCAAGAGCACCGTCGCCCGCCGCGTGGAGCAGCTCCTGACCGAGCGCGGTTGCTTCTCCTACGTGCTCGACGGCGACAACATCCGCCACGGGCTGAACAAGGACCTGGGGTTCTCGCCCGAGGACCGAACGGAGAACATCCGCCGCATCGGCGAGGTCGCGAAGCTCTTCACGGACGCCGGCGCGATCACCGTCACGGCCTTCATCTCGCCCTACCGCGAGGACCGCGACCGCGTGCGCGCGATCATGGACGACGGGGACTTCGTCGAGGTGTACGTCTGCGCGCCGCTCGAGGTCTGCGAGGAGCGCGATCCGAAGGGCCTGTACAAGAAGGCGCGTGCGGGCCAGATCCCGGAGTTCACCGGCATCAGCGCGCCCTACGAGGAGCCGGCGAAGCCCGAGCTCACGCTGCACACCGACCAGCACGACGTGGACGGGTGCGCGAAGCAGGTCATCGGGTTCCTGCAGGATCGCGGGATCCTCCCGCGGGGCTGATCAGCCGCCCGACCCGCCCGACCCGCCGGAGCCGCCGGCGCCGACGCACAGCATGACGTCCCCGTCGTAGTCCGCCGCGACGAGCGTGGACTCGCCCGCCGGCGTGATCACGCGGTAGACGCCCGGCTCGAGCGGCGGCGTGTGGCAGGCCACGTCGGTGCGGTAGCAGAGGTCCGCGCACGCGCCGCAGGAGAAGCAGTCGCACGCGCGCACCGCGGGCCGGACGACGATCTCGCCGCCGGCCACCGACACCTCGCAGGCCCCGGCCACGTCGAAGCAGCTCCCGCACGTGCTGGCGACGTCGATCCTCGCCGGCCGGCCCGCCGTCACCTGATCGAGGTGGCAGACCTCCGTCGAGGCCGCGGACCAGGATCCCGGCCAGTCGCACGAGAGCGAGTCGTCCACCTCCGGGGCGAGGTCGTGGCAGACCCGCAGCGAGAGGAGCCCCGGCTCGGGCGGGCGCACCTCGACGTCGAAGCCGGGCTGGCCGTTGACGATCACCTGCCACGTTCCCTCGGTGAGCGGCGGGACGGAGCACGCCGCGCGGACGGACCGGACGCAGCCGTCGCAGTCGGCGCGGCCGGGACACAGCGTGGTCTCGAGCCGTAGGACGCCGCCGGACGCCTCGACGACCTCGCACGACAGCGTCTCGTCACAGAAGCAGCCGTCGACGTACAGCTCGAGCGTCGCGTTCGATCCGGCCGGCAGCGCACCGGCCGTCCCCGGAATGCAGGAGCGCTCCGCCCGGTAGGCCGCGGGTGCGGTCCAGCAGGCGGGCGAGGGGCGGCCGGCGTCGCGGACGGGCGGCGCGCCGGAGTCGCCGGGCCGCGGACGGGAGGCGTCGGCCGTGGGGACGCCGGCGTCGCCGCCGCGGACGGGGGGCTCGTCCTCGTCTCCGTGCGAGAGGAAGCAGCCCGAGCCGAGGGAGGCGAGGAGCACAAGGTGGCACACGCGGTGGCGCATGGGGCGCATGAGAGCAACGGGCGTACCACGGTGGTGCACCGCTCCGAACCGGTGCGGTGCCGGGCAGCCAAACGCCCGTGATTCCGGGCGTCCGTCGCTGGAACGGGGCTCGCAACGCGTTGGCGCCGAGGCCAAGGAGGTTGCGAGTGAGCACGACGACGATCCGGTTCTGGGGAGTGCGGGGCAGCATCGCGTCGCCCGGCGAGGCGACTGCGGGCGTGGGCGGCAACACGAGCTCGGTCGAGGTGCGGTGCGGGCAGACGCGGCTCGTGCTCGACGCCGGGACCGGGCTCCGGCGGCTCGGTGAGACGATGATGCGCGAGTGGCCGGTGCAGACGACGCTGCTCCTTTCCCACCTGCACTGGGACCACATCCAGGGGCTGCCCTTCTTCCTGCCGGCCTACGTGCCGGGCAGCGAGATCGCCGTCATCGGCCCGCGCACGGCCGAGATGACGCTCGAGGAGGCGCTGTCGCACCAGATGCGCGCGCCCGTCTTCCCGGTGCGGCTCTCGGAGCTGCCGGCGACGCTCGGCTACCGCCACGTGCAGAGCGGCGAGCGGATCTTCGTCGGCCCGGCCGCCGTGCGCGCGGTGAGGCTCAACCACCCGGGTGGGGTGCTCGCCTACCGCGTCGACCACGCGGGACGGAGCGTCGTGTACGCGACCGACACCGAGCACTACAGTTGTGTGGACCCTGCGCTGCGCGACCTGGCTCGGGACGCCGACGTGCTGATCTACGACGCGCAGTACACGCCCGACGAGTACGCCGGCCGGGTGGGGCGCTCGAAGGTCGGCTGGGGGCACTCGACGTGGGAAGCGGCCGTCGAGGTCGCGCGGGCCGCGGGCGTGCGGCGGCTCGTCCTGTTCCACCACGACCCGCAGCGCACCGACGACGGGGTGGCCGAGATCGAGGAGCGGGCGCGGGAGCGCTTCGCCGACGCGATCGCGGCCCGCGAGGGGCTCACGCTCGAGCTCGAGGGGCTCGGATCGGAGCAGGCCGCCTGAAGCCGCGCGATTTGGCTATGCTGGCGCGACCCCTCATGTCGCGCCTCTCCCTGCTCGTCGACCTCGCCGCGCTGCTCGGCCGCGAGGTCGACCTCGACACGCTGCTCGGCGCGGCCTGCGAGCGCCTCGCCGAGGCGCTCCGGGCCGACCGCGCGACCGTGTGGCTGGTCGACGCCGAGCGGGGGGACCTGGTGACGCGGGTCGCGGTGCTCCCGGAGGTTCCGGCCCTGCGCCAGCCGCTCGACCGTGGCATCGCAGGCTGGGTGGCGCGGACGGGTGAGGTCGTGCGCGTCTCGGACGCGAGCCGGGACGAGCGGTTCGATCCCACGGCGGACCGGCTGACCGGGTACACGACGCGCTCGGTGCTGGTCGCGCCCGTGCGCGACGACGCGCACGGGCCCGTGCGAGGGGTCGTGCAGGTGCTGAACCGGGTCGACGGGCCCTTCGACGAGGAGGACGAGCGCTACCTGGTCGCGCTCGCGATGCAGCTCGGGACGGCGCTGTCCATGACGACGCTGCGCGCCGACGACGCGCGCGGCCCGGGCTTGGTCCTGCGGGGGAAGTTCAACCACATCGTCGGCCGGAGCGAGGCGATGGAGCCGGTGTACGAGCGCATCGGGCGCGCGGCGCAGACGGACGCGACGGTGCTGCTCCGTGGCGAGACGGGGACCGGCAAGAGCCTGCTCGCACGAGCCATCCACGTGAACTCGCGGCGGCAAACCGGACCTTTCGTGACGGTCGACTGCACGACGCTCCCTTCCGAGCTCGCCGAGAGCGAGCTCTTCGGCCACGAGCGCGGCGCGTTCACCGGCGCCGACCGCCGGGTGCGCGGCCGGGTCGAGGTCGCGGACGGCGGCACGCTCTTCCTCGATGAGATCGGCGAGCTCCTGCCGGACGTCCAAGGCAAGCTCCTCCGGTTCCTGCAGGACCGGTCGTTCGAGCGGGTCGGCGGGCGCGAGACCCTGCGCGCCGACGTGCGGATCGTGTGCGCGACCCACCGCGACCTCGAAGTGCTCGTGCGCGAGGGACGTTTCCGGGAGGACCTGTACTACCGCGTGCGCGTCGTCGAGATCGGCGTGCCGCCGCTCCGTGCCCGAGGGAGCGACGAGGTGCTCACGCTGGCGCGCCACTTCGCCGATCGGTACGCGCGACGCCACGAGCGCCCGCGGTCGCGCTTCACCGACGAGGCCCTCGAGATGCTCCGCCGTCACCCGTGGCCGGGCAACGTGCGCGAGCTCGAGCACTGGGTGGAGAGCGCCGTCGTGCTCTCTCCCGACGGCGCGCTCCGGGGCGACCACCTCGCCCAGCCCGCGCCCGCGTCGCACCCGCCTCCCGGCGCGGACGGCCTCGTCCTGCCCCTCGGCCTCACCCTCGCCGAGGCGTCCGCGCGCTACGTGCGCGCCACCGTCGAGTCCTGCGGCGGCAACCGCACCGAGGCCGCCCGCCGCCTGCGCATCGGCCGCAACACCGTCACCCGCACGCTCAAGTAGGTTGGGAACGCAACTGCGCGCCGAAGGCGCGCCCGGCGAGGAGCGAAGCGAGTCGCCGAGGGGAGCGCGAGGGTCCTCCCTCGCGGGCCCCGCCGCCGAAGGCGGTGGGGTGCGCAGTTCCGGCGCGCACGCGCCGGAACTGTGCATACAACAAAACAAAACTCACTTCCCGATGACGTT
>JBDIVX010000231.1:0-9687 GCA_039794305.1 Candidatus Neutrinellum sp.
CGCTGAGCGGCAAGCGGCGCCTCGCCATCAAGGAGCACACCCTCGGCCTCGAGGCAGCCGCGCGCTTCGTCGACGGCGAGCCGCTCCACCGCGTGCACGAGTGCGTCTTCGGCGTGCTCGCCCTCGCCTCGTGGCTGCGGGTCCGGCGGCACGCGGGGTGGCGCCGCGCCGCCCGGAGGCTCACCGCCCTGCTCGCGCTCGCCCTGACCGTGCTCCTCGCGGGCTGCGAGGTCGACCCCTTCTGCTTCGGTGAGTGCGGCGAGGAGGTGGACGCGGGCGCTGCCGACTCGGGCATGCCCGACGCCCGTCCGGCCGACGGCTGCGTGCCCACCGGCACCGAGGAGTGCAACGGCCTCGACGACGACTGCAACGGCGTCGTCGACGACGGGTTCGACCTCGGGACGGACCCGCGCAACTGCGGCGAGTGCGGCAGCGAGTGCGTCCTGCCCAATGCCTTCCCGAGCTGCGAGAGCGGCGAGTGCGCGATCGAGCGCTGCGAGGTCGGGTGGCACGACCTGAACGAGACGCCCGCGGACGGCTGCGAGTACGAGTGCCCGCCTTCGGGCAGCGAGATCTGCGACGAGCGCGACAACGACTGCGACGGCGCCACGGACGAGGACTTCGATCTCTCGACGGACCTCGGGCACTGCGGTGAGTGCGGCAACCTCTGCAGCTTTCCGAACGCGGCGGCGAGCTGCGAGTCGGGCACCTGTACGATGGGAGACTGCAACGCCGGGTTCGTGGACCTCGACGGCGATCCGGCGACCGGGTGCGAGTACGCGTGCACGGCCACGGGCACCGAGACCTGCAACGGTGTCGACGACGACTGCGACGGCGCGATCGACGAGGGCTTCGACCTCGCGACGGACCCGGTGCACTGCGGCGTGTGCGGCCGCGCCTGCTCGTTCCCGAACGCGACCGGCGAGTGCGTGGACGGCGTGTGCGGCATCGCCTCGTGCGACGCGGGCTTCGTCGACGTCGACGGGGACCCGGCGACGGGCTGCGAGTACGGCTGCGTGCCGACCGGCGGCGCCGACACCTGCAACGGGATGGACGACGACTGCGACGGCGCGGTCGACGAGGCGGACCCGATGGTGGGGACCCCGTGCGGATCGTCCACGGGCGCCTGCGAGCAGGGCGTCCGCGCGTGCCAGTTCGGGTCGCTGGTGTGCGTCGGTGGGCGGGGACCGACGGCAGAGACGTGCAACGACGTCGACGACGACTGCGACGGCGCGACGGACGAGTCGACGGCCGCCTCACCGCTCCCCGGCGTCGGCGTGAGGTGCGGCGAGACGAACGAGGGCTCGTGCGAGTACGGGACCGTCGTCTGCACCGGAGGATCGCTCGTGTGCGGCGGCGCCTACGTGCCGCCGGCAACCGAGACCTGCAACGGCATCGACGACGACTGCGACGGCACGATCGACGACTCGCCCACGCCGCCGAGCGGCACGCCGGCGTCGTGCGCGGACACGCTCGGCGTGTGCGCCGGGCGCACGCCGAGCTGCGAGGGGGCCGCGGGCTGGCAGTGCAGCTTCCCGTCCACGTACCGGCCGGTGGAGACGATCTGCGACGGGCTCGACAACGACTGCGACGGAACGCCCGACGAGGGCTGCCTGGTCCCGCGGCCGACGAGCGACGTGCGGGTCGACCGGGGCGATTCGGCCGGCAGCGCGAACTCCATCCAACCCACCGTCTCCGGCGACGGCGCGAGCCGCGTCTACGCGGCGTGGATGGACATGCGCGGCGGAGGCAACGCCCACGTCCTGTTCAACCGCTCGACCGACACCGGCACGAGCTGGGGGACACCGGTCCGGCTCGACTCGGCGAGCGGCGCCGCCATCGGGCCCCGGCTCGGGGTGACCGGAAGCAGCCGTCAGAACGTGACGGGCATCTGGGCGGACTTCCGCGGAGGCACGAGCTACCGCGAGATCTTCCGGGCCCGATCCACGAGCTACGGCGGCACGTGGGACGGCAACACACGCATCAACCCCGGGCAGAACGAGGACTCGTTCAACGTCGACGTGGCGGTCGCCGGGTCGGACGTGTACGCGGTCTACGAGAGCTTCGAGCCGGGAGGCCGTTCGCGCCACGTGTGGCTCGCCCGTTCGGCGGACGACGGGGAGACCTGGGGCTCGCCCGTGCAGGTGGACCACGGCACGGGGACGACCTTCGTCGCCGCGACGCCGAAGGTGGCCGCCGTGAGCGGCTTCGTGTACGTGGTCTGGCGCGACAACCGCAACGGCGCGCTCGACGTCTTCTCGAACCGCGGCATCCCGGGCGGCGGGACGGCCGTCACCTTCGCGGGGACCGACACGCGCCTCGACGTCGGGACGGCCCCCGGTGCCTCGGCGAGCTTCTCCCCGAGCATCGCGGCCGAGGGAGCGAACGTGTACGTCGCATGGGTCGACGACCGGTCCGGCAGCTCGTTCGACATCTGGGTGAACCGGAGCCACGACAGCGGCGCCACGTGGCTCACGGCCGACTCCGTGCCCGTCGACGACGACCCGCTGCCGCACGACTCGATCGAGCCCCGCGTGATCGCGACTGCGGCGGGTCGGGTGCTCATCGCGTGGATCGACTACCGCAACGGCTTCCCCGACATCCTGGTGAGCCGGTCGACCGACGCGGCGGGGACGTTCGGCTCGCCGGTGCGCGTCGACACGGGGACCGACCCGGGCACCGCCGCGAGCCTCGATCTGGCCTTCGGCGGGAGCGGGGACCTCGTGGTCGCGGCCTGGGCCGACGACCGCGACGGCCTGTTCGACGTCTACGGCAACTTCTCCCTCGACGGCGGGGCCACCTGGCAGCCGTCGGACTACCGCCTGGACTCGACCGCCGTGCCGGGTTCGAGCGACAGCGTGCGCCCGGCCGTCTACGTCGCTCCGGGCGCCGGCCACGTCCTGTGGGTCGACCACCGGGACGGCGCGAACGCGGACGTCTACTACCGCCGCCTCGCGCCTTGATTCACATGGGCCGGTAGCGGAGCAGGACGCTGCCGCACCCCCACGACGTGCCACGGTCGCGGTAGTCGTAGGAGTCGGCGACCACGTAATAGACGCCGGGGTCGAGCCTCGTCTCGATTCGGCTCTGCCGCCGCTGGACGCCGCTGCAGGTGAAGTCGGATTCGCTGCAGGCGATGTCGTCGTGGCAGGCGATCTGGCTGGACGGGTCGTCGCACCGCGTGCGCAGGTAGAGCACCGTGTCGATGGCGGCGCGCCCGTCGTCGTCCCGGAGATCGATCCAGACGTCGGTCGCGGTCTCGATGACGAGGCGGAAGATCCGGTCCTGGCCCCCGAGCGTCGCACCGCAGCCCGGGGCCGTCTGGTTCTGGGCATCGTCACCCTGGCCGCACAGGCTGAACGCGATCGAGGACGCGGAGGCGGCGGGGAGGTCGGTCACGCCGGCGAGCGGGCAGTCGGCGACCGACCGGCACTCCGTGGTGGCCGGATCGCAGCCCGCCGAGCACGCCATGGGCACCTCCTTCGAGCCGCGCGCGTCGCACTCGACCACCGCGTCTCCCTCGTCCGAGCACCGGCGCGCGCCGGGCGTGCAGACGCGAGCGATGCAGGTCGGCTCGCCGTCGTCGGTGTCACAGTAGGCGTCGGCTGCGGCGCAGTCCTTCTCCTCGGGCGAGCCGTCCTCGCACGAGCGGAGCACCGTGCCCTCGCACACCGGCTCGTCACCTGCGCACCTCGGGCCCGCGTCGGCTCCTTCGTGCGCGTCCGGCTCGGGGCCCGAGTCCTTCGGGCTCGTCGCGGCGTCCCGGTCGGACAGGCGCCCGTCCACCCCCGCGTCCATCGGGCCGCTCCCGGCGTCGCCGGCACCGCCGCCGAGCCCGGAGCGCTTCACGCTGCACCCCAGCAGCACGACGGCGACCACGAGCACGGCCACGTACCGGCGCTGCTCCATCCGGGGCCATGATCGGCGTTCTGGCGGCTCCGCGCAACAGCCCCCCGATCAGCGATCGCTGACGACCGCCGAGAGCGTCTCTTCGAGGGTGTAGCGCGGCCGATAGCCGAGGACCTGACGCGCCCGGCTGTCGTCCACCATGCACACGTAGCGGATGTGGTCGAGCTCGGGCGGCGGGAAGGACGTCAGGCGGTAGCGCCACATCCGGTCGAGGGCCGCGCGGGCGACCGGGCCGGGGACCGGCCTCGGCTTGCGGCCGAGGTGCGCGAAGATGCGCGACAGCGGCAGCTCGCCCGGGCCTCGCAGGTTGAAGATGCCGCGCACGCCGGGCGAGAGCGCGAGCAGGATCGCCTCCACCACGTCACGCTCGTGCACGACCTGCACCATCGGATCGAAGCCGAACAGGGTCATCGGGCTCTCGAGGCGCAGGTAGTTGCTCGGAGCGTTCTTCACCGTTCCGAGGATGTGGCACGGGCGCAGGATGACGGTCTCGGTCTGCGGGTGGCGCCAGAAGAAGCTCTGCGCGAGCATGTCGAGCTCGACCAGATCGCGAATGCCGCGGAAGCTCTGCGCGCCGAGCAGCGGCGCCTCCTCGGTCAGGAACTGCGGGTTGTCCGGCTGCGGCCCGTAGACGTTGGCGCTCGACAGGACGACGAGCTTCGGGACCTCGTACTGGGTCAGGTATTCGAGCAGCTTCTGGAACGCCACGACGTTCCAGCTGTGGTGCTCCTTGTCGCTCGCGCGCGGGTCGTGCATCACCCCGAGGTGCACGACGGCTCGGATCTGACCGCCACGGAACAGATCGCGCGTCTTCTTTCGGCGCACGTCGATCTGGTGGTGGACGATGTCCTTGGGCCTGCCCGCGAAGGGACGGCGGTCGACGCCGACCACGCGATCGAAGCGGTGGAGCCTGCGCGCGAGCAGGCGACCGAGGCGCCCGCAGATCCCGGTGATCAGGACTGCGCCCTCCGCGCCCTCCTCGGCCGCAGGCGGCGGCTCGGGCCGAGCGGCCGCCGACGGCCCGCGACGCCGGGCCTTCGGTCTGGGCTGGGCGGCCGGCGCCTCGCCCTTCTTCGCCGGCGCGCTCCGCTTCTTGGCGACGGCGCGCTTCTTCGACGCGCCCGCCTTCTTCGCGGACTGCCTCCCGCGGGCTCGCGCGCTCGGGCGCCGCTTGTCGTCGTCCCCCGTCAACTTCGCGCCTACCCGTCGTTCGCCGGCTCTTCAGCGCCCTCCACCGGCGGCTCGGCAGGAGGAGCGGTCAGCTCGATCCGCGCTTCGAAGATCTCCCCCGCCGCGACCGTGAAGTGCGTGCGTCCGCCCATGGGCTCCTCGAGCCGGGGGTCCATGTACAGCCAGTCGGCGACGGCGCCGTTGTCCGTCGGGCTCGCGCTCTCGAGCTGCATGGCGACCCACTCCACCGGCGAGTGCAGGGCCTCGCGGTACCACTGCTCGATGGCCGCGCGACCGTCGTGACGGGTCGCGCCTCCGGTCGCCGTCCGATGGAAGGGCTCGACGAGCGAGCCGCTGTCCGCGAAGAGCGCCGTGACGCGGGACGGGTCGCGGCGGTTGAAGTGCGCGACGTAGTGCCGGACGATCTGCTCGGTCGTGAGCGGTTCGGGCGGAGCCGGGGCGTACACCATCCGGACCTCGAGGCCGTTGCACCACACCATCGAACGCTGGACCAGCACCTCGAGGAACTGACCGTTGCGCCTCACCTCGCCGGGCCGCTCCTCCTCCATCCGGCCGAGGCACTCCTCGGTCGGCGGCTCTGCGACTCGCGCCTGCTCGATCATCGTCCACTGCCGCGGGTCCTGGGACGGACGGGCACGCTGGACGACCGTCTGGGTGCACTGCTCCGTCGCGAAGACCTGATCGTAGGTCAACAGGAGCCCCTCGTTGTCGGCCTCCACCCGGACGTTCTGGGCGAAGCCGCGCGCCGCGAGGTCGAGCGGACCCTCGGTGCAGTGGGCCTCGACCCACTGCCAGCGGGAGCCGCCGAGATCCGGCCCCGCGGGCGTCGTCCCCGCGGACGAGAACCCCGACGGCCGCTCCCCGATCGCGAGGTCCCCCGACTCGTCCGGGAGCGTCCCCTCGGAGCCCTGGGAGCCGCCGCAGCTCGCACACCAGAGGAGCGTGGCCAGGAAGACGGGAAGGCGGATCGTCATGGTGGCGAAGGCAAGCGCGGGACGGCCGGAGAGTCAAGAGATGCTCACCAGAAGATCGATTTCCGCTCCTTGAGGCCCCGGTTGATCATGCTCTGGATGGTCTGCTTGACCACCCAGACCTTCTCCTCGATCACGGCGTCGTCGTCGTCGGGGTCCCCCTCGAACCGGAGGGGCTCCCCGAAGTACAGCCGGTAGCGGGTCGGCAAGGGGAAGGGCGCCCCGAGGAAGAGCTGAGGGATGATCGGAAACGCGGGCATCCGGAAGAGGCGGGCCAGCGGCTTGACGTTCCCCAACGAGACGAGCTGCTCCTCGCCCCCGATCACGGCCACCGGGACCACGGGTGTCCCGGTCTCGAGCGCGAGCCGCATGAACCCGAGGCCGAAGTCCACCAGTTGGTAGCGGTGGTCGAAGGTCTTCGAGATGCCGCGGGAGCCCTCGGGGAAGACCACCAGCGTCTCGTCGCGCTCGAGCAGGCGCCGCGCGTTGTCCGGCGATCCCACGACCTGGCCCACCCGGGGGAAGAACCACGAGAAGAAAGGCAGCTCGGCCGACCACTTCTCGACCATGCTGCGCGGGAACCGCGGTGGCTCGGCGTCGAGCATGAGCGCCGAGCCGATGATCAGGCCGTCGATCGGGATCTGCCCCGAGTGGTTGGCGATGACGAGGCATCGGCCGGCCGGGACGCGGTCGACGTGGAAGACCTCGCTCCGGAAGTACCAGCGGTGCAGGAAGGCGGCCGCGGCCAGGGCGTAGCGCCCGGCGTCCGGGTCGAACCCGAAGGGATCGAACCCGATCTCGTTGGGGTGGCGCGGGATCCGGGTGATCCGGGCTTCGAGGTCCTCGCCGAGGACGTCCTCGGCGAACCGCACGAGCCGGTCGCCGACGGCCCGCGCGACCCCGCGCACCGGCGAAAGCCCCTCTCTCTCGCGCCCGAGCCCCCAGCCGGCGAAGGGCACGAGCGGCGCGTCGCGGCGCTCCGGCATGGCGCGCAACATAGCGGCAACGGCGGACGGTGGGTACCGAGCCACGCCGGAAACTTGACGGGTCGTGCCGGGTCGTGGATGTGTGGGACAGGGTAGGACGATGAAGCACATCCACACACTTCGGCGGGTGCTGGTCGCGCTGGCGTGCCTCGGGCTCTCGGCCGCCTCGATTTCGACCGGTGGGGCCAGGGCCGACGACGTCGGCGAGCGGCCCGAGCCGCGCCGCTACGACTACTCGCGGTTCAGCGACGGTCCCCGCCGCGTCCCCACTCCGCGCGGCGCGTCCCTCCGGCGCGCCGAGGCGCTCGGGCTCGGCCGGTTCCGGACGGCCAACCTGCTGCTCAGCGAGCCGCCGGCCGGGCGGTGGGTCGAGGCGGCGCGCGGCGGCGCGCTCGAAGGCCTGCACTGGCCGGTCGACGGCGGGCGGTTCGGGCGGGGGTTCGGGTTCACACGTCGCGAACGGCGGGACCTCAGGCACGACGGGATCGACATCGTCGCGCCGGAGGGCGCGGTCGTCCGCGCGGTGGCCGACGGCATCGTCGCCTACAGCGACAACGGCATCCGCGGCTTCGGCAACTGCGTGCTCGTCGTGCACCCGAACGGGTGGGTGTCGCTCTACGCCCACAACTCTCGGAACACGGTGCAGGCGGGCTGGCGCGTCCACAAGGGCGAGCGCATCGGCTTCGTGGGCGCGACGGGCATCGCCCGCGGACCGCACCTGCACTTCGAGCTGCGCGAGCGCGGCCGGCCCATCGACGCCGCCCACCTGTTCGAGCGCGAGTCGCGCGTGAGCACGCCGGCTCCCGGGCCCCGAGCCGACGCGTCCCCGGCGGACCTCGGCACGATCGAGACCGCCCGCCGCCTGATTCGCGGTGACGTCGACGAAGCGCTCGCCGCGCGCGCGGGCCGCGTCTTCTCGAACCTGCTCTGGCCCGCGCGCGGAGGACGCCTCGAGCGCGGCTTCGAGGACGGCCACCACCGCGGGCTCGACGTCGGCGCCGAGGCCGGCACAGCCGTCCGCGCCGCCGCCGACGGCCTCGTCGTGTACGTGGGAGACGAGCTCCCCGGGCTCGGCGAGAGCGTCGTGCTCCTGCACCGCAACGGCTGGGTGACGGTGTACGGCTCGAACGACGACGTGGCGGTGGAGGTCGGCCAGACGGTCCAGCGCGGCGAGTGGATCGCCCTGGTGGGCGAGAGCGGCGCCGCCGAGGGCGCGCACCTGCACTTCGAGCTGCACGACCGCGGAGCGCCCCGCGATCCCACCGGGCTCCTCGTCCAGGTCCCGTCGGAGTAGACACGCGCGTGTAACGACGGACAGCGCTCTGTTACCTTCGGCGGATGCGCGGCTCCGCCTGCTTGCTCGTCCTCGCCGCCCTCGCGGGCGCCTGCTCGAACGATCCCCCCTCGGGGGGAACGGACGCCGGCACCGGCGCTCCCGACGCGGGCCGCGCGGACGCCGGCCCCACCCTGCCGCCGTGCGAGGACACCGAGACGTCGAACACGGCGCCGCTCGACCCGGTCGCCTCCACGCTCGTCGGCACCATCCGCCCCACCGCCGCGCGCGTCGCCGAGCCCGACTACGACGAGAATCCCGCGACCGAGAGCGGCGAGCGTCACTACGCGGAGATGGCGCTCGACGCGTGGGAGCGCGGGCCCGGGCTCGATCGGGTGCAGCGGACCGACCTCGGCGGCGACACGACCTTCGGCGAGCGGCGCTCGCTCGCGTGGTTCGCCCACCTCTCGGACCTGCAGCTCGCCGACGACGAGTCGCCGGCCCGCTGGGCTTCCCTCGACACTCCGGTCGAGCCCGGTGCGCTGCGCCCGCAGGAGGCCTACATCCCACGGGCCATGAGCGCGACCAACCGGACGCTCGCCCGCATCGTGCGCGCCGAGCGGCCCTACGACTTCGGCGTGATGACGGGCGACTGCGCCGACAACGCCCACCGCAACGAGCTCCGGTGGGTCATCGACGTCATGGACGGCGCGGCGGGCGTGCACTTCGACTCCGGCGACGACGACGACCCGCTGCCCGGGCCGGGCAACGACCCGAAGGACCCGTTCGACGCGGTGGGATTCCCGGGACCGTGGCTCTACGTCCCGGGCAACCACGACCTCGAGATCGTGGGCGTGATCGCGCCGACCGAGGGCGAGATCTCTCGCGCCCTCGGGACCCGCGCGTCCATCGGCACGCGGGACTACAGGCGGTGGTGGGCCCCGGTCACGACGGGCAACGTGCCCGCCGACCCGGAGCGGCGGCCGCTCACCCGCGAGGAGATCGTCGCCGAGCTCCGTGACACCACGGGCACACCGGTCGGGCACGGCTACCCGGAGGACGCCGACGTGAGCCTCGGCGCCAACTACGCGCTCGACGTGATCCCCGGCCTGCTCCGCCTGCTCGCGCTCGACAGCAGCGACGCGACCGGCGGCGCGCCTGGGCTCGTCCTACAGAGCACCGTCGACGGCTGGCTCGTCCCCGAGCTCGAGCGCGCCGCCACCGACGGCGTGCTCGTGATGCTCGCCTCGCATCACTCGACCACGTCGATGGACCGGCGCGCTCAGGAGCTCGGGGACGAGGTGCCGGACGCGGTCGAGCCGTCGGCGATCGAGGCGCTCGTCGCGTCGCACGCGCA
>JBDIVX010000232.1:0-9685 GCA_039794305.1 Candidatus Neutrinellum sp.
GCTCGATCAGCGGATCCCCCTCGAGGACGAGCTCACCGACGACGGCTCGGCGACCGAGAGCTCGTGGAGGCACTACCTCGACATGGCGCGCCGCGCCGCGGACGAGGCCGATCACCTGGGGGAGATGCTCATCAGCAGCGGGCTCGACATGGACATCCGCGCCGAGTCGGCCCTCGACGAGCTCGAGGACATCTGCGGCGCCGCGATCGACCCGTCTTCGCTGATGCCGGGCCCGGGGACCGTTCGCGCCGGTGCGTGCCCCTGTGCCGACGGATACGCGTGCATTGCTGGCGAGTGCATCCTGGACCCGGTCGCCCAGATTGAAGCGGAGAGCTCGGGGGACCCCGATATGGAGCGCCTGCGCCGGTGCCTGGGCGACCAGGAGCTCGTGGACTTCGTCTCGCTTGGCACGCGACCGGTGTGCATCTGGCAGAACAGTGTCGATCCGAACTCCGTCTGCGCGGGGGCCACCGCTGAGAACCCGTGTCCCGTCTTCGCCGACGAGTCCGGGGCCTGCGGCCACGTCACCGCCCCCACGATGGACGACTCGGTGAAGCTGGTGGACACCAAGCTCGGCTACTTCCACAGTGAGTCCTTCACCCCCTCGCCCGGAGGGGAGCCCCCCTGCGACGCGCTGCGGATCCTCCGGGACTCCGACAGCGCGAAGAGTCACTTGATCGCGTTGTACGCGCTTCGCGACAGCGGCTACTTCGAGCCCAACAGACTTCGCGCCATCGCATCCCAGCTCGAGTGGCAGGCCGAACCCGAGGACTACAGTAGAGTGCTCCTCAACGGCACGGTGCTGCTCACGACCGGAAACGTCCGTGACGGGGCGCACGGAGACTGGCCGTGCAGCGGCACATCACCGGTCACCTGCGACAGCGACCGCGCCGGCTTGTACTGCACCGCCGCCACGTGCAGCACGGGATCGCCGCGGGCCGCCTACAACGACCGACTGGCCAGGGCGGTCCTGGCAGCCAAGATCACGACGGGGGCGTCCCTCGACGGGTTCACGGTGCCGTTCTACCCGTCGCACAGCGACAGCACTTGGTGGCTGCGCGAGCCTACGCAGACCATCACGAGCTCCGGCGGCACCGCACTCCGCTATTCGGGTCAGGGTGTCCGGTGGCAAGGCGTCTACAATCTCGAGCCCAGAAACGGGCACGTCCCGGTGGCCGGCTGGTGCAGAGAGACTGGCACGACACTCTGGCACTCCGTAGTGGCCGATGGAAGCACGCCCGTCGAAAGAGACGCGAACTGCTCCACGGGCGAGGCCCTGGCATTCTTCAACTACGGAAGCAACTTTCGCGGCAGTCAGCCTGGCCCGGCCGCAGCGGAGCTCTGGGGTGGCATGGGTGCACGGCCGAGGACGTTCAACTTCCTCGGTCCGGTCTTCTCCAACATGTTCACAATCCGGGGGACCGGCCACGTGGTGCTGGAAGACCGCATCGTTTTCAACCGGGAGACACACGGCGATGCGATCAAGGAGCTGACCCAGTACTGGGCGATAACCAAGTGGTCTGGGTCCTACGGCTCGTGCGAGCACCCCTCGGACCCGGATCACTGGGAGCACTGCAAGTCGGACCTGTACACGGCACGTCGCTACGAGCGCATGTGGCAGTCGAACCTCGCCGCGATCGCGCCCGACGGACTGACGACCAGGAACCTCCTCGACGGCATGGAGCTGCTCTGCGAGGCGGGCCGCGTCGACTCCGGCTTCGCCGGGTGTGACTTCGATAGCCCGCCTACCGTGACGACCACGGCCGACCTTCCCGCCGTACGCGACTTCATGCAGTGCGTAGGTAACCACATCGAGCGTCAGGGTGAGTTGCTCGTCTTCGAGAACATCCCGAAGGCAGCCATCGAGGGTCTCGTCGAGACCAGCGGAACGGGGGCCTATCCTGCGAACGGCGGAAGAAGCGCCCAGGGCATTGCCAGGATTCGCCGCGGTCTCCTCGGAATACACGCGACGGGTCCCGCCGTCGCCATGCAGATCAGACAGCTCGGCAACGACCTCGATCGTCTCCGCATCGCGTTCGATCAGCGCGAGCTGCGCGAGGAGCGCGCAGATCTGGCGCTCTTCAGCACCATCTCGAACCAGGCGGCGGCTTGCGCGTCGTCCTTCGGAATCGGAGAGATGGCAAACCCGGTGGCCAGTGCCGTGACGTGCGCCAACGCGGCGGCCCAGACGATGATCGCGATGCGCGTGAACGAGCTCGAGAACGAGGAGCTGGAGCTGGCGACGGAAGGAGCGATCGCCGACTTCCAAAGCCAGTTCTTCGCCCGGCTCGAGCGGATGCAGAGCCTCTCTCTCGAGCTCAGGCAGGCCCAGGAGGACATCGACGCCGGCCTCGCGGAGCTCGAGAGCCTGCGCCGCGCGGGCGAGCGCGCGCTCGCCCGGGCCCTCTTCCTCGACACGGACGCAGCGGGGCGGCACTACCACGTGAACACCGTCTTCCGCCGCCGCCACAACACCCTCCGAGAGCGGTACCTCGAGGCCTTCGACAACGCCGTCAAGATGGCGCAGCTCGCGAAACTCGGCATCGAGCAGCGCCTCGGCATGAAGCTCTCGGAGATGCGCGAGCCGATGAGCCTGGTCGAGGCACCTGCCTCATGGGAATCGACCTTGTGCACGTCCACGGGCATCGACTACGCGCGAATCCGCGACGCCACCGACCTCCCCGAAGACAACTATGCGGACGCCTACATCGGCGACTACGTACGCAGGCTCGAGCGGGTCGTCGAGTCGTACCGGCTCGACTTCCCGTTCCACGAGTCCGCGGACACGTCGGTCGTCTCGCTCAGAGACGAGCTGCACAACGTGCGCCGGGAGTGCAGCGTCGAGGTGCGCAACCTGCTCTACCACGCCGGTGAGCTCCGCGCGTTCGGGGACTCCACCATCGGGCTGGCGGGCTGGGAAATCGACGGCTGCCAGGAGCTCGCGTCCGAGGAGACGGTGGACTGCATCGGCGTCGTCCCGGTAGCGTCGCTCTCGGATCCGGGCGCGCTGGTGGATACCGGCATGGAGCCGTACCCACTCGTGCCGTTGCCGGACGACAGCCCGGACTTCGCCGGTGTCGAAGGCTTCCGCCTGTTCTTCGGACCGGAGAGCCTGCTGGGCGCGATGGACCCGGACACCAACCCGCTGGAATCGTCTCTGCGAACGACATCGAGGTTCTCCCAGCTCGCAACACTTCCTCCAGGCAGGTACCAGCTCTCCTGGTACGCGTTCGACGTGCACACCAACGGTCCCCCCGCCGCCGCGGCGTGGACCGTCGAGTCGGAGTCTCCCGGAACGACGATCGGGACCAGCCAGGTTGTGGGACCCCTGACGGAGGCGGGATGGCCTCGGTACTACCAGTTCTTGGACGTGCCGGGATCCGAGCCCGTGGACGTTCGCCTGTCGATCTATCCCGTTCCGCCGAGCAGCGGGGAAGTCGAGGCGCAGGCCATCGACATCGCCGCTCCGATGCTCACCGACGTGACGGGCAAGGTGGTCGGCGACGAAGACCTCGACATGATGCTCGCCCCAGGTGAGTACGACCCAGCCAACCACCTTCCGCTCGTGTTCGTCGACACCGGCGAGACGCGGACGCGCGAGCTCGCCGTCTGCGAGGACACGACGGGGGATGTGTTCCGCGGGACGATGTGGACGTACGGGTGCGCACAGACCTGTGCCGAGGGCTTCGGGCGCGACTGCTCCGACTCGAGGACGCAACGCTGCTATTGGCAGACGAGCTTCTCCATCTCGCCGCACGAGATCGAGCGAGGCCGGATCATCCACTCCGGCGGGTTCGCGCTCGGCAACTTCAACTACCGCATCGACAGCCTGGCGCTGAACTTCGTCGGTACGGAGGTGCGGGACTGCTCGGAGGCGCCGCTGTCGTCGAGCTGCTACGGCGGCGGCTACGTGCCCTACTCGATCAAGCACGTCGGTCCGTACAACGTGAGGAACCACGAGGGCGACGAGAGCTACGAGGCGCCGCTCTTCACAGGCAACATCGAGCACGCCCGCGGGCTCGCGGCGGAGCGCTACATCACCAATCCACTCTCCTCCGCCGATAGAGCCCTGATCGAACCCTACCTCCACCGCGAATTCCGAGGTCGGCCGATCACCGGAACCTACATCCTGCGCGTGTGGGACGAGCCCGCCCTGCGGTTCGATCGCCTGGAGGACATCCAGATCGTCCTGAACTACGGCTACTGGACCCGCTTCGAGTAGGGCGATGCGATGGGTCGCGGTATGTGCCGCGGTGTCCCTGGGGGTGGGCTGTGGGTCGGCTCCGCCCGGGACACCGGACGGCGCGAGGGAGGGTGACGCAGCGGTGCATGCCGTCGACGCCTGGGTGCCGCCCATGACGGACGCAGCCGCGCCCGACGCGTTCCTCGAAACGGACGCCGGCATCCCCGACGCGGGCGAGGTGGAACCGGACGCCGGCACTTGCGAGTGCTCCGACCCGCCCGAGTGCAACGAAGCCGTCTGCGACGACGGAACCTGCGTCGAGGTCCCGGTCGCGGACGGCACCTCGTGCGGCGAGATGGGCCTCGACGTGTGCGTGGGCGGCGCGTGCGTGGCGCGCGGCTGCGGCGACGGCTACCGCGAGCCCGCGACGTCGCCCATGCGCGAGGGGTGCGACGATGGCAACGACCTCGACGGCGACGGGTGCTCGGCGAGCTGCGAGCCCGAGGCCGTGGAGATCGCGGGCGATCCCTTGGGCGACCGGTGGATGCGGCTCGCGCCGCAGGGCCCGTCAATCGGCGTCGACGGTGAGGGGCGCGTCCTCTTCATCTGGCAGGAGGATCGCCTCAGCCCGAACCGCGCGCTCGCGCAGCGGGCGACGCCGACGGGCGAGCTCGTCGGTGACCCGATCGAGATCGCGCCCGACGTCGGAAACCCGGCGAACGGCGACCCGCGGGTGGCCGGGCTGCGGGACGGCGGTTGGGTCGTGGTCTGGCGGGCCGACGCTGGCGCGACCGGGCTCGACGTGCGCTATCGGCTGGTCGCGACGGACGGGACCGCGGGTCCGGTGCGGACCGCGCACGCCGGTGGCGAGCTCCGGCAGCTCGACGGCACGGTGACGTCGCTCGGGGCGGGGTTCGTGATCGCGTGGAGCGCCGAGGCGCCCGACAGCTCCCTCCGGTACACCCTCGTGGCGCAGCGGTTCGACGCGGGGGGGAGCCGGATCGGGAGCGAGATCGAGGTGTCGACGAGCCTGACCGACACGGAGCACGGCGCGTCGCTGGCGTCGGTGGGGGACCGGTGGCTCGCACTGTGGGTGCACCGGCGGCTCGGCGAGGGGTCGCGCCTGTTCTTTCGGCGGTTCGAGGGCGGGAGCGCGCTCGACGCGTCCGCCGTGGAGCTCGTCCCGAGCGGGCGGAGGCCGCACGCCTCGCGGCTCGACACGGGCGAGTACCTCGCGGTGTGGGACGAGGGGGGCGAGATCTGGTCGCAGGTGCTGTCGTCCGACGCGACGGCGCCGGATCCGGCGGACCAGGAACTGGTCGCGACGAGCGACGACGCGCTGTCGCGGGGTGTCGCGGCGCCGCTCACGGGGCGCCACTTCGTGGCGGGCTGGGTCGAGGGATCTCGATCGACGGTGCGATTGGGCCCGAGCCCCGGCGCGACGCTGCCGCCCGACGCGGCGGAGCTGATGGACCACCTCGGCACGTGGGCCGAGCGCGACGTATCGGTGGTTCCGTCGCCGGACGGGGTGTGGGTCGCCTGGTCGGGCTACGACGGGCAGTCGCCGTCGCCGGCGGTGTCCGCCTTCCACTTGCCGCTCGACTGACGGGGGAGAGATGGGGAGGACAACCAGCACACGACGCCTCGTCTTCGGCAGCCTCCTCGCGACGCTGCTCGTCTTCGTGTCTGCCGACCAGCCGGCGCTCTTCGCGCAGGACCTCCCGCGCGAGAGCCTGCCGGCCGAGGAGGGGTGGACCGAGGAGGAGCTCCGGGAGGACTGGTCACTCGACGATCGCCCGGTGGACGCCGAACGCCTGTCGAGCGAGGTCGACCCGGAGACGTCCGAGCGCATCGCCGAGGCAGCCGGGGAAGCGCCGCCGGACGCCGTCCCGCTCTCGCTTCCGGGGGGCGAGGCGCGGAGCGCCGTGACGCCGCAGGCCATCAGCCTGCCGAACGCCGAGGGGTCGATCGAGGGGATGGGCGAGAGCTTCTCGCCCGTGCTCTCGTCGGGGACCGGGACCTTCAGTGTGCCGATCGCGCTGCCCCCGGGCCGGGCGGGCGTGCAGCCGTCGCTCGCGCTGTCCTACGGCACCTCGGCCGGCAACGGCGCGGTCGGGATCGGCTGGTCGCTGTCGGTCCCGTTCATCGGGCGGCAGACCGACCGCGGCCTTCCTCGCTACGTGGACGCCTCGGCCTGGCACCCGGAGGAGGACCGCTTCCTCTACAACGGTGGCCAGGAGCTCGTGCCGGTCGACTCGGCGGCCATGTCGGACGTCGACGGCTACGGCGCGACGGTTCCGACCGAGCTCGCCGACTGGCAAGAGTACCGGGCCCGAGTGGAAGGCGGCTTCATGCGCTTCTTCCGCTCGCCCGACGGCACGCGTTGGGTCGTCCAGAGCAAGGACGGGACGCGCTTCGACTTCGGGGCGCTCGAGCCGGGCGACGGCCCGCCCGAGATGGAGCTCGACTCGCTCTACGCGCTTCAGAGCGAGCTCGGCGCCGGGAGCGGCCGCGTCTACGCGTGGCTCTTGACGCGGATGAGCGACGCGCACGGTTCGACCGTCTACTACCGGTACACCGAGGACGACGGCCACCCGTACCTGCGCGACATCCACTACGTCTCGCCTGCGGACTGCGCCGGGGCGAGCCCCGCGGCGCAGCGCGCGTGCACCGAGCCCTTGTCGGACTACGCCGTGCGGGTCGCGTTCGAGTACGAGGGCCGAGAGGACGTGACGACGAGCTACGTCTCTGGCTGGCGGGTCTCGTGCGCCCTGCGCCTCTCGCGCGTCACCGTCACGGCCGCGGGTGACACGGCCGGAGCGCGCACCCTCGTCCGGCGCTACCACCTCACCTACGACTCGACCCGCTGGCACTCGCTGCTCTCCGAGGTCCAGGTCGAGGGCCGTCCGGACGACCTCGACTCGGCGACGCAGGTCTACGTGGGCGAGGACGACTTCGGCGAGGGGGCGCTCACCGGCGCCGTCGTCGGGCGGCTCCTCCCCTCGATGCGCTTCTTCTATACCGAGCCCACGGCGACGGGCTCCACGATCGCGGGCTTCGGCGGCATCGACGGGACCGTGCGCGACGTCGCGACGAGCCCGCCGCACTCGGTGGACGAGGGGCGGAGCGACCTCTTCGACGTGAACTCGGACGGCCTGCCCGACCTCATCGTGACCGACCCGGCGCGCTACCGGACGCGCTCGGGCGACCCGGCGGTCGGTGTCTTCTTCAACGGCTTCGAGGGCACGGGCGCGACGCCTGCCGCGGCGGCCGCGACGTTCTCCGAGGCCGTGCCGGTCCCGATGAGCCCGTCGCTGAGCGGCACCCTGTCGCTCGCGAACCTGAACGTCGTCCCGATGGACATCGACGGCGACGGGCGGAGCGACCTCCTGCACATGCCGCGGCGGACCACCTACGGCTGGTTCACGCCGACGCGCGCGGCGGAGGGCCTGGTCCCCGAGGCCTCGCCGGCCGAGCAGGGCTGGCGGTGGACGTACGCCGAGATCGACTTGCCCCGCGACGTCACCGATCCTCGCATCGATCTGACGCGCGACGGGACGCGCATCCGGGCGCTCGACGTCAACAACGACCACCTCGTGGACATCGTGCGCACGACCGGCACGGTGATGCAGACCTGGCTGAACCTCGGCTGGCTGCCGGGCGGCGACGGAAGGTTCGGGAGCGCCGTCCACGGGAGCGGCGGCTGGGAGCTGAGCGCCGACCCGACCGAATCGTGCCTGCTCCACGACGGCCTGCCGGTCGACTTCGCCGACTCCGAGGTGAAGCTCGCGGACATGAACGGCGACGGCCTTCAAGACATCGTCAAGATCCGTCGCGGCCGCGTCGTCTGGTGGCCGGGGCGCGGGCCGGGCGTCTTTGGCGAGGGCCCGTCGGAGTGCCCGCGCGGCGAGGGTGCGGGCCGGGGCGTCGTGATGGCGACCCCGCCGGCCGAGCTGAACGCGGAGCTGACCGGGGTGTACCTCTCGGACGTCAACGGCGATGGCGCGGCCGACGTCGTGCAGGTGCGGTACGACGCGGTCGACGTCTGGTTCAACCGCGGTGGGGCGAGCTTCACCGAGCGGCTCATCACGCGCGGGACGCCGTACGCGCCGGACTACTCGAACCGGATCCGGTTCGCGGACATCGACGGCTCGGGCACGGTCGACATCGTCTGGGGCAACGCCGGCCGCTGGAAGTACGTCGATCCGATGGGCGGCAGGCGCCCGCGCCTGCTCGAGGTGGTCGACAACGGCCTCGGCGCCTGGACGACGCTCGAGTACGAGTCGAGCGCGGACCACTACCTCGGGGACCTGCGCGAGGCGGCGAGCTGCGCCTCGTCGGGCTGCGAGGTGTTCACGTGGCAGCGCTCGGCGGGCGAGTGCGACGAGGTCTTGAGCCGCCTGTCGGGCGAGTGCGCCTACCGCTCGGGCGGGAGCCCCGTCGTCTCGACGGTGGTGTCGGCCGTGGAGACGAGCGACCGCTTCGACGAGCTCGGCCGCGAGGAGACCGTCACCCGGACCGAGTACGCCTACCACGACGGCTACTACGAGGGCATCGAGCAGGAGTTCCGGGGGTTCGGGGCGGCCGATGCCATCGCGATCGGGGACGCGAGCCACCCCACATCGGTCACGCGCACGTACTTCTACCAGGGTCGCCGGCCGAACGAGATGGCGAGCGACCGCCTCGCCGATAACCCCTACGAGTCGCTCAAGGGGCGGGCCTACCTGACCGAGACCTCGGACCTCTCGGGCGCGTACCTCTCGAGCACGCACAGCGCCTACACGGTCCGCAAGCTCATCACGGGCCTCGACGGCCGCGCTATCTGGTACGCCTTCGTCCACCAGGCCGACGAGCTCCGCTACGACGTCGCGGGCTTCGTGACGGGCGGAGGCGTCCTCGGCGTGAGCGAGGCGCTGCGGTTCGAGTCCGTGCCCTCGGGCGGCGGGAGCGCCACGCTCGACTCGTCCGAGGCAGCCTCGATCGCCATCCGCGGCGCGGGGTACGCGCACATCCGATCGACCACCGACTCGGTCGATCACGTCGGCAACGTCCTCCAGCAGACCGCCCACGGCCGCATCCGGGGCGAGCACAGCGAGACAGGGCTCGGCGAAGACATCGTCACGCACGTGACGCCCACGCTGTGCAACACGGACGCGTGGATCTGGCGGACCAGCCGGACGTACGTGACGGGGCACGGGGACGCGACCCCTCTCGGCGACACCACGCACACCTACTCGACGGGCGCGTGCGACCTCCTGACGACGACCGTCCAGGCGGACATCGCGTCCGCGTTCGAATTCGCGAGCGATGGCCAGGGGGCGGAGGGCTTCACGCAGGCGAATCAGGACGTCCTCGCCTCGACGGCGCCGGACGAATGGGGCAACCCCGTCGAGACCTGCGCGGGCGCGGACATCCACACGACGGCCGAGACCGACTGCTACCGCTACGCGACGGTCACCTACGACACGGCCTACGCACAGCTCCCGGTCACCGAGTCCATCG
>JBDIVX010000233.1:0-9610 GCA_039794305.1 Candidatus Neutrinellum sp.
GACCGATCGAGGCGTTCACGATCCCGATCGAGGTGTTCACGATGCCGATCTGGCGCGTCTCACCCGCTCGCGCGGCGGGGTGTTCACGATCACCGATCTAGGTGTTCACGATGGCCGATGCGCGCAGGCTGACGCCCTGGAGCCGAAGAACGCATCCGCATCGCCGGCGAGTCTTGCCTAGTCTCTCATCGCCTCGAAGCCAGAGACACGCGCGTCGAAGAACTCGCTGACGCCCGTGAGGACGCCGAACTGTCCCACGAACTCTGGCAACGACGAGAACGACGGCGGCTGTGGAGGGCCGATGCTCTGGTCGAAGCCGAGGAAGTCCGGCGGTCCCGAGAGGTTGAGCTGCGGCGCGAAGCCCGACGGGTCGCTGAAGACGACCGGGTTGTTGCTGGCGTAGCTGTAGAGGTTGGGCTGGAACAGGCCCATCGGCTCGGGCTGGAGGAAGCGGCCGGTCTCGGGCTCGTAGTGGCGGGCGCGGGCGTAGAGGAGGCCCGTGTCGCCTTCCGGGACGAGGCCGGCGAAGCCGCGCTCGACATTCGCGGTGGCGCCGCTCTCGCTGCGCACGGTGCCGAAGGCCTCGTAGCGGCGCGTGCCGGGCGACGTGGGGCTCGCGCCGAGCGGGTCGGCGTGGGCGAGGTTGCCGAGGCCGTCGTCGAGGAGCGCTCTTCCCGGCGGTGCCTCCGCCGGGGTGCTCGCGGCCGTGCTTCGCGGGGTGGGCCCCGGAGGCGGGACGTCCACCTCGGCGAGCACGCCGTCCGGGCCGCCGCCTCGCACGAGCCGCACGAGCCCCGCCACTCCTCGCCGCTCGGCCCAGTCGGACGGGTAGATCGACACCTCCTGGTGGAGGATGTTCTGATGGAGCGGCGGGCAGCTCTCGGTCCGCCGGATCCGTCGGTAGAGTCGAGGTGTGGCGCGGTGGCGTAGGGAGGGCCCATCCGTTGCCGGCCCTTTCGGTTGCCGGTGCCTCACTCGCCCGCCCATGCTCCGTTTCCACACCCCGCTCATCAAACCGGACAGGCGGTTCTCCCGCATCCGGCTTTCGGACGAGGACTCACGCGTTCGCCCACGGGAAGCTGCGCGTCCGCTCCTGGAGCCGGAGCAGTCCCAGCTCCTGGTACAGGTACGAGTCGGGGAAGCGTGCCCTCCCCTGGTCCTGCACCTTGTGCTTGCGGCGCAGCCATTGACGCAGCCTACGGATCGCGTGGTGATCCACGCTCCGGTAGGCGGGGCTCACCGGGCCCAGGCAGAAGTAGTGGGACCAACCCTGCAAAAGCCGGTTGATCCTCGCCACTCGGCTCTGGACGTCGAGGAGCGACCATCGGCAATGGGTGATCTCGCTGATCTCGCGACAGACCCTCTGCACCGCTTTGCGCGACGGACGCGTCCCGATATAGGCCCGGCCCGTGTGCGGCGAGTAGCAGCGACCGATGGTGTAGCCCAGGAAGTCGACCGATTCGCCGGGGATCCGGCGGAGCTGGGTCTTCGTCTCGTTCACCGTCAGCTTCAATGTCTCCATCATGACTCGCATGGCGGCCATGGCGGCCTCTCCACTCCCACGGCAGCAGATCACCAGATCATCCGCATACGTGACGACTCGCGCCCGCAGGCGCGACTCATGCCCCAGTGCCTTCCACCCCAGCACGAAACGGCGCATATAGAGGTTCGACAACAGCGGTGAGATCGGAGCCCCTTGCGGACAGCCCCGGCCTCGATCCTTGTTGGGTGTCACTCGATGCTTGCGGCCCCGATCGTCGACCTCTTCCACCGGTGCCTCGAGCCACCGCTTGATCAGATGCAGCAGGTGCCGGTCGCTCACGCGACGGGCCACCGATCTCATCAGCTCGGCGTGCGGGATCTCATCGAAGTACCCCTGCAAATCTGCATCGACAACCTCCGTATGCCCCGTGCTCAGCAGCCGGTGCACCGCTTGCACGGCGTCCAGCGCGCTGCGACCCGGCCGGTAGGCGTACTGCTCGGGCGACAGGTCGGCCTCGAAGATCGGGCCGAGGACGAGGACTGCCGCCGTCTGCACGACCCGGTCCCGCACCGTCGGGATCCCCAGCGGGCGCCGGGTTCCATCGGGCTTCGGGATCCAGACCCGCCGCACGGCCTGGGGCCGGTAGGTCTTCTTCCTGAGCGCTTCCGTCAACTCTCCGAGCCACCGATCGACACCGGACGCCTCGATGTCCTCGAAACGCTCCCCGTCCACCCCCGCGGCGCCGCCGTTGTGGCGGCACAGCCGGTACGCGAACGCGAGCACGTCCTCTCGGTACACCTTGTCGTACAGCGTGTAGAACCGATCGCGCGGAGATCCCTCGGTGAACACCCAAAACCGGCCATAGGTGATCAGCTGAAAAGCGGCCAACGGACGGGGAGCCGTTCGGGACGTTGAAGGCGGCCGAGGCGCGTAGCCTCGCGCGCCATGGCAAACGTCTTGGACCGCGAGAAACAGCAGCAGATCCTTGCTCTTGGACGACTCGGCTGGAGCCTGCGCCAGATCGAGGAAGCCACCGGAGTGCGTCGGGAGACGGCCAGCCGATACCTGAAGAGGGTGGGCGTCGTCGTGCGCCGCCCGGGGCGCTGGGGCCGCCCCGATCCAAATGCGGCCAACGAGGTGATCACCGACTCCGGGGTGCCGCTGGCACCGATTCGCCCGGGCCGGAGCCCGTCGGCGAGCGCCTGCGAACCCTACCGCGAGCTCATCGAGCAGGGCATCGCGCTGGGGCGGGACCCGATGTCGATCTGGCAGGACCTGGTCGAGGACCAGGGCTTCGCGCACAGCTACCAGAGCGTGCGCCGGTTCGCGGTGAAGCTGCGCGGCACGCGAGTCCTCGAGGCGCATCCGGTGATCGAGACAGCGCCGGGCGAGGAGGGCCAGGTCGACTACGGCGAGGGCCCGATGGTGCGCGACCCCGAGACGGGCCAGTACCGTCGCATGCGGTTGTTCGTCTTCACGCTGGGCTGCAGTCGCAAGAGCGTTCGGCTTCTCACGTTCCGCTCGAGTACCCAGATCTGGGCCGATCTCCACGAGCGGGCGTTCCGGCGTCTGGGCGGAGCACCGCGGGTCGTCGTCCTCGACAACCTGAAAGAAGGTGTTCTCCAGCCCGACGTCTACGACCCGACACTCAACCCTGTCTATCGGGACATGCTCGCGCACTACGGAGTGATCGCACTCCCGTGTCGGGTTCGTGATCCGAACCGCAAGGGCAAGGTCGAGTCGGGCGTGAACCATGCACAGCGCAAGCTCAAAGGGCTGCGTTTCGAGCACCCGGATCCCGCGCAGGACTACCTCGACCGCTGGGAGACGAACTGGGCGGATACGCGAATCCACGGAACCACGAAGCGGCAGGTCGCCGCCATGTTCGCCGAGGAGAAGCCGCACCTGTTGCCGCTCCCGGTCGAGCCCTTTCGCAGCTACCAGTTCGGCAGCCGGACCGTGCATCTCGATGGCAGCGTCGAGGTCGCCGGAGCCTACTACCACTTGCCGCCGGGGTACCTCGGCAGGCGCCTCTCGGTCCAGTGGGATGCGCTTCATGTGCGGATCCTGGACCCGAGCACCGGCGAGCTACTGCGTGAATACGTGCGTCAGAAGAAGGGGCACCGCCGGATGCGGGACGAGGATCGGCCCGCGAGGACACCCGAGAGCACGGTCCGGCTCCTTTCCCGGGCGGCTGCGGCCGGCGCGTCGACGGGCGCCGTGTGCCAGGCCATCCATCGACAGGACGGCGAGACGGGCGTGCGCCGCATCCTCGGCGTGCTGTCGCTGGTGAAGAAGCACGGACGGGCTGCGGTCGAGCGCGCCTGCCAGACCGCGCTCGAGTCGCAGGTCCCCACCTACCGCTTCGTCCGTCGCGCGGTCGAGCGGCAGCAAGCCGAACTCCCGCTCTCGCTCACCCAGGTGGACCCGCTGATTCGCGCGCTCACCGAATACCGCGATCTCATCGATCGCCACTGTGAAGGAGACCCCTCGTGAACCAGATCGAACTCGACCACGCACTCCGCAAGCTGCGGCTCTCGGGCATGGCCGACACTCTCGAGATCCGACTCCTCGAAGCGCAGAGCGAGAACCAGGCACCGATCGACACCGTCTCGGCGCTGGTCGGTGATGAGCTCCTGCGACGCCAAGATCGACTCCTCGCCCGGCGCATCCAGGCCGCGCGTTTCCGCGATGCGAATCGCACGCTCGATACCTTCGACTTCGCCTTCAACGCGAAGATCCCGAGCAGACTCGTCTTCGAACTCGCCACCGCTCGCTTCGTCAGTCAGTGCGAGGACGTCTTGCTGCTCGGTCCGCCCGGCACGGGCAAGAGCCATCTGGTCCAAGCCATCGGGCTCGCGGCGATCCAGCAAGGCCACCGCGTGCTCTACCGAGAGGCCCACATGCTGATCGAAGAGCTGATGGACGCCACGCTCGACGAGCGGCGCAAGAAACACATGAGCGAGCTGGCCACGGTGCCGCTTCTCATCATCGACGACCTCGGCATGCGAAAACTCCCGGCTCACGCCGCGGAGGATCTCCTCGAGATCATCCTGCGGCGCTACGAACGCGCGAGCACGATCCTCACCTCCAACCGTCCCGTCGAGGACTGGGGCAAACTCCTCGGCGACACCGCCGCCGTCACCGCCATGCTCGACCGCCTCCTCCACCACGCCCACATCCTCAAGTGCGGGCCGCAGAGCTGGCGATCGAGAGCGAGCCGGACCTTGAAGAACCCCCAGGAGAACGGCTAGAAACCCAAACACCAGTCCCGGACGGCTCCCGTTGGCCGCTTTTCAGCTGATCACGTATGGCCGCTTTTGAGGTGTTCACCGAGGGATCCCTTCGCTTTGGCGTGCAGCGCCGCCTGCAGCTTCTCAACCTTCTCTGGAGTTCGTAGGCTCATCACCAATCTCCTGGCTCTCGCCGCTTCCTGCGCTGACCTCGAACCAGGGCCCCTTCCCTCCGCCGGCGTTACCCGGCCTCCCCGGTACTACGGGCCCCTCCGCCACCTCGCCCGGCCCGGCCTGTCCCTCGCGGGAGTCCGGTTGAGGGTCACGCGCCCTCACCAAACGAGGCTTCCCGTGTTGCGTCCGATTCCCTTATCCACGCATGCCGGCGCCACTACCCCGGCGGGGCCGCTGGGTGCTGTCGCTCGTCTCGCCCAGCGACGACGGCCTTCCCGGTCTCGACGTCCGGTCGGCCCCCGCATCCGACTTTTCGAGGCCTGCTCAGCGTTCACTCACGTTCCGGCCTGCGTGCTCGCCTGATCACCCAAGGTGATCGTTTCCGAAGGCTTCGATCGCTTCGTTACCTCCACGACCGCTCCGGCGGCTACCGACTGGAGCGACCAGTTGTCGGGTGGGACTCTCACCCACTGTGAATCGGCGCCTTGGCACGGCGCACGCCGAGCCGGTAGCGGAAGCGCCAGGCGTGCCCGAGCGCGTCGGTGCGCGCGAGCGGGCGGCCGGCGAGGTCGTAGGCGAAGGCGGTCGTCGCGGCGTCGGGGGTGCCGGGGAGCGCCGTCACGCTGCGCACCCGGCCGAGTTCGTCGACGCCGAGCGCCACCTCGCGGTCCTCGGCGTCCCCCATGCGCAGCGGCATGCCTTCGGCGTCGTACTCGATCTTCTCGACGCGCCGGCCCGCCGGGGCGGACGCGAAGTCGCACTGCGAGAGCGGGAACCAGCGCTCGATGACGCGGCCTTCGGCGTCGCGCACGAGGCGCGTCACCTGGCCGAGGGCGTTCGTCGTGCACGCGAGCCGGTCCTCGCCGTCGTAGACGAAGCGCGTCTCGGCCCCCACCGGGTCGATCGTGCGCACGAGGTTGCCGCCGAGGTCGTACTCCCTCCGCGTCTCGGCGCCGAGCGGGCTCACCGTGCGGGTGAGCCGCCCGCGCGTGTCGTACTCGGCCCGCGTCTCGTTGCCGAGCGGGTCGGTCATCGCGATGGCGCGCTCGCCGGCGTCGTAGACGATCCGCTCGCGCACGCAGCGCGGGGAGTCCGGGGCCGCGCACGCGGCGGCGGGCGACTCGCCGGGCGCGGGCGCGATCGCGCGCATCTCGGTGGCGTTGCCGCTCGCGTCGTAGTCCATCTCGGTGACGGCGCCGCCGGGCGCGACGCTCGCGACCACGCGCCCGAGCGCGTCGTAGGTCATGGTCGTGACGATCGCCTCCGGCTGCGTCTGCCCGGCCACCGTGCGCGTCGTCTCGACGCGCTTTGGCCGGCCGAGGGCGTCGTTCTCGGCCTGCGTCCAGTGGCCGGCGGCGTCGCGCAGCCCGGTCAGCGCCGCGCCGGCCGCGTCGTAGCGCATCACCGTCGTCCGCTCGCCCTGGCTCGCGGCCTCGGTGAACGTCGTCGTCTCGGTCCGGTTGCCGAAACCGTCGTACACGGTGGCTCGCGAGCAGCTCCAGCCGCCCGTCGACGACGGCCAGCTCCTCGAGCGAGCTACCCTCGCCTTGGAAGCTCGACGACCATCAGATCGGTTTGCTCGAAGTCGCGACCCTTGAAGAGCAGCGGCTCGCGGCGCACCTTGGCGAGCGCGTAGGCGAAGCAGTCGCCGTAGTTCAGCGCCGCGGGGTGGCGGCCCTTGCCGAACCGTAGGAACGCCGTGCGAGCGATGTAGCCCTGCTCGGCATCTGCAGCGATGAGTTCGATCGCGGCCGTGGTCAACAGTCCATCGAGATCTCGCAGTCCCTCAGCCCCATAGCGCGATTCGATAACGATCGACGCCTCCACGAAGGTCGCCACCGAGATATAGCGTCGGTCGGAGGCCTCGATGGCTTCGTTGAAGGTGCGGCGTTCCGGCTCGTTCTGAAGGATGGCGATCAGGGCCGAGGTGTCGATGACCATCAGCGCGGCAGGCCGTGCTCGTCGTAGCCGAGGATCTCTTCAGCGGTCCGCGGGTCGCGTACCGGCAGGGACGCGCAGTGCTCCGCGATGACATCGAGTTCGTCGGCAAGCCGGCTGCCGGCCCTCTCGCGCCGAACCCGGTCGAGCCGGTCGCGGAGCGCCTTTCTAACCGCTTCGGTTTTCGTCTCTCCGGTGAGCTTCGCAAGTGCCTCGGCGAGCTCCTCGGTTTCTTCGCTTCTGACGTTCAGCGCCATAGCTACACTTCCCCACGAGTGACGAGACGTATAGCACACGCCAGCCGGACGGCGCCGATTCAGCGACACCCTTCCGATCACGTCGTCGTTGCACATGTCGCTCTTCGAGAGCGGAGATCAACACTCGACGACGCCGCCTTCGGAGTCGCGCATGACGCGCTCAGCCTGGTCGAGGTCAGCCTTGAGCCATCGGGGTCGAACCGCATGCCTGTCGCGGGTTCGCCTCGTTCCTGGTCCCGCGGAATGTCGTCGTCTGATCCGGTTGCCGAAGAAGCCGTAGCGGTGGCTAGCGATCTCAGCGAATCCGCGCACGGCTCGGCCGTCGTGTCGCCACACCTCTCGCGTGACATAGACGAAGCGCGTCTCGGCGCCTACGGGATCGACGGCGCGCACGAGGTTGCCGCCGAGGTCGTACTCCCTCCGCGTCTCGGCCCCGAGCGGGCTCACCGTGCGCACGACGCGGCCGCGGGTGTCGTACTCGGCCCGCGTCTCGTTGCCGAGCGGGTCGGTCATGGCGATGGCGCGCTCGCCGGCGTCGTAGACGATCCGCTCGCGCAGGCAGCGCGGGGAGTCCGGGGCGGCGCACGCGGCGGCGGGCGACTCGCCGGGCGCGGGCGCGATCGCGCGCACCTCGGTGGCGTTGCCGCTCGCGTCGTAGTCCATCTCGGTGACGGCGCCGCCAGGGGCACGAGGTGTTCGGAACGTCACAGACTTTACGGTCTGATCTCGGACACCGACGGTTCGGAAACCATGTCCACGCTTCGTGGCATACCCCCGATTGGGGTCTAGTCCTTCGGGTAGCGGCCGCCCTGGTCCCCCGAGAGACATCCCTGCACGAGCGAGTCTACAAGTTCGGGATCTCCACCATAAACCATAACCTGTTGCTTCTTGTCATGAATCCTAGTGACCCGGATGTCTTTTCGGATCGTATTCTCGACGTCCTGCACTGCAAGATGCTGAGATTCATGCTCCCGAATCACAGAAAAGTTTTCTCCGAGATTCGCTTGGTAATCGGAGATCGTAATCATCATCGCATCGAAAAGCGACTTGTGAAACAGCATGATCCGCGTTGTCTCGCGAGTGTTGAGAACGAACTCACTGGGAACCGGCATATAACAGTTGAAGACGCTTACAAGAAAGGTGCCTTCAACTGTCGACTCGATGGCAGCCGATTCGCGATAGCTTCCGTTGGCTACCACTGTATAGAAGACAAGCACAAAGACGCGGCAGGATCTACGCATCATCTGACTATCCTCGTCACAATCTCGCCGCTGCAGCTCCCTGTACGAGTATCGCATGTGAACTGAGCGGATCTGAGCATCCCGGCGTCGGTCCTGATTCCGAGCGTTCGCTGAGCGACATCGAAAATCGTTCCCAACCGTCTCGGGAGCCCCTTCGTCACAAGAAGCTCGGCCGGCGTTCTTATGAGTGAATCGATATTCTGCTGTGCACCTCCAAGTACTGCGACATCGAGGTTCCGTTTGAAGATAGTATTCAAAGAGTCGATAAAGCCGAATCTAATGAAGTCGATGTCAGCTTCGTTGCGACCTTGGAGTTCAAAGAATGAACTCGTAAAGTCTTCGATCGACTGCATCTCAAACGTCCTGCGTAGCAAGAGAGCACCCCGGGCCAGCAAAACCGCGTCCCGTACCGCATCATCGGGAGACTTCGACCCTCTTGCCGCATCTGTCGCAACGTTCCCCGCGTCGGCGAAGCGCCTACCTTGGGCTGTCGCGCTCCCCTCGAGCGACGCGCGGATCGCCGTCGGCGAGACGAGCGGGTCGAAGAACGGATCCCCGAAGTCGAAGCCGAGGAAGTCCGGCGGTCCCGAGAGGTTGAGCTGCGGCGCGAAGCCCGACGGGTCGCTGAAGACGATGGGGTTGTTGGCGCCGTAGCTGTAGAGGTTCGACTGGAACAGGCCCATCGGCTCGGGCTGGAGGAAGCGGCCGGTCTCGGGCTCGTAGTGGCGGGCGCGGGCGTAGAGGAGGCCCGTGCGGCCTTCGGGGACGAGGCCGGCGAAGCCGCGCTCGACCCTCGTCGTGGCACCGCTCTCGCTGCGCACGGTGCCGAAGGCCTCGTAGCGGCGCGTGCCGGGCGACGCGGGGCTTGCGCCGAGCGGGTCGGCGTGGGCGAGGTTGCCGAAGCCGTCGCCGAGAAGGGCGGCGCTCTGCGGCGAGGCTGGGTCGGCCGGCGTGGCATCCACCTCCGCGAGCACGCCGTCCGGGCCGCCGCCGCGCACGAGCCGCACGAGCCGGTCGTCGCGCAGCTCGGCCCAGTCGGATGGGTACAGGGTGTGGTGTGAGCTGCCGGGACCCGTCTCGAACCGATGCAGCCGCTGCCCGAGCGCGTCGTACGTGAGCCGCACCCGGTGGCCCCCCCGGGAGACGCGCGTGAGCCGGCCGAGCGCGTCGTACAGGGTATGACCGTGAGGAGCGCGCGGTGGGTTGCGGCGCGCGGGATTTGGTGCTCGCCTCTGGCGACCGGGCCCGGGGCGAGGTGAAAGGAGATCGACACCGCGATGTGAA
>JBDIVX010000234.1:0-9574 GCA_039794305.1 Candidatus Neutrinellum sp.
CGGTCCGCACGAACTCGCCGAGGTCGATGCTCGACGGCACGTAGCCGAGCTCCCATGCCGCCTCGCGCAGCCACTCGCCCATGGCCGCGGCCGTGAGGAAGCGATCGTCGCGGTCGGTCGCCATCGCCGTCAGGACGATCTCCTCGAGCGCCGCCGGCAGCTCGGGCCGGAGCTCACGCGGGCGCGGGAAACGGCCGGCGAGGATGTCGGGGATCGCCGCGGCGCCCGAGGCGTCGAAGGGCCGCCGGCCCGTGAGCATCTCGTAGAGCACCGCGCCCATGGAGTAGATGTCGGCGCGGCCGTCCACCGTCTCGCCTCGGAGCTGCTCGGGCGCCATGTACACGAGCTTGCCCTTGAGCGTCCCGACGAGCGACCGGTGCGTCCGGAGCGTGCTGAACGCGACGCCGAAGTCGGCGATCTTCACCTCGCCCTCGCAGGACACGAGGATGTTGCCGGGGGAGATGTCGCGGTGGACGAGCCCGAGCGGCGCGCCGTCCGGGCCGCGGCTCCGGTGCGCGTAGTCGAGCCCTTCGAGCGCGTCGCATGTGATCAGCAGGACGTGCCGGTAGGGCAGGGGCTGCCGGAGCCGCCGGGTCACCGTCCGGATGAGCCGCGCCACGTCGAGCCCGTCCACGTGCTCCATCGCGAGGAACAGTCGGCCGCGGTTGCGCTCGACCTCGAACGTCTGGACCACGTTGGCGTGCGAGAGCGCGAGCGCCACGCGCGCCTCCGACTCGAACATGGACCGCAGCCCGGGGTCGGCGTCGACCTCGGGCCGGATGACCTTCAGCGCGACCGGCTTCGGGACGCCGTCCGCGGGCGTGGCGCGGTAGACCTCGCCCATCCCGCCGGTGGCGATGTGCTCTTCGATGCGGTAGCGGCCGATGTACTCGCCCATCTCGAGTGCGTCGCGCGCGGGTCGGGGCGCCATGCCCCCCGTCACGGCGGCGCCACTCTGAACGCGATCGCGGCGATCCGCAACGGCCGATCGCCTAGCCAGGTGCAATGTTACAGCGAGACCCGGTTCTTCCCCGCGGCCTTCGCGCGGTAGAGCGCCTCGTCGCCGTGGAGGAACAGGGTCCGGCTGTCGGCCGCGTTCTCGGGGAAGGAGGCGACGCCGATCGAGATGCCGGGGTGCAGCTCGATGCCGTCCTTCTCGTAGTGGTGCTCCGCGATGGCGGCGCGGATCTCCTCGCCGATCGCGGCCGTCGCCGCCCCGTCGGCGCCGTGGACGGCGGCGATGTACTCGTCGCCGCCGAACCGGCACGCGATCCCGCGTCCCTCGACGACCCGCCCGATCACCCGCCCCGACTCGCCGATGACGAAGGCGCCGAAGGCGTGCCCGTGGGTGTCGTTGATCCTCTTGACCCCGTCGAGGTCCATCACGAGCAGGCCCAGGGGCTCACCCCGGCTCGCCGCGAGCTGGAGCATCATGACCAGCTCGGCGTCGAAGCGTCGCCTCGTGTACAGCCCGCTGAGGTCGTCGATGTTGATGAGCCGGGCGACCATCTCGTCGTAGGCCTGATCGGCCTGGTCCTGCACCTCGAAGCGCACGGTGGTCTTGCCGAAGACGATCTTGTCGCCGTGCTGGAGGGGCCCCTCGTCGAGCTTCCTGCCGTTGACCGTGGTCCCGTTGGTGCTCCCGAGGTCCACGACGACCCGGCTGTCGCCGCGGTCCTCGATCATCGCGTGGTGCCACGACACGCCCGCGTCCGGGAGCACGAGGTCGGCCTCCGGGTCCCGCCCGACCAGCATGTTGCCCTCCACCTTCGCGCGCAGCCCCATGCTGTCGCCCGAGATCACGACGAGGACGGGCCGATACCGCGAGCGGACCGCCGCGGCGACCTGGTCACGCAGCGGCGCGCCCTCGTCCAACCGGAGGGTCTTGGTGGCGTCCTCGGGGCGCTTGCGGGGCCGGCGGCTCACGCGAGCAGACTACCACGGACCGACTCGACCGAGTTGCATCGGGGACACGCCCGAATGCAACTCGAGTTGCATCGGGGACACGCCCGAATGCAACTCGAGCAGCGCCGGCGACGCCCGAACGGAGCTCAGGCGTCCTCGAGGAGGAACGACGCCAGGGCGTCCATCGCGTCGGCGAACCGGCGGCGCGTGAAGCTCGAACCGCTCCAGAGCCAGTCGACGTGGACCGGCGGCCGCGCGTCGTCCTGGAAGTGCCCGACGATATCGAGGTGGTCGCCGCGGCCGGCCCACAGGAGCCGCCCCCAGATCATGCTGAGCGTGGGGACGATGCCGTCGCAGGAGCTGCCCGTGACCTCCCGCCCGATGCCCGATTCGAGCACGGAGAGGTTGTCGCCCGTGGGCGCCGGGCACGGATACTCCTTCAGCTCGCGGCTCGTCACCTGGTAGAGCGTCGAGTAGATGGTCGCGGTGAGCGCCGCGTAGGGCGATCGGACGCGCGTCGCGAGCCGCACCGGCGCCGGCGGCGGCGACGCCGTGACGATCGAGCCGTAGCGCACGTCGCCCGAGTCCTCCGCGGCTGCGTCGAAGATGTCCATCGCCTCCGGCGTGAGCTGGATGATGCCGCCCTGGTCCTGTCGGATGCCGTCGAGCCAGTCGTGCACCTCGTCGCGCCCACGCGGCCCGATGACACGCAGGATCAGGTCCGTCGCTCGGTCGAGCAGCTTGACGTCGAGCCCGAGGGCCTCGTCGAGCCCGCCGACCGCGGCGACCAACGTGGAGAAGACCGTGAGCGGTGGCCCGCCGTACTTCAGCGTCGTGAACGTCAAGAGCGACAGCGCGTACAGGAGCCGCGTGCCCGAGACGGTGGCGAAGAAGCCCGCGAGCGGTGTGCCGTAGTGAGGCGTGTTGATCGTGACGACCGAACGGATCTGCCGAGTCCACGCGAGCCGGTCGGCCGGCATCCTCAGGTTCACCGTGGGCGAAGCGAGCAGCCGCGCGTCGAGACCACCCGTCGAGTGGCCGACGAGGTGGATGTGCGCGTCCGGGTCGTCGCCCGCCGACTCCCACACCGTCTCCGCCACGACGCGCGCCCGACGCCGGATCGACGCCGTCGGCGGCGTCGGCACGATCTCGAGCGAAGCCTCGAAGCCCTCGCGCTCGAACCGGGCGGCCAGCGCCCGCTCGACGTGCTCGAAGTAGTCGTAGCCTGCGAGCTTGCCGAACCCGAACATCCCGGGGATCAGGACGACGTGGTGCCGAGGGCCTCTCACGGGTCCCCATTCCCGCAGGCCCGTGCCCGACCGTCAAGCTCTTGCGCCGAGCGGCCGTCCTCCTATGCTCACGTCCGTGCGTACGCGCGTCGTGCTCCTGCTCTCGGTGCTCGCCGTCCTCGGCTGCTCGGACCGCCGGGCGAACGAAGAGCGTCTGCTCCTCGACCGCGAGGCGCGGGTCGACGGAGAGGCGCCGCCCGCCGTGCGCCGCCGGCAGATCGAAGACCTCGAGGGGCTCACCCTGCGCGATCCCGAGCTCGTCGGGGTGCGCGACACGTGCGTCGCGGGCCACCGGGCCCTCCTGCGCGCCGAGGAGGAGCAGGCGCGCGCGAGCCGCATGCTCGCCGAGCTTACCGACGGCGACCGCGACGCGCCCATCCCCGCAGGCCGGGCCGCCGAGGTGGAGCAGGCGCTCGAGGCGTCGAACGAGGCGATCGGCGAGGCCCGCGAGTCGCTCGGCAGGTGCAAGGACGAGATGACGGCGCTCAGGAGCCGCCATGGGTGAGCGCGCGCTCGTTCCGATCGTGATCTTCGCCGTCCTCTCGGTGGCGTGCGAGGACGAGCCGTCCGATCCGGCCGGCCGGCACAACGAAGCCACGGCCGACACCGACGGCGAGGAGGTCACGCCACCGTTCGAGGTCGCAGGCGACTGCGAGGGGCTGTTGTTGGTGTGGTTCGACGACGAGGGACCCCACACCGCCGACAGCCGCGACGAGATCCCCGAGTCGCACCGCGACCGTGTGCGCGTCGACTCTCTCCGGCTCGCGCCCGAGCAGCGGCTCGACCCGGCCTACGTGTACCTCGCCGACCTCCGCGCGCCGCGCGACGGCGGTCGCTACGCCGTCCGCAAGGTCCCGCGCGAGGCGTTCGAGGCGCTCATCGATCGCGCCGCGGGCGACTCGGTGGCGGCCGCGGAGGGGGAGCAGGGAGAGGGGGCCATCGACGCCGACGTCGTCATCTACGGCGCCGACTGGTGCGGCGCCTGCCGGTCGGCGGCGCGGTACTTCCGGCAGCGCGGCGTCGCCTTCGTCGAGAAGAACGTCGAGCGCGACCCCGAAGCCCACGCCGAGATGCAGGCCAAGTGTCGCCGCGCCGGCGTCTCGCCGAGCGGCATCCCGGTCATCGACTTCCGCGGGACGATCCTGACCGGGTTCGATCCCACGCGCCTCGGGGCGCTGATCGACGGGTCCGGCACGCCGATCTGAAGGCCCTACCTCTTGCGCTTTGCGCGGTACTTCACCCGGATCGCGGTGCCCTCGAAGCCGAACCGCTCCCGGATCTGGTTCACGACGTAGCGCTGGTAGCTGAAGTGGACGTACCGAGGCTGGTTCGTGACGACGACGAACGTCGGCGGGCGGGTTGCGGCCTGCGTGATGTAGAAGATGCGGACCGCGCGGTTCTTCATCGTGGGCGGAGGGTGCCGCTCGATCACCTCCTCGAAGAACCGGTTGAGCTCGCCCGTCGTGACGCGCTTCTCGCGCGACGCGATCGCCCCCTCGAGCGCGTCCATCAGCTTGTTCACCCCGCGTCCGGTCTTCACGCTGAGCGTCACGACCGGCGCCCACGGCACGAACGACAGGATCTCGCGGGTGCGCCGGACCGCCCTCTTGCGGGCGTCCTCGTCGAGCGCGTCCATCTTGTTGAGCCCAATCACGAGCGCGAGCCCCCGCTCCTCGGCGAGACCGGCGATCTTGGCGTCCTGCTCGCCCGGCCCCTCGGCCGCGTCGATCATGAGCACCACGGCGTCGCTCCGCTCCATCGAGCGGATCGCGTGGATCACGCCGAGCCCCTCGACGCCCTTTCGGATCCGCGCCTTCTTGCGCATCCCCGCGGTGTCGATGAGCACCATCTCGCGGCCGCCGCGGACGATGAGCGAGTCGATGCTGTCTACGGTGGTCCCGGGCCGGTGGTCGACCACGTGCCGCTCCTCGCCGAGCAGGCGGTTCACGAGCGACGACTTGCCGGCGTTCGGCCGACCCACGATGGCCACGCGCGGGGCCCCCGCGCCGGCGACGGGCTCGGGCTCGGGCGGGGGCTCGGGCAAGATCTCCGCGAGGCGCTCCTCGAGCTCGCCGGTACCGTGCCCGTGCAGGGCGCTCACCGGCAGGACCTCGGCGACCCCGAGCTCGTAGTGTGACGCCGCTCCGAGCGCCTTCTTCGGCGAGTCGGCCTTGTTCGCGACGTAGAGCACCGGCTTGTCGGCCACCTGCCGGAGCATCTGCACCGCCTCCCGGTCGGCCGGTGTCGGGTCGGTCGTCGCGTCCAGCACGCAGATCACGATGTCGCACTCCTCGACCGCGAGCTTCACCTGCTCGGCGATCGACGCCGCCATGACGTCCTCGGACGACGGCTCGAAGCCTCCGGTGTCGACGAGCACGTACGGCTTGCCCATGGCCTCGGTGTCGGCGTAGTGCCGATCGCGAGTCACGCCGGGCACGTCCTCGACGATCGCCACGTGCCGTCCGGCGAGCCGGTTGAAGAGCGTGCTCTTGCCGACGTTGGGCCGTCCGACGATGGCGACGACGGGCCGGGTCCCCGCCGCGCCCGACGGGAGCGGGGCCGGGAGCCGCTCGCTCCTGCGAGGACGACGCGCCACGGCCTACTCCCTCTCCCCCATCGCGAGCTCGCGCACGCGCCCGGGGTGCGTGGTCCAGCCCGGGACCACCTTGACCCACAGCTTCAGGAAGACTTTCCGGCCGATGAGCCGCTCGATCTCGAGCCGCGCCTCGGTCCCGATCTGCTTGAGGAGCGACCCTCGTGCACCGATGACGATCCCCTTGTGCGCGGGCTTCTCCACGACGATGGTCGCGCTGATGCGCGTCAGCTTCTCCTCTTCCAGGTACTCGTCGAGCAGCACCGCGACTCCGTAGGGGACCTCGTCGCGGGTGTGGCGCATCACCGCCTCCCGCACGAGCTCGGCCGCGAAGAAGCGCTCGGGCCGGTCCGTCAGGAAGTCCTCGTCGTAGAGGAGACCCTCCGGCAGGAGCTTGCGCAGCTCCGCGACCAGCGCGTCGAGGTTGTGGCCCTCGGTCGCCGAGACCGGGACGATGGCCGCGAGGTCGTGCGCCTGCTGCCATGCCGCGAGCAGCGGCAGGAGCTTGTCCTTCGGCCGGAACGTGTCCGCCTTGTTGACCGCGAGGACGATGGGGACGCCGGCCACCCTCACCGTGTCGAGCACCCCGAGGTCGCCCTCGAACACGCCGCCGTCCTTCGCGGCCCGGTCGGTCACGAGGACGACGGCGTCCGTGTCGGCGAGCCCGGCTTGCGCGAGCTCGACCAGCAGCTTGTGCAGCGCCGTCTTCGAGTGCCCCATGCCGGGCGTGTCCACGAACGCGATCTGGGTCGGCGGCTCGGCCTTCATGTACACGCCGAGCACGTTGCTCCGGGTCGTACCCGGTCGTGGCGTGGCGATGGCGAGCTTCTGGCCGAGCAGGGCGTTCAGCAACGTGGATTTGCCCACGTTCGGGCGGCCGACGATGGCTACCCGACCGCCGCGCGGCGTGCGATCGTCGGTGGGCGGGGCGTCGGTCATGGGAGGCGGATTGTAGCGACGTGCGAGTTCACGTCGAGGACCGGCGGGTTTGGGGGTATCCTCCGGGGTTCGGATGGAGCCGGCGCAGCGGGAAGAGTCCCTCGAAGGGCGCGTGCTCGAGGGCCGCTATCGCATCCTGGGCATGCTCGGGGCGGGCGGCATGGGCGCAGTCTACCGCGCCGAGCACATCAAGCTCGGCCGGGAGGTGGCGCTCAAGGTGCTGCTCGCGGAGTACGGCAACGACGCGACCCTGCGCGGCCGGTTCGAGCGGGAGGCGAAGGCGCTCGCGGCGCTGTCGCACCCGAACGTCGTGACCGTGACCGACTACGGCGTCGCCGACGACATGCCCTACCTGGTCATGGAGCTGCTCGCGGGCCGCACCCTCAAGGAACGGCTCGCCGAGGGGCCGCTTTCGCCCGGCCAGGCGCTCCAGATCGAGCACGACATCCTGCGCGGGCTCGCCTACGCACACTCGCAGGGCGTCGCACACCGCGACCTCAAGCCCGGCAACGTCTTCCTGCAGGCGCTGCCGGACGGCCACGAGCACGTGAAGCTCCTCGACTTCGGGCTCGCGAAGTTCGTCGCGCGGGAGGAGCCCGCCGGTGGGCCGCCGCTCACGCGGACCGGCGCGATCCTCGGCACACCGTCCTACATGGCCCCCGAGCAGGCGACCGGCGACCCGAGCGACATCCGCAGCGACGTCTACGCGGCCGGCCTCCTTCTGTTCGAGATGCTCGCGGGCGTGCGCCCCTTCGACGGTGAGCCGGGGGAGGTCCTGCGGATGCAGCTACTGAGCCCGCTGCCACGGCTCGAGGCGCTCTGCCCGTCGCGCGTCGCCTGTCCGGAGCTCGAGGCGCTGCTCGCGCGGGCGACCGCCAAGGAGCGCCCGGCTCGGTTCCAGGACGCCGGGAAGATGCTCGCCGCCATCTCGGCGCTCCCGGACCCTGCGGTCCGTGAGACGGGCGTCTCGCACGAGCGGCCGAAGGCCGAGCCCAGCCGCGCGACCGTGTCGGGCACCGCGGCCACCATGCCCGGGCACGCGGTCGCGCCGACGCCGAGCCGCGCGCAGGGCCGGAGCGGCGGCAAGAGGGTCGTCGCCGCGGTGCTCGGAGCGGCGGCGCTCCTCGTCGTCCTCGGAGCGGTCGCGGTCGCCGGGCTGTTCGCGGCGCTCGGGCCGGGCGACGCGGAGGAGTCCGAGCGGCACGCCGCGGAGCCCGCCCCTCCCGCCGTGCGGCCGCCGCCGGTGGTCGATCCACCGCCCCCCGAAGAGGAGCCCGCCGGGGCGCCGCAAGAGCCTGCTCCTGCGGCGGCGCCGAACCCCTGGGACGCGCGCCCGACCCCGTCGCTGCTCGCGCAGACCAAGAGGCAGCTCGACCTGGGCCGCGCGCCCAGCGAACGCACGGTCGGGCGGCTGCGCACCCATGCGCGCGAGCACCGGGAAGACCCGCGCCCGCTCATCCTCATCGCGCGCACCTATTTCGTGCGCGGCTGGCGCCCGGACGCCATCGAGCGCTACGAGCTGGCGTTCGAGGCCACGCCCCAGGCGGCCGGCGACCCGGCCATGCTGGCCGACCTCGTGCAACTCGCCGCGCACTCGCGCACCTCGACTCGCGCGACCGCCCTGTTGCAGCGGGCCTACGGCGCCCGCGCCGTGGCCGCCATCGACGAGGCGCTCGCCGCAGACGGCCTGCCGAGAGAGGACGCCGAGCGCCTGCGCCGGGCGCGCGACCTGCTGGCTCTGTAAATTGCCCATGGCTTCACGCCCTCGGGCCGGTACAATGGGGGCGCAACCCAGGCGGGGGAGTCAGGGCGACCGCCGACGATGAGCCGACAGGATGCGACGGGCGGGGGGAACGAGGGGACCCGCACCTTCGAGGCCATCGTCGAGAACGCGCCCGACGTGATCACGCGCACGGGACCCGACCTGCGCATCCGATATGCGAACCTCGCCATCGAGGCGGTCACCGGCCTCTCGCGCGAGGCGGCGATCGGCCGGACGATGCACGAGCTCGGCTTCCCGCACCCGGCCGCGGATCAGTGCGAGCGGTCTCACCGAGACGTGTTGGAGACCGGCCGGGAGGTCCACACGGAGCTCGAGGTCGAGACGCCGACCGGCGCGCGGATCTACTCGTTGCGCCTGGTACCGGAGCACGGTCCGGACGGATCGGTCGAGAGCGTGCTGGGAGTCGCACGGGACGTGACCGATCAGAAGCGCGCCGAAGCCGAGCGCCTCGCGATGGAGCGCCGGCTGATGAGCCGCCAGCGGCTCGAGAGCCTCGGCATGCTGGCCGGAGGCATCGCGCACGACTTCAACAACCTCCTCACCACGATCCTCGGTACGGCCTCCGTCGTTCGCAGTGGGATGCCCCCGCAGGCGACGCAGCGCGAAGAGCTGCTGCAGATCGAGAACGCGTGCATGACGGCGTCCGACCTCTGCCGCCAGCTCCTCACGTACGCCGGGCAGAAGAGCACCACCGCCGAGCTGCTCGACGTCGACGGCGTGGTGGACGAGACGCTCCAGCTCCTGCGCATCTCTCTCTCGAAGAAGATCGCGATCGCGACCGATCTCCGGCGGGGGCTCCCACCGGTCCGAGGCGACCAGTCGCAGCTCCGGCAGGTGGTGATGAACCTCGTGATCAACGCCGCCGAGGCGATCGGCGACCGCCGGGGTGCCATCCGGGTGACGACGGACCTCGTCCCGGGCGGGTTCACCTGCGGCGAGACCACCTGCTTCGCGCCCGAGCAGGGCGGAAGCGATCTCGTGCGGGTCCGCGTGACGGACGACGGGTGCCGCATGGCCGAGCCGACCCGCTCGCGCCTCTTCCAGCCGTTCTTCAGCACCAAGTTC
>JBDIVX010000235.1:0-9480 GCA_039794305.1 Candidatus Neutrinellum sp.
ACGCGAGCCCTCCGATCACGCTCGACACGGGCTCGGCGACGGGCCATCATCCGACCCGGTCGCAACACCTTCCCCGGCCCCATGACCCTGAAAATCGGTCGGCCCCATGAGGGTGAACGGTGGCAGTCGTGCCGCACGGTCTTTTTTCGATCAGTGACATGTCGTCGAACCCGGACCTTCCGCGCGAGTACGAGCGCTTGGTGTGTGCAGCACACCAGAACAGGAGCTGAAATGTCGATCCAGACATCTACCGACGATGTTTTTCGCTACATCCACTTCGGCCCGGCGGGTGCGCCGCCGAAGGGGCCCCGGCTCCGACGCACCCCCAACTACGAGAAGCTGGAGCAGTTGCCCCCGGAGGCGCGGCGCAAGGTAGCGGAAGCGAGCCTCGGGCACGGAAGCTCGAACCAGGTCGTCGACTCGGTCGCGAAGCTCACGCACGGCTCGACGGTCGACGAGGCACTGTCCGCCGCGATGGGCGAGGCAGACTCCACGGTGGGGGCGTTCCTGGCTCGTCTGCCGGACGATCTGGTCGAGGCCGGGAAGCTGGTGCACGACGCGGAGCGGCTCTCCGACACGCTCCTGTTCGCGGCCGCGGCTCCCCACGCGGCGCCGCCGAGCCTCGGGACGCTGTCGCGGCTCTACGCTGGCTATTGGACCGTGGCCGCGGTCGCCGAAGGGACGGTCGAAGAAGACGCACCGTTGCGAACGACCATCGCCGGCCCGCTGCCGCCCGACTTCCTCTCGCTTACCGGCGCCGTTCAGTCGGTGGGTGTCGCCGATCTCCTCGTCGTGCGGCAACACATCAAGCGCTATGAATCGACCGAGATAGCGCATGTGGAGAACATCATGGCGTTCGAGACGCGGAGCCGCGAGCACCGCCAGCTCGAACGGCTCGAGGAGATCGTCACGCAGGAGACCGAGAGCGAAACCGAGAAGGAAGAGGAGCTCGAAACCACGGAACGCTTCGAGCTCGAAGACGAGGCGTCCCGCACCATCAAGGAAGACCAGAAATACAGCTTCGATCTCACCGTCTCCGGTCAGTACGGGCCCGTCGTCGAGTTCGGATCGGATCTCGGCATCGATGTAGAGCGCTCCGAAGAAACGAAGGCGCGCAACTCGACGAAGTACGCCAAGGAGGTGGTTCAACGCTCTCTCGACCGAGTCAAGGAGCGTGTTCGATCCGAGCGGGTCCGCAAGATCATGCGCGAGACCGAAGAGCGGAACCTGCACTCTTTCACGAACGAATCCGACGAGGGGACGAGCGGGATCTATCAGTTCCTGGAGAAGGTCTACGAGGCTCAGGTCTTCAACTACGGCAAGCGCCAGATGTTCGACTTGATGATCCCCGAGCCCGCCTCGTATTTGTGGCATCTCGAAAGGAACCCCGACAAGGCGCAGCCGACGCTTCCGCGTCCGCCGGTGCCGCTCGACGTGACCGCTGCCGGGCTCAAGTACGAGGAGGCCGAGGTCGATGACCCCGCTCACTTCCTACAGCTCGCAAAGACCTATGGCGCCACCGGGCTCGAGATTCCACCCCCGAACTTCAAGAGCGCCATGGCCAAGCACGTGCAGCCGGTCGGGCTAGAGGGAGGAGGAGCAGCGTCAGAAGCGGGCGACGCATCGGCGCCTCCGATCGCGCTCGAAGTGAAGATCCCCGCGGGGTACATCCCCACGCAGGCACGAGTCTCCGTGCTCGCGCTCACGAACGACATCGACGGGCTTCACGTAGCCGTCTCGATTCCAAACCAGCACAGGGTCATCGACGGGACCGATCGCACGCACGTTGGCGGCAACCCCACCGAGGGGCAGCTCTACTTTGCGCACGGTCACGAGACGCTGACGTTCTCGTTCACCAATCCATCCGAGTTCGAGGCCGAGAGCAACGTCGCCGTGAGCGTGCTGCCGTTCCAGACCGCAAATCACAGCGTCGTGCTGGAAGTGGAGTTCGAGCGTCTTCCCGGTGCTCTCCATGCCTGGAAGCTCCGAACCCATGAGACCATCGCGGCGGCGTACCGAGCACGGGTCTTGGAGCACAAGGACGAGCTCGCCCGAGTCATGGCGGAGATTCGGCAGGCCGCAGAGGAGGAAGAGCGCGAAGTGGGCCTTCCGCCGACCCGGCGTCGCCAGATCATTCTTACCGAGCTGAAGAAGCACTGCATCGCGATTCTGAGGCAACGTTGGTTCACCGACTCCTCACCTATGGTGGACAACGGCGACGATCCCCCCACGTTCCGTTTCGAAGACGCGCGCATCCAGGGCACCCTCATTCGCTTCCTCGAGCATGCGTTCGAGTGGAACCAGCTGCAGTACGCGTTCTATCCGTACTTCTGGGCGGCAGACTGGGATGCTCGGTTTCGGAAGGACGACCCCGACTACGAGTTCCAGCAGTTCTTGCAGGCAGGATCCGCACGCGTTGTGTTCTCCGTCCGGCCCGGGTTCGAGCGCGCCGTTTCCTATTTCCTCGAGCGAGGGGTGCCCTTCGAAGGGCGAGGCGAGCCGACCATCACGGATCCGCTCTACCTGTCGATTGTCGACGAGATCCGCGAACGTGGCGCCGTCGACGGTGCGATCCCGATCGGAGACCCATGGGAAGTGCGCATGCCGACCAGTCTCATTCTGCTGCGCGAGAGTGAGGGCTTGCCGACCTGGCAACGTGTGCCGGACAGCGACTGGGAGTGGGAACCGATTGAGTAACCAGCCCAGTCGCGTGGAGGGGTTGCGTGGCGCGTCGCTACGTCGAGTTTGCTCGGGGAGATGATTCCGCGTCGGGGCCGGCGTCGCCGTTCACGAGCCGAAGCCATCCGGCGCGGAGCATTCGCGCGGCGTTGGATGCCGCGCAATCGGGCGATGTGATCGAGATCCTCGACACGCATCGCTATGCGGAGGGAGAGCTCCTCATCCGCAAGGACGTCACACTGGTGAGCGCGGCCTGGCGGAGCTCACCGATCAAGCCACGCGATCGAGGCTTTCGGGCAAGCAGCTATCCCCGAATTGCGCCGCGGGAGCAAAAGGGGCGGGTGCTCCGAGTGGAGGGGCGGCACCTTCGGCGCGTACGGTTGACCGGGTTGGTGATCGAAGGTGGCCGCACCGTCAACGACGAAGGCGACCCGGCGATGGGCGCGGGCGCCGGCGTCGCCGTCGTCGACATGGGCATGGGACAGGAGGAGGCGAGCGAGCCTTCAGGGCTTCTGATCGAGGATTGTCTCTTTCGAAACAACGTGACCCGTGCCCACAGCTCCAACCAGACGAGCGCGGCTGGCTTGGGTCGGTTGTTCCGTACGCGCATCGAGATGCTGATCACCTTGCTCCTGAGGGTTCCCCTCGTGCCCGATGACGTACGGGACTTGCTGCAGCGCACCAACACCGCCTTACCTGAGTACTTCGAGCCGTTCAATCGACCCATACCGAACTGGGCACTCGGCGGTCAGTCGTTTGGTGCCGGCCTCGGCTTCGTTTGGGCCTCGGGCCACGTCGTGGGGTGCAGGTTCATTAACAATCGAGTCACCGGCCGCGGTGGTGGCATCGGGGTCTCGGGGTATGGCTGGCCCTTGGTCGAGGACTGCGTCTTCGAGCAGAACCGTGCGGTCAGCCAGACGCGCCGTGACGGCGGTGGAATGGGCCTCGAGATCACGATTCCGGACCGGCTCACGCGGGACCTGAAGGTCGAGCATCTGATAGCAGATCTCGAGGCGTGGCTATCCAGTGCAGGCTTGGTCGATGCGGTGATCTTGAACCACCGGTTCCAATGGGAGGTTCTTAGCTACCTCTACAGTCTGGTTACGGACGGTCAGCCGGTACCCAGCAACCAGGACGAGGTGATCGGGGCCATGATGTACCTGATGACGGTTGCGTATCTCCGGCACCGAAGGGACCAGTTGTGGGATGGACGGCTGCTTCGGAAGGCGCACGTGTCCCAGGCCGTGATTCGGCGGTGCACCTTCGAGCGCAATGAAGCGGCTGACGATGGCGGTGCATTGTATGCGAGCGTCCTCTCCCGAATCGTGGTCGAAGACTCCTACTTCATAGGCAATCGCGCCGGAGTCGCCGAAAGGCCAGAACGGAGGGGCGGCGGCGGTGCGCTGCGTGCCACGATGGGCTCCGACACGGTCATCCGCCGTTGCACCTTCACGAACAATATTGGCATCGGACAATCCGAGCAGGTGGGTGGGGGCGCGTTGGCTTTTCGAAACGTCGCTGTGACCATCGCGGGGAGCGCGACGAGACCGACCTTCATCGCGGCGAACCACGCGGTCGATTGGGCGGGCGGCGGCGTCATGATCTCCTCAGAATCGTCCGGTGGCGGCGGAGTCCTGCCCGACTGGTTCCCCGACTACTTCACCGCGATCCTGATAGGCGTGTACGACTTCGAGGCAGTCGACGTGCATTTGAACGAGCACGTGATCATCACGGGCAACCGCGCGGGCCGAAGCCCTGGCGCGACCGGTGGCAAGGGGGGCGGACTGTACATCCTGCGTGGGAAGAAGGTCGACGTGCGGCCGCTGCACCTCGTTGCCGATGCATATGCGGCAGGGGTCCACGCAAATACGGCGACGACGCCTGATCAGAACGACACCGTCGACCAGATCTTGCTCGTCGATCTCGCCCAGGGCGTCCGCTTCGGGGACCGAGGGATCCGCCAGCACCTCCGAGGAGGTCGCCTCCGCTACGACAGCGGCTGAGCGCCGCCCAGGCGCGCGGGCTTGGCTGCCACATCGTTTCGCACCATTCTCGAGTGCCCTATGGTCGGAAGACGGGCACGCCCCGGCGCGCTGAAGTTGCGGGCGCCGGTCAGGCCCCGGCTACTGCCGCACGCCCCGGACGGACTCCACGCGCACGCCATGCGGCCCGATCGCCAGCGTCAGCAGTGCCCCGGTGCGCGTCTCCTCGCGCCGCTGATCGAAGAGCAGGTTCCCGAGACCGAGATGCACGGGCACGCCGTCGTCCTCGACGAACGGCCGCACCACGTGCGCGCCGTGCATCACGACCGCGTCGGCGCCCGCGCCGAGCGCCGCCCGCACGTAGCGACCGTCGCGCGGCTGCGGATGCGGGTCGAGCTCGCGCCCCGCGTGCAACACGACCACGACCGGCGCCGGCCCCGCCGCCGCCACCGCACGGCCCAGCGCCTCGGGCGTCGGGATCGGCACGCGCGAGGCGGGCGGATGCGCGCTCGGCGTCAGGTTGGCGGCGACGACGGCGACCGAGCCGAGACGCTCGACCCGCGGCACGCCCGTCCGCGCGGCGTCCTCGCCGACGACGCCGATCCCCGCCTCGCCGAGCACCGCGACCGTCCGCGTGAGCCCCTCCTCACCGGCATCGAGGGCGTGGTTGTTCGCGAGCGTCACCGCGTCGACGCCGGCCCGCCGGAGCGCGAAGGCCGCGTCGGGCTCGCCGCACAGCCGCGGCCGCTGCACCGTGCCCCCCGGCAGGCACGGCGCGAGCGGGCTCTCGAGGTTCACGATCGCCGTATCGGCATCCGCGAGGGCGCGACGCAGCGGCGCGAGCACCGCCTCCCACGAGCCCAGGGCGGCCCGCCGCGAAACGCCGCGCCCGAGCAGCACGTCCCCGCCGATCGCGAGCCGCGTCTCCCGCGCCGGCCCATCCCCCCGCGCGGGCGGGAGCGCCGTCCCCAGCACCAGGAAGAGCCCCGCCGCCGCCCCGAGCCACGCGCGCACTCAGATCTCCATCGGCGCGCCGGTCATCGGCCCGCACCGGTCGACGCCCTCCGCGTCGTCCGCGAGCAGGACCGCTCCCACGGGCTCGGCGTAGATCGGCGCGACCCACGACGGAAGTGGCGGCTCCTCCCCCCGGTCGAGCCGCGCGCGCCACTCCTCGTCGGTCATGCGCTCCTCCATCGGGTGGAGCAGCTCGCGGTAGCTCATGACCGCGCCGCGCGCGAGCACGGGCCCGTCGGACGTCGGAATGATCGCGTAGATCAGATCCGGCCGCGCGAGCCCCACCTCCACCGCCTGCTGCGCGCTCCGGAACGTGAAGACGTCGGCGACGATGGCCATGTCCTGGTCCCGCTGGCTCAAGAGGTCCGTGTTGGCGAGCGAGATCAGCAGCCACTCCACCTCCCCGCCGATGAGCGTGATGCGCTGCCGCGTCTCGCGGTCGAGCGCCCTTCCGTCGAGCTCGGCGCGCGCCGTGTCGCGCAGGAAGTCGAGCAGCCGAAGCAGCGTCTCCGTCTTGTCCGACAGCGGCCGGTAGTAGTAGTCGTCTCCCTCCGGGCGCGCCGCGAGGTCGATGCCCGCCTCCGTGAGCCGCGCCGCGAGCCGCCGCGCCATCGCCCCGAGCCGCTCGTAGACCTCGGGCACCGGCTCCACGTACCCGGGCGGAGGCACGTACTCGGGCGCGTCGCACTCCGCGCCGAGCTGCGCGCCGTAGAGGATCGTCGCGTGCCGGAGCTTCGCCCACCCGCCCGCGTACCCGAAGAGCGCGCGCCGGCGCCACCCGTCGGTCGCGAGCAGCGGCGGCGCCCCCTCCGGAGGCCCGCCGAGGAGCGGCCGCATCGCGTGCAGCGTCCCGTGGTACGCGTCGCCCTCGAACCGCTCGCCCGGCAGCGCCCCGATCTCTCCGCGCGCCCGATCGACAGCCGCCAGCACCGCCGCGCGATGCGGCCCCGCCGCCTCGCCCACCACCTCGCGCGCGAGGTCCGACCCCATCACCGCTGCCGATCCCCCCGCGGCCACCACGGGCAGCGCGCGCTCGGTCCCGCGCGCCTCGGCGAGGATGCGCTCCACCGGCCCGACGAGCCGCTGCATCGCGACCGTGTCCTCGAATGCCCGCCGCCCCGCCACGCGGATCTGCTTCCCGCCGCCCGCCGCGCTCGCCGCGATCCGCGGCGCCGGCAACTGCAGCACCCGCTCGCGGAACGGATCGATCACCTCGCCCGCGAGGAGCGCGTCCGCCCCGCTCGTCCCCGCGTCGCTCCGCACCGCGCGCAGCGCCTCGGCCGCCTCTCGCAGCGTCGCCGCGTCCGGCCCGCCGGCGAAGAACGCCGTCACCGCGATCACCCCGTCCATCGTCCGCGCCGCGTCCTCGGCGGCGAGGTAGCTCCGCGCGACGAGCGCGAGCCCCTCGAGATCGGGCTCCTCCCCCTCGAGCGGAAACGTCGCCATCCCGAGCCAGCTCATCGCCCGGAAGTACCGCGACAGCAGGCCCGTCCGCGTGTAGTTCCCGCGCGGCCGGAACTGCGAGAAGTCGATCGTCCCGCGCACCACCGGCGTGCGCGCCTCCCCCGCGTGCGCGAGCACCTGCCGCACGACGCCGGCGACCTGCGCCTCGACCGCCCGCGGCAACCGCGTCCGCTCGGGCGTCGCCCCGCCCGCGTTCGCCGCCTCCTCCCACATCTCCGGGCAGTCCTCCCGCGGACACGGCGGCTCCGGCACGTACACCTCCGCCGGATCCCCGGGCGCCGGCTCTTCCAACAGCCGCAGCGCGATCCCCCAGAACGCGAGCGCCCGCGTCGCATGCGCCCGCGCCTCTGCCGACCGCGCCCCCCGCCGCGCCGCCTCCGCCGCGTCCACCAGCGCCCGCAACGCCTCCCGCAGCCGCGGCACGAGGAAGTGCGTCTCCACGTCCCGCAGCACCGCCTCGAAGTACGCCAGCGTCGCGTCCACCGCGAGGTCGGCCGTCACGAAGCTCGGCATCTGGATGTAGTCGTTCCGCTCGTACACATGGAACAGATGCGTCGCCCGCCGCGCCGTCCGCGCCTCCGCCGCGCTCGCCCCCTCCGCCCGCTCCGGCTGGTCCGCCAGAAAGAACCCCTGCCGCTCGAGCAGCTCCCGCTGCCGCGCCGTCAGCTCCCCGACCCGCCCCAGGTTCCCCACCGCCGACAGCTCCCACCGCACCTCGTCTCCGAGCCGCCGCGCCGCATCCCGCACCTCGCCCGCGCCGCGCACCACCTCCTCCGCCTCGCCCGGCGCCTCGACCGCGCGCGTCGGCGACGGCGGCCGCTCGGTCACCGTGTCCCGCCCGGGACACCCCTGCGTCATCACCGCCACGATCACCAGCCCAGCGACTCGCATCATCGGCTCTCTCCCTCGCGCGCCTGCGCCACGTGAACGAAGCGCTCGCCCAGCGGCGGCGGAGGATACCCCTCGCCGCGCCAGACCTCCTCCTCCAGCGCATAGCCAAAGTCGGACCACCGATACCGAGCGACCCGCCTCTCCGCCCCCACCCGCTCCAGCGCCAACAGCTCCCCCGGCTCATCCACATCGACCGCCAGATCCTCGAACCGCCCCGAAAGCCGCGTCCCCCGCCAAACCGGCACACAACGGCCTGCCTCCAGGGCGTAGACGTGCAAGCGGTTCTCGACGCGAGGGTCGTGGAGCGCCGGCTTGCGAAGCGCGACGAGGACCTCGCGGCGGCCGTCGTTGTCGACGTCGTTGACCCAGAGGCCCCAGGCGCCGTCGAGGGGTTCGCAGGAGACGTCTCGCGTCAGGCCTTCGGGGGTGGTGTGCTGCAGCCGCCTGTCACCATCCGCGTCCCGCAGCAGAGCGATGCTCCCGCGGTCAGTCGTCATCCTCGCGACCAATTCCGGCCGGGAAGAGGGCGCACCCGCAGTCTCAGGGCGAGCCTCCACGCCTGGGTCGTCCGATGCGCAGGCTGCCGCCAGCGCCATCGCGAGCGCCGACACCGTTGTCCAGGCCCGACCGAGCGTGCACCTCTCCATGTGCGCACGAGCAGAGCACGCCTCGTGCCATGACGAAACCCGGCCGGTGATCCGAGCCGGCGCCGGGCCAGATACCTTCGCCTACGAGTGAGGGCAGCCACCGCGCCATCGATGCCCCCGGAACCAGGGCGTGAACAGCACCGCCGCGATCAGCTGAAGTGCGGCTCGCGGTTCGACGTGTTGGGCACGCGGACGAACGCTCCGCACAGGCGCGGCGCTGTTGTCGCAACGACGTCCCGAGCTACGATCTCATCATGTCTGCGGCGAAGGTTCTTCACGAAGCCCTCGCAATGCCCCGCGACCAGAGGTCGCGTGTCGCAGCCGAGCTCATCGCGAGCTTTGGACGAGGGATCCGAAGCGGGGTGGAGACCGAGCGGGCACGGGAGATCGCGCGTCGGGTCGCGAGGATCCGTCGGGTGACTCCGAAGGAGTGGCCGCCGAGGACGTTCGCGCACGAATTCGCGCGGCGCTCCGTCGTAGGCGCCGGGTCCGGTACGAACCCGGGGCCGCCGATGAGCTCGCGCCGGCCATCGCCTCGTACGAGGATGGCGGCGGTGGTCTCGGGGAAGCTTTGCTCGAGGTCGAGAACGTCATCGAGCAACTCATGGCTGAACCCGTCGTCAGCACGCCCGTACCAGGTGTCGACGGCACCATGATCAGGCGCGTCATGCTGTGACTGTTTGGCGTCAACTACTTTTTCCTGTCGACGACAACTATTGCTGCTGGTTGCCGCGGGCTGGGTTGAGGGGCAGCGCAGCGACCGTGCGCCACCCCGAGTCCGCCGGCTGGAGGTCGCCCGGCGC
>JBDIVX010000236.1:0-9436 GCA_039794305.1 Candidatus Neutrinellum sp.
CTCGAAGTCGAACCCGCGGCGCGTCAGGGCCGCCTGGGCCAGGCGGCACATGCCCTCGTCGTCGTCGACCATGAGCACGCGGCCCGACAGGATCTCGGGAAGCTCTCGGGGCTCGCCGGGCTCCATCGTGCGGGGCGCCTCGGTGCCCTCGAGCGGAAGCGCGGTCTCGTCGTCGTCGGTCCGGAGCGGGGCCTGCTCGGCCGCCTCGCGCGCCTCGGCCGCCTCGCGCGCCTCGGCCTCGTGGTCGGCCCGGTAGTCGCGCCCAGCCGGCTCGGCCCGCCGGCCTTCGGCCGGCTCGGCCTGCCGGCCTTCGGCCTGCTCGGACTCCTCACTGGCCTGCCGGAGGGGTCCTTCGCTGTCCATCATCGTCACGAGCTGTCCTCCATGATCGCCCCGCGATGGAGACCGCGGCTCGTCGGGGGCGGGAATGCCGTACTCCCACCAAGCACGCCGCGTTCCAAGGATCCACAGCGGCGAATTGCCTCGTGTTTTCGGGCAACGAGGCGCCTCTGTCGGGTGCCGCGCAACGTAGCAACCTGTCACGTGAGGCAAGTTGCCACAGCGGAGACGCCTCGGCCGTCCCTCTCGGCGGGCAGCTCTCGGCCCGTCTCCGAGGCTTCGACCACTAGGCACGGCCTCTGCAGACACCACGGTCTCCGACCGGCGGGAATCGCAGCCCAATGCATGAGTCCATCATCGTCGGCCTCGTGGCGGTCATCGCCCTCGGGACCGTCGCGCAGTGGGCCGCGTGGCGGTTGCGCATTCCGTCGATCCTCCTGCTCATCGTCGTCGGCTTCCTGGCCGGCCCGGTGGCGGGGCTGGTTCGCCCGGACCAGCTCTTCGGCGAGCTGACGGTCCCGGTGGTCTCGCTCGCGGCGGCGGTCGTGCTGTTCGAGGGAGGCCTGAGCGCGAGCTTCGAGGAGATCCGGAAGGTGGCCGGGCCGGTTCGCCGCCTGGTGACGCTGGGGATCGTCCTCACCTGGACCCTGTCGGCGGCGGCTGCGTGGTTCTTCCTCGACTTCTCGGTCGGCCTGTCGCTCCTGCTCGGGGCGGTCCTGGTGGTCACCGGCCCGACGGTGATCGGTCCCCTGCTGCGGCACGTCCGGCCCCGCGGCAGGCTCGGGTCGATCATCAAGCTCGAAGGCATCCTGAACGACCCCCTCGGCGCGGTGCTCGCCATCCTCGTGTTCCAGGCGATCCGCGCCGACCGCATCGAGCACGCCGTCGCGGTCGTGGCGCTCGGGGTCCTGAAGAGCATCGTCGCGGGCGTCGCGTCGGGGCTCGGCGGCGCCGCCACCCTGTACCTGCTCTTGCGAAAGCAGCTCCTGCCCGACTTCCTCCGCAATACCATGTCGCTCGCGCTCGCGCTGACGGCCTATGCCGTCTCGAACCAGCTCTCGACCGAGTCCGGGCTGCTCGCGGTCACCGTCATGGGCATCGCGCTGGCGTCCCAGAAGAAGGTCCGGATCGAGAGCATCGAGGAGTTCACCGAGCACCTGCGCACCGTTCTCATCAGCGCGCTCTTCATCGTGCTCGCGGCGCGGATCGAGATCGCGCAGCTCGCGAGCCTGCACTTTGGGATCGTCCTGTTCCTCCTGGCGATGGTGGTCCTCGTGCGGCCGGTCATGGTCGGGGTCTCGACCGTCGGGACCGACCTCGCGTGGCGCGAGAAGGTCCTGATCGCCGGCATGGCGCCTCGCGGCGTCGTGGCCGCCGCCGTCGCCTCCGTCTTTGGCCTGCGGCTCCTCGAGGCGGGCCATGCCGGAGCCGAGGAGCTCATGCCGGTCACCTTCCTCGTCATCGTGACGACCGTGGCCGTCTACGGTCTCGGCGCCGTCCCGCTCGCGAACCTCCTCGGTCTGCGCGAGCAGAACCCGCAGGGAGTCCTCTTCATCGGGGCCGGCATCCTGCCCCGAGCCATCGCCCGGGTGGTGTCGGACAGCGGCTTCCGCGTCTTGCTCGTCGACAACGACTGGTCGAGCGTCGCCCAGGCGCGCGCCGAGGGCCTGCCGGCCGAGCACGGCTCGGCGCTGTCCGAGGAGGTCCTCGACCGCCTGGACCTCGAGGGTATCGGCAAGATGTTCGCCATGACCCGCAGCGACGGCGTCAACACCCTGGCCGCCGTGCACTTCCGCAAGGTGTTCGGCGACGCCGGCGTCTTCCAGGTCCGCCCGACCGGCGAGACCGCGCGCGAGAAGGAGAAGTACGCGGTCTACCTGCGCGGCCAGTTTCTGGCGCGCGGGCTCCGCCATCCCGATCTCCTCGAGCGCCTCTACCGCGGCGCCCGAGTCAAGGTCACCCCGCTCACCGAGTCCTTCGACTGGTCCTCCTTCCGCCGCCACTACGGTGACCAGGCCGTCCCGCTCATGGCCGTCAGCGACGCCAAGAAGCAGCTCCGCGTCCTCACCGAGGAAGCCGCCGACCCGAAGCCCGGCGAGAAGGTCATCAGCCTCGTCACCGCCGCGGCGCTCCGAAGACGCCCCGACGCCGAGGAGAGCGGCATCCGCCGCACCGCCCCCTGACTCACCGCCTGCAAGCTTCGGACGTGCTCGGCCAGCTCAGCCGACGCACTCGTCGCACGTCCCTCGGACCTGGACCTCGAGGTCCTTGTGCGCGAGGGCGCGAGGCGCGCCGCGCACCGCCTTCACCGCCACCGAGTCGTCGGGCAGGCACTCGATCGAGCCGCACGCGTTGCAGACGAAGTGGGCGTGCGCTTCGGCCGCGTGCGCGTCCGCTTCCTCGGCGAGCTCGAAGCGCCAGACGTGGTCGCCCAGGTCGTAGCGCCGCGCGAGCCCGACCTCGGTCAAGTCCACCAGGTTCCGGTACACCGTCGCGCGGTCGAACCCTCCCGGGCGCACGCGGTCGAAGACCTCGGCGTGGGACAGCGGGCCCTCGGCGGCCTCCAGGCAGCCGAGCACCGCCACTCGCGCGGAGGTGGCGCGCAGACCGCATGCGCGGAGCGTCGCCTGCATGTCCTCCACGGTGCGCGACTCGGCCATCCGCGCAGAGTAGCTCCCGGCCGCGCGGCTGCAAGGGGATCGTTGATGCATCCGAGTTGCAAGGGTGCTACGAACCCCGATTTCATGCTGCTCGCCGTGTCGGTGGCCGTGGTGTCCGTCGCGCTCGGAGCGCTCCTCGCGCTCGCCGGGCGGAAGCGGGCGCACGTGGTGGCGCCGGTGCGGACGTTCGCGCTGGTGGCCTCGGTGGCGGTGGTGATCGCGCACCTGTTGCCGGACGCGCTGACGGAGCTCGGGGTGGTCGCGCTCCTTCCCTTCGGCCTCGGGCTGGTCGTGCCGCCGGTGCTCGAGCGGCTCGCCGCGTCGGGGCGCGGCCGGCACGTGGGGCTCGAGCTCGGGTTCGCCGGCCTGTTGCTCCACCAGATCGGCGACGGCCTCGGGCTCGCGACGTTCACGGGGCCGCACCACGAGGGACACGTCCACTGGGAGGTGCTGCTCGCGATCGGCGGGCACACCGTGCCGGTCGTCGCGCTCGTCGTCCTCGTCTTCGCCGAGCGCAGGAGCGTCGTCGCCGCCGGCGCGTGCGCGGTGGCGCTGGCGGCCGCCGCGGTCGCGGGTGCGCTGTCCACGGTCGCGGTGCCGGTCGCGACGCTCGCCGCCTGGGAGCCCTGGATCACCGCGACCGTCGCCGGCCTCCTCCTCCACGTCGTGTTCCACGACTGGCGCAGCAGCACCACGGAGGGCTCGCCGCTGCTCCGGCGCGTGGGGGACCTCCTGGCGCTCTTCGTGGGCGTCGCGCTCGTGTGGTTCGGCGGGCACGGACACGCCGAGCACGCGCACCCGACGGACGTCCGCAGCGCAGCGGGACACGCGTTCGTCGATCTGGTGGTCGAGACCGGCCCGGTCCTGCTCCTCGGCCTCGCGATCGCCGCCGCCTTGCAGATGGCGGGCTCGAGGCTCCCGATGCGGTGGCTCGCGTCGGGCTCGCGGCTCGGGCAGGCCGCACGCGGGGCGCTGATCGGGGCGCCGCTCCCCATCTGCGCCTGCGGCGTCCTGCCGCTCGCCCAGTCGCTCCGGACGCGCGGGGCCGGCGCGGCGCTCGTCGTCTCGTTCCTCTTCTCGACGCCCGAGCTCGGCGTCGAGACGTTCGCGCTCACGGTGCGCTTCTTCGGCTGGCCGTTCGCCGCCGTCCGCCTCGCCGCGGCGGTGCTCGTCGCGATCGTCGCGGCGCTCGTCCTCTCGCGGCTCGCCGAGGAGCCCGCGCCTGCGACGGGGCGGCTCTCGCTCGGCCTGCCCGCCGAGCCCGAGCGCGGGGGCGCGGCGCCGCGCTTCGTCGCGCACTTCGAAGAGCTCCTGCACCACGTGGGGCCGTGGACGCTCGTCGGCCTGGTCGCGGCGGCCTTCGTCCAGGCGATGATCGGCCCGGACGCGCTCGTGGCCCTCTCGACGTCCGGCGCGGACGTCCTGCTCGTCACGCTGGTCGCCGTCCCGAGCTACGTGTGCGCGGCGTCGGCGACGCCGATGGCGGCGGTCCTCCTCGCCAAGGGCCTGTCGCCCGGCGCGGTGCTCGCGGGCCTGCTGCTCGGCCCGGCGACGAACGTCGCGACCGTCGGCTTCCTTCGCGGCGCCTACGGAACGCGGGCGGCGCTGCTCGGTCTCGCCGCGCTCGTCGCCGTCGCGTGGGGCGCGGCCCTCGGGCTCAACGCGGCGCCGGTCGCCGTCACGCCCGTCGAGCTCGGTGAGGACGCGCACACGCACGGGATCGTCGCCTGGGTGGCGACGGCCGTGCTCGGGCTCCTGATCCTGCGCAGCGTGTGGCGAGAGGGGCTCCGGCGGTGGCTCGGCGCGATCGGAGAAGGGTGGGGCGCCGGCCACGGCCACGGCCACTGACCGCTCCGGTTGCACGCGCCGGCCTCGGGCGGCACCCTCGCCCTGATGTGGCGTTCTTCCGCAGCCGTGGCCCTGTGCGCGATCCTGGGCCTCGCGTCCGCCGCACGGGCGCAGCGCCACTACACGGTGCGAGCCGGCGACACGCTGGTCGAGATCGCCCGCCGGCACCGCGTCGGCGTCCGGGAGCTCCGGCGGGAGAACCGCCTCCCGGGTGACTCGATCCGAGCCGGCATGCGCCTGCGGATCCCCGGGCGAGGCGGGTCGGGCGCGAGCAGCCGCGCCTGGGACGGCGTCTACACCGTCCGCCAGGGCGACACCCTGAGCCGCATCGCGCGCCGATTCTCCGTCTCCATCCGCGATCTCCAACGCCGTAACCGCCTGCGCGGCACGACGATCCGTCCGGGAACGCGCCTGCGCATCCCGGGCCGCGGCATGGGACGGCAGCGCCCCGAGGGCGCGCGGCCCGCCGAGCTCGACGAGTCGCAAGAGCAGGCGCTCGAGCGCGCCGAAGCGCTGGGGCTCGGCACCTCGCGCGTCGCGCACGCGCTCCTCGACGGTCCACCCGAGCCCGCCTGGATCGAGGCGGCGGGCGAGCCCGAGGCCGAAGGGACCCTGCTCGCCCCCGTCGAGGGCGGCGTGTTCCTGCGCGGCTGGGGCTCGGGTCCGGGCGGCTACCACCTCGCGCTCGACATCGGCGCCGAGCCGGGCACCGAGATCCGCGCGTCCGCGCGCGGCGTGGTCGCGTACGCGGGACGCTCGGTTCGGGGCTATGGCAACGTCGTCATCCTGGTGCACCCGAACGGCTGGGTCACCTGGTACGCGCACAACCGCCAGAACCTGGTCGTGCCCGGCGAGCGCGTCGAGCGCGGGCAGCCCATCGGGACCGTGGGCTCGACCGGCTACGCACGCGGCGCTCACGTCCACTTCATGCTCGTCCACGAGGGCGAGCACTGCGACGCGATGCCCCTCCTCGAGGGCGCGACCTTCCAGGGTCGCGGCGGCGAGACGATCGAGGCGGAGCACACGTCGCGCTGGACCGGCGACCGTCCGACGAACGTGCGCTGCGCTCCCAAGGCCGCTCGGCCGCACCCGCGGCACCGACGCCGGCGCCGTGTCCGACGCGCTCGGGGCTCGTGACGTCACACTTGACCGGCGCGCCCACCCCGGTCATACATGCAATCGAAGTGCGAAAAGCACCGCCGAGCCTCCGGACCCTCCTGGCCGTGGTCGTCGCGGCCCTGGTCTGCGTCCAGCTCGCGCTGGCGGCGGTCTCGCACGATCCCACCCACGCCACCGAGGGTGGGGACACCCACGCCTGCGTGGTCTGCGCGGTCTCGCACGCGCAGGACGCGGGCCCACCGGTGCTGGGCGAGGTCATCTCGCCCGTCGCGGCGCGCCTTCCCGCCCCCGAAGAGGCCGCGACCCCGCGCCTCGTCGCCTTCGAGGCCGCGCACCCCGCCCGCGGGCCGCCCGCCCCCCGCGCCTGACGCGACCTCCCGCGCCGCGCCAGGCGCTCCTACGGAGCGAGTCGAGTGATCGTTGGGGACAGGCCCCTGCGATCACTCCTACGGCGCGAGGCGCGTGACGCGGGCCCGGTGGGCTCGCAGGGAGTCGGGTGTGAAGGTCATACGTAACTGCGTCGCGGCGGCGATCCTGCTGCCGGCCGCGACGGCGTGGGCGCAAGAAGAGAGCGAGGAGCTGTCGCCGGAGGACCTCGCGGCCATCGAGGCGGCGACCGCCGAGGACGCGGCCGCGCTCGAGGAGACGGCGCCGTCCGCGCCGGAGCCCGCCGCGGGCGCGCCGAGCGAATCGATGAACCCGGACTTGTCCTTCATCGCGGACTTCGCGCTCGCCGCCTTCAGCGACGACGAGCCGGATCTCCAGACCGGCGCGCACGACCCGCGCGACAACGGGTTCACCCTCCAGCAGCTCGAGCTCTGGGTGGGCGCCGCCGTCGACCCTTACTTCCGCTTCGACGCGAACCTGGTGTTCGGCCTCTTCGGCGTGGAGATCGAGGAGGCCTACGCGACGACGCTGGACCTCCCCGCCGGCCTCCAGGCGCGCGTGGGCCAGTTCCTCACGCGGTTCGGCCGCCTGAACGCCACCCACCCGCACGCGTGGCACTTCGTGGACCAGCCCTTCGCGCTCGGTCGGGTCTTCGGTGGCGAAGGCAACCGCGGGCTCGGCGTCGAGCTGTCCTGGCTCACGCCGCTGCCCTGGTACGTGGAGCTCGTCGGCTCGGTGACCGACGCGGCCGGGGACGAGAGCGCGCGCAGCTTCTACGGCGCCGACGATCCAGGCGTCGAGTCGCCGCTGGACTTCCAGTACACGGCGGCCGTCGAGCAGTTCTTCGCCCTGTCGGACGACTGGTCGCTCTACTGGGGGCTGTCCGCAGCGCTCGGGCCGAACCCCACCGGGCGCGACAACCGCACCGAGGTGTACGGCACGGACCTGTACCTGAAGTGGCGCCCCATCACCTACGCGAGCGACCAGGAGATCGCGGTCCAGGCCGAGTGGCTCGTCCGCCGCCGGCAGGTGCCCGAGGACGTGCTGACGGACGTGAGCGGCTACGCCTACGTGTTCTGGCGCTTCGCGGAGCGCTGGGGCGCCGGCCTGCGGTACGAGCACGGCTCGCCCGCCTACGACCTCGAGGGCGACCGGGCGCAGGACTACCTGGACCCCGAGTGGACCGATCACCGCCACCGCGTGGCGGCGAACCTGACCTTCTGGCCGACGGAGTTCTCCCGCCTCCGCCTGCAGGGGGCGGTCGACTACCCGAAGTGGCTGGACGAGCCGGTGTGGGCCGGCTTCCTCCAGGCCGAATTCGTGACCGGGGCGCACGGCGCCCACCCGTTCTAGGAGCAGCACCATGCGCATCGTTCTTCTCTGTCTGACCACCCTCCTCGCCGTCGCGAGCGAACCCCGATCGGCCGCCGCCGACCTGAAGATCGTCACCACCACGTCCGATCTCGCAGCGGTCGCGAAGGAGGTGGGCGGAGACCTCGTCGACGTGACGCCCATGGCGCTCCACACGCAGGATCCGCACTTCGTCGACGCGCGCCCGCACCTCGCGCTCGCCCTCTCGCGCGCGGACCTGTTGATCGCGGTGGGGCTCGGCCTCGAGGTGGGCTGGCTCCCCACGCTCCAGACGGGCGCGCGGAACGGCGACATCCAGACGGGCGGGCGCGGCTTCCTCGATGTGTCGCGGCACGTGGACCTGCTCGACGTCCCCCGCGGCCGCGTCGATCGTTCCGAGGGCGACATCCACCCCGGCGGCAACCCCCACTTCATGCTCGATCCGCGGCGCGTGGAGCGCATCGCGCGCGTCATCGGACGCAAGATGGCCGAGCTCGACCCTTCGCACGCGGCCGAGTACGGCCAGGGCGCCGAGCGCTTCGTGCAGCGGCTCGCGGCGGCGCGGCGAGGCTGGGAGCGACGGCTCGCGAGCCTGCGCGGCACCGACGTGATCGCCTATCACAAGTCGTTCCCCTATCTCGCGGACTGGCTCGGCTTCGAGGTCGTCTCGCACGTCGAGCCCCGCCCGGGCATCCCGCCCAACCCGCGTCACGTGGCGCGGGTCCTCGTGGCGGCGAGGCAGCACCACGTGAAGATCGTGCTGCAGGAGAGCTTCTACCCGGAGTCCACGTCCGAGCTCGTCGCCGAGCGAGCGGGCGCGCGGCTCGTGCGTGTCCCGGGCGGACCGGACTTCCGCGCGGGCGAGAGCTACCGCGACTTCATGGAGCGGGTCGTGCGGATGCTGGAGCAGGCGGCCCGGTCATGAGGCGCGCCTCGGCAGTCGTCGTCGCGCTGACAGCGTCCTGCACGCTCGGGGCCGGGGACGGGTTCGCGACGGTCGAGAGCGCGCACCTGTCGGCGGAGATCGAGGGGCTCGACGGCACCGTCCTCACGACGGGCGATGGCGTCGAGCTCGCCCTCGACGCCGTCGTGCTCGAGGTCGAGCACGTGAGGCTCCTGTCCGCCGCGACGGGCGAGGGCGGCGGCGAGGACGAGCACGACCACGATCACGGCCACGCGGAGGAGTCCGCGCCGACCGACCCGATGGAGGCGCCGGCGCTGCTCGCCGAGGTGCACTTCGACGCGACCGTCGACGCGCTCTCGGGCGAGGAGGTCGCGGCCGAGGAGATCGCGCCATCGCCCGTGCTCGGTGCCGGCACCATCGCCTTCGTCGAGGCACACGTCGCGTCCCTGCGCATCGACGGCACCGCCACGGTAGACGGCGTGGAGACGCCGGTCGCGGTGGACGCCCCCCTCGAAGCGATCGTGACCGCGGCCGCCGAGCGGCCTCTCGACCGCGATCACGACGAGCACATCCGGCTCCACGTGGAGCTGGCCCTCGATCCGCACCTCTTCGACGCGATCTCGGTCGACGCCGAGGGGCGAGCCCATTTCGACGCCGAGCACGCGATCGAGAGCCTCGCCCTGCACGTCGACTTCGGAGGCGAGCACGAATGAGCCGCGAGCTCATCCGCTGCGTCGATCCCCGCGTCGGCTACCGCGAGGCCATCTTGCCGGCCATCCATGCCGTCGTTCGCGCGGCTGAGCTCTGGGTCTCCATCGGGCGCTACGGC
>JBDIVX010000237.1:0-9393 GCA_039794305.1 Candidatus Neutrinellum sp.
GGCCACGTTCAACGTGGCCGACGTGTACATCTGCATCGGGCTCTTGCTGCTGGTGGTGGACCTGATCCGGCCGCAGCGCCCGCGGGACTCGGCGGCCCGGGCCGCCCACTGAGGGACCTTGGCCAAGAAGAAGAACAGCAAGCCGACCGCTCTGCCGCCCTCGGAGCCGCGCTCGCGCAAGGCCATCGCCGTCTGCGCGGCCGCGACGCTCGCCCTCTTGGCCGCGGACCTCGGGTCCAAGCAGTGGGTCGAGTCGAACCTGTCGGCCGAGCCGAGCGTCGCGCCGGCCTCGCCGGTCTGCGAGCAGGACGAGCACGGCCGCGTGACCTACCGGCGCGTGATCACCGAGCCGCTGGTCCTCATCGACGGGTACCTGGAATTTCGCTACGCCGAGAACTGCGGCGCGGCCTTCGGGTTCATGAGCAGCGCGCCGATGACCGTCCGGCGCATCTTGTTCGGCGTCGCCGCGGTGCTCGCGAGCATCGCCCTGTTCGTGATGTTCGCCCGCGGCCGGGGCGGGAACCTGTTCGCGTGGAGCGTGCCGCTCATCGTCTCGGGCGCCCTCGGGAACCTGGCCGACCGGGTGCGCTACGGCTACGTGATCGACTTCATCCACTTCCACCTCCGGGATAGCTGGCACTACCCGACGTTCAACGTCGCCGACATCGGGATCACCGTCGGCGTGGCGCTGCTCCTCCTCGACGGCTTCCGGGACGCGCGGCGCGCGCGGCACGAGGAGAGGGCCGACCTCCCGGCCGCCCGTGCCGAGAAGCCCGACTGATGCACCCGCGGCTGGCAGAGGTATTCGGAGAGCCGATCCCCGCTTACTTCACGATGCTGGTCGTCGGCTTCGCGCTCGCGACCTGGCTCGGCGCGCGCTGGGCCAAGCGGAGCGGGCTCGACCACGAGACGGTCATCGACCTCGGGCTGTTCGCGCTGATCGCCGGCGTGCTCGGCGCGCGGCTGCTCCACGTCGTCGCCGACGGCTACTTCTGGGACTACGTCCACCTCTGCACCGACCCGTCGCTCGTCGAGTGGCCGATCACCGAGGGGCAGTGCGCCGAGGTCGAGGGGCTGTGGGACGCCGCCGAGGGGGTGTGCCGCCCGAAGGAGGCCGACTGCTTCGCGTGGCTCGCCTTCTGGCGCGGGGGGCTCACGTACTACGGTGGCCTCGTCGCCGCCTCGGGCTTCGGCCTGTGGTTCCTGCGCCGCGAGCGCTTCCCGATGCTCAAGGCGGCCGACATGGCGGGGATGGTGATCCCGCTCGGTCTGTTCTGGGGCCGGCTCGGGTGTTTCCTCGGGGGGTGCTGCTTCGGGACGGTCACCGATCACACCCTCGGCGTGCGGTTTCCGGAGTGGTCGCCGGCGAGCGAGGCCCAGTTCCGGGCCGGCCAGCTCGATGCGCCCTGGCTCGAGTCGCTCCCGGTGCATCCCGCCCAGCTCTACGAAGCGGTGGGGTGCCTCGCGATCGGCGCGGCGATGATGTTCTGGCTCCACCCGCGCAAGCGCTTCGACGGCGAGGTCTTCGTCGTGTTCCTCGCGCTGTACGCCGTGCTGCGTTTCTTGCTCGAATTCGTGCGCGCGGACGACCGGGGAGGCCTGCTCGGGCTGTCGACCTCGCAGCTCATCGGGGTCGGTGTCGTCGCAGTGTGCGCGCTCGCCTGGGCCAAGCTGAGGCGTCAGCCGCGCGCCTCCTCCGACTCCTCCGCCGCCACGTCGTAGGACGCGAGGATCGAACGGGCCATCATCGCGAGGACGTCGGTGGCCAGCTCGAAGTGGTCCTCGAAGAGATCGAACATCGTCTCGCACTCGATCCGGAGAAGGACCGCGTCATCCGTCACGGTGGCCGTGTACCAGCGGGGCAGCGCGGCCATGGCATCGAGCGCTCCGACGGCGTCCCCGGCACCGAACCGGAACTGCTGCCCCGTCTCACGCGACGCGCACGTGACGATGCCCGAGGCGAGCACGCAGAACGAGTCCATCCGTTCGCCCTCGCGCCACAGGACGGCGCCGGGCGGATGGCGCTCCTCGCGGGCCTCGCGCGCGAGCTCGGCGATCGCGTCGAGCCGACTCTCTGCGAACGAGATGCTCTTGCGCAGGCGCGCCATGCGTTCGACGAGATCGAGCGGCCGCTCGGGAGAGGGGCCTTCGTACACCTCCGCGTGTCCGAACCCGGCGCTCGGTCCCATGCGCTTGCGGGTCCGCAGCACCTCCGCCGAGATCGCCCGGAGCACCGTCTTCAACAGCGCGAAGTGATCCTCGAAGATGTCGAGGCTGTCGTCGACGTGCATCTCGAGCGCGACGGTCTCGGTCCGCGCCACAGCGTCGTAGCCCTGCGGCTCCCGCGCGAAGGCGCTGAGCCCCCCGACCACCGACTTGGGGCCGAGGCGACGCACTTCGGCCCCGCTTCGCCAGAGCTCGACCTCGCCGCTCACGACGAAGTGGATGCTCGTGGCCGGACGGCCCTCTCGGCTCAGGTGCTCGCCCGCGCGGTAGAACCGCTGTCGCGTGTAGGCGGCGAGCACGGCCAGGTGCTCCGGGGAGAGCTGCGCATAGGCGGGGAAGGTCCGCAGGAGCAGCATGCGTTGGACCTGCCCGACCGCCAGGCCGACCGGCGCAGTGATCGGCTCAGACCGCACGCGGCCCTCCGGGGGTCCCGAGCATCGCGAGCGCGCGCTCGATCACGTCGGCCAGGAACCCGCCCGACGGGGACCGGGCGGTCCGTAGCTCCTCGGCGAGGTCGGTCATGCCGAGCTCTGCGACGTGGTACGCCGCGACGGACTGGATCGCCTCGCTCGAGTCGTCGAGCATGGCCCGCAGCCGCTCGGGGTAGCTCGAGTCGTCCCGCGGGCGCGAGCCGAGCACCGTTCGTGCTCGCGCGAGCCGCTCTCGGTCGGGGACGGCGTCCACCATCGCGACCACGGCGTCGCGCAGGTCCCCCTCGAGCACGTGTGCGAGCAGCTCGAGGCTCCCGGCGTGCGCCCGCCGACCGCGGCGGCTCAGCCCGTGGTAGAGCTGCTCGAAGTCCTCGGCGGGGAAGAGGATCCCGAGGAGCCGGAACGCGCGCTCGAGCGCGTTGCCCTCCTTCTCCCGGAGGATCGCGACGAGCAGCTCGCCTCCCTGCGTCTCGAGGCGGGGATCGGCCGCGTGCGCTTCCTCGGTCGCCACGCGCCACGCGAGCACCTGGACGGCCCGCCCGATCGTCTGCCGCGTGATGCGCCCGAGCGCCTCGCGGTCGAGCTTGAGCCGAGGGTGGTCGGCCCTGAGGCGCCCGAGGCCCCGCAGGATCTTGAAGCGGATCATGCCGTCCGGTTCCCGTTCGAGGTGCCGCGCCAGCACGTCCGCGGCCCGCTGCGGCTCGAAGCGGCTGATGGTGCGCGGCAGGTGTCTGCGCACCTTGCGGGGAACGCTCGTGTCGCCGAGCACCTGGTCGAGGTAGGCGAGGGCGACGGGTCCGAGGGCGACGATGGCGGCGCGCGCGTCCGAGCGGACGGATCCGATGGCGAGGAGCTGCACCAGGATCGGCAAGAGACGCTCCGACGGGATGGCCGCCATGGCGCGCACCACCTCGCGCTGGACCTCGCGTTCGGTGCCGCACGCGAGCGCCTGAAGGTGCTCGGCGAAGCGCGGGTCGCGAAGCTGCCGAATGGCCGACGCCACGGCCGCCCGGATGGCGGCGCCGCCGTTGTCCACGTGGTCGCGCAGGCGCTCCTCGAGCTCGTCCACGTCGTCGGGCCGTCGCGCGATGAGCCCGACGAGCGCCGCCGCGTGCACGACCGGGCTCTCGTCCTGCAGGAGCTTCCTGAGGAGCGCCTCGTCCGGCTGAATGGCCGTCACCGCCCGCAGCGCCGCCGCGCGGATCTCCTCGTCCTCGCTGCCGAGGAGCCTCCGCGCGACGGTCATCAGGTCCCGCCGTCCGGAGCCGGCGAACAGCTCGAGCACCCGCAGCACGACCTCGCGTGAAGGGTGGTAGAGGAGCAGCACCGGCACGAGGTGCATTCGGTCGTGCTCGGCGAAGATGTCGAGAGCGGCGAGGACCTCGGCGTCGTCGTCGCTGTTCAGCGCTGCGAGCAGCGCCTCGAGCGAGTGGAGATCGAGCTCGGAGAGGCCCACGCGCGTCTCGATGGTCCCGTCCCGGAGGCTGCCCCGGAACAGGTCCAGGTAGTGCCGCTCGATACCGGCGACGGCTGCCATCCACGCGCCGGCGAGCACGCCGATCGCGATCACCAGGGTGTACGGACCGGCGCCCGCGCCGACGGCCGCGAGGATCGCGAGCGAGGCGAGGGCCTGCCCGCCCCGCTGGCCGACGCCGTCGATCAGCGCCTTGAAGCGGTCCCGCGCCTCGACGGGGAGCGGTAGGTAGAGCACCTCCATCGCCGTGCGGTGGAGCGAGTGTCGGAGTGATCCGTCCGCGGTCTTGAGGGCGAGCACCGGGACGAGCGCCGCTCCTGCCGTCCCGAGCACGCCCGCGACGCCGGCGAGGAGCAGCACGGGTAGGGCCAGGAGCGCGCGGTTGACGCCGAGCGCGCGCACGAGCCAGCCCGACAGGACGAGCTGCAAGACGAGACCGAGGAGGTTCAGCAAGAGGTAGAAGCGGGCGAAGACCTCGCCCAGCTCCTCGCCCGGGAAGCTCCGCGACACGACGGTCTTGAACACGAAATCGACCCCCGTCAGGGTGATCGTGCTCAGCACGACCAGGACGAGGAGCCGGCGAAGGTACGGCTGGCTGCGGAGCAGGCGCATGCCGTCGGGGCCCGCACGCCGCACCACCGGCTCGGGCCCGAGCGCGGCGCCCCGCCAGAGCGCCGGCATCGCCGCGGCGAGCAGCATCAGAATGGCGGCTGCGGCGAGCAGGTGTCGCGGCCCGACCGCGGCGACGGTCCGTTCGGCCAGGAGCGACCCGAGGGACGCCCCGATGAGCCCGCCGGCGGCGACGACGCCGAACACCCGCTTGCCCTCGGACACGGTCACGATGTCGCCGAGCAGCAGCCAGAGCTGCACGACGACGACGGTCGCCACGAGCCCCGTCCACACGTAGATCGCGTAGAGGTACGCAGGGGAGGGCTCGGCGAGCATCGCCCAGAGCCCCGCCGTCACGGTCGAGGCGACACAGAGCGAGAGGGACAGGAGCTTGCGTTTGTCGAAGCGCGCGAGCAGGCGCTGGTTCACCGCCGCCGCGACGAAGGCCAGGGCGGCGATGGCCAGGTACGCGAAGGGGAGCTGCTCGGCCGGAAGACGCGAAAGAAAGAGCGCGTCGCGAGCCGTCTCGAGCGTCGCGTGCGCGGCCATCACGAACGCGAGGACGCCGAAGCCGATGGCAGCGTCGCGCCGATCCTCGGGGCGGATTCCGAGAAAGCGCCTCAAGTCGCCGACACCCCTCGCGACGCGTCGGTCCCCACCATGGTTGGGCTCTAAATAGCCGACCACGATTCGGCAACGGCATCCGCAAACGGCACGCGCGACCGAGCCATGAGGCGGGCCGGCGTCCCCGATCGCGCCCGTCGGTGCGAGCCGCCACACTTGGCAGCTCTCGACGGGGCATTAGGGGTCGGAGAGCCGATTGGTCACGGACTTTTCTGACCCAAGGTGATGACGCCATGAAGAGTGCCACGATGCTGTTGTGCGCGGCAGCGGCCCTGATGATCGCGGGCTGCGATGACGACGACGACGATGACGGGTTCGACGCCGGGGTCGCCGACGCGGGCGACTTCGACGCCGATGGTCTCGAGGACGCGGGCCCGACGCCCGACGCGGGAGATGCGGGGCAGCTCGCCGACGCGGCCGCCGGGATCCGCGTCCCGGTGGCGTTCTGCTGCGCCGAGACGACGCGCGCGGCGGGGGGAATGGAGGGGACGCCGTTCGAGCTGAACTGTCCCATCGGGAACGTGGTCGTGGGCTGGACGGGGTACGCCGACACCAACCGTGTCTGGGGCCTGGCGATCCGGTGCGGCGGCCTGAACGTGACGCAGCTCGGGGACGGCACCTACGAGGTGGTGACCGGGTGGGCCACGCAGAGCGCGCTCGCCGGCGGGATGACGGGCAACGCGGTCACCTCCAACTGCGGCGACCGACAGTTCGCGCGCGGGATGTACGGCAAGGCGGACGACGAGCTGATCTACAGCCTCGGCTTCCTGTGTGGACAGGGGAGCATCGGCCCCGACGAGAACGTCCTCGTGCAGGGCACCTCCAACTCCGACTTCTTCGGCGGATCGGCGGGGACGGGCTTCACCCTCCAGTGCCCGGAGGATTCGGTGATGACGGGTCTCACGGGAAACGCGAACGACGAGCTCGGGCTCGTGCGCCTCGTCGCCGTGTGCGCCAAGGCGAGCCTCACCGACGATCCGTAGGACGCACCCAGAAGGCGAACGCGGCGCCGTCGACGGGAGCCTCGTGCTTCTCGCCGGACGGCTCCGCGTCGCCGCGCGGGGCGAAGCGCGCCGCCAGCGTCTCGCCCGCGATGCGGCCGGCGTGGGCCGTGAGCGCCTCGCCGAGCTCCCCGTCGGCCTGCCACTCGACCTCGATGCGGGCGTCGTAGGGCAGGTCCATGGTCTTGCGCGCGCGCTGCACCCGGTTGATCGCCTCGCGGGCCAGGCCCTCGAGGCGCAGCTCGTCGGTGATGCGCGTATCGAGCACCACGACGTGACCGCCCGTCGCCGCGGCGGCGAAGTCCTCCCGGGCCGAGAGGCGGACCTCCACCTCCTCCGGACCGAGCGTGACGGTCTCTCCGGACAGGTCGACGCGGATCTGCCCCGTCGCCTCGAGCTCGGCATGGAGCGCCGAGCCGTCGGCCGCCGCGAGCGCCTTCTTCACCTCGGGCATACGCTTGCCGAGCTTCGGCCCGAGCACCCGGAAGTTCGGGACGAGCTGGAAGTCGACGTACTTCGCCGGCTCCTTCGTGAAGGAGAGGCGGTGCACGTTCAGCTCCTCGCGGATGGCGTCGCCGAAGCGCTCGATGGCCTCGCGCTCGTCGTCGGAGGCGACGACCGCGATCGCTTCGGAGAGGGGCTGCCGCACCTTGAGCTTGCGGTCCGCGCGGACGCGCTGCCCGAGCGCGACCACGGTCCGCGCCGCGTCCATCTGCGTGCGAAGCCGCTCGTCCACGCGCGCATCGTCGGCCGCCGGGAACTCGGCCAGATGGACCGACTCGGCCGCCGACGGGTCGGCGCCGCGCACGAGGTTCTGGTAGATGGACTCGGAGAGGAAGGGCGTGAAGGGCGCGCTGAGCTTCGCGAGATCGATCAGCACCTCGTAGAGCGTGGCGAAGGCGGCCTGCTTGTCGGGCGAGTCCTCCTTGGCCCAGAACCGCGCCCGGCTCCGCCGGACGTACCAGTTGCTGAGGGCCTCGTTGAACGCCGTGAGCCGGCGGGCGGCGATGTGGCTCCTGTAGTCGTCGAGCGCCTGCCGGACGTCCCGCACGGTCGCGTCGAGCTCGGCGAGGATCCATCGATCCATGTCGGGCCGCTCGACCAGCGGGACCCGCGGCGCGGTGGGATCCCACCGATCGATGTTCGCGTACGTGACGAAGAAGCTGTAGACGTTCCAGATCTTCAGCAGGTACTCGCGGAGCGCCTCGGTGGCCGCGCCCGGGAAGAAACGCGTGCTCTGGCCGGGCACCGTGCCGGTGTAGAGCGCCCAGCGGACGGCGTCGCCGCCGTGCTCGGTCATGAGCGCCATCGGGTCGGTGTAGTTCCGCCGCGACTTGCTCATCTTCTGCCCCTTCTCGTCCGTGATGAGGCCGAGAACGACGCAGTTCCGGAACGGGTGCGGGTACTCCTGCTCGGGGAAGAGCAGGGTGCTGATCGTCATGAGCGAGTAGAACCACCCGCGGGTCTGGTCCACCGCCTCGGTGATGAAATCCGCGGGGAACTCCCTCTGGAAGGCCTCGCGGTTCTCGTGCGGGAACCCGTGCTGCGCGAAGGGCATGCAGCCCGAGTCGAACCAGCAGTCGATGACCTCGGGCACGCGCCGGTAGACGCCGGGCTCGCCCTCTCGGGTCCAGGTGACCTCGTCGATCCACGGCTTGTGGACGATCAGGTGCTCGGACAGCGACGGGTCCTTCTTGCGCGCCTCCTCGAAGTGGGCGAAGGCGTTCGGGTTGCGCTCGAGGATCTCGGCCGCCGAGCTGACCGCCTCCATGCGCCCCGTCTCGTCGTTCACCCAGATCGGAAGCGGCGTCCCCCAGTAGCGCTCGCGCGAGAGCGCCCAGTCCACGTTCGAGCGCAGGAAGTCGCCCATGCGGCCTTCCTTGATGTGCTCGGGCTCCCAATGCATCTCTTGGTGGTTGTCGATGACGCGGTGGATCTCCTGCGTCGTGCGGATGAACCAGGAGCGGCGCGCGTACTGGATGAGCGGATCGTCCATGGCGCGCCAGCAGAAGGGGTACGGGTGCCGGTAGGTCTCCTCGTGGAAGAGCAGGCCGCGGTCCCGCAGGTTGCGGATGATGTCGCGGTCGGCCTCCTTGCAGAACCGCCCGGCGAAGTCGGTGACCTCGGGCGTGAAGGTGCCGTCCGGGGCGACGAGCTGGAGGAAGCCGAGGCCCTTCTCCTGCGCGACCCGGAAGTCGTCCTCGCCGAAGGCGGGCGCGACGTGGACGAGCCCGCTCCCGGTGTCGGTCGTGACGAAGTCGCCCTCGACGACCACCCAGCCGGGCCCGCCCTCGGGCTCGGCGTAGCGGAAGGGCGGCTCGTACCGGGCGCCCGCGAGCTCCGAGCCCTTGCGGCGCGCGACGATCTCGTGCTCTCGGTCGCCGAGCAGCGCGCTCACCAGCGCCTCCGCGAGGACGACCTTCTCGCCGTCCTCGAGCTTCGCGGTCACGTACACCCGCTCGGGGTGCACCGCGAGCGCCACGTTCGACGGAAGGGTCCAGGGCGTGGTCGTCCAGGCGAGGAAGCTCGTGTCCGGCTCGTCCTTCGAGCGGAACCGCACGACGACCGACGGGTCGTCGACCTCCTTGTAGCCCTGGCCGACCTCGCCCGACGAGAGCGCCGTCCCGCCCTGGGGCCACCACCAGACGATCTTGTAGCCCTGGTAGAGGAGCCCCTCGTCGAAGAGCCGCCGGAGCGCCCACCAGACGCTCTCGACGTAGCTCTGGTGGAAGGTCACGTAGGCGGCGTCGACGTCGATCCAGAAGGCGATGCGCTCGGTCATCCGCCGCCACTCGTCGATGTAGCGGAACACCGAGTCGATGCAGCGCCGGGTGAAGGCCTCGACCCCGTACTTCTCGATCTCCTCGCGGCCGTGGATGCCGAGCTCCTTCTCGACCTCCACCTCGACCGGGAGCCCGTGCGTGTCCCAGCCGGCGCGCCGCGGCACGTAGTAGCCGCACATCGTGCGGTACCGGAGGAAGACGTCCTTCATCACGCGCGTGAGCACGTGGCCCGGGTGGGGCATCCC
>JBDIVX010000238.1:0-9247 GCA_039794305.1 Candidatus Neutrinellum sp.
GTGCGCAGCCTGTACGAGGACGACGCGCTCTCCGCGCTGCACGACGAAGCCGAGAGCGTCGCCCGCGACCAGCGCGAGCTCGGCGCCGAGCTCGCTCGCGCCCGCGATCCGCGAGCGCCGATCGTGCGCGGGTACGAGGCGGTCTCCGAGGCCTGGATCCGAGCGTGCAGAGAGGGCCGGTTCGCCCACCCGGGGTGGATGCTGCGGGTGCTCCTCCGCCTCTGGGCGCACTTCTTCCCGAACCTCGTGCGCTTCCTGCACCGCGCCGAGGGGCCGGTCGAGGACCACTGGGCCGACGTCTTCGCCGGGGTGGCGCGGACGGAGCGGCGGCGCCGCCGCCCGAGGGACTCGTCGCTCCGCGCGCTCGGCCGCGGGATGCGCGTGCGCATCGAGGAGGACCTGCCGCGCGCCTTCGCCGAGGTGTACCTCGCCCACTACGCCGATCGCTGCGACTACGCGCGGTTCCGCGCCGACGCGCTCCGCGCCGGCCGCGCAGAGGACGTCGCGCTAGCCAGGCTCCGGGCGGAGGCCGCGTCGTCGTTCGGCGCGCGCGTCCTGTGCCGCGTGCTCCCGCCCGCCGTGCGCGAGGCGTTCGTCGATCCGCGGATGTGCGACCTCGATCGTCACCGGCGCCGCGCCTTCGAGCGCGGGGGACGGCTCGTGCGGCTGGTGCGGGAGCAGCCCGGCGCGTGAGGTTCGTCGCCACCGCCGCGCGCGGGGTCGAGGCGGCGCTCGCCGAGGAGCTGCGCGGGCTCGGCCTCGGTGGGGTCGACGAGCGCCGGGGCGCCGTCGCCTTCGAGGGACCGCTCGCCGACGGGTACCGCGCGGTGATGTGGTCGCGGATCGCGAGCCGCGTGCTCCTGGTCCTCTCGGAGGTGGACGCGCCCGACGCCGGCGCGCTCTACGACGGCGTGCGCTGCGTCGACTGGACCGATCACGTCCCTCCGGGCCGCACGATCGCGGTCGACGTCGCGCGCACGGGCCCCACCGCCGACAACCCGCGCTACCTCGTCCTGCGCACGAAAGACGCCGTCGTCGACCGCATCCGCGAGACGCGCGGCAGCCGCCCCGACGTGGACACGCGCCGCCCCGACGTGCGCGTCCACGTGCACCTCGTCCGAGGTCGCGCGACCGTGAGCGTCGACCTCGCGGGCGAGGCGCTGCACCGCAGGGGAGGGCGCGCGGGCTCGGAGGCGCCGCTCAAGGAGAACCTCGCGGCGGCGCTCCTCCGCATCGCGGGCTGGCCGCTGCCCGTCCCCTTCGTCGATCCGATGTGCGGCTCCGGCACGCTGTGCATCGAAGCGGCGCGAATCGCTCTCGACGTGGCGCCCGGCCTCGCGCGCGGGCGGCACGGGCTCGAGGGGTGGGGCGGTCACGACGCCGCCGTCTGGGCGGCGCTCCGGGCCGAGGCCCTCGGGCGCAGGGACGCGGCGCGCGCGCGGGAGGTGGCGATCCACGGATGGGACGCGTCGGGGCCCGCCCTCGCCGCGGCCCGAGAGAACGTGGAGCGCGCGGGCCTCGGCGGCCGCATCGCGCTCGCGCGCGTGTCGCTCGCGGACGCGCGGCCGCCGGACTCGGCCGCCACCGAGCCGCGCGGGCTCGTCGTCACCAACCCGCCGTACGGAGCGCGGCTGGGCGAGGCCGGCGAGCTCGGGCTTCTGTACGAGCAGCTCGGGGACGTCCTCAGGCGGCGCTTCACGGGCTGGACCGCGTGGGTGCTTTCGGGCAACCGCGCGCTCGACGGTCGGATCGGCCTCAAGCCCCGGCGGCGCCACGTCGTCTTCAACGGGCCCATCGAGTGCCGGTTCCTCGAGCTGCCCATCTCGGAGGTGCCCGTGGAGGGCGGGGGGCCCGCGTGGCGCAAGCCGAGCCCCGAGGCGGAGATGCTCGCGAACCGGCTTCGCAAGAACGTCCGGCGCCTGCGCAAGTGGGCCAGGCGCGAGGACGTCTCGTGCTACCGCGTCTACGACGCCGACGTGCCCGAGTACAACATGGCGATCGATCGCTACGACGGCGCCGCGGTCCTGCAGGAGTACGAGCGGCCGCGCTCGGTCGACGCGGCCGTCGCGGAGCGGCACCTGCGCGACGCGGTCCAGGTCGTCCCGGAGGTGCTCGGGATCGATCCGGCGGACGTGGTCGTGCGCGTGCGGCGCCGCCGCCGCGAGGGGGAGCAGTACGAGCGGCTCGCCGGCGAGGCCGTGTTCCGCGAGGTGCGCGAGGGAGGCCTGCGCTTCCTGGTGAACCTCACCGACTATCTCGACACGGGCCTGTTCCTCGACCACCGGCGCGTCCGGTCGCGAATCCGCGACCTCGCGAGGGGCCGCGACTTCCTCAACCTGTTCGCCTACACGTGCACGGCGACCGTCTACGCCGCGGCCGGCGGCGCGCGCTCGACCACCAGCGTGGACCTGTCCAACACCTACCTCGACTGGGGCCGCGAGAACCTCGCGCTCAACGGGCTCGACGCCGGACGGCACGACCTCGTCCGCGCCGACTGCGTCGAGTGGCTCGCGCGCGCCCGCGGCCGCTACGGCCTCGTCCTGTGCGCGCCGCCCACCCACTCGCGCTCCAAGGCCATGCGCGGCGACTTCGACCTCGAGCGCGACCACGTCTCGCTCGTGCGCGCCTGCGCCCGCCTCCTCACCCCCGACGGCCTCCTCCTCTTCTCCCCTCCCATCCCGCGCTTCCCCCTCGACCAACGAGCCCTCTCCGACCTCCACCTCCACATCGAAGACATCACCCCCCTCACCCACCCCCCCGACTTCCGCACCCCCCCCCACACCACCTTCCAGCTCTCCCCGTAAGGGACGGACCTTAGTTTCTTAGTTTCGCGCACGAAATTGCGGCCCTTTTGGGCCCATGCGCCCGGTGTCGCGCCGTAAGGGACGGACCTTAGTTTCTTAGTTTCGCGCACGAAATTGCGGCCCTTTTGGGCCCATGCGCCCGGTGTCGCGGTAGCTCAGGCGCAGGTCACGGTCACCGCGTGGGTGTGCCCGCCGCCGCTCGTCGACGTCACCATGACCGTCCCTCCGCCCGCGAGCGTCGCGAAGTGAGACGCGCTCAGCATGACGCCGTGCGCGTGGGAGCTCGATCCGGTGATGTCGTAGCTCTTCCCCTCGCCGGCCTCGACGTCGGCGCGCGACACCACCATCGTGTGCCCGTGGTTCGAGCCGATGCTCGCGCTCGGCCTGCACGAGCCCCCGCCCCCGTCGCCGCCGCCTCCTCCGCCCCCGCCCCCGCCGTCGTCGCCGCAGCCCCCGCCCGCCCCGGCGCCGCCGAGCAAGCCGAGCCCCGCCCCGCCGAGCGCCATCCACCTCAACAAGTCCCGCCGCGTGGCCATGCCGCCCCCTCTCGTCGAAGCCACATCGTGCCACGCGCCGCGGCGGGATTTCCACCGCCGGGGGCGCCCTCCTCGGAGGGCGCGGTCGGCGGCCCGCCGGCGCGCTACATTCCCCGGCCGTGGCCACCGAAGACAGCCTCGTGGTGCACGAGATCTACCGGTCGATCCAGGGCGAGTCGTCCTTCGCCGGGCTCCCCTGCACCTTCGTCCGGCTGACCGGCTGCAACCTGCGGTGTGCCTGGTGCGACACGCCCCACGCGTTCCACGAGGGCACGCGGATGGTGCGCGCCGAGGTGCTCTCGCGCGCCCTCGCGACGGGCACGCCCCTCGTCGAGCTCACCGGCGGCGAGCCGCTGCTACAGCCCGGCGCGTTGCCGCTGATGACCGAGCTGTGCGACGCGGGCCGCACCGTGCTCGTCGAGACCAGCGGCGAGCGCGACATCTCGCCGGTCGACCCCCGCGTCCACCGCATCGTGGACCTGAAGGCGCCCGGGAGCGGCGAGTCGCACCGCAACCGCTGGGAGAACCTCGCTCTCCTCACGGCGCGGGACGAGGTCAAGATCGTCCTCGCCGACCGCGCCGACTACGAGTGGGCGCGCGACGTGATCGTCGAAGAGCGCCTCGACGAGCGCGCCGGCGAGGTGCTGCTCGGCGTGGCACACGGCGCGCTCGAGCCGCGCCGGCTCGTCGAGTGGATGCTCGAGGACCGCGTCCCGGCGCGCTTCCAGCTCCAGCTCCACAAGCACGTCTGGCCACCCGACGCGCGCGGCGTGTGAGCCCCGCCCGTCAGCTCCCGCCACCGGCCGCGGGGAGCGTCGCGATGAACCCCACCACGACCCCACCGGCCGCGCCCTCGCCGCCCGTTGGGATCGAGACGTGCGCCTGCGTGATGAGCTCGAGCGCGTCGCTCAGCGTCACGTTGTAGCCGAGCGCGACGCCGCCCACGCTCACGGCCTCCTCGTCCTCTTCCGGGTTGGCGTGCAGCCTCATGTCGTACTCGAGCAGCACCTGGTGGCCGTCGGCCACCGTGACGTACACGCCGGGGTTCAGGTCGAGCGCGACGCCGACGCTGCCCGCCTCCGGGTTCTCGTCCTCGGCGCGGCCGTACGCGACGAGCCCGGCCCGAAGGTACCCGCCCCACGTGGCGAGGTCCGGGCTCGCGTCCAGGTTGAGCTCGAACGACGGCGCGATCTCCGCCGACGACAGCCCGGGCCCGCCCGCCGACACGTCCAGGAAGAGGTCGAAGTCCACGTGGTCGGTGTCGACGAGCGTCCCGAAGACGCCCAGGTACACGGTTGGCTCCGCGGCGAGGTCCATGTCGGCCTCGATCGTCGCGCCCAGATAGGCGGACAGGTTCGGGACGAGCCCGTATCCCAGCATCAGGTCGGCGCTCGTCGCGCGCTCGTCCCTCGGCGCGCCGATTCCGTCGTACCCGAGGTAGAAGTCGACGTCCGTGGCGCCCACGTCCCAGGTCTCCACCGTGTCGTTCGCCCGCGCGTACGACGGGAGGGCGAGCAGGGCCACCGCGGCCGCGATCGACGGGACGGTCTGCGTCCTCGTGCCGCTCATGCGCCCTCTCCGCGCCCCCCCGGCCTCCGCCCTCCGAGCTGCACGAGATCGCTGCACCCGCCGCAGCTCCCGCACGTCGATCGGGACCGGCCGCTCGAGCCGCAGGCCGCGGCGCCGGCGAACGCCTTGCGCAGGCTCCACGCCGCGGCGACCGTCACGATTCCCAAGACCACGAAGAGCTCCACGGTGCGCTCCTATCCGAAGAGACGTCCGATCTGGTTCACGACCAGGGTGAGCACGTAGGCGACGGCGGTGAGGCCGCCGAGCTGCAACAGGGCCCACTTCCAGCTCCCCGACTCGCGCCGGGTGACCGCGATCGTCGCCATGCAGGGCGTCGCGACGAGCAGGAAGAGCATCAGGCAGAAGCCCGTCAGCGGCGTGTAGTCCCGCTGCAGCGCCTCGCGCAGGGGCACGCTCTCCTCGTCCGTCTCGCCCATCGAGTGGACGATCCCGAGCTGCGCCACGAAGACCTCCTTCGCGGCGAAGGCCCCGAGCATCGCGGTCGCCAGCCGGTGGTCGAAGCCGAGCGGCGCGAGCACCGGCTCGATCGCCACGCCGATGCGACCCGCGATCGAGGTGCGGAGGTCCTCGGCGGAGCGTCGCCTCTCGACCTCCTCCTCGGTGACGAGGCGGTCGTCGCCGGCGACCGGCTCCTCGACCACGACGAGCGCCCCGGCGGCGATGTCGGCGTCGACCTCGTAGCGGTCGGGCTTGGGGTAGCTGGTGATCGCCCACATGACGATCGAGATCGCGAGGATGATCGTCCCGGCCTTGCGCAGGTAGAGCCAGCCTCGCTCCGTCATCTTGCGCACGACGGCCCGGAGCGTGGGCACGCGGTACGGAGGCAGCTCCATGACGAAGGGCGCCTCCTCGCCGCGGAGCAACGACTTGCGCAGCACGAGCGCGAGGACCAGCGCGAGACCGACGCCGACGGCGTAGATCAGCCACAGCATCGGAGCGCGCCACGCGGAGGGGAAGAACGCGGGCACGAGGAGCAGGTAGATGGGCAGCCGCGCGCCGCAGGACATGAGCGGCAGGACGAGCATGGTCGTCAGCCGGTCCCGCTCGTCGTCGAGCGTCCGGGTGGCCATGATCCCCGGGATCGAGCACCCGAACCCGGTCACCATCGGGATGAAGCTCCTGCCGTGCAGCCCGAACCGGCTCAGCACGCGGTCCATCAGGAACGCCGCGCGCGCCATGTAGCCCGTGTCCTCGAGCAGGGCGAGCCCGAGGAAGAGGAGCAGGATGTTCGGCAGGAACACGATCACTCCGCCGACCCCGCCGATGACTCCGTCGACCAGGAGCGAGCGGAGCGGCGAGTCCTGACCACCCGCCCACAGGCCCGACACGGCCGCGGCGAGGGCCTCGAAGCCCTGCTCGATCCACCCCATCGGCGCCTCGCCCAGCGTGAACGTGAGCGAGAAGATCCCGTACATCACGAGCGCGAAGATCGGCAGGCCCCACACCCGGTGGGCGAGCACCGAATCGATCCGATCGGAGACGGCGCGCGCGTCGGGGCGGACCGGCGCCGACAATACGTCGCGGAGCGACCTCTCGGCGAAGGCGTGGTAGCTCTCGGCCACCAGGAGCGCCACGTCGAGACCCGTCTCGGTCTCGATGGCCTCTCTTTGCGCGGCCGCTTCCTCGACGCAACCCGGAGGCAGCTCGAAGTCCGACGGCTCCTTGCCGAGGAGGAGCCTCGTCGCCACCCAGGCGCGCGCGTCGGGGGCGACGCCGGCCGCGGCGAGCTTCGCCTCGACGGGGCGCAGGGCACGGTCCAGCCGCTCGTCCAGGAGAAGGCGTTCGGCGCGCGCCGGCCCCGCAACGGCGCGGGCGACCGCGCTCTTCAGATCCTCGACGCCGATCCCCCGGTGCCCCACGGTCTCGACGACGGGGATGCCGAGCTTCGCCTCGAGCCCCGGCACGTCGAGACGCTGCCCCGCCCGCCGCGCCTCGTCGGACATGTTCAGGCACAGGACGGGCCGGGCGCCGATCTGCAGGAGCTGCGCGAGCAGCACGAGGCTGCGCGAGACGTTCGAGGAGTCGGCGACCAGGACCACGACGTCCAGCTCTCCCTGCAGGAGCTCGTGCTCGGTGATGCGCTCCTCGGGCGAGTACGACGACAGGCTGTAGGTGCCGGGCAGGTCGACGAGCTCGTAGCGCGTCCCCTCGGACGAGTACGTCCCCGAGCGCCGCTCCACGGTGACGCCCGGGTAGTTGCCGACGTGCTGCCGGGCGCCGGTCATCGCGTTGAAGACGCTCGACTTGCCGGCGTTCGGGTTGCCGGCGAGCCCGACCCGCACGAGCGAGCGGACGCGTTCCGCCGCCTTCGCCGTTGCCGTCGCCGGGCTCGAAGCAGCGGGCGCCGTCATCCGAGGACCCGCGCGCCGGCGGCCTCCACCGAGATCGACGCGGCCTCGAGCTGGCGCAGCGCGAGCTGGGTCGCGCCCAACCGCACCCAGATCGGATCGCCGGCCGGCGCGACTCGCTCGATCACGATCTCGGCCCGCGGCCTGAGGCCCAAGTCGAGCAGCCGCTGCCGGATGGCGCCCCGCCCGCCGACCGCGGTGATGCGCCCCTTCTGTCCCGTCCTCAGATCCGATGCCGTCACGCGCGCCTCGTCCAGTGGCAAGAGATTCTGAAACTCATTTTCATCAAGTGCAAGCGCAGAGGTGTTGCGCTGCCGCAATCGGCGGATGCACGGCGAAGCCCGGTCGGCCCGTTGCCCGCGCCCGCCGAGGGCCTACCTGCCCGGTGGCAATGGACATCGTCGTCACCCACGACATGAGCGATTTCGACGGCTTCGCGTCGTGCGTGGCGGCCCGCCGGCTCTACCCCGGCGCGGTGGTGGTGCTCGGCCGGACCCTGAGCAAGCCCCTCCGCGAGTTCCTGGCCCTGCACAAGGACCGGTTCCCCGCCGTCCGCTACTCCGAGATCGACCCGGCGCGCGTCGAGCGGCTCGTCGCCGTGGACGTCCGCAGGCGGAGCCGGCTCGGGGCCTTCGCGCAGGTGCTCGCGCGCGCCGACCGCGGCGAGGTCGAGGTGCACGTCTGGGACCACCACGGGGCGACCGGCGACGACCTCCGGGCGAGCCACGAGGTGGTGGAGCGCGTCGGCTCGGCGACCACGCTGCTCGTCGAGGAGGTGCGCCGCCGCGGGCTCGAGGTCGATCCCGTCGAGGCGACGCTCTACGCGATCGGGATCCACCAGGACACCGGATCGCTCGTCCACGCCAGAACGACCGCGCGTGACGCGCGCGTCGTGGCATGGCTCCTCGACCGCGGCGCGAGCCTCGCGATGCTCAACCGCTACCTGCACGTCCCCTTCACCTCCGCGCAGCGCGAGGTCCTGCGCGCCGTCCTCGACGCGGTCGGGGCCGAGCCGATCGCGGGCGTCGACGTGGCCTTCGCGATCGTGCACCTCGCGCGCGCGATCGACGGCCTCGACGAGGTCACGTCGCAGGCGATGGAGCTCGGCGGGCACGGCGCCCTCATCGCTCTCTATTGTCTCGGCGGGCGGCGCGTCCAGGTCGTCGCCCGGTCGCGACGCCCGTTCCTCGACGTCGGCAAGGTGCTCGAGTCGGTCGGGGGTGGGGGCCACCCGGCCGCCGGCTCGGCCGTCGTCAAGCACGGCGACGCCGAGCGCGTGCGCGACGCGCTGCTCGCCGCGCTGCGCGCCGACCCTCCCTGCCCGCTCCGCGTGCGGGAGCTGATGTCGAGCCCGGTCCACACGGTCCCGCACGACACGCCGCTCGCGCGCCTGCGCGACTCGCTCCACACCTGGCGCCTGACGGGCGTGCCCGTGATGCGCGACGGGCGCATGGTCGGCATCGTGTCCCGAAGCGACATCGAGCGGGCGGAGCGGGACGGCGCCCTCGACGTGCCGGCCGCCGGACGCATGCGCCACCGGGTCCACACGATCGAAGAGGACGCCACCCTCGAAGACGCCCTCGCCCGCATGACCGAGCACGGCGTCGGCAGGCTGCCCGTGCTCCGGGACGGCCGGCTCGTCGGCATCGTGACGCGCACGGACCTGCTTCGAATGCTGTATTGACGGACCTACAGCGCGTAGACCAGCCCCGCGGCGATCGCGACGACGACCGCGGCCACGAGCACGGCCCGACCGACGCCCCGGCGCGGCGCGTCCGCGTCGACCAGCTCCGCGGCCGTCGCGCTCGGCACGTCCGGCGGGAGGGGCTCGCGGTCGGGGAAGGCGCGCGCGACGAAGGCGGCGACGTCGCGCTCCTGCATCCGCGCGCCCTCGGCGGCCATCACCCGTTCGAGCGCGTCCCGAACCTCGACGACGCTCGCGAGCCGCGCCGCCGGATCGGGCGAGAGC
>JBDIVX010000239.1:0-9163 GCA_039794305.1 Candidatus Neutrinellum sp.
CTGATCGTCGCGTCGTGCATGGGGCTCGCCGGCACCGTCCGCGCCCAGGACGCGCCGGCGCCGGCGCTCTCGCCGCCCGAGCTCCGGGAGTTCGCCGAGGCCGACTACCCGGAGCAGGCCGCCGCCGCCGGGCTCGAGGCCGCCGTGGTCGTGCAGATCACGATCGGCGCCGCCGGCCGCGTCACCGAGGCGGAGGTGGTCGAGCCCGCGGGCCACGGCTTCGACGAGGCCGCGCTCGAGGCGGTGCGCCGGTTCGTGTTCGAGCCGGCCCGGCGGGACGGCGAGCCCGTCCCGTCCCGCATCCTCTACCGCTACGTGTTCGAGCTGCGGGAGCAGCCGGCCCCTGCGCCCGAGCCCGAGCCCGAGCCCGAGCCGGAGCCCGAAGCGCCCGAGCCTCCCTCCGAGCCTTCGCCCCCCGACGACTTCCTCGAGGACGACGCGGGCTTCGGCGCGGTCGCGCGCGTCGAGCGCCCGCCTCGCGAGGTCACCCGGCGCACGGTCACGCGCGAGGAGCTCACGCGTGTGCCCGGGACGCGCGGAGACGCGCTCCGCACGGTCGAGCTGCTCCCGGGCGTCGGCCGCCCGCCCTTCGGAAGCGGCAACCTCATCGTGCGCGGGAGCGCCCCGCAGGACAGCCAGGTGTTCTTCGACGGCGCGGGCGTCCCGATCCTCTACCACTTCGGCGGGCTCACGAGCTTCATCAACTCGCGCCTGCTCGAGCGCATCGACTTCTACCCGGGCAACTTCTCGGTGCGCTACGGCCGCAAGCTCGGCGGTATCCTCGAGGTCGCGTCGCGCGATCCGGCGAGCGACGGCCTGCACGGCATGGCGGACGTGAACCTCCTCGACGCGTCGTTCCTGGTCGAGGGGCCGGTGGGCGACGACGCGTCGGTCGCCGTGGCGGCGCGGCGCAGCTACATCGACTTCTTCTTCGCGAACGTCGTGCCCGACGACCTCTTCGACGTGGTCACCGCGCCGGTCTACTACGACTACCAGCTCATCGCGGCCTGGCGCCCCACCGAACGCGACCGGTTCCGCGCCATGGTCTACGGCTCGCGCGACTCCATGGAGATCGTGTTCGCCGAGCCGGCGGACCGGGACCCCGCCGTCCAGGGCGACTTCGGCGTCGTGACGGCGTTCCACCACCTGCACCTCGCCTGGGAGCGGCGCCTGTCGGACGACGTCGATCAGCAGGTCCAGGTGAAGGTCGGCCCGACGCTCCTCGACGTCGGGCTCGGCCAGGCCCTCGAGGTCGACGCCACGTTCTGGCAGATCGGCGCGCGCACCGAGTGGATCGCGCGCCTGTCGGAGCGGGTGCGGCTGATCGGGGGCCTCGACTTCGAGATCACGCCCTTCGACGTGCGCTTCCGTGGGCCTCGGGTCGGCCAGGGCGAGGGCGGCGGGCGGAACGAGGATCCGCTCAGCACGCGTCCGGTGTTCGAGCTCGAGGGGACCGGCGTGGGCTTCCGCCCGGGGATGTACGTCGAGAGCGACCTCCGCCCCATCGACCCGCTCCGGGTCGTGCTCGGGCTCCGGCTCGACTGGTACCGCGACATCCACGCCTGGTCCTACGACCCGCGCATGGTCGCCGTCTGGTCGGTCGACGATCGGACGCGCATCAAGGGCGGGGTCGGGATCTTCAGCCAGCCTCCGGAGTTGCAGGAGTCGAGCGAGGACCTCGGCAACCCGAACCTCCGTCCCTTGCACGCCCTGCACACGAGCGCCGGCTTCGAGCACGACCTCGCCGAGGGCGTGAGCATCGGCGCCGAGGGCTTCTACAAGTACCTGTGGGACCGGGTGGTCGACGTGCCGGGCGCCGGAGGGTTCGAGAACGACGGCGTCGGCCGCATCTACGGCCTCGAGATCTCCGGTCGCGTGCAGCCGACGGGCCGCCGGTGGTTCGGCTTCCTCTCGTACACGCTCTCGCGGAGCGAGCGGCAGGACGGAGACGAGCAGGACTGGCGCCTGTTCGACTTCGATCAGACGCACATCCTGAGCGTGGCCGGCGTCTACCGGCTCGGCCGGGGCTGGGAGGCGGGCGCCACCTTCCGCCTGGTCACCGGCAACCCCTACACGCCGATCGTGGGCGGCATCTACGACGCGCGCTTCGACGTCTACCGGCCGATCTACGGCGAGGTGAGCTCGGAGCGCAACCCGATGTTCCACCGGCTCGATCTGCGGGTGGAGAAGCTCTGGGACTTCGACGCGTGGAAGCTCGCGCTCTACCTCGACATCCAGAACGTGTACAACGCGACCAACCCGGAGGGTCGCATGTACAGCTACGACTTCCGCGAGGACACGGAGGTCCCGGGCCTTCCGTTCATCCCGTCCCTCGGCCTGCGAGGCGAGCTGTGAGGCGGCTGGGCTCGCTGGCGCTCGCCGTCCTCGCCCTCGGCGGCTGCATCGAGGAGCTCGATCCCGCGACGCTGATCGCGCGGCCGCGCGTGCTCGGCGCGCGGGTCGAACCCGCGGACGACGCGACGCGCGCCTGGCCGCTCGCGGGCGAGACCGCGCGGGTGCGCTGGCTCGTCGCGCAGCCGGGCGAGCCCGCGCCGGTCGCCTGGGCGTTCCTCGCCTGCGCTGCGGTCGTGACCCCGACGGGCGAGACGTTCTGCGGCGGTGATCCCATCGCGTTCGCCCAGCAGGCGGAGCCGGTCATGGAAGCTCCCGCCGTCGAGGTGCCGGTTCCGGCGGGCTTCGCGGCGGACGAGGTCCTGGTGCTCGGCGTGGTGTGCGCGGGCTCGGCGCCTCGCCTCGACCTCGAGGCGCGGGAGATCGGGTGCGAGCCGGGCGGCTCCGAGGAGAAGGTGCAGGTGACGATCCCCGTCTGGGACGGCGAGGGAGAGCCGAACCACCACCCCGTCATCCCGGACGACGCCCTCACGCTCAGCGGCGCGCCGTGGCCCGCCGCGACGGGCGTCCCGCTCGAAGGCTGCGACGGCGCCTCGGTGACGCGGCTCGACGCAGGCACGGACGAGGTCACGATCGGGCTGAGCATCCCGGACGGGGAGCGGGAGGCGACCGAGGAGGCTGGCTCCGAGGAGCTCCTCGTCTCGCACTTCGTGACCGCAGGCGAGATCGCGCGCCAGTTCTCGCTGATCGACGACGCGAGCCCCGCGGTGGAGGTCGACTTCACGGCGCCGCCGGCCGAGGACCTCCCCCCCGGCGGGCGCCGCGTCGACCTCCACGTCGTCGTCCGCGACCAGCGCGGCGGCGTCGCCTGGACCAGCCGCCCGCTCTGCGTCGTGCCGTGAGCGTGTGAGCGTGGGCCGAGTGGGCACGGACGGGGCGGCGACGTCCGGCGGCCACCACCCGAGGAGCGATCGGGCGGCCAATGCCTGATGATCGCCCGATCGGTCCCCCACAGAGGACCGGTCGGGCGACCAACGCCGAATGATCGTCCGATCGGTCCGCCCATGAGCACCGACGAGCCGGGCGGGCGCCATTCGGCTGGACCGAGACCGCGGCCCCGCGTCACGCGGGCGTCCGCCAAGCGCGCGATCGCGGAGTACATCGAGGCCTTCTACGACACCGCCGCCTTCCGTACGCCCGCTCGAGCACGATTCTCATCGCGGCGCCGGGACGTGCCCAGGCGACGAGACGACGCTTGGCGTCGTGCCGCTCCGCAACAAGGCGGGCGGCTCCGCATTGATTCGGATGCGAGCCGGTGCGGTTCGGAGGGAGCACCAACGTCGAGTCGCGAACCGGTTAGGAAGCAACCGATACTGGTGGTTGACGCGGATCACTCCGCGAGACTGCTGAGTGCGGCGGCGTCGACCCACGGGCGTACGCGCCGCAGATCCTCCCGACTCACGACGATAACGTCATGTGATCGGCACGTTGGCTCGAGCCCCATGTCCCCATTCGAGGGGCCCTGCTGGAACCGTCGACTCACCCCTAGGGGCGATATGGAAAGGTGCGCAGTGGAGCACTCTTGGGTACCAAAGTCCCGAGTTAGGGGCCAGTCCGCTTGATCTGCCATTGCGTGCTGCGTACAACCGATCGCTACCGGCTGCGGAGCATGCGGCTTCGTCGCGGGTGAGGGGAGAGCGCGTGACGGAGCACGGGGCACGGCGTGCAGGCCGCCTTGCGCGAGCTTGCGGCATTCGGTCAGCCACAGCCGCTGTCTGCGCTAGCTCATGCCAGGGACGGCCATGAGCGGACGGCGCTACCTGACCGTCTTCAGTGCCGGCTGGCTTCTGCTGGTTCTGCTTGCCTGCACGCTTCCCGGTGAAGACGAAGACGGTGGTCTGCCGGACGCCGAGATGCCCGCGGAGGATGGTGCCGTCGCCGATGATGCGGCGCATCCCGAGGACGGTGGCGTTCCAGGCGACGCCGACATCGCCGCGGACGGCGGCACCTCGGACGCGACAGTCCCCATGGACGCGGGGAGCGAACCGGACGGCGGCGCCGCCTCGGACGCGGGTCTTCCCGACACGGACGCGGGCCTTTGTGGACTCTGCGAGGCCGCCGACGACTGCGAGACCGCCACCTGCACCGAGCTCGGGTGTGAGCGCGTGCGGATGCCGGACGGTACCGGCTGCACGTCCGTTGCCGATGGGATCTGCGTCTCGGGCACATGCGTGGCGCGCGGCTGCGGCGATGGATATCGGGAGCCGGGCCCGAGCCCCGCGCGCGAGGGCTGCGACGACGGCAACACGCTCGACGGCGACGCCTGCGACAGCACCTGCACACCGTCGGTCCTCGTCGTCGCGTCCCGTGATGGGGGTGAGGACTGGCCCTCCGGTCCAGCCCCGAGCATCGGTGTCGACGGCCGCGGCGAGCTCCTGTTCGTCTGGACGTCCCGCATCGACGGCGCTGGCACCGACGAGGACACGCTCGCCATCCATGCGCGGCGATACGGCTCCGCCGGGGTCGCCCGGCCAACCGGCACCGATCCCCTGGTCATCGATAGCGGCATCGGCACGGGCTGGCCGGCGGAGCCCACGGTCGCCGGGCTCACGAGTGGCGGCTGGGTCGTCGTCTGGACGTCACCGACGATCGACGGTGACCTCGGCGGAATCGCGTTCCGCATCGTGGAGCCCGACGGCACCCTGGGCCCCGTCCAGCAGGCGAACGAGCACACGGAGTTCGTCCAGCACGAAGCTCGCGTCGCCGCGCTCTCGAGCGGGTTCGTGATCGTGTGGACCGACGAGTCGGGCACGCTACCCGGAGACCCGGGCGCCGCGGTACGTGCACGGTTGTTCGATACCAGCGGCGCCGTGGCGGCCGAACAGCCCGCGGCCGCGACTCGAGACGGGGAGCAGTGGGGGCCGACTGTGGCTTCAGCCGGTGACGATTGGCTCGTCGCATGGACCCATGCATCACCCGGCGCGGCCAGCAGCGTCCGCGCCCGTCGGTTCCGAGGAGCCGCACCGACGGACTCGGCTGACCTCCTCATCTCTGGGGTGGACACGGCGCAGCCCTCGGCCGCCGCAGGTCCAGCCGGCTTCGGCGTCGTATGGACGAGCTATGACGTGGACCCGACTGGGGACCTGAGCATGCGCATCGTCCCCTTTGCCGGTCCGCCCGGTGCCATCGAAACCGTCGCAAGCACCGAGGACGCGGAGCTGCTGCCGACGATCGCGATGGGTCGCGCCATGGGAGTCGTACTCGGTTGGCAGCAGGTGGGCGACCGGCGTGGCGCGGCCGTCAGCATCCGAGACGCGACCGCGCCGCCAGAGCTCGTCGCGCTCGCGCCCCAGCTTCGAGACGGGCTCCAGGGCGACCTTCAAGTCGTGGCGACGCAGGTCGGCGCCTGGGTGCTGTGGAGCGATGCGGGCGCTCTCGCTGGCACCGCCTACCGGGCAGTGATGGCGTACCTCCTTTTCCTGGAATGACGATGAACACGGAGATCAGGTTGTTGGTCACGTCCCTCCTACTCTCGCTTGCCGCATGCGGCGGCGGAGCGGACGGCGACGGTACGAAGGCCGATGCTGGTGGGGACGACGGTGGCCCAGTCGACGCAGGGTTCGACCCGGACGAGACATACGCGGGTGAAGGCGACGCCTGTCGATTCAGCATCGAGTGCGGACCCTCCCAGCTCTGTGTGGACGATAGCTGCGTGCGCCACGAGCGGCTGAGTCCAGAGACGCTCGAGTTCTCTGAGCTGCGTGTGCTGAACCCGGGCCCGATCGCGTCGTCACCGCTGTACACGCGCGCACCGATTCCTTGGGAAGACGTGATGGCCGGGGCCTCCGAAGCCTGGATGCTCAACTACACCCATCCCGGTCCAGACACCGAGCAGCTCGTCTTTCTGATCCGACGTCTGAGGCAACCGGTCGAGCACCAGGCCTGCCAGGTGGGTGTCTTGGGCGCGCAGCTTCGTGTCCTCGCGCTGGACGACTTCGACTGCCACACGGCCTCGACCAGCTCCAGGGGCGAGGTCGCGATCGCCGGGCTCGACCTTCTGACCGGAAGGGTCTCGCTCGCCTTGTTCGATGCGGAGGACCACCTCGTCTACCGCGCCTCGATACCGCCCGAGATCGAGGACGAGGTCCGTGAAGCGTACGGGGACGACCTTCGCCTGCCGGTGGTGGACTCCGTCCACATCGGACGCGACCACGTCTTCGTGTCCCTACTACACACCCGGTACACCGAGGCCTTCGGATACGAGTCTCCGGGGGCCGATCGCGTGCGCGTGACGTTCGCCGGCGTCGATGACGAGGGCACCTGGTCCGTCGTCCGGCCTGGCGGTGAGCTCGGCATCCCAGGCGCCGACGGCTGGATCGTTCACGACGCGACTGGGTATCGCGCCGTGATGAGCCAGAACGATGAGACCACGGCAGGCAACCGCCGCACCTCGGTGATCGATCTGAGAACCGGTGCCGTCGAGATGGTCGATGCGGTGTTGGGGCCTGATCGGCGGTTCCAGCAGCGTACCGCGGACGACTGGGTCGTCACGGTCGCGCACCGCTGTAGCTGGTACGCGTTCGGGCCGTCGCTCGAGTTGCGAGAGCGAACGCTGCTCGAGCTCGCCGACTGCCCAGGCGACACTCTCGGGGGCTACTATCTCACCAGAGCGTGGGTAGGTAAGCCGATCGCGCCTCTTGTCATCGGGAATCGGACGGTGACGGCCGCTCGGTTCGTCGAAGGTCCGTTCGCTCTCGAGCTGACGGATGATGACGACCAGCCGGTTGCGCGTTTGGAGGTAGGCGAAGCCGATCTGGGCCGCAGCCGGCCTTACCAGCGCGGGTTCGGATTCGTCTCGCGGTATGGGCTTTCGGTCGAAGGCAACTACGGCGTCTACGCCGTGGGCGCTCCTTTCGTCTGGATCGAGTACGCGCTGGTGCGACGGGGAGAGTAGCGATGAAGATGCGATGGATCCTTCTGGTCTGCGTGTTCTGGTTGCCGTTGGTCGGCGCGACTTGTGATCCCGGGAGCGGTGATCCCGATCCCGGTGCGCCCGGCGGCGATAGACCGAGCGCACCGGGAGGTGATGGAACTCTCCCACCGTTATCGGATTCCGAGTGGACCGAGTACGAAACAGCCATCGATGACGCGATGTGCTACTGCCAGGCCTGGGCGTTCCAGGAGGGCGTCGAAATCCAGGCTACCGCAGGCGAGTGCTACGACGACAGCGAGCTGCGGGGACACTTGGCGCGGAGGGCGACGAACCCCGACCTCTGTGACGCCCCTTCGGACCAGGCACCTCATGGAGCCTTCCCCACGCGGCAGTCCGCCGGTGGGCCCGGTACCAACGGGTGCGCCGAAGCGGTGGACCTCAGCGGCGAGGCCGACCGCCTCGACCTTTCGGTCACGCCTGGCTTCTGTCGAGCCGACTTCAACTACTGCCTAGCGAACCAGCTGCGGCTGAAAGCCGATTCCTTCGCGCGAGCACCGTCTTCCCGGGAGGTCCGGGAGGCGCTTCTCCGGGAGAGCAGAGTCCGTTTTCAGCGTGCCGCGACCGAGTACTCCAATTCCCTCCTCTACTTGGGGCAGGCATGCCCGATGGGGTTTGGCTCGCTGGTGCAACCGTGGCACGAAGACGAGTGCACCCGGCTCGAGACGACCCCCTATGCCAGCGTGGCCGGGTCCCGACTGGCCGACTCGCTCTCGCAGGTCGCCGAGGTCCTGGCGGACGAGACCCGCAGCCGTGAAGCCCGCGCCGACGAGATCACGCCCGGCTCCACGGTCGATGGCACGTTCTCCGAGGCCATGTGGGGGAACAGCTCTCCACGCATCCAGGCGGCGCGGATCGTGATGGGCGGAAGCTTGGTGTACTCGGAGGAGCCCGCCTTCTCCCTCCTGCCCTACGTCGTCGCAGCGGAACGAGACGGCGACGCGCCGTACGCAGCGAGGTGGCGCGACGACTACCACGTCACGACCGCCTTGAAGCTATTGGTAACCTACCATGCCCCGGTACCACATCGGACCTGCTCGGGCGGTGGCGGCACGGGAGCGGGTGTCTGGGAAGACACCGATCCGGACTACTACTTCAACGCGCTCGACAGACAGATCCTGGCCGTGCGCGATCCATCGGGGGTGAGCCTCCCCGCGCCGGGCGACCCGGTTCCGCTACCCCAGTCGCCACTGCGCGTCTCCTTCGGTTTGACGCCGGCCCACGTCGCTTCGGCCATCGACCTTCTTCGGGACCTGGTGTCCACGATGGACGTCGATTACTGGTTCGAGCCGACCTCATACGCCGGTCCATCGGCTGCGACGTGCAACCTGGACCGTGTCCACATCGCGGGCGAGGTCATCCAACAGCGTAGCCCGATCGTGCTCGCGGCCGGCCTCACTCAGATGGGAGTAGGCAGGCCGGATGTGTTTCTGCCCGGCACGCCACCCGATCGCTGTGACGTAGGGGGACGTCTCCCCGACACCTGGTACGAGTTCGACCACCGGCAGCTCACGTGGACGGGTGCGGCGGGCGCCGTCAACATCATCCGCAACTATCTTCTCAAGATCCTCGATCTCCCCGGCGCCACCTGGGCGAGCGAGCAGGCTCTTCAGGATGCCCTCGCTCTCGCGGACCAGTACGTTGGGGACACGTGGTTCGAGTATCGGCGCGTCGACCCGGGGACCTTCGGAAAGTCGGCGCTTCCGGGGCTTCCGTGGGTAGGGCTTGAATGGCGGGCGTTGTCGGGCGACCGTCGCGCGCATGCGTGACATCGAGTTGTACCAGGCGGTGCTTGGCATCCAAGTACCATGGGAAGTGGTC
>JBDIVX010000240.1:0-9161 GCA_039794305.1 Candidatus Neutrinellum sp.
ATGTGCCGGTGGGCGCGCGGCGGCACGTCACGTTCCGGGGCACGCCCGGCTACGGCCAGCCGCCGGTCGAGGCCTCGGCCACCCTCGCCGGCAAGGAGCGGACGGACTTCGGCCGGACGTTGCGGCTCGACTTCGGAGGCACGCGCGTGATCGTGGCCGAGCGCTCGCCGCTGCCGCTCCACCCGAAGCTCTTCCGCGCCTTCGGCCTGTCGCCGCGCGACGCCGACGTCATCGTGCAGAAGAACTTCTTCCACTACCGCCTCTTCTACGCCACGACCTCGTTCCGGCACATCCCGGTCGTGTCGGACGGCGCGAGCAGCCTCGACCGCGTGCGCGAGCGCGCCTACGGGGTGCCCACCTGGCCGGGCGCCGATCCGGAGAGCTGGCGGAAGTACGACCCGGTGCTGCGCGGGGTGGCCGAGCCTGCGTCTCCGCCGGGGCCGAGGCCCATGCCGGCACAAGGGCACGGAGGTGCGACCCGGCCGCCCGTGCGATAGGCGGCGGGGCAGGCGCCCGGGCGAGTGCGCCGGTCCGCGAAGTGGGCCATGCTGCGCGCATGGGGCTCCTCGGGAAGCTGTTCGGTGCGCGTGAGCGCGTGGTCCCCGACCACGTCGAGACGTTGGCGGACTTCGAGCGGGTCGTGAAGCAGGCGGGGGGGCCGGCGGTGCTGTACGTCTGGGGCGACGCGTGCGGCCCGTGCAAGCGCATGACGCACGAGATCGTGGAGGCGGCGTCGAGGCACGCCGGGCGGGTGCGGTTCGCCGAGCTGTCGACCGACGGCGACTCGGCGCTCCTCGGCGCGCTCCAGATCCGGGCGACGCCCACCGTGATCGTGTTCGACGGCGGCGAGGAGATCGGGCGGCAGACCGGGTTCAGGCCGGCGAGCTGGTTCGACGAGATGGTCGCGGCCGAGTTCCCGGACGCGTGAGCGCTCAGCAGCTACAGTCCGTGCTCTCGACCGTGAGGCGCCACTCGATGCAGGAGGCGCCGCTCCGGTGGCGCACCTCGAGCCAGTAGTCGAAGCTGTCGTCGCCGCCCGAGAAGTCGTCGGTCCGGCTCAGGCAGAACTCCTCGGTCTCCCCGGGACCCGCGGGCAGCGAGCCGAGGAGCGAGCCGCACTCGCCGTAGGCGAGCAGATCGTAGTCGACGCCCGCCGGGACCTCGAGGCGGTAGCAGTGATAGATGTCGGCCGGGCAGGAGGAGCACTCGGTCGCGCTCGCGCGGAACCAGGCGCCCGCGCGCCCCTGCCGCGTCGCCATCGTGCGGAAGCTCGCGGCCGGGCACAGGAAGCCGCAGGCGGTGTCCCCCGCGGCCGAGCCCAGGTTCTCGGCCGACGCGCACGTGTCGACCGACGCCGAGTGGTCGACCTCGCAACCGGTGGTCTCGTCGGCGTCGCAGTTGCTCGTCCCTTCGGGACAGCTCGACATGCCGCAGGACCCGCCGACGCACATGGCGCCCCCCGAGCACGCGCGGTCGCACGCGCCACAGTGCGCCGCAGAGTCGAGCGACGTCTCGCAGCCGTTGGTCGCGTCGCCGTCGCAGTCGCCGAAGCCGGGGTCGCACGCGCCGAGACCGCAGGTCCCGCCCATGCACGCGCCCGCTGCGTGGGGCCGCACGCACGAGGTCTCGCAGGCGCCGCAGTGGTCGGGCGAGTCGAGCGCGGTCTCGCAGCCGTTCGCGTCCTCGCCGTCGCAGTCGTCGAAGCCCGGGTCGCACGCGTCGATGACACACCGGTCCGCGACGCAGCTCGAGCTGGCGTGCGCGAGCATGCACGTGTCGGGGCAGCCGGCGCCCGCGTCCACGCGGACCGTGCCGGTGTCGGGCCGCGTCGAGATCGACGTGTCCGGCGCACCGTCCCGCGGGACGAAGCCGCCCCCGTCCATCCGCCCGGTGCCCCCGGGGTCGGGGCCGCCGCCCTCGGCGCACCCCACCGAGAGCACGACCCCCGCGAGCAGTCCCGTCCACCGGCCCATGGCGGGATAGGGTAGCAGATCCGCCCGGCCGAAGAGCCGCGGGACTCCGGCGCGGTTCCGCCGTCTCGGACGGGCGGGCCAGCAGCTCCTGCACGGCGACGGGCTTCGAAACGGCAACGACCTCGCCGTGCTCGACGCGCTCGGCGCGCCGACCTTCCTCGTCACGCCGAGGGGCGACGTCGTCCACGCCAACCCGCCCGCGCGCTCTGCCGCCGCGAGCTCGTGCTGCAGTAGCGGTCACGCAACCGCCGCCGCGCTCTGGCAACACGTGCGCTGCGGCTCATCCCGGCATGAGCTCGTGTGGTGGCACGGCTCGCACGACTGCCTGGGTGGGTGATCGACAACGACGAATCGGTGCGTCGAGAGGCCGAGCCGTACCGCGACATGACGCCGGAGGAGCGGCTGGCGCTGGGCGCGGCGGCCTCACGTTCGGCACTGGAGGTGGCGCTCTCTACGACGGACCGAACGAAGGTCCTCTCGTATCGGAGCCCGCTTCCTCCCTCTACGGAACGGGCCCTCGAGAGGCTCCGCGAACGATACCGGGCGCGCCGGCGATGAGGGACACGGACGCGCCATAGGGGAGACGCGCCATAGGGGACGGACCTCGTTTTCTCGGTTGTGGCACATCGAAAGCGCAGTGGTTTCGTGACGAGAAACCGAGAAACCGAGGTCCGTCCCCTGTGCCGCGTCCCCTGTGCCGTCGAAGAAACTAAGAAACTAAGGTCCGTCCCCTAAGGCGCTAAGGCGAGAAACTAAGAAACTAAGGTCCGTCCCCTAAGGCGTCCCCTAAGGCGCGGTGCGTCCCCTGTGCCGTAGTCCCCTGTGCCGTAAGGCGGCCCCGAGAAACCGTCCCCTGAGCCCTCGATTCAGAAGCCGGGGTCGCGGACTACGCGGGCGCGCATTCGGGTCGCGCGGGACTGGCGGGGTGGGGACGTGGACGGGACGCGGCGGATGGGGGGCTCGGCGACCGGCTCGGGCGGGGGCTCGGGCTCCCTGATCGGGGTCAGCTCCACCGCGACCTCGGCGTCCGCGTCGCCGACGACTCCCCGCGTCCACGGCTCGAAGCCCTCGGCTTCGACGCGGATCTCGTGCATGGCGTGGTCGCGCGCGAGCTCGATCTCGGAGCCGTCGTGCGCCTCGCCGTCGACGGTGACGGTCCCGCCCTCGGGGACCCCGCTCAGCACCACGGCGATCGTCTCGGGCTCGGGCTCCTCCGGTGCCGCAGGCTCGGGCCCGGGCTCCGGCGCAGGCTCCGGCTCCGGTGCGGGCTCGTCGGCCGCGGGCTCGGCTTCGGCCGTCTGCGGAGCCGACGCGGCCTCGACGGCAGCCGCCTCTTCGCCGCCACCGCCCGCCATCGCGAGGACGACGACCAGCAGCACCGCGGCCGCGGCGATGCCGCCTCCGACCAGGAGCTTCTTCGGGGGCCCGGACGACGGGAGCGAGGGCGGGGGCGCCGAGTCGAGCGCGGCCGCCGCGCCGAAGGCGTCGGCCTGCGGGCTCTCCGCCTCCGCCTCCGCCTCCGCCTCCGGCTCCGGTGCGGCGGCCGGCGGTGGCGGTGGCGGTGGAGGCGCGGCGGCCGCCGCCTCCTCCTTCTTCGGAGCCGGCGGTGGCGGAGGCACGGCCTCCGTGAGCTCCACGGCGTCGAGCGACAGCTCGTCGGTGCCCTCGTCGCCGAACGGTTCCTTCTTCGAGGGCGAGTCGTCGCGCTTGGACGAGGCCGGCTTCGGCATGGCAGCCGGTGACGGCGGCGTGAAGGGCTTCCTCGGTCGGCTCGCGGGGCTCGGGGCGGCCTCTGCCACCTTCGCGGTCTTCTCGGTCGGCGCGCCCTCCGCCTCCGACGGCTTCGCCACCTTCTCGGTCGGCGCGCCCTCCGCCTCCGACGGCTTCGCCACCTTCTCGGTCGGCGCGCCCTCCGCCTCCGGCACCTTCGGCAAGATGCTCGAGTCCCGCTCGAGCCTCCGCGGCGCGACGGCGACGTCGAGCCCCTTGACCTTGGGCGACATGATCAGCGCCGCGCGGAGCGCCTTTCGCATCGCGGCCGCGTCGGCGAAGCGGCGGACCGGCTTGTGCGACATGGCCCGATCGATCGCTCCGGCGAGGGCGCCGGCGAGCTCTGCGCGGACCTCGTGCACGGGCTTCGCGCCGCCCCTCGCGACCGACTGCCGGACCTCGGGCAGGCTCGTCCCACGGTAGGGCAGCCTGCCGGTGAGCGCGTCGTAGAGAACGGCGCCGATGCCGTAGATGTCGCTCTTGACGTCGGCGACGACTTCCTTCCGCGCTTGCTCCGGCGACATGCACGCGAACGAGCGCAGCGCCGACTCCGTGTCGTCGCTCGACTCGTCCACCGACCCGCCGCGCATCTCCGCACGGTTGAGGCCGAACCCGATCAGCTTCGCGCCGAGCTTCCCGCCCTCCTCCACGAGGATGACGTTGCCGGGCTCGATGTCGCCGTGGACGAGGCCCGCGGCGTGCGCCTTCTCGAGCCCCTCGACGAGGTCGATCATCATGGCGACGAAGTCCTCGATCGTGATCGCCGGCCCCTCGCTCAGCCGGTCGAGCAGGCTCTGGCCGCGGAGCAGCTCCATCGAGAGAAAGGCCGCGCCCTCGCCGTCCTCGCCGACGTCGCGCACGTTCACCAGGCACGGGTGATCGAGCCCGCTGAGGGCCTTACCGGCCGCGAGGAACCGGGAGCGGACGGCCTCGGGCGCGTCCTCGTCGAGCAACGCCACCGCCACCGAGCCCCCGCCCTCCTGGTCCTCGGCGTCCCAGACGGCGCCGAGCTCCCCCTCACCGAGGGGCAGTCGCAGCTTGAATCGCTCCTCGAACGCCACGTTTTTTCCCCCGGAGGTGTAGACTACACGTCATGCGCATTCATTGGCGAGCGTTCGTTGTCCTCGCCGCCGGATCGCTACCGTGGGCCTCGTTTTCGCCTCCTGCGAGCGCGCAGGAAGCCCCGGCGGCCGCGGACGATGCGGCGACCGAGGCGCCGGCGGCGGCCGAGGACGAGGCGGCGACCGAGCGGGCACGGGAGCTCTTCTCCGAGGGGATCGGCTTCGTCGAAGAGGAGCAGTGGGAGCCCGCCGCGGAGCGCTTCCGCGCGGCGCTCGCGCTCAAGGACGCTCCGGCGGTACGCTACAACCTCGCCCTGTCTCTGAACGAGCTCGGCCAGGCGTCGGAGGCGCGAGAGCTCGTCGAGGGCGTGCTCGCCGACCCCGAGACGCCGCCCGACGTCCGCGCGCAGGCCGAGGCGCTGGCGAGCGAGATCCCCGAGGCCGAGGGCGAGCCTGCCGCCGACGCCGCCGCGCCCTCGCCGGCCGACGTCGCGGCAGCCGCACAGCCGTCCCCCGAGGGGCCCGTGGCCGAGCCCGGCGGCGGCGACTCGCTCTTCACCGACTGGCGCCTGTGGGCGGTGGTCGGCGGCGCGGCCATCCTCATCGGCGTGGTGGCGGTGATCGTGGCGACGAGCGGCGGCGTCGAGGATCCGGTAGAGGGGAACTTCGATCCGGGGGTGCTGCGGTGGTGAGGAGATCCATGATCGCGGCGGCGGCGGCAATCGCCGTGGCGGTGGCCGTCGGGTGCACCGAGGACCGGACCGAGATCCTCGTCGTCGTGGACAGCGACCTCGCCGTGCCGTCGCAGCTCGACGAGGTCAACGTCCGCGTCACCGGGCCGGACTCCGACACCAAGAGCGCCGTCGCGCGGCTCGGTCCGGGCGAGGAGCCGCTGCCGCGCACCGTCGGGCTCGTCCACGAGGACGGCCCGCTCGGGCCGGTGCAGATCCTCGTCACCGGCGGCCAGGGCGGCGCGCCCACCGTCGAGCGACGCGCGATCCTGAGCTTCGTCGAGGGTCGGACCCTGCTCCTGCGAATGGAGCTGCTCGCGTCGTGCCAGGGCATGACGTGCGGTCCCGACATGACGTGTGTCGACGGGTCGTGCCGGTCCGCCGAGATCGACCCCGACACGCTGCCCGAGTACGACGGGACGATCCCGGGGATCGACGGCGGCGCCGAGCCTACCGACTCCGGGCCGGGCGTGGACGCGGGGCCCGGGACCGACGCGGGGCCCGAGACCGACGCGGGCTGCGTCCCCGCCACCGAGGAGTGCAACGGCGAGGACGACGACTGCGACGGCATGGTGGACGAGGGCTTCGACTTCGACACCGACCCGAGGAACTGCGGAGGCTGCGGCAACGCCTGCTTGCCTCCGAACCGGGACTGCTGCGCGGGCACCTGCGGGCGCTGCTGAGCGCCGTGCGGCGCTGCTGAGCTCACTTGCACTCGGGATCGCCCGAGCCGGACAGCGGGCAGGTCTCGCCCGGCGGCTGCACCTGCTCCTCTTCCACGGGCACGTCGACGGCTCGGGGCGCGCCCGGGAGCTCGCCGTCGTCCACGGACGTGATCGCGGCGGCCGCGCTCTGCCGCGCGAGCGCCACGAACGTCCAGGTCCCGACGAGCCCGAGGCACAGCCCGATGGCCACCGCGGCCAGGACGGGATGCGCCCGGATCGTGCTCGCCGCCGCCGCGAGCGCCGCGCGCGGCGCGCCGGGCGCCGGCTCGGCCGTCGGCGCGACCGCGGGGAGCGGCTTCTTCGCCCGGTCGAGCAGCACGGCGGTCCTCTGACGGCCCCCCGGGAACACGTGCTCCGCCCAGCGCGCGACGTCCGCGACCTCCATCGGCACGCCGCTCGCCCGGACGAACGACCGCAGATCCCGGGCCAGCTCCTGCGCACTCGCGTGGCGCGCATTGGGGTCGACCTGGATGGCCCGGACCGCGATCTGCTCGAGCGCCTCCGGAACGCCGGGCGCCAGGCGGCCCGGCGGCGGGACGTGGCCCTCGACGACCGCGAACAGCGTGTCGTGGACGGATGCGCGCTCGAAGAGCCGGGCGCCGGTGAGGAGCTCCCAGAGCACCACGCCGAGAGACCACACGTCCGCGCGGCGGTCCGGGGTGCGACCGCGCAGGACCTCGGGCGCGGCGTACGCAGCGCGCCCGCGCGCGTCGCCGAGATCCGAGCAGAGCAGCCGCCCCCTGGCGTGCGCACAGCCGAAGTCCGTCACCTGCACGACTCCGTCCCAGCGCAGGAAGAGGTTGGCCGGAGCCACGTCGCGGTGGACGACCTCGAGGGGCTCCCCGCCGCTGGTGCGCGCCTCGTGCGCCGCGTGGAGGCCTTCGGCGGCGTCGGCGACGATGCGCGCGACGAAAGCGTGTCGTTCTGCTGCAGGCAGATCGCGGCTGCGCACGTGCAGCACGTCGAACAGCCGCGCCCACGGCTGCCCCTCGAGGTACTCCATCACGGTGTAGAAACTGCCCTCGGCGTACCCGAAGTCGAACACGGGGCAGACGTTGGGGTGCCGCACCGACGCGGCGACGCGCGCCTCCTCCGCGAACATCGCGACGACGCGCGGATCTCGCAGCAGGTGCGGGTGGATGCGCTTGATCGCGACGAGACGGTCGAAGTTCCCCGGCCCAGAGGCGCGCGCGAGCCACACCGTGGCGATGCCCCCGGTCCCGAGCTCCGCCACCAGCTCGTAACGTCCAAGCCGGCGCCCTGCCATGCCGGCTGGTGCTGCAACGCACGTACCCTCGTCGGCTCTACGGGATGACGCTCGAAAGGCGGGCGTTCGAGGGGCGCCCCGCTACAGCGTGGCACCCCGCGTGGTGCAGCTCGCTACGGGTCTAGCTCGGATCGCCCACGACCGTGACCGAGACGCGCCGCCGGTGCGCGGACGTGCGGTGCTCGAAGAGGTAGACGCCCTGCCACGTCCCGAGATCGCAGCGCCCCCCTGCGACGGGGATGCCGATCGAGGTCTGCGTGAGGACGCTGCGCACGTGCGCGGGCATGTCGTCGGGCCCCTCCGCCCTGTGCCGGAACAACGGATCGCCGTCCGGAACGAGCCGGGCGAAGAACGCGTCGAGGTCCTTTCGTACCTGCGGGTCGGCGTTCTCGTTGACGATCAGCGAGGCGCTCGTGTGGTGGACGAAGACCGTACAGAGCCCCTCGGCGATGCCCGAGGCTGCCACGGCCGCCTGCACCCGGTCGGTGATCTCGTACGAGCCGCGGCCTCGGGTCTCCACGTGGAAGGACTGTCGATGGTGCATGGCGTGCAACTCGTGTGGACGACGGCGGGGGACCTCCATTAGCCGCCGGACCCGAGGAGAGCAAGAGCGGGCCGCGGGGCGGATCGGCTGCTGCGCCCGGCTCGGCCGGCGAGTAGTATGCTCGGTGGTGGCGGGGATGTCGCCCATCGGACGATGCGGCCGATACGAGCTGCTTCGCTTCATCGACGCGGGCGGGATGGGCGAGATCTTCCTCGCGCGCGGCCCATCGCCCGAGGGCGACCGGACGCTCGTGGCCGTCAAGCGCCTGCTCCCGCAGTGCGCGCAGGACCGCACGTTCGTGGGGATGTTCATGGACGAGGCGCACGTGGCGACGCGCCTCGACCACCCGAACGTCGGCCGCGTGTTCCAGCTCGGGCGCGACGGCGACAGCTACTTCCTCGTGATGGAGCACATCGACGGCGTGTCGCTGCGGGCGCTGATCCGGCGAACGGCGCAGACCGGGCCGCTTCCGTGGGCGCTCGTCGCGCGGATCGTCGCGGACACCGCCGCCGGGCTCGACTACGCGCACCGGCTGGCCGACCCGGCCGGCACGCCGTACCAGATCGTCCACCGCGACGTGAGCCCGCCGAACGTCATGATCGGCTACGACGGGCGGACGCGGCTCCTCGACTTCGGCCTCGCGAAGGCGCGCACGCAGCTCGAGAAGACCAAGCCGGGGCTCGTGAAGGGCAAGTTCGCCTATCTGGCGCCCGAGCAGCTCCGCGGCGAGATCACTCCGCGCGTGGACGTCTTCGCCCTCGGCGCGTGCGCGTTCGAGGCGCTCGTCGGCCGGCCGCTCTTCGGCCAACAGAGCGCGGCGGCCACCGTCCGGGCGATCCAGGCGATGCGCGAGCCGCCGTCGATACGCGCCGAGCGGCCCGACGTGCCGGAGCCGCTCGAGGCGATCGTGCGCCGGATGCTCTCGCCCGATCCGGCGGCGCGGCTCGCGAGCGTCGTCGAGGTGCGGGACGCGCTCGAACGGGTGATGGCCGCCGAGGGCGCGCGGATGCAGGAGCGCGACGTCGCCGCCTTCGTCGCGCGCGCCTTCCCCGACCGCGAGCCCCTCCCGCCGGACGTGCCGAGCGCGACG
>JBDIVX010000241.1:0-9125 GCA_039794305.1 Candidatus Neutrinellum sp.
TCGCGTGCGCGGGCGAGCGCTCGGCGCGCCGCGCGGAGGAGGCGCTCGGGGTTGTCGACGTGCTCGGGCGCGACCGCGAGACCCGCCACCGCGCCGACCGTGCCGGAGCTCGACAGGAGGCGCTCCACCACCTGTCGCGCGACCTCGCCGGGCGTGTCCGGCAGCAGCATCTCGAGCTCGTCGTGCGCGTAGGTCCCGAGCACGTCGCCGGCGCGGAACGACGCGAGCGCCGTGGCCGTGATGCGCGCCCCCTCGCCCGTGCGCGCCTGCACCATGACGAGCGACGTCGGCCGCCCGCCGCGGCCCGCGCGCGCCATCTCCTCGTAGAGGCGCTCCCGGAACTCGTGGTGCGTGAGCGCGCGGCGGCCGCTCGGCGTGACCGGCATCGTCATGCCCACCACGAGCTGGGCCCCGCCGACCGACACCTCGTCCCCGGGCTTGAGGTCGACCGCGTGGTCGAACCGCTTGCCGTTCAAGAACGTGGGCGGCTCGTCGGTTTCGACGCGGAGCGTCAGCCGCTCGCCGTCCCAGCGCAGCTCACCCACCCGCTGCGGGATGTCCGGCGCGTCGAGGCACACGGTCGTCTCGCCGCCCCGCCCGAGCGTGCTGCCCCCGCGGGGCAGGTCGACCACCCAGCTCCTGTCGTCGAGGCGCACGGCGACGAACGCCCGCGTCTCCTCGACCACCCCCTGATCCATCGTGCTCCCCATGCGAGGGCCGGCAGTATGCCCCATTTCGCCCCCCGCGCCAGGCCGAAACCCGGCCCCTGGGCGGCGGATCGTGGTACGCTCCGGCGCGATGGCGATAGCCCCCCGTTCGGCGGACGAGCTGCTCCGGGACGTGGCGGTCATTCAGGACCTCCCGGCCGCGGACATCAAGGCGTTGGCCGACGCCTCGGAGGTTCGGAAGGCGGCTCGCGGCGCACCGCTGTTCAGCGAGGGACAACCCGGCGAGGGGCTCTACGTCGTGCGAACCGGCGAGGTGAAGCTCACCAAGAGCGGCAAGGACGGGCGCGAGCAGATCCTGTACCTGGCCCGCCCGGGGCGTCCCATCGTGGAGGGCATCCGGTTCGACGGAGGCGGCTACCCGGCGAGCGCCGTCGCCATGCGCGCGGCGAGCGCGGTGCTCGTCCCGAACGAGGCCCTGAGCGCCATCGGCGAGAAGCGGCCGCAGGTACTGAAGGCGCTGATCGACCTGCGCGCGCGGCGCGCCGACCGGAACCTGATGCTCGTGAGCGACCTGTCGCTGCGCACGGTCCCCGCCCGGCTCGCCTCGTTCCTGTGCACGCTGGTCGCCCGGCGGCAGGCGAAGGGGCAGGACGCGCGCAACCTCGTCCGCGACCTCACGACCGAGACGGTCGCCGGACGGCTCGGCACGGTGCGCGAGGAGATCTCGCGCGGCCTCGCCTACCTCGAGCGTGAAGGCGCCCTCAAGGTGAGCCCGGACCTGATCGAGGTGGTGGACTTCGATCGCCTCGAGTCGATCGCGTACGGGTCCAAGAAGAGCTGAGTGAGGCGCTGGCTCGCCGCAGTCTGTGGCGCGGTCGCGCTCCTGGTCGTGACCTGGCTCTTCGCGCCGCGCCTGCCCGTCCCGCCGGCCGCCGGCGCGGTCATCGCGTTCGTTCTGACGTGCGGGACGGCCCTCGCCGTCGCGCGGTTCGCGCCGGGCGGCCCGCTGCGCGTCCTCGCGTGGCTCGTGGTCCCGGCGCTCGCGCTCGCCTTCGTCGCGTCCCTCGGCGAGCGCGCCGCCGGGGTCGTGCCGGCGGCCCTCGTCGCCGCCGCGCTCCTCGCCGGGGGCACGCTGATCGGCGGCGTGATCGGCGCGCGCATCGAGCACCCGTCGCACCTGTCGGTCGCGGCCTACGCCTCGTCGTCGGCGGACCTCTTCAGCGTGCTGAGCCCCGGCGGGCCGACCGCGCGGGTGGCCGAGAGCGAGCGGCTCCTGTCGCTGGTCGCGATCGGCTGGCCCGTGCCCGGGACGTCCGCCATCGAGCCGCTGCTCGGGGTCGGCGACGTGATCCTCTGCGCGGTCTACCTCTCCGCCGCGCGGGCGCTCGGGCTCTCGGTGAACCGAACGACCCTGGCGCTCGCGCTCGGCTTCGCGGCCGTGCTCTCCGCGCTCCTCCTCCTCTTCGTGCCGCTCCCCGCGCTTCCGTTCCTCGGCCTCGCGGTCGTCCTCGCCCACCCGGAGACCCGTCGCTTCCGCCCGCACGAGAGGAGACGCGCGGCCCTCGGGCTCCTCGTGCTGACCGTGCTCTTCGCCGTGCTCTGGGCGGTCAACCCTTGACCGCTCCCGCGAGCCCGCCGACGAGGTGCCGCTGCAGCCAGTAGAAGAGCGCCATCACCGGGACGCTGACCAGGATGGCCCCGGCGGCGAACGCGCCCCAGCGGGACTCGTACTCGCCCACGTAGCGCTGCAAGACCACGGGCAGCGTGAACATGGCCTCCTCGTTCATGAAGGTCGCGGCGAGGATGAACTCGTTCCACGCGGTCATGAAGGCGAAGAGGCAGGTGACGGCGAGCGCCGGGCGGGCCGCCGGCAAGACGACGCGCACGAAGGCGCCGAAGCGCGTCGCGCCGTCCACCATCGCCGCCTCTTCGAGGTCGCGCGGGATTCCGTCGAAGGCGCCGCGGAGCTGGAACACGGCGAAGGGGACCGAGGTCGTCGCGTACACGAGGATGAGCCCCGTTCGCGTGTCGATCAGCCCGAGGAAGTCCATCATCAAGTAGAGCGGGATGGCCGCGGCGACCCCGGGGAACATCTGCGTCGCGAGGATGGTGCGCGTGGCGCCCGCCTTGCCGACGAAGTCGAACCGGCTCATCGCGTAGGCCGCGGGGGTGGCGATGGCGATGGCGACGACGGCGGTCGCGGCCGAGATGAACAGGGAGTTGAAGAGCTGGACACCGAAGAGCCAGGTGCCGTCGTCGTCGGTCCGCCCCGCCACCTCGCGGAAGTTGTCGAGGGACCACTCGCTCGGGATGGGCAGGACGCGCGGCTCCGGTGCCTCGCCCGGCGAGACCGCGAGCGTGATCACCCACAGGATGGGGTAGAGCGCCACCACGACCGCCGTGAGCAGCGCGAGGTGGACGAGGAGCTCGACCAGGAGCCCGCCGCGCCGCTCGCTCACGCCGTCCCTCCCATGCCCTCGACGCGCCGGCCGATCACGCGCGTGGAGAAGAACAGGATCCCGAAGATCAGGACGGCGTAGGCCGCCGCGTACCCGTACTGCGCCGAGCGCGTGAAGGCCCACCGGTAGGCCTCGCTCACCAGGATCTCGGTCGACCCGTCGGGCTCGCCGCCGCTCACGAGGAAGACGACGTTGAACATGTTGAACGTCCAGACCGACCCCATGACGACCGCGGGCGCGAGCATGGGCTTGAGGTTCGGCACCGTGATGAGCCGGAAGCGCTGCCAGGCGTTGGCGCCGTCGACGGCCGCCGCCTCGTAGAGGTCCTTCGGGATCGCTGCGAGCGCGCCGAGCGTCACGACCATCATGAACGGGAACCCGAGCCACACGTTGGTGGCGACGTTGGCGGCGAAGGCCGTCGACCACTGAGCGAACCAGCTCACGGGCTCGGCGCCGGCGGCCTCGAGGATCGCGTTGATGGCGCCGAACTGGCGGTGGAACATGCCCTTCCAGCTCAGCGCCGTGACGTAGCTCGGGACGGCCCACGGGAGGATGAGCAGGACGCGGTAGGGGCCCTTGAGGAGGAGCCCCGGGCGGTTCAGGAGCAGCGCGAGCGCGACGCCGATGCCCACGTGGAACGCCACGTTGAGCAGTGTCCAGAGCACGGTGACGAGGAGCACCAGGTAGAACGAGCCGTGGCCGAGGAGCTCGCCTCCCCGCGCCGTCAGGATGTCGGCGTAGTTGGCGAGCCCGACGTAGTGCATGTCGGTGCCATAGCCCGCGAAGAGCGAAGTGGCCGCGCCGACCGCGAGCGGGGCGATGACGAGCAGGCCGACGGCGAGCGCCGCGTGAGCGACGTACCTGTAGGCCGGGACCGAGGCGCGGAGGCTCTCGCGGAACTGCGGGTCGCGCGCGCGCCGCACGGCCGAGATGGCGACGATCAGCAACACCAGACCCACGACGACGAGCGGCACGGTCGGGCTCCGCTCCGGCGGGAGCGGCCGCGTCACGTCCTCGAAGCGGTGCCGGGCCTCCGCCAGCGCGTTGGCGGGCGCCACGTCGCCGCGCAGGACCTTGCGGATCGCCCGCATGGCGGGCTCGAAGGCCATGCGCATGTTGGCGTGCGTGCTCATCGGGATCCCGTCCGAGGCCGCGCGGCGGAAGGCCGTGAGCCGGCCGCTCGGGTCGAAGGCCGGCGTCTCGGCGGCGCGCTCGGTCTGCCAGGGGCTCCTGGCGGCCACGACCTGCTGCCCGATGCGCGCGCGGAGAGTCGAGCCATCGGAGCCCGCGAGGAACAGGGCGAGCTCGCGGGCGAGCTCCGGCTCTCGCGCCTCGGCGGCGACGAAGACGCCCTCGATCGTGACGTAGGGGCGCATGGCGGCGCCCGCCGCCTCGACGCGCGGCAGGGCGACGACCGTGTAGGAGAGATCGTCCGGTAGATCGCCGGCGATCCACGGGCCGCCGATCGCGGTCGCGGCCTGGCCCGAGCCGAAGAGCTGCGTCACGAGGTCGCCGTTCGGCTCTTCGGGGACGACGCCGGCCCGGGTCAGCTCGCGGATCGTCGCCAGCGTGCGCTCGGCGGCCTCGCCCTCGAACGCCCACGCTCCGTCCTCGTCGATGAGGCGGCCCCCCCACGCGTGGAGCAGGGCGGCGTCGTAGTAGGAGCTCTCGGCCTCGAACACGAGCGGCCACACGCCCTCGGGCAGCCGGCCGCGCAGGGCGGCGATCTCCTCGAGCGAATCGGGCGGCGTCGGGAGGAGGTCCGTGTTCACGTAGAGCGCCGCGGTCTTGAGGGCGACGGGCAGCCCGTACTGCACCTCGTCGACGGCCAGCGCCCCGAGGTGCTCCGGCTCGTATTCGAGCCGCAGTGCGAGGCCGAGCTCGCCGATCGGCTGGACGAGCCCGGCGCGCGCGTACGTGCCGAGCCGCTCGTGCGCGTCGATGAACACGTCGGGGCCGTGCCCCGTCGGGATGGCCGACTCGAGCTTCGAGGCGTACGCGCCGAACGGCGTGTGGACGAGCCGGACGTCGACGCCCGGGTGCTCGCGCTCGAAGGCGCCGACCGCGGCCCGGAGCCCTTCGGCCTCGGCGTCGCCGTAGTGGTGCCAGAACACGACCTCCTGGGCGGTGGCGGGCGCGGCCGTCCCGAGCAACGCGAGCACGGCGAAGAGCGCGAGCACCGGTCTCACAGCGCGCGCTCCGTCTCCGGATCGAAGAGGTGCAGTGCGGTCTCGGGCGCCTTCAGGTGCAGGATCTGGCCCGGGCTGACCTCGGCGGCGCGGTCCGGGTCGATGCGCGCGACGAAAGGGCACTCGCCGACGCGACCGTGCGCGTAGGCCTCGAAGCCCATGGCCTCGACGACCTCGACGGCCATCTCGAGCTCGTGCTCGCCTTCGGGCGCGACGAGCACGTCGTGGGGGCGGATCCCGACGAGCACCTCGGCCCGGTCGAGGGCGCGGGGCGCGGTCAGGTCGAGGCCGGCGGCGCGGATGCGCCCGTCCTCGACCGACGCCGGGACGAAGTTCATCGAGGGGCTCCCCATGAACGACGCGACGAAGCGGGAGGCCGGCCTCTTGTAGACCTCGAGCGGCGGGCCCGCCTGCTCGATGGCGCCGCGGTTCAGGACGACGAGCGTGTCGGCGAGCGTCATCGCCTCCACCTGGTCGTGGGTCACGTAGATCATCGTCGCGCCGAGCGTCGCGTGCAGGCGCTTGATCTCGACCCGCACCTCGGCCCGGAGCGCGGCGTCGAGGTTGCTGAGCGGCTCGTCGAAGAGGAACACGTGGGGGCGGCGCGCGATCGCCCGCCCCATCGCGACGCGCTGGCGCTGCCCGCCCGACATCTGTCGCGGGTAGCGGTCGAGAAGCTCGGCGAGCCCGAGCATCCGTGAGACCTCGGCGACGCGCTCCTTCACCACCTCGGGCGGGGCGCCGCGGAGCTTCAGGCCGAAGGCGAGGTTGTCCCGCACGGTGAGGTGCGGGTAGAGCGCGTAGCTCTGGAAGACCATGGCCACGTCGCGCTCGCGCGGGGCGAGCCCGGTCACGTCGCGGTCGGCGATCTCGATCGTGCCCTGGTCCGGGATCTCGAGCCCCGCGATGGTGCGGAGCAGGGTGCTCTTGCCGCAGCCGCTCGGCCCGACGAGGACGACCAGCTCGCCGTCCCGGACCTCGAGGTCGATGCCGCGCAGGATCGGGTTGCCGCCGAGCCTCTTCTGGATACCGCGTAGCGTCAGCGACGACACGACTCGCCTCAGTGCAGGTACATCGCGCTTCGCGGCGGCAGGGTCAAGGAGAGGTTTCCGCCGCTCACGGTCGCCGCGGCGCCGCTCCCGAGCGCGTCCGAGAAGCTGCGCCCCTCGGCGGCCACGTCCGACGGGACCGGCACGGTCACGCCCTCGGACGCGCCGCTGCGGTTCACCGCGGCGATCACGAGGTCCGATCCGCTGCCGCGGGCGACGACCAGCACCGTCTCGGTCACGTGGAGCGTCCGGTAGCCGCCCCGGCGCAGCCCCTCGAGCTGTGCGCGGGCCTGCCCGAGCCGCCGAACCCGCGCGAGCTGGGCCGCCTCGCGCGCGCTCAGGTCGTCCCCGAAGCGCATCGGGTGCCGGTTGTCGGGGTCGGCGCCGCCGTACTCCCCGTACTCGTCGCCCATGTAGAGCAGCGGCGCGCCGGGGGTGGCGAGCATCCAGGCGAGCGCGACGTACATGCGGTCGTAGGGCTCGTCGGTCGTGGGCTGGGACGGGAGGTCCGACCACTGGTGGTGCGCCCGGCTCGGGCTCTCCTGGAGGCTGATCCAGCGAGGGGTGTCGTGGGAGCCGATGTACGGCGTCATGATGGCGCCCGCCGGGTAGTGGTCCTGGCTCGCGCGCGTCCAGTAGTCGACGTGGATCATGCCGCGGCCTGGCTCTTCCCGCAGGAACTGGAGCGACGCGGCGTAGTAGAGGACGAAGTCGAACTGGCCGTCGAGGCCGTGGGGCGCGATGTAGCGCGAGATGATCCCGTAGTTCTCGACGTTGCCGCCCTCGTCCGGGCCGGCGCTCGAGTCCCAGCCCTGAGCGGTCTCGCCCATCAGGAAGTAGTGGGAGCCCGCCGTCTCGAACCGCTCGCGCACGCGGATGGCCAGGTTGAAGACGGCGCCGTCGACCACGTGCTTCACGGCGTCGATGCGGAAGCCGTCCAGGTCGAACCGCTCGAGCCAAAACAGGGCGTCGGCGATGAGCTGCTCGCTCGCGTCGGTGTTGCCCCAGTCCACGTCGGGCATGTACGTGCGGAAGAGGCAGTCGAGCCGGCGCTCGGTCCAGTCGCAGCCCGACGTGCCGCACAGGCAGCCCGAGTTGAACCACTCCGGGTGGTCGGCGTAGTAGGGGTGATCCTCGTGGACGTGGTTCACGACGAGGTCCATGAGCACGCGGATGCCGTGCTCGTGCGCGGCCTCGACCAGCTCCTCGAGCGCGGCCTCGCCGCCGAGGCGCGGGTCCACCTCGCGCGGCTCGACCGGCCAGTAGCCGTGGTAGCCGCTCACCGCGTGGACGCCATCGGCGGCGCCGTACGCCCCCTCCGGGTTGGTGTTGAACGGCGAGAGCCACAGGGCCCGCACGCCGAGGTCGTCGAAGTAGCCGTCCCGGATGGCCTGGGTCAGCCCCTGGAGGTCGCCGCCCATCCACTGCGCCGAGGCCTCGGCGCCCGGGCTCGTGGCGTCGTTCGTCTCGTCGCCGTTCCGGAACCGATCGGTCATGGCCATGTAGACGAGGGCGTCGCGCCACTCGAAGGGCTCGGCCTCGATCCACACGGGCAGGACCACGCTCTCGCTGGTCACGCCCGCGTCGTCGAGGGCGGTCACCGAGACCGTGTGCTTGCCGTCGGCGAGGGAGCTCACGTGCACCTCGACGCGGTCGCCGTCCACCGTGAGCTCGTCGCCCGAGAGCGCGCGGGTGCCGTCGCCGCTCCGGAGCTCGCCGCGCACTTCGGAGAGCGGTCCGGCCAGGCGTGCGTCGTAGGCGAGGACGGCGTCGAGGCGTCCGTCGCCGGCGGAGGGGCGGCTGCCTTCGGCGCCCTCGACGCGCAGCTCGGGCCGCCAGCACGCCGGCACGCGCAGCCCCGAGTTCTCGATGCCCGAGTCGTAGGCGCGGTAGTGGTGGCTCGGATCGAGGCGCCACTCGGCCGCGCCGCCCGACTCGATGACCACCAGCTTGTACGGGTAGACGCCCGGCGCGAGCTCGACCTCGACCGTCCACGTGCCGGTTCCGTCGTCGACGAGGGCGTCCGCCGTGGGCGACCAGTCGTTGAAGCTGCCGGCGAGGTGCACGGAGGTCGTACCCGTGGGCGGGTCGTAGCGGACGGTGACCGGGCAGGTGACGTCCGGCGGCGGCCCGGCGTCGGTCTCCGTCGAGCCGTCGGCGTCGCCACCGCCGTCCGGCGTGGGGCCCGCGTCCGTGTCCGGCGCCGGCCCGGCGTCCGCGGTGGCGGCGTCGGCCGCGCCGCCGCCGTCCGGGTAGCGCGCCTCGCCGAAGTCGCAGCCGAACAGACAGAGCGCGAGGACGAGGTATCTCACCACGCCACCTCCGCCTGAAGCTTGAACGCGTGGTCGTCGGGTGTCGTCACCGAGACGTCGCCGGGGATCTGGTTCGGCCGGAGCGCGACGTTGTCACCGTATGCGTAGCGCGAGTACTGGGCGAACACGACGAAGCCCTCGAGCGGGACGATGCCGACGCGGGGCGACAGGAGCCGGTAGCTCATCGAGTCGTGGTCGGTGTCGAGCACGACCCGGTCGTAGCGGACCGCGGCGAACACGTGGTCCCAGTCGCCGAAGACCGGGCGGAAGTACAGCTCGGAGCCCCACTTGAAGTACGTGCGGTCGTCCCGGTTCGTGAGCGGGTCGTCCGAGGCCTGGTCGCTCCGCACGTGCGCCGTCAGCCCGAAGAGGCGGAGCTCGAGCCCGCGGAGCGCACGTGCGGCGTCGCGCGAACCGATGGCGGACAGGCTGCGGCCGGGCTCCCAGG
>JBDIVX010000242.1:0-9051 GCA_039794305.1 Candidatus Neutrinellum sp.
CTCGGGCAACGCTCGCGCCGCCGAGTACCTGCGGCGGTCGTTCCCGGGGTGGGAGGTCGTCGACCACCAGCACGGCTACTTCCACGAATCCGAGCTGCCGTCGGTCCTCGAGGACATCCGCAGGAGCAGGCCCCACCTGCTCCTGGTGGGGATGGGAAACCCGCTCCAGGAGCGCTGGATCGACCGCTACCGCGCGCGCCTCGAGGTCCCGGTGGTCATGGGTGTCGGCGGGCTGCTCGACTACTACAGCGGGCGGCTCGTCCGGGCACCGACGTGGGTGAGGGAGCTCGGCATGGAGTGGGTGCACATCCTGCGGCTACAGCCGCACAAGGCCGGCCGATACGTGCTCGGAAACCCCGTCTTCCTCGTCCGGGCGCTGACCGACAGCCTGAGCGATGGCCGAACGTCGTAGTCCCCTGCCGCGGTGGGTGGCCAAGAAGGCCGCTCGCGTGGGCCTGGCGGCGGCCTCGCGCTTCGCGCCGGCGCGAGGAGCGCCTTCGCCGCGTGTCCGCGTGCTCACCTACCATCGGTTCGGTGCCCGGCCGCGGGACCCCTTCTGCGTGCGGCGCGACGCGTTCGAGGCGCAGATGCGCTGGCTCGCCGACGCGCGCCGGGCGATCTCGCTCGAGGACGTCGAGGACCTCCTGTCGGGTGAGGAGGACGTGCGGGACGGGGGCGTGCTCGTCACGATCGACGACGGCTGCCGGAGCGTCGCCACCGAGGCGCTACCCGTCCTGCGCGACTACGGGATCCCGGCGGTCGTCTACCTGGTCGTCGGTTCGATCGGCCGCGGGCGCGGCAGGGACTCGGACCAGCCCGAGGACTACATGACCTGGAAGGAGGTGGACGGGCTCCTGTCGAGCGGCGTCGTCGAGATCGGCTCGCACGCATATCACCACCGGTCGCTCGGGCGCATGGACGAAGCCGCGGCGCGCGACGAGGCGGTGCGGTCCAAGGAGGTTCTCGAGCGGCACACCGGCGAGGAGGTGCGCTCGTTCGCCTATCCTTTCGGCACGCGCGTGGACTTCGGCCCCCACACGCGCCGCGCCCTCGCGTCGGCGGGGTACACGACCGGGCTCACGTCCCAGCACGGCTACGTCACGACCGGGCTCGATCCGCTCGAGCTGCCTCGGATCAAGATCGAAGGGGGCGACCCCTCGTGGGTCTGGAGGCGCGCGTGCGACGGCGGCCTCGACGGCTGGCGCCACGTCGACCGCACCCTGTACCGGCTCCAGGGCAGGCGCTGACGGCCCACTTCTGTGATACGACCGCCGGGTGCAGCGGTGGCTCGCGGCGGCGTGGGTCCTGTCGGTCGTCGGGACCGCGCGCGCGCAGCCATCGGAGCCGGAGCCCGCGCCCGCAGCCGTCGTGACGCCGCCTCGGGTGGTGGCGCTGCCGGAGGTCGAGCTGCCGCCGGACGCGGAGGTGCCCGAGGGCGGTGCGGTGGAGCTCCGCCTGCTCGTCCGCGCGGACGGGACCGCGGCGGTCGAAGAGTGCAGCGCCACCGACGAGGTGTGCGCGCGCGTCCGCGCCGCGGTCGAGGCAGGCCGCTTCGAGCCCGCCACGCGCGACGGCGCACCCGTCCCGGCGCAGATCGCGATGCGCTTCCGGGTGCGGGCGCTCGCTCCCGAGCCCGAGGAGCCGCCCGCCTCGTCCGAGACGACGCCGGAGGAGGGGGCGCCCGCCGCCGCGCCCGAGGTCCTCGAGGACACGGTCGGCTTCCGCACCACCGCGACGGTCGAGCCCGTGCCGCGCGGCGCGATGCGCCTCGAGCTCGAGGAGCTGCGCGACATGCCGGGCGCGTTCGGCGATCCGTTCCGCGCCATCGAGGCGCTGCCTGGCGTGACGCCGATCTTCAGCGGGCTGCCCTACTTCTACGTGCGCGGCGCGCCCCCGAGCGGGACGCTCTACGTGTACGACGACATCCCGCTGCCGGCGCTCTACCACCTCGGGCTCGGCCCCGCGGTGGTGCACGCGCGCATGATCGGCCCGTTGCGCCTCCACACGGGCGTGCCACCGGCGCGGTTCGGGCGCTTCACCGGCGGGGTCATCGAGGCCGAGGGGCCCGCGCCGCCCGAGGACGACGACCCGCACGGCGAGGTGGAGCTCCGGCTGCTCGACCTCACCAGCATGGTCCAGGCCGAGGTGGGCGGCGGCCGGCTCGCGGTGGCGGGGCGGTACGGCTACCCGGGCCTCTTGCTGTCGATCTTCAGCCCGGAGGTGGATCTCGCCTACTGGGACTACCAGCTCCGGTTCGAGCATCCCCTCGGCCGGCGCGACAGCGTGGAGATCGTCTGGCTCGGCTCGTACGACGCGCTCACGACCACGAACGAGGTGGACGGCGCGGTCGGCGAGGACGCTACCGAGACGAGCGCGCTCACGATCCAGTTCCACCGCTTCGAGGCGCGGCTCGTCCGGCGGCTCCGGCGCTTCGAGCTGGGAACGGCCCTGCGCGTCGGCTGGGAGGAGTCGAGCCTCGACGAGGAGATCGCGCTCGAGGCGTTCACGCTCGGGCCGCGGATGTGGATGGCGCTCGACGAGGGCGCCTTCCGGCTGCGGGTCGGCCTCGAGATGATCGGCGCGGCCGGCGGGATGCGGTTCGTGCAGGAGACGAGCGAGGACGACGGGGACGCGCCCCAGGACCCGGCGCGCAACGAGGTCTACGCGAGCGTCGCGGCGCGCAACATGGCAGCGGTCTACGCCGAGCTCGCGTTCGATCCGATCGACGCGCTCACCATCGACCTCGGTCTTCGGGGCGACGTGTGGGTGACGGGCAGCGCCGTCGAGGCGTCGCTCGATCCGCGGGCACGCGCCACGTGGCACGCCACCGGCGCGCTCGACCTGCACGCGGCCGTCGGCGTGACGCGGCAGCCCGCCGTGTTCTTCATCCCGCTTCCCGGGCTCGCCGAGGTGGCGGTGGACCACGGGCTGCAGACGGCGACCCAGGGCGAGGTCGGGGCGAGCGCGCGGCTTCCGCTCGGGCTCGAGGCCGAGGGGCAGCTCTTCGTGCACCACTACCAGAACCTGCTCTTCCCGGACCTGTTCGTGAACGACGAGACCTGCACGCCGACCGTGTGCGTCGAGGTGCCCGTGAACCCCCGTGTGGACGGGATGAGCTACGGGGCGGAGCTGTTCCTGCGGCGCGATCCGTCCGAGCGGCTGGCGGGATTCGTGAGCTACACGCTCGCCTGGGCCGAGACCGAGGACGTGGGGGACATCGACTACAGCCCGAGCTACGACGTGCGGCACGTGCTCAACGTGGCCGGACGCTGGGACATCGGCGGCGGGTTCAGCGCGGGGCTCCGGTTCCACCTCCGAAGCGGCAAGCCGATGGGCCGCTTCTACCTCGACGACGCGGACTTCGTCCTCCGCCGCTACGAGCAGCGGCTTCCGGCCTTTCACCGCCTCGACGCGCAGGTGGCGTACGGGTGGGAGACGAGCTGGGGACGCATGCGCCTCGCGCTCGAGTGGTTCAACGTGACGTTCTCGGAGGAGCCGGTGGACATACGGTGCGTCGGCGACATGGCGCCGTCCTCGGGCGAGTGTCCCGTGCAGTACGCCCCGGCGATCGTGGTGCCGAACCTCGGGCTCCGGGCGGTGTTCTGATGCGGCGCGCGCGGCGATGGATCGTGATCTCGCTGCTCGTCGGCGCGTGCGCTGGGGCCGAGGTGCGGTTCGATCCGAGCCCGTCGTGTAGCTGGCGGACGGAGCGCTCGGAGGTGGCGGATGGCGACGCGGGCGCCGCCGAGGTCCCCACGGCCGAGCTGCCCGTCTGGGTGAGCCTGGGCGAGCGCCACGCGTGCGCGGTACGGGCGGCGGGCGACGTGATCTGCTGGGGGGACAACGCCCTCGGCCAGCTCGGCCCGGGCGAGGGCCCGCCCCGCGGACAGGCGCGCTCGTACGAGGAGCTGCCGCCGGCGAGGCTCGTCGCATCGGGCGGCGCGCACAACTGCGCCCTCTCGAGCGCAGAGGGCGTCTTCTGCTGGGGCGACGACTCCCGGGGACAGCTCGGCCCCGAGGGGGACGAGGACGGAGATCCGGTGCGCGCGCTCGAGTCCGCGAGCTGGGTGACGGCGGGGCTCCTGCACACCTGTGCCCGCGTCGGCGAGGAGGCGTGGTGCTGGGGAGACAACGGCTACGGCCAGCTCGGCCGGGACGCCGACGGCTTCGACCCCACCCCCGCCCGCGTCGAGGGGCTCGGCCCCGTGTCGTGGATCGCCGCCGGCGCGTTCCACACCTGCGCGCTCGTGGGCGAGCTCGTGCCGGATGGGCCCGTCGACAGCGAGGTGTGGTGCTGGGGACGGGACGAGCACGGCGAGCTCGGCGACGGGGAGGCCGGAGGGTGGCGTGCGGAGCCGCGGCCGGCTCTCGTCGAACGGGGCGCGGTCGACGTCGCCGCCGGTCCGCACCACACGTGCGTGCTTCATCCGGACGCGGGGGGCACGCAGTGCTGGGGACGCGGAGCGCGCGGCGAGCTCGGCCACGGCTTCTTCGAGGACGAAGCCGTGCCGGTCACGGCCGAGGGGCACCTGCTCGGCCGCCTGTTCGCGGGAGGCGAGGTGTTTCTGAGGCATGACGGTGGCGGCCTGACGTGGCGAGAGGGGCACGGTCACACGTGCTCCACGGTCCGCGCTCCGCGCTGCTGGGGCGCCAACGGATCGGGACAGCTCGGCGACGGCACGACGACCGATCGCGCGACCGCGGTCAGCGCGGAGCTGCCGGTGGGCGTCCGCATGGGGGCGGCCGGCGGCTCGGCCACGTGCGCCATCCGAGACGACAACCAGCTCTGGTGCTGGGGCGACAACACGTACGGTCAGCTCGGCCGAGAGGGACCCGGCTCCCTCCTGCCCGTGGTCGTCCGCCCCCACCCGTCTTTCTGAATCGCCGCGGTCGTGCTAATCGGCACCGGCGGATGAGCTGGTTCGACAAGACCAAGGCGACGACCGACGCCTCCGAGAAGCGGACGCTCGGCGAGGGGGTCTTCCGCCGCTGCGACCACTGCGGGGAGACCCGGCTCGCCGAGGAATTCACGAGCAATCTCGAGGTGTGCCCGGACTGCGGCTTCCACTACCGGATGAGCGGCGAGGCGTGGATCGAGCTGCTCCTCGACCCGGGCTCCTGGGCCGAGCACGACCGGGGGCTCGTGTCGGACGATCCGCTCGGCTTCAAGGACTCGAAGAGGTACCCGGAGCGCGTCCGGGCCTCCCGGAAGAAGACCGGGCTCGACGACGCCATGACCACGGGATCGGGCACGCTCGGCGGCCGGCCGGTGCAGCTCGGCACGTTCCTCTTCCGCTTCATGGGCGGCTCCATGGGCTCGGTGGTCGGCGAGAAGATCACGCGCATGTTCGAGCGGGGCGCGGCCGAGAAGCAGCCGGTCATCCTGCTCTCGTCGTCGGGCGGCGCCCGCATGCAGGAGGGCGTGCTCTCGCTCATGCAGATGGCCAAGACCGTGGCCGCGCTCGGTCGGCTCCGGGACGCGAACCTGCCGTTCGTGAGCGTGCTGCTCAACCCGACGACGGGCGGCGTCGCGGCGAGCTTCGCCCTGCTCGGCGACGTCAACATCGCCGAGCCCAAGGCGCTCATCGGGTTCGCCGGGCCGCGCGTCATCGAGAACACCATCCGGCAGAAGCTGCCCGAGGGCTTTCAGCGCTCGGAGTTCCTCCTCGACCACGGCATGATCGACATCATCGCCGAGCGGCGGGAGCTGCGCGCGACCATCGCACGGGTGCTCTCGCACCTGTTGGATTGACGGCGGAGGAGCGCCCTGCGCTACGTCAACGCCATCCGGTGGCTGTACGGGCTCGAGAGCCGAGGGATCAAGCTCGACCTCGACCGGATGCTCCACGCCCTGGAGCTCCGCGGACAGCCGCACCACGGGATGCGGTACGTCCACGTCGGCGGGACGAACGGCAAGGGAAGCGTCGCCGCGATGGTGGCGAGCATCCTCCGGGCCGGCAAGCACGAGACCGGCCTCTACACCTCGCCGCACCTGCACCGCTTCACCGAGCGCATCCGGATCGGCGGCCGTCCCGTCTCGCAAGCGCGTGCCGCGAAGAAGATCGAGGAGATGCGAGAGCTGTTGGCGCAGCCCGGCGCGCCCGAGCTCAGCTTCTTCGAGACGGCGACGCTCATGGCGTTCGAGCTGTTCCAGGAGGCGCACTGCGAGGCGGTCGTGCTCGAAGTGGGCCTCGGCGGGCGCCTCGACGCGACCAACGTCGTCATGCCCGACGTCACGGTGATCACGCGCATCTCGCTCGAGCACGAGCACATCCTGGGGAGCGAGGTCGAGGAGATCGCGGCCGAGAAGGCGGGCATCCTCAAGCCGGGTGTGCCGCTCGTCTCGAGCGCGCGCATGTCCCCGGCGCGCGAGGTGATCGAGGCGCGGGCCCGCGAGCTGGACGTGCCCGTCTGGTGGATCGACAGCGACTTCTCGGCGCGTCCCGCCCGGCGCGGGCGTATCGACGTGCGCGTCGGCAGAGAGTGGGTCGAGGGGGTCAAGCTGCCGCTGCTCGGCGCGCACCAGGTGGACAACGCGGCGACGGCGGTCGCGACGGCGGTCGCGCTCCGGACGCGCGGCTTCAAGCTCGACGACGCCGCCATCCGGAAGGGCGTCGCGAGCACCCGCTGGCCCGGCCGGCTCGAGCGCATCCCCGGCGCGCCCCCGGTCATCCTCGACTCTGCCCACAACCCGGACGCCTGCGCGGCGCTCGCCTCGTACCTGTCGGCGCGCCACCCGGAGGGCAACCGCGTGCTGGTGTTCGGCGTCATGAAGGACAAGGACATCGAGGCCATGCTCCAGGTCCTCGACGGCCTCATCGACGTCTACGTCTTCACCGAGCCCACCGGCATCTCCCGTGCCGCGTCCGCCGAGGCCCTCGCCGAGATCCGCCACGGCCGCGTCGCGCGCGGCGTGAAGGACGCCCTCTACCGAGCCCGCCGCGCCGCCGGCGAGGACGGTGAGGTCGTCGTCGCCGGCTCCATCTTCCTCGTCGCCGAAGCCCGCGCCGAGCTCCTCGGCGTCAAGTCGGATCCGCCCATCGCGATGTAGCCGAACGGCTCGCGGAGCCCAGGCTCGCGGCGCACGCACGCGCGAGCTCCGCGGAGCGGCCGTGGCGGTGGCGGTGGCGGTGACCGTGTCCGTGGCCGTTGCCGTGTCCGTTGCCGTTGCCGTGGCCGTGTCCGTGTCCGTGTCCGTGGCCGTGACCGTGGCCGCGTCCTGTCCGGAAGACGGACCGCTCTCACGCGAAGCCGGCCCTTCGCCCGCGTCCCGTCCGGAAGACGGACCGCTCTCACGCGAAGCCGGCCCTTCGCCCGAGTCCCGTCCGCAAGACGGACCGCTCTCACGCGAAGCCGGCCCTTCGCCCGAGTCCTGTCCGGAAGACGGACCGCTCTCACGCGAAGCCGGCCCTTCGCCCGAGTCCCGTCCGGAAGACGGACCGCTCTCACGCGAAGCCGGCCCTTCGCCCGAGTCCCGTCCGCAAGACGGACCGCTCTCACGCGAAGCCGGCCCTTCGCCCGAGTGCCGTCCGGAAGACGGACCGCTCTCACACGAAGCCGGCCCTTCGCCCGAGTGCCGTCCGGAAGACGGACCGCTCTCACACGAAGCCGGCCCTTCGCCCGAGTGCCGTCCGGAAGACGGACCGCTCTCACACGAAGCCGGCCCTTCGCCCGAGTCCCGTCCGCAAGACGGACCGCTCTCACGCGAAGCCGGCCCTTCGCCCGAGTCCCGTCCGGAAGACGGACCGCTCTCACACGAAGCCGGCCCTTCGCCCGAGTGCCGTCCGGAAGACGGACCGCTCTCACACGAAGCCGGCCCTTCGCCCGAGTCCCGTCCGGAAGACGGACCGCTCTCACGCGAAGCCGGCCCTTCGCCCGAGTCCCGTCCGCAAGACGGACCGCTCTCACGCGAAGCCGGCCCTTCGCCCGCGTCCCGTCCCGAAGACGGACCGCTCTCACGCGAAACGCGCCTTTCGGCCGACCTCGGCGCGAACCTCCGAGGGGCCTAGGCGGCCGAACGCATCATGCGGTCCTCGAGCGCGAGTCGCAGCCGGGTCGCGTGGAGCACCTCGGGCGCGACCGGCTGCTCGGCGAGCCTGCGCGCCGCGCGGGCCGTGATCGAGAGCGCCCAGCCGATCTCGGAGGGCCTGATGCCTGCCGCCTTGGCCACCTGCGCCGCTGCTCGGCGCGCTTCGATCGTGGGGGCCGCGTTGCCGACCAGCGCCGGACCGACCGCGAGGGCGCTCGCCGCCGCGCTCGCGATGCGGACGGCGCCGGTCGCGCGGAGCCGGACCCCATCGAGCGGGCCGAACGTGCCGAGATCGAGCCCCACATTGCGGTGCAGCTCCTCGTCGCGCAGCCGGGGCAGGAGCTGCCGGATCCGCCGGGGGTCGAACCCCTCGACGACGCGCATCCCGACGAGGTCGGCGAAGCACGAGCCGCTCCAGAGCGCCGGGTGCGCATCGATCCCGTGGTGGTCCGTCTGCGTCGTGAGATACCGGACGAGCCACTCGAGGTGTCTGCGGCCGTCGACCGGCCTCCGGTGCGCGGGCTCGAGCTGGCACGCGGCCGTTCGCCGGAGCGCACGCCAGAGCGCCGCCGCGAGACCGCCGACCCCCTCGGGCGGGCCGATCACCACCAGGTGGATGTGGTCGTCGACGATGCAGAACAGCACCAGCCGTGCTCCACACACTCGGACGATGCGCCTCACTGCCGCCCGCCGGCTCGCCTCGTCGACGAACAGCGGCATGCGGCGGGGCGACGAGAACGTGACGTGCCAACAACGCATGGAAGCCTCCCGGACCCCCTCCTTTTCGGCCGCGCTCGCGACCGGTTGCGCGCGACGTCGGACTCCGTGCCCGAGTCCTGTCCGGAAGACGGACCGCTCTCACGCGAAACCCGCCCTTCGCCCGAGTGCCGTCCGGAAGACGGACCGCTCTCACGCGAAGCCGGCCCTTCGCCCGAGTCCTGTCCGGAAGACGGACCGCTCTCACGCGAAGCCGGCCCTTCGCCCGAGTCCCGTCCGGAAGACGGACCGCTCTCACGCGAAGC
>JBDIVX010000243.1:0-8918 GCA_039794305.1 Candidatus Neutrinellum sp.
CCTCGAGGTCGACGGCCGCGAGGATGCGCTCGATGGCCCGGACGTTCCCCGGCCGCCCGTCCCGCGCGCCGTCGAGGTCCACGACGTGCAGGCGGCGCGCTCCGGACGCGTGGAAGCGGCGCGCCGGCTCGGCGGGGTCGTCGGCGTAGACGGTCACGTCGTCGTAGCGGCCCCGCGTGAGGCGGACCACTTTGCCGTCGAGGACGTCGATCGCGGGGATGAGCTCCATCGTCACGCTCGGAGGAACCGCTCGAGGAGCCGCACGCCCTCGTGCTGGCTCTTCTCCGGATGGAATTGGCAGGCGAAGACGTTGTCGCGCGCGACCGCCGCGCAGAACGGACCGCCGTAGTCGGCGGTGCCGGCGACGAGCGACTCGTCGCTCGGCACGCAGTAGTACGAGTGCACGAAGTAGAACCACGCCTCGTCCGGCAGGAGCGGATGCCGCCCCCGGACCTGGTTCCAGCCCATGTGCGGCACCTTGAGCCGCTCGCCCGTCTCGGGATCGACCCGGCCGTCCTCGAAGCGCTCGACCGTGCCCTCGAAGAGCCCGAGCCCGGGCTCGCCCGGCGCCTCGGCGCTCGACCCGAAGAGCACCTGCATGCCGAGGCACACGCCGAGGTAGGGCCGGCCGGAGGCGATGTGGGCCCGGAGCGCCTCGCCCGTGGCGCCCGAGAGCGCGCTCGACGCGTCACGGAACGCACCCTGCCCCGGCACCACCAGCCGCGCCGCGCGCCCGACCGCGTCGGCGCCTTCGACCACCTCGGCCCGCGTCCCGGCCCGCTCGAAGGCGCGCGCGACGCTCCGGAGGTTGCCGAGCCCGAGATCGAGGATCGCCACTTCGCTCATTCGGTCAGCGTCCCCTTCGTGGAGGGCACGCCCGCCTGGCGCGGATCGCGCTCGGTCGCCTGGCGCAGCGCGTTGGCGAACGCCTTGAAGCTGATCTCGATCAGGTGGTGGAGGTTGTCACCCGAGTGCTGGTGCAGGTGCAGGTTGCACTGCGCGCTCCGGGCGAAGGCCTCGAAGAAGACCTCCACCAGCTCGGCGTCGAAGTCGCCGACCTTCGCCTTGGGGAGATCGACCCGCCACACGAGGAACGGGCGACCCGACAGGTCGAGCGCACAGGTCACGCACGCCTCGTCCATCGGGAGCGTGGCCCAGCCGTAGCGCCGGATGCCCGCCCGGTCGCCGAGGGCGTCCGCCACGGCCTTGCCGAGCGTGATGCCCAGGTCCTCGGTCGTGTGGTGGCCGTCGATGTGCACGTCGCCGGTGGCCTCGACGGTGAGATCGAACAGCCCGTGCCGTGCGATCTGCTCCACCATGTGGGTCAGGAACCCGATGGGGGTGCGGACGGTGTACCGCCCCGCGCCGTCGAGGTCGATCTCGACCCGCACGGCGGTCTCGCTGGTCTTCCGCTCGACGGTGGCGCGGCGCGTCATGGCCGGCAATGTAGCAGAATCACCGCTTGCGGCCGCACTCGGAGAGGTGCCTCTCCACCTCGGCCAGGCGCGCCTCGAGGAGCACGTTCCCCGGCTCGTGGGAGAGGGCGATCTGGAGGTTGAGCTTCGCGGTCTTCCAGTCTTCGTTCCGGATGGCCTGCTGGGCCTTCGAGGCGAACGGCCGCGCCTTGGGCGCGCGCACCGACAGGCGCGACGTGGTCGGCCGCCCCTCCCGATCGGCCTCGGGGTCGTAGCGCAGGCGGCCCCGCCGGAGCCCCTCGTCGTACGCGCGCCGCGTGTCGGGATGGAGCAGCACCTTGTACGCCTCGGCGCCGCGCCGGAAGATCTGCTCGGCGCGCGCGATCTTCTCCGGCGGCCCGCCGACGTGGCGGTCGGGGTGGTACTTGAGCGCGAACGCGTGGAAGGCGTCCCGGACGCCGTCGGCCGGGGCGTCCTCGGCGACGCCGAGCAGCGTGTAGTAGTCGAGCTGGTCGAGGCGGTCGTCCGACACCGCTCACCTCGCCGGCCCGAGGAGCTGCGCCTGCCGCTCGCGCATCCGCTGGATCTCGTCCTCCGAGACGCCGCCGACGAGGTTGATGCGGATGGTCTGCTCCTGCCCCGTGTCGAGATCCTTCGCGCGCACTCCGAGCGTCCCGTCGGCGCTGATCACGAAGGTCACGCCGATCTGCACCTGGCCGCGCGGCGCGACGCGGAGCCCCGCGAGCTCGATCTCGCCGAGGGGCTGGTTGTCCTCGAGCTTGCGCGACTCCCCCTGGCAGATGCGTACGCGCACGACCTCCTGGTGGTCCTGCGCGGTCGAGAAGATCTTGCTCTGCTCGACCGGGATCGCGGCGTTGCGCTCGATGATGGACTCGCAGTAGCCGCCGACGGTCTCGACGCTGAGGGTCTGCGGCGTGACGTCGAGGAGCAGCGGCGGCGGCGGCGGCTCGGGCTCGGCACGCGCGGCGGGCGGCTCGGCGGGCACCGAGCCGATCACGGGCGGCACCTCGCCGAAGGCGGGCGGCACCTCGCCGAAGGCGGGCGGCTCGGGCGCGCGCGCGATCCCCGGCCGGTCCGGCGCGAACGCGGGCTGCGGCGGCGCCGGCGGAGGCGGCGGCGGCGGCGGCGGCGGCTCGGGCGCGAACGCGAACTCTGGCGGCGGCGGCTCGGGCGCGAACGGTGGAGGCGGGGGCGGAGGCGGCGGCGCCGCGTACCCGGTGCCCGGGCTCGGCCCCCCCACCGCGACGGCGGGCCGCGCGACGACCGCGTCGGGCGCCGCGACGGGCGGGACCGGCGGGGGCGCGCTTCGCCGCCCGACGAGCGTCGGCAGCTCCTCGGCGAGGGCGGGCGCGCGGACGACCGTCTCTTCGTCCCCGCCCGGCTCCGGAGCCGCGGGCGACTCGTAGGCCGAACGGCGCACCGCCGTGGGGATCTCCTCGTCGTACGACGGAAGCCCGGGCGACCCGGCGGGCGGCGGGCTCGTCCGCACGGCGGAGAGCTCGGCCTGCGTCACTCGCTTGAGGCGCACGCGCCCGAGCGCGCGCCGCTCCTCGGCGGAGACGAGCGCCGCGCCCTGGATGGCCGCGCCCTTGGCGACCACCAGATCGGGGTCGATCTCGGACAGGGGCTGCCTGCCGAAGTACTCGGCCACCATGGCCCCGACGAGCGGCATCCGCGTCGAACCGCCGACCAGGATGACGTTGTCGAGCTGCGTCGGACGGATCCCGGCGACGCGCATGGCGTCCTCGCACACGTCGAACGCTCTGGCGATCAGCGGCTGCGCCATCTGCTCGAGCGTGGAGCGCATGAGCCCGAACCCGAGGTCGAGGGACACGCCACCGTCTCCGTACGCGAGCTCCTCGATGCGCAGCTGCACCTCCTGCTCGCTCGAGAGCTGGCACTTGGCCCACTCGGCGGCGGCACGAAGCCGCTCGTAGGCCTGCGCGTCCTGCCGTGGATCGTACCGGTGGTGCTCGAGGAAGGCGTCCGCCATCTGGTCGGCGATGAGCACGTCGATGTCGTCGCCGCCGAGGTACGTGTCGCCCGCGGTCGCGAGGACCTCGAAGACGTCGCCGCTCAGCTCGAGGATGGTGAGGTCGAACGTGCCACCGCCGAGATCGAAGATGGCGATCTTCTCCCGGGAGCCGCGGCCGTAGCCGTACGCGAGCGCCGCGGCGGTCGGCTCGTTCAGGATGCGCAGGACCTCGAGGCCCGCGACCCGGCCGGCAGCCTTGGTCGCGTTGCGCTGCAGCTCGTTGAAGTTGGCGGGGACCGTGACGACCGCGCGGGTGCACGTCGCGTCGAGAGACGACTCCGCCACCGCGCGCACCTGCCGGAGCACGAAGGCGCTGATCTCGCTCAGGCTGTACGTCTCGCCGCGCGCGGCGACCAGCACGCCGCCCGTCGGGCCCTCGCACAGCTCGAACGGGAAGCGCTGGCGCGCGCGGGCGACCTCGGGGCTTCCGAAGGGGCGGCCGATGAGCCGCTTGACCGAGTACACCGTGTTGCGGGCGTCGAGCAGGCGCCGCTCGCGCGCGCCCCGGCCGACGAGGATGTCGCCGCCCGGATGGAACGAGACCACCGACGGGATGAGCGCGTACCCCTCGGCGTCGTCGAGGACGCGAGGTCGCCCGCCGGCCACGACGGCGACCACCGAGTTGGTGGTACCTAGATCGATGCCGAGTACCGGCCCTCCCACGAAGCGCGACTCTACACAGAACGCTGATTCCGCTCCAGACGTATTTCTCCCAGAGCTCGGGTGATCCAGCGGCGGACGGCCTTCGGAAACGGCCACATCCACCCGTAGGCCCCGGTGGTGAACTGGCGCACGATGCGGTCGTGGAGCGAGGGGTCCTCGGCGGCGGACATCCCCTTCGCCTCGGCGGTGGCGCGCAGCGTCTCGGCGTAGGCCTCCCACTCGAGCCGAGCGCGGCCGAGGGCGAGCCCCATCGGGAAGAGCGGCAGGAGGTACAGGAGGCTCATCCCCACCCGGCCGTAGCGCCCGAACTGCCGCAGGTGCACGGCCTCGTGCCGCAGCGTGACGTACCGGTCCACGTCCGGGCGGCCCTCCCAGTCCGTCGGGAGGTAGATCGTCGCCCCGATGGTCGTCACGTAGCGCGACATGTAAGCGGACTGACGCCCGAGCGTCACCACGCGGAGCAGGCGGTCGACCAGGCGGGAGAACGGATCGTCCGCCTTGTGAACGAGCCTGAGCGCCGGGTGCTCTCGCCGGAGCTCGTCGATGTAGGCGTCGGCGCGCACGGGCAAAGCGTGACACATCCCCCCATCTGCCGTCGCTCGAGCTGCCGGCGCGGCCGGCCAATGCGCCGTCACCGCAGGGCCCGCTTGTCCCGTCCCCGCACCTCCATCCAGGCCCTGCGCCCGAACCTCCACACCAGCCCGTCGGGCGCCTCGCCCGTCACCCGGATCCGTCCGTGGTGAATCCCATCGCCGTGGCACGGCCAGCACGGGCTCGTCCCGTTCGACGGCTCGTGGCCGCCGCCGTGGGAGCGATACACGATGTGGTGCCAGGTCGGGTTCTTGCTGAAGCACACCGGCGTCGTGCACTCGTGGCCGTCGCGGGCGAAGATCTCCTCGCACACCCCCGAGCCCCCGAGCATCGGGTACCACGTGCGCCAGTAGTTCGACGCCAGAAACCCGATGAAGCTGTCCTCAGCGGCCAGCTCCGTCTCGCCGAACGCACCCTCGATGAGCTTGTACAAGACGTAGAGCTCGTCCTCGAGCGCGAAGCGGAGCGTCACCTCCCCGCGGCGCGCGGACATCCGGACAGACCCGTCTTCCTCGGCACTTTCAGTCGCGGTTTCCGGCCCGAAGCGCGGGCCCTCGCCTTTCTCGATCGCCTCCCGGAACGCCTCGCCGCTCCGCACCCGCCGCCGGAACCGGAAGAACGCCTCGAGCCGCGCGTCGTCGGGCGGGGACCGGTCCGCGCCCTGCCCGTAGAGCCGCATGTCCCGCTCCACCAGCTCCACTTCTTCTTTGAGATGCTTGTACGTCCGCCGCGTCGCCCGCTCGACCCAGGCCTGCTCGGTCTCCCGCGTCGCCACCCGCGCGAGCAGCCTCCCCGCCTGAAACCCGATCTCCCCCCGCTGCACCGCCTCGGCGATCCGGTCGAGCGCCGTCGTATTCCGCGCGAGCTTGATCCGTTCATACGCCGACGACCGCGACATCCCGAGCCGCTCCCGGGCGTAGTGTCCCTCGCTCACGTAGCCGCAGCTCTCCCACCCGCGCGTCGCGAAGAACCGCGAGAGCATCTTGCCGAGCCAGAGGTCCCGCGCCGCGAGCTCCGCGCACCAGCCCACGAGGAGCTCGTCGAGCTGCCCCAGGTCGTGCGGCAGCACCACGTCCTCGGGCTCCTCCCCGGGCGTGGCCTCGCCTGGCACCAAGTCCGGCTCCTGGGCTGCCCGCCGCGTGTCTCGCTCACGCCGAGTCCGGCGGACCATGTCCAGATCGTCCGAAAAATCGAGCGTTCCGGGCTCGGTGTGCTCGAACAGCGTCGAGGTCGCCTCGGCGAGCAGGTACTCGAACGCGCCGCCGCGCCCGACGGGCCCCGCCTGGTGATTCACCATGTCGAGCACCGCCTCGAGCTCCCACGCTTTGTCGATGGGCATCGTCACCTCGAGGTGCCGGCGCTCCTCGTCGTCGTCCGAACCGCTCCCCTCCGCGCTCTTGCCCTCGCCCTTCGGCCGGAGCGCCTCGCGCAGCTTGCGGACTGTCGTCTTCTGCGCGCCCTCGACGAGCTCCGCTTCGTTGTCGGCCTTCGCGTATCTCAGCACGACCTCGGCCTTCGCCCACCCGATGGCGCCTCGCTCGAACGCCTCGCGCACGAGCGGCCGCTCGGCCATGCGCCGGGCCACCGTGCGGGTCTCACTCGCCCACCGCCCCGAGCGTGACAAGCGCTCGAGCGCGTAGCCCGCGATCGAGCTGAACCCCATCTCGCGGTGACCGTCGAGCCGGATGAACACGTCGAGCGCCTCGCCGACGCGCAACCGCAGCCGCCCATGGCTCCGCGCGAGGAAGGCGAGCTCCTCGTCGACGGCGGCCGCACGGGCCTCTTCCATCGTCCCCCAAGCGCACATGACTCGACGCTCGACAGCCTATCTCATGCGTTTGAGTTGTCAACTCATGTATCCGCGAAAAGGACGATCTGTATATTCACGGCATTCACAAAAACGGTCTGTCTCACATTCACATCGCCACATGGCCATGCGCGCCCGGTTAGCGGCGCCACGATCATGATGCAGCGTGGCGAACGTACAACGATGAACCGGCCGCGGCCGGACTCCGGGCGCCCGCCGCGCGAGCGGCGGCCTCCGCCCCGAGCTCCGCCCGGCCGTCGCCGTCCCCGGGCCGGCGAGCGTCCCCGCCGGCCAGGCCGACGCTGCGCGCGCGACTTCCGCTCAACCCTGCCTCCGGGCGTGGTGCCGTTGTCGCCCCGCTCGCCGTTCCCTATGCTTCAGACGATGATCGATCCCGCCGCAGTGAGACCGCTCCGTCGCGTCGAGTACGAGCGCCTCGTTCAGGCGGGGTGCTTCGACGACGAGCGGGTAGAGCTGCTCGACGGAATGGTGGTTCGGATGAGCGCGAAGGGACCGACGCACGACGCGGTGATCCAGCGTCTGACCGAGATGCTCGTGCTCCGTCTCGCCGGCCGCGCGGCGGTGCGGATCCAGTCCGCCTTCGCCGCGACGGACAGCTCCGAGCCGGAACCGGACGTGGCGGTGGTCCCGCCGGGCGACTACGACGAAGGGCATCCGACCGAGGCGTGGCTGATCATCGAGGTGGCCGACTCCTCGCTCGTCCGCGATCGGGGCAAGGCTCGGCTGTATGCCGAAGCGGAGGTGGCGGAGTACTGGCTCGTCGACATTCCGCACCGGCTCGTCGAGGTCCACACCGACGTCGTCGACGGCGCGTACACCCGCGTCGCCCCCTACCGCGCCGGCGACTCCATCCCGATGCGGCGCTTCGCGGACGTCACCGTGGAGGTCTCCCGCATCCTGCGGTGAGCCGAGGGCTCGGTTGCCGCACGGGCGGGCCCGTGCGACCGTCGCGGCCATGCAGGGGCTGCGCTCGCTGATCTTCGACGTCGACGACCTCTCCGGCGCGAAGCGGTTCTACTCCGAGGTGCTCGGCGTGGCCCCGTACTTCGACGAGCCGTTCTACGTCGGGTTCGACGTCGGCGGGTACGAGCTCGGGCTGCGGCCGGCGGAGGGCGAGCTCGGTCCGGGGGCCGGCGGCGCGACGGCCTATCTCGGCGTCGACGACGTGGACGGCGCCCTCACGCGGCTGGTCGAGCACGGCGCCCGCGTGCGCGAGCAGCCGGCGGACGTCGGCGGCGGGATCGTGGTCGCGTCGGCCGTCGATCCCTCCGGCAACGTGCTCGGGCTGATCCGCAACCTCCACTTCGCCCCGCGGCTCGTGGCGGCGCGCGAGGGCGACGTGTCGGACCGGGAGGTTCGTCACGAGCGCGTCGTGCCGCTCGCGCGGGCCGACGTGTGGGCGCTCTGGTCGAGCGCCGAGGGCCTCACGCGGTGGCTCGTCGACGAGGCGAAGGTCGAGCTGCGTCCGGGCGGTGCCTACGAGGTCTACTTCCTGACCGAGGAGCCGCCCGGCCGGCGCGGAAGCGAGACCTGCCGCGTCCTGTCGTTCCTCCCCGGCCGGATGCTCTCGTTCACCTGGAACGCCCCGCCGCACCTCTCGAAGACGCGCTTTCTGCACACGTGGGTGGTGGTCGACCTCGCCGACGCGCCTGACGGCACGCGCGTCACGATCACCCACACCGGCTGGCCCGAGAGCGGCCTCCGGGACGAGCCCGAGTGGGAGCAGACCTTCGCCTACTTCGACGCCGCCTGGCCGAAGGTCCTCGACGCGCTCGAGGCCTTCGCGGAGAGCGATCGCGGGCAAGGCCCGCCGGATTGAAGGAGGGGAACGGCGGGCTCGGGGGGACCGATCGCACGATCATCACGGCTTGGTCGGCCGATCGCTCCTCTATGGGCGGGCTGGCGGCCGCCGGCGACTGTCCGCCAATTTCGCCGATCGGCGCCGGCAAGTGCCCGGAATGACGTGACCGAGGCGCGGCACGGGGCGTGAAACCGCCCGGCGCCGTGACGGCGCCTCGCATCATCGTCTCAGGAGCGACGACCGCGATGACGCGGCGGACGACGCTCCGCAAGGCGTTCCTCGCGCCGTGGGACCCGATGGTCGCGCAGTGCTTGCTCTACTCGGCGGCGGACGCGCAGCGCGTGAAGCGCGTGGCCATCCACCACATGACGCCCGTCGTGAGCCACATCCACACGAGCGGCACGCCCACCGAGGACAACCTCCCCGAGTTCACCCAGCGCTTCCACCGCGACGTGAGCTGCTCGCTCCACACGCTCTTGTGCGAGCGGCGCTACGACGCGCCGCGGGAGCTGTTCGACGACCGGCCGACCCACATGATGCGCCTGGTCGACGCCGCCGCGCAGG
>JBDIVX010000244.1:0-8899 GCA_039794305.1 Candidatus Neutrinellum sp.
GAGCTCACCCTCTCGCTGGGTCCGCGGTTCCGGTTCCTGCGTGTAGAGAGCGCGTTCAACGCGACCGCGGCGCTCGGTGGGCGCCTGTTCCTGCTCGAGAGCGTCTCGAGCGGCCAATCGAACGGAGAGCCCTTCGCGGAGTTCCGCGAGCAGTCCACGCAGCTCGGCTTCTTCGTCGCGGTCGGCGGCGAGGTGGTGCTCGGTCCAGGGGCGCTCTTCGTCGACGTCGACCTCGGCTGGTCGCCGCTCCCCCACGAGATCACGGGTGACGTCTCGACCGGGAACGTCGCCGCGACCGTTGGTTATCGGTTCTTCCTACTGTGAGGCTCGAAATGCGCAAGTGGATGCTCGGGGCGATGGTCCTTCTTCTCTCGGGAGTGAACGGCTGCAGCTGCAGTGACGACGGGGAGGGGAGCCCGGCCGACGGCGGCGGCGGGGGCGACGGCGGCGGCTGGGTGACGGGTGACGGCGGGCCCGTCGTCGTCCAGGACGGCGACGTCGTGATCACCGAGGACGGCGGCCACACGTGGGTGTGCCGTCCGACCGTGTGCGACGGCCACCTGCTCGAGTGCGGCGACTGCATGGACAACGACGGCGACGGCGTCGTCGACCCGCGCGATCCCGAGTGCCTGGGCCCGTGCGACAACACGGAGGGACCGGCGCTGCTCGCGGGGGTGGGGGGCGAGACCGGCGGGCCGTGCAGGGCGGACTGCTACTTCGACTTCGGCAACGGCCCGGGCAACGACGACTGCTACTGGGACCACCGGTGCGATCCGCTCTCCGTCGACCCGGACTTCCACCCGGAGGGCGCGGAGTGCGCCTACGACGAGAGCAGGGTCGGAACGCGCGACTGCCCGGACTCGCAGTCGGAGACCTGCCTCGACGTGTGTCGACCGCTCACGCCGAACGGGTGCGACTGCTTTGGGTGCTGCACCTTCGACGAGCTCTTGGGCCGGTCCGCGGCGGACGGCGGCGAGCACGTGTGGATCGGCTCGGTGATCGAGGGGACGAACGAGGGCACCTGCACGTTCGAGGACATCCTCGACACCGACAAGTGCCGCCCGTGCACGCCGGTCGAGGGCTGCTGGAACGACTGCGGCCACTGCGAGCTGTGCATCGGCCGCGAGGAGCTCCCCGCCGACTGCTACGAGATGGACGGCGGCGTGCCCTACCGCTGCCCGGACGGCGTGCAAGAGTGCGGCCTGCCGGGCGAGCCGGAGTGCCCGGACGGCTACTACTGCGTGACCGGCTGCTGCCAGGTGGCGCCCATCTGAGTCACGAGCACCCCGAGGTGCCCGGCTCCGCCTCGCAGCACCAGGGGCAGTCGAATGTCTCGCCCGGGCCGCCGACGACGGTGGTCGCGCAGCCTCTGAGGCAGCAGCTCGTCCCGCCGCGGACGGCGTCGCGCATGTTGAGGAGGTGCCCGCAGGAGGGCACGCACTCGCCGGCGTCGTTCCGGTCCCAGCTCGACCGCGTGCAGTAGCAGCCGGCCGGGCCGCACAGCTCGTTCGTGGGGCAGGCGTCGCCGCACGAGGTGCAGTGGTCGGTCGTGCCGAGCTCCGTCTCGCAGCCGTCTCCCGCCGTCCCGTTGCAGTCGCCCCAGCCGGCCTCGCAGGCGTCGATCTGGCAGGCCAGCCCGGTGCACGAGCCGACCGCGTGGGGGCGCCGGCAGCGGTCGCCGCACGAGGTGCAGTTGCCGTCTTCGCCGAGGGCGGTCTCGCAGCCGTCTCCGGGGCTCCCGTTGCAGTCGTCCCACCCGGCGCGGCAGCGGCCGAGCGCGCACGTCCCGCCCTCGCACCGCCCGTCGGCGTGCGGGAAAGAGCAGGAGTCGCCGCACGCCGCGCAGTCGCCGGCGGTGCCGAGGGCGGTCTCGCAGCCGTCCGACGCGATCCCGTTGCAGTCGTCGACCCCGGCGTCGCAGAAGTCGATGGCGCACGAGCCCCCCTCGCAGCGCGACGTCGCGCCCGGGAGCGAGCACGCCTCTGCGCACGCTCCGCAGTGGGCCGCGTCGCTGGTCAGGTCGACGCACTCCCCGTCGCACCGCGCGAGCCCGACGCCGCAGCCGCAGGTGCCCGCGATGCACCGCTCGTCCGTTGCGCACGCCACGCCGCAGCCGCCGCAGTTGCTCTCGTCCTCGACCACGCACGAGTCCCCGCACGACAGGGCCCCGAGGCCGCACGGCCCGGCGTCGGCGGGAGGCGCGCCGCCGTCGGGGGTGCCCATCGCCGCACGGCAGACGCCGTCGACCTCGCACGTCTGATCGGGGGGGCACACGACGCCGAAGCAGAGCGGCGTCAGCGCGAACGGCGGCAGGTCCACCCGGCCCACGCCGAAGGCCGTCACGCGGTGGATGCGCTGCATCGTCCGGCCGTTCCGCAGCCCGAGCACGTCCACGCGCACCGTCCCCGGGGCGTCCACGTCCGCCGGCACGACGGCGAGCGTCTGCGGGAGCGACAGGCCCCTGCCCGCCGCCTCGCCGCCGGTCGCGGCGAGCGAGAAGGTCCGCTCGAAGCGCACGGCGACGCGGTCGCGCTCCGCCACGCTCGCCACGCGGATCGCGAACGCGTCGAGGTCGTCCGGGACCCGGAGCGCGCCGCCGCTCCCGTCGACGACGTGGATCATGAGCTGATCCGCCTCGGCGGCCTCACAACCGGCTGCGCACAGGGAGAGCAGGAGTGCGAGCGTCCGCACGTCGAGGTCGATTCTACGCCGGCCGCCGGCTCGGGCGCGACCCCTCGTCAGCCGGGCGATGCGCCCGCGGCTCCGCCGCCCTCCAGCAACTCGCGAATCCACGCGAGGTCGCGGCGCGACGGATCCGTGCGCGCCCCCGTGTGCTCCAGCGCGTAGGCGCACAGGAACCGAATTCCCCAGTTGACGGCGAGCGCGAGCGCGAGCCGCTGCCCTTCGGGGTCCAGGAACGACGGCGGACCCGCCACGCCGGCGCGCAGGAGCGCCTCGTCGACCTGCTCCTTCAGAAGACGAGCGGGGCTGCCGATCTCCAGGCCCACGTCCGCCGATGCAGCGCGGGCATCGGCGAGCTGCAAGGAGAGCTCGGAGACGTTCTCCACGGCCGCTCTCCAATGGCCCAGGCCCAACCTGACGTCCAGGCGGCGGCACGCCGAGGCGAGCAGAAGCAGGAGCGGGTCGTAGAGCGCTCCCTCCCGATCGACCTCGCTCTCTCGGAAGCGGCGGGCGTTCCTGGTCAACACGTTGAGGATCACGGCGTCGCGGTGCGGACCCGCTGCGGCCACGCCGAAGAGCGAGCGGTCGGTCACCGAAAGGACGTCGTCGAACCAGGCCTGCAGCTTGCGCGCCGCGTCGTCCCGGGTGGAAGCTGCCAATCTCATCGGCCGCCCGCCGCTTGGATGGCGTCGTCCAACGACACGAACCCGTCATACCGCGGTTGCTCGGGTCGGAGAACGCGCGCGAGATCCTCCAGAGCCGGAGCCGCTCCAGCTTCCCCCATCGGCCAGCAGCGAGGCCCCTCCTCGTCCAACCGAAGTCGCTCCTCCTCGGCGAGATCCGCCCAGGCCGCGTCCATCGCGTCGAGTACTGCGTCCTCCTCGGCCGATTCGCGACCCTCGTTGCTCCAGCGGAGCAGCCACAGGCTGCCCTGCAGCCCTCGGTACCGCCGCATCGCCTCAGTCATGGGTCCTCGTCCACGAGGGTCGCGTGGCCGCGAGCGCCTCTTCGTACCGACCGAGCTTGCAGGGCTCGGCGGGCTCGACGAGCGCGTGCGGAGGCCGATCCACCCGGATCGCGAGCTCGGCCGGCAGCGCCGCCCGCGCAAGTCCGAAGACCGGGTCCCGCCCGTCGCCTCCGAGGGAAAGGGGTCGGCGGTGCTTGGGCAGGTACGACGGATCACCGTCAGCAACGGACATCCCGCCAGCCCCCGACTGGACCCAGCCGTCCTCCCCCACGCGTAGATCGATGACTGCGCCCTCGACCCGCACGCCGAGCTCGCGCGCAGACCTCCCGACGACCGGCAACCCGTCGGAGGCGGCCCGCATCGCTCGGAACACCTTGCCTTCACGCTCGGGCTGCACCAGGGAAGGCTATCGGTCCTTCGGGGCGTGTCAAATCCGGCACTACGGGAACCGCTTGATCCGCGAGGTGCCGGGGGGGGCGTCGGCCTCGTCCGTGCGGCGGGGCGTCGCCTCTCGGCCGCGGCGGGAGAGGTGCAGCACGACGTCCGCGTCCTCCTCCGGCACCAGGCGCCGCGCCGCGGGGCGCCGGCCTGCGCGCCTCGCCTCGACCACCACCGGGCGCTCGCTCCGGACCACCTCGATGGAGAGCGGGCTCGTCCCGTGGCGCTCTCCGTCGACGAGGACGACCGCCCCCGGGGGCACCGTCTCCACGCGGACGGTGACCGTGTCTCCGGTCCCGGCGTCGCCTGGGTGTCCCGCGGCCACCGGGGGGGGCGGCTGCGGCACCGGGCCGACCATCCGGATCGCCACCTCCCCCTCCCGCAGCGTGCTCGCGTAGTACAGCGCGCCTCCCGCCGCGATCGCGATCGCGCCCGCCGACGCGAGCAGGATCGCGCCACGTCCGGCGCGCGCGGGGCGCGGGGGCAGGTCGGGCACGGTCGCCGGCGCCGGCTCCTCGTCGGCGTCGCCGACCACCGAGGGGATCTCGATGTCGATGTCGACCTCGGGCGAGGGGAGGTCGGTGACGTCCGAGCCGGCACGCAGCCGCCGGAGCAGCTCCTGCTTCTCCTCGATGCGATCGGGGAAGAGCTCCTGCATGCGCGCGGCGAGCGCCTCGTCCGGCGCCAGCTCGGACGCCATCTCCCGCTGGGCCGCGAGCAGATCGTGGCGCATCTCCCCGGCCGTCTGGTAGCGCGCGGCGGGGTCGCGCGCGAGCGCGCGCATCACCACGGCCTCGAGCGCCGGCGGATAGCCCTCGGCCACCTCGGAGGGCGGCCGGATCGGCCGCTCGGTGATCGCGCGCATCGTGAGCATCTCGGTCGCGCGCTGGAAGAGCCGCCGCCCCGTGCTGAGCTCGTAGAGCACCGTCCCGAGCGAGAACAGGTCCGAGCGCCGGTCGAGGGGCCTTCCGTCCACCTGCTCCGGGGACATGTACGCGTACTTGCCCTTGACCTGGCCGGCCTCGGTCCGGGTGATCCGGTCGGCGGCCTTGGCGACCCCGAAGTCGAGCAGCTTGACCCCGCCACCGTAGGTGACGAACACGTTCTGTGGCGAAACGTCCCGGTGCACGAGGTCCTGCGGGTTGCCGTCGGGGTCGCGCATCTCGTGGGCGGCGTGCAGCCCCGCGCAGGCGGCCGAGACGACGTGGGCACAGAGGCCCAGCGAGAGCCGCTCGCCGCGCGAGGCGAGCCGGCGCATCAGACCGTGGAGGTTCTCCCCCTCCAGGTACTCCATGACGAGGAACAGCTCCTCTCCTTCGTTCCCCAGCTCGTGCACGCGCACCACGTTGGGGTGGTGGATGCGCGCGGCGATCAGCGCCTCGTCCACGAACATCGAGGCGAACGACTCCTGCCGCATCAGGTGTGGCAGGACGCGCTTGATCACGACGGCCTGTTCGAAACCCGCCGGGCCGAATACCTTCGCGAGGAGGATCTCGGCCATTCCGCCGCTCGCGAGGTGGCCGACGACGTGATAGCGACCAATTGTCCGAGGGAAGCTCAGGGTACGAGGTTCTACGCGATGGGGACCGGGCGCGCCACGGCAGCAGCGGCGGTGATCGTGATCATCGCGTGTGTCGGCACACCCGGCGCTGCGCGTGCGCAGCAGCGGAGCCCCGAGGAGCGCGCGGTGGAGCTCTACGAGCGGAGCGAGGTGTTCTACCGCGAGGGCAGGTTCGACCGCGCGGCGGAGCTGTTGCGCGAGGCCTACGCGACCTTCCCGGACCCCACGCTCCTGTACAACCTCGCCCGCGCATACGAGGGGAGCGGAGATGTCGACGCGGCGCTCTCGGCCTACCGGCGGTTCCTCGTCGAGGAGCCCGGGGCGGAAGACCGCGGCGCCATCGAGCGCCGGATCGCCACACTGCGCGCGCAGATCGCCGAGCGCGACGCGCTCGAACGCGAGCGGGCGCTGGCCGAAGAGCGGCGGCGGCTGGCCGAGGAGCGGGCGCGCCGCGCCGAGGCCGAGGCGGGCGACGGCCTGAACCCGGTGCCGTGGGTCGTCGGATCGGTCGGCGTCGTGGGCCTCGCCGCGGGCAGCGTGCTCGGCATCCTCGCGCTCGACCGACACGACGCCGCCGTCGCGGACCAGACGCAGGTGGGCGCACGGAGCGCCCAGACCGAGGCCGAGGACCTGGCCACCGCCGCGACCGTGGCGTTCGTCGCCGGCGGAGTCCTCACCGCGATCGGCGCCACCTGGATCGTCATCGACCTCGGGTCCCGAGGCGACGCGGAGGCCACCGTCGGCCTCGGTCCGGGCTCGATCCGGATCCGCGGGACGTTCTGAACCGGCCTACCGGCGTGTCAGTCCCGGCGTGTCAGTCCCGGCCGAAGCCCCAGCCGAAGCCGGTCGGACCGCCGTTGCCGTTCCCGTGGCCGTTTCCTCCGGCACGCGCGCCCGAGGTGAGCTGCGGCGGCGTGCGCTGGGCCACGTCCTCGGCGGTGATCCGGGGCCACGGCAGCTCGTCGGCGACGCGGGCGGCGTGGAAGAGGTCGACCAGCGAGCCGCGGCGCAGCGTGGCCGCCCGCGCCACCCCTTCGATCGTGAAGCCGTGCTCGCGGAGGATCGCGATGCCGCGCTTGTCGTCCACCGGCACGGTGGTCTGCATCCGCAGGACCCCGAGCCAGCTCCCCCCGAGATCGATCAGCGCTTCGAGCAGGGCCCGGCCGGCCGCCTCCGGCGCCTTGTCGTGGAGCGTGACGCCGACCTCCGCCACGAAGCGCGCGCGCGACGCCTCGGGCGTCCTCAGCGTGCCGAGCCCCACGACCTCGCCCGCCACTTCGACCACGAGCGCGCGGACGTTCGGGTCGGCGCCTCCCCAGCGCCGCCGGAGCACGCGCGAGGGCTCGTAGGGGGGGCCAACGAGCCGCACCACGGCCTCGGCGTCGCCGTCCTCGAAGGCGCGCACGAGGGGCTCGCCGCGGCGCGGTCGTCGGCTGGGCATCCCGAGCCATATACCACGCGCTGCGCTACCATGGCCGCGCATGTGCCTCCTTCGCTCCGCGCCCGTGCTCGTCTTCGCGCTCGCGGCCTGCGCCGGCGGCCCCCGTGCGGCCGTGATGGGCGCCATCGACGCCCGTGACCTCGGCCGCTCGCTCGACGAGTACGACCGCTTCCACGAAGACGAAGGGGGCGGCGACCCTCTGCTCCTCGGCCGCGTGGCGGCGCTTCTGCTCGAGGAGGCGGTGCGGGGAGACGACCGCGCGCTCGGCGACGCGGCGCTCTCGCAGCTCGAGATGGCGGGCACCGAGGCCGACCCGGTCCTCGAGCGACTGGCCGAGTCGGCCGGCGAACCGGCCGCGCGCGCGCGCGCCCTCGCCGTCCTCGCGCGCCGGGGCAGCTCGCGGGCGCGTGAGACGCTCCGCTCCATGGCGGGCGACGACGACCCCGAGGTCCTCGCCTCGGTGGCGACGGTCCTCGAGCCCGTCGAGGAGATGGACCGCCTGCTCGCGTTGCTCGAGCACACGGGCGCCGCCGTGCGCGCGCAAGCGGCCGGCCGCCTCGAGGGGGCGGCCCCTTCGGGCGACGCGCGCGCCGCGCTCGCCGAGGTGGCGCGCGTCGACCCCGTCTCGCGCGTCCGCGCGGCCGCCGTTCGTGCGCTCGGTGCCTACGGCCCTGGCGCCTTCGAGCCGCTCCGGGGCCGGCTGTCCGATCCGGACGCGGGCGTTCGAATGGCCGCCGTGGGGGCGCTCGTCCGCGCCGACCGCGGGCAGGCCCTCGCGGCGATCGGTCCGCTGCTCGAGATGGCCCCGAACGCTGCGGGCGTCGAGGCCGCGCGCGTCCTCGCGGCGGCCGGCGGCGAGGGGGCGACGACGGCGCGCGCGTTCCTCGGCCGGGCGCTCCGGGGCGGCGAGGCGAACGTGCGCGCGCAGGCGGCCGTCGCGCTGTCGTCGCTCGATCCCGGCCAGGCGCTCGTGGCCGCGCTGCTCGAGCTGCTCGGCGACGAGCAGGACTCGCGGGTGCGCCTGTCGGTGGCGTCCATCCTGCTCGGGCGAGCGCCGGCGCGGGCCGCCGCGAAGCAGGCGCTCGAAGACATGATGGGCGGTGAGGGCATGGACGCCGTGCAGGCCGCGGCGGTGCTCGCCCGGCACGGCGCCGATGCGCAGGCCGTGCGGGTGCTGGCGCAGGCGATGCGCGAAGGGGAGCCGGCGGTGCGCCGGGCCGCCGCTCGCTCGCTCGCGCGCGACGCGATGAAGCCCGACCTCGCCCGGACCGCGCTCCGCGACGAGGACGCCCTGGTTCGGATCCACGCCGCCGGCGCGATCTTGTCGGCGGCCTCGGCCACGTCGTGATCCGGCGATCACGGGACCGTGCCTGCCAGGCACGCCCCGTCGGTCCCCTCTTGTGACGGAATCCCTCGCCGTGTCGTAGCTCGACGTGGGCAATTGGCGGGTAATCCGACCTGGCACCGACGTTGCTCTGATGCGCGGACATCATGTCGGATGACGGACACAACGCTCGGGCCGCGACGGGAGCCGGCGCGCGCATCGAGCACCTCGACGAAGAGATCCGGCGGCGCGAGAACGAGACCGCCACGTGGGGGAACCCCCTCGAGCGGAGCCGCCTCGAGGCGATCCGCCGCGCGCGCCAGCAGAACGCCCGCGCGCGCCTGCGCACGGAGCTCGCGCGCCTCGGCACCGACGGCTCGGGCCTGACCTAGCCGGCGGACAGGCGGCGGCTCGGCCGGGCGGCGACGGTCTGGTCGGCCGCCGGCGCCGGCTCGGAGCGCGACGGCGGGCGCTCGGCGAGCTCCC
>JBDIVX010000245.1:0-8573 GCA_039794305.1 Candidatus Neutrinellum sp.
GATCTCGTCGCCGCCGTCCTTCATGCGCTGCATGTCGTCGAGCGCGGCGCGCGCCGACGCGTGGGCCACGACGCGGTAGTCGCTGTCGTAACGGCGGACCATTGCTTCGTGGAGCTCGGCCAGGGCTTGCTGGTCGTCGTCCACGAGGACGATCGCGGGCTTCCGAGTCATGTCCCGAGCGCCATGCAACGGGCGATCCCGGCTCGGTCCGAGGCGCGCCGCCCCGCACGCGCGAAGGAACGCCGAGCACGACGTGCGCCGCGGCCACATCCTGCTTCGCAACGACGCGGGCGGGACGCCCCACGCGACGACTCCTCTGAATCGCCTACCCTGCTCGGTGACCCGGCCTCACTCCCAGCGGAGCACGGGGTTGCGCGCGGCGCGGGTCTCGTCCAGGCGGCGCAGGCGGGTCTGGTGCGGGGCGGTCTTGACGGTCTCGGGGTCCTCGTGGGCCTCGCGGCTGATCGCGCGCATCGCCTCGACGAGCTCGTCGAGCGTCTGCATCGTCTCCGTCTCGGTCGGCTCGACGAGCATGGCTCCCTTGACGATCAGCGGGAAGTAGACCGTCGGGGGGTGGTAGCCGTAGTCGATCAGGCGCTTGGCGACGTCCAGGGTCGTCACGCCCGTCTCCTTGAGGTGCTTGTCGCTGATGACGACTTCGTGCATGCAGGTCTGATCGAAGGCGACCTGCCACACCTCGCCCAGCATCACGCGCAGGTAGTTGGCGTTCAGCACGGCGAGCTCGCTCGCGCGCGTGAGCCCCTCGGCCCCCATCTCGCGCAGGTACGCGTAGGCGCGCACCATCATCCCGAAGTTGCCGACGAACGAGCGTAGCCGGCCGACGCTCTTCGGGCGGTCGTGGTCGAGCGTGAACGAGCCGTCGTGGTTCTTCACGACGACCGGAACGGGCGCGTGCGGCTCGAGGATCCGCTTGTAGCCGACCGGCCCGCACCCGGGGCCGCCGCCCCCGTGGGGCGTGGTGAACGTCTTGTGCAGGTTGAGCTGCATGACGTCGATCCCGAGATCGCCCGGGCGCGCCTTGCCCATGATCGCGTTCAGGTTGGCTCCGTCGCCGTACACGAGGCCGCCCCTGTCGTGCACCATCGACGCGATCGTCGGCAGGTGCGTCTCGAACAGGCCCACGGTGTTCGGGTTCGTCAGCATGATCGCCGCGACGTCGTCGTCGACGAAGGGCGCGAGCTGGTCGGGCACGACGACGCCGTTGGCGCCGCTGGGGAAGGGCACCGCGTGCAAGCCGTTGAGCGCGCAGGACGCAGGGTTGGTTCCGTGCGCGGTGTCGGGAACGAGCACCTTCTTGGGGCTCCGCCCGTTCGCCTCGTGGTGGGCGCGGATCATCATCAGCCCGCACAGCTCCCCCTGCGCACCGGCCGAGGGGTGGAGCGACACCCCGTCCATTCCGCAGACCTCGGCGAGCCCCCGTTCGAGCCGCCACATCAGCTCGAGCGCCCCCTGGATCATCCTCGGTGGCGACAGCGGGTGCAGCTTCGTGAAGCCCGGGAGCCGCGCCGCCCACTCGTTGACCTTCGGGTTGTACTTCATCGTGCACGACCCGAGCGGGTACAGGCCCTTGTCGATGGCGAAGTTGCCGAGGCTCAGCCGGACGTAGTGCCGGAACGCCTCCGGCTCGGACACCTCGGGCAGCGGCGCCGGCTCGGAGCGAAAGTACTCGCCGTAGAGCTGGGCCGGGTCGGCCTCGGGCACGTCGGTGGCAGGGACCGACGCCCCGCTCCGGCCCGCGCCTCCGAGCTCGAAGATCAGCGACTCGTGGAATGCCAAATCCGAAGTGGCGACGCCGGGCATGGGGCGGAACGGTAGGGTTTCTCCCGACCCCGCGCAAGGTGTACAAAGTGCCCCATGCGAGCCCCCCGATTCCTCCCCCTGGTCGTCCTGCTGGCCGCCTGCGGCGGCGCCGGTCCGTACGGCTACGCCCGCGAGTACGAGCCCCTCGGCGACGAAGAGGAGTGGGCCGAGCGCGAGCAGCGGATCCCCTACGAGGACGTGCGGCGCGACCCGGCCGACCACGTGTCCTCGACGGTGGGTTGGTTCGGCGTCGTGACCGGGGTCGACGCGAGCGGCGACCGGGCGCGCGTCGCGATGTCCTTCCGCACCCACCAGGCGCGGCACCTCTGCGAGGACGAGCGCGACAGCTCCTGCCGCGTCACCGTGAGCGACCGGTCGAGCGGACCGTTCACGGCCGTCGTCGCCCTCCGGCCCGAGGACCAGAGCGGCCAGGACCGCGTCTGGCAGGGGTCCCTCCTCAAGGTCTACGGGTCGCCCAACGGCGAGTTCGACGACCAGGGCGGGCCCGTCGTCGAAGCGCAGTGGTACCGTCACTGGCCGCGCGGCAACTACGTGACGACCGGCGCCGCGGCGAGCATGCGCCGATAGAGACGCTCGACAGCGAAGCCGGGCCGGCCCACAATGGCCGGGTGAGGGTGGTGCTCTCGGTCGTGGCGCTCGCGGTGCTCCTCGGCGGTTGCTTCGTGGAGTCGCGGCACGACTACAGCGATTTCTACGAGAGCTGCAGCGAGACCAGCGACTGCCGCTCGGGCGCCGACGCTTGCTTCCTCGTCGACTGGATCGACGGCAGCGGGCGAATGTGCTCGTCGTGGTGCGAGGACGACCTGGACTGCCCCGGGTGGTCGGCGTGCTACGAGCTCGTCGGCGACCCGCGTGGCTCGAGCATCTGTTACGGTCGGTGCGAGTCCGACCTGGACTGCGACGTGGGGTTCCTGTGCGCCGACGCCATCATGGACGGCGAGGTGGTGGACGCGATCTGCTTGCCGCGTTGATGGTGCTCTCCGCGTGCAGCGGCGACGCGCCGATGTACGCGAGCTGCGGCGACGGGGTCGAGTGCGACGCGCCGGCGGACGGCTGCTGGCACGTGGACCTCGTCCGCACCGACGGCAGCACGGGGGAGGGGGCGCTGTGCACCGCGCGCTGCGAGAGCGACTCCGACTGCCCGGGCGACGCGGCGTGCCTGGCGCTCGAGGGCGATCCCGAGGGCACCTTCCTGTGCTGGTCGCGCTGCGCGGCGCCCGAGGACTGCTACGTGCGCCTGCGCTGCACGGAGGTCGAAGGGGCGGCGGGCGTCGAGCGAATCTGTCTGCCCGGATAGGCCTGCGCTAACGCAGGCGGGAGCGCGCGCCGTCGTTGTCGGCGTCGAGCTCGACCGCACGCTCCCACGCCGCGCGCGCCGACTGCTGGTCGCCGAGCTCGCGGTAGCCGTCACCGAGCAGCACGTACCAGTCGGCCTCGGTCGGATCGAGCTCGATGGCGCGCCGCATGAAGGCGACGGCCTGCTGGTACCGCTGCCGACGGTAGAGCGCGATCGCGTACCCTCGGTGCGAGGCGGCGCTCGTGGGCTCGTACTGGAGCGCCTCGCGGTAGTAGCGGAGCGCACGGGGCCAGGCACCCTGGCGGAGCGCGCGCGCGCCACGGACCCGGAGCCGCCGCGCCGATCGCTCCCGCCGCGCGTCGCTCATCCGCTCGATCCGGCGCGGTACGTCGGGCAGCTCCGCGGCGACGCCGAGCGGGGCGCCGGGCACCGCGGCCGCGACGCCGGGCTCCTCGGCGGTAGAGGGCGCTTCGGGCTCGGGCTCTTCGGTGGCGGGCTCCTCGGGCTCGGGCGCCTCGGCGGCGGGCTCCTCGGGCTCGGGCGCCTCGGCGGCGGTGGGCTCTTCGGGCTCGGGCGCCTCGGCGGCGGTGGGCTCTTCGGGCTCGGGCTCCTCGCCCGTCGGGCCGGGTCCGGCCGACGGGCTCGCGACCTCCGCGACCTCCTCGTCGTCGCCACCGCCCACCACCCAGCCCACCACCACGATCAGGAGCAGGACCGCGAGCGCCGCCCCACCGCCGATCAGCCAGGTCGCCACCTTGTTCGCGCGCTCTCGCCGCGTCGCAACGAGGCTCGGCACCTCGGGCGGCACCTGCGCGTACTCGATGTCCTCGGTCGACAGCGGCATCGTGGGGTGCGCGAGCGCGGGCGGCGGGACCGCCACGCCGAAGGGCGAGGCTCGCTCGGCGGGAGAGGGGGCGACCGGTGCGTACTCGATGTCCTCGGTCGCGAGCGGCATGGTCGGGTCGGGCGCCGCGCGCGGCAGCGGGGCCGCGGGCTCGGTCGCGGGCTCGCTTCCGGGCTCGGGCGCGGCCGCGGGCGCCGGAGTGTCGTCGTCGAGCGGCTCGCCTCCCCCTTGCATGCCGGGCGGCAGCTCCATCACGTCGGTCGGGGGGTCGGTCGGCGGCGCCTCTCCGTGTCCGAGGGTCGACGAGACGGCCGAGTCGCGGGGGCTCTGGATCGGCCCCGTCTTCGGCTCCGGCTCGGTCGGCACCGGCACGCCCAGCAGCGTCGGCTCGCGCCGCCTTCGCTTGCGACCGGGTGCGTCCCGCTTGCTCGCGGCCGCGAGGTCCGCCGCGGGCGCCGGTGGCGGCACCGAGCCGGGCGAGGTCTGGTCGCGGCGGGGAGCGGCGGCGGGCGGGGTCGACCGCAGGGCCCCTCCCTCGGGCGTCTTCTTGGTCACACGTTTCGGCTTGGTCACGCCCGTGAGCGAGACCTTCGGCGTGGGCGGCATGTAGGCCGCGGGCGTCGCGATGTCCGGCTTGGTGGGATCCGGCGCGGGGCCGTTCGGCGCCGTTACCCCGTGCTGCGTCGTCGCTGGCCGGTTGAGCGGCCGGGCCGGCGTGAGGCGCGCCTGCGCGACCATCTTCGCGGGAGCGGGCGCGTGCACGATCGCGGACGGCCGGAGCGGCGGCTCCTCCGCCGCCGCCGTGCTGAGCGCTCCGTCGAGCGTGGACATCACGTTCGCCGCCGCGGGGCTCGTCACCGGCTGCACGTGGACCTTGCCGGTCGCGATCGACAGGAGCGCGGCGAGCGCGGCCGGCCCGTAGACCTTGCGGTCCTCCTCGCGCAGGTCCGCAGTAGCCCCGGCGACGAGGCCCTCGGAGAAGTCGACGCGAACGATCACCCGGCGGTTCTGGACGGTCGCGCGGAAGGTGCCCTTGCCGTGCGCGAGCGCCCGCATGAGGCGCGCCGGTCCGAGCGCCTCGAGCCGCGTGTCGAAGCGCTCGCCGTCGATCGCCTTCTGCCGCAGCGAGCGCTCCGTCTCGGAGAGCGCGTGCAGGCGGTGCACGAGCCGGTCGACCACCGGGCCCGGAGACCGGGCCGCCCACACCTCGTCCCACTTCACCACCAGGAGGAAGGCCCACCGCAGGCGCCGGTCCTCGCGCATCCGGCGAACGAGCTGCCAGCCGGCTCCGCGCACGGCCTCCTCGCCGATGATCAGCACGCCGGGGTCGAGGTCGCGGGCGCGCTCGATCCGGCTGCCGGAGAGATCGGTCATCACCACGGTCGCGCCGCGCGCGCGCAGCTCCTGCGCGACGGCGTCGGCGCGGGTGACGTCGTCGTCGGCGAGCAGGATGCGCATCTGCCGGACGTCGCCCGGCGGCTCGCTTTCCCCCTCGGCGTCGCCGCCGAGGAGGTGGAGCGTGCCGCCCGGTTGCTCGTGGAACTCGTAGCGGACGACCTCGGCCTGCTGGACCAGCGGCCGGACGCGCGCGACGAAGTGCTCCACCACGTCGGCGACCGTCCGCCCCTCGCCGAGGACGATCCGCACCGTGTCGTCCTTCCTCGGTCCCTCGGGCTTTACGGAGAGGATCCCGGCCCGCAGCTCCCGTGAGAGCGTCTCGACGAACTCGTCGAGCGTCGTGTCCCCGAGCTCGCCCGAGGTCCTGGCCGTGCGCTCCGGGATCTCGGCGGCGAGCTCGGCGACCCGGTTTGCGATGGCGTCTACGCTGGCGGAGCGGGGCACCACCGCGGCCGCGCCGAACCGGAAGGCGCGCAGCCGGTCGTCGAGGGCCTCGTCGTCGGCCAGCAGGGCGACCGGCACGACGGCCGCGAGCGGCGAGCCCGCGAGCCGGGCCAGCACTTCCCGCCCGCCGTCGCTCGCTGCGTCCCCGAGCAGGAGGATGAGGTCCGGCGCCATGGCGATGGCCGCCTGCGTGCAGCCCACCAGCGGTGAGGTCATGACGGTGAAACCACGGCGCTGGAGGGCCTCGTGGACGCCCTCCGCCATGGTCTCTCCCTCACCGATCAGCAGGACCGTGAGATCCTCGGCCTCGAGGGCGCCGGCCTGCGCTTCGGCCATCGTTCGCACGATTGTCCAGCAATTGGGCGGTGATGGCTAGATCAGAACACATGCGAGAGCGACTCGACGGCCTCGCGGCGGAATTCCGGCACGAACAGGAGCGGCAGCTCGGTGCGGGGGACCGGCAGCTCTGCGGCCAGACGCGCGATGCTCTGCTGCTGCGTCCCCTCGCGGAGCGCGCGGATGCGGCCTGCCCGGGCCAGGGAGGCGAGCGGCGAGCCTCGCCCGAGCTTCTCGGGGAGCCCGGCGAACGTGGGGCGCTCGTCCCGGCGGAAGAGGGTCGGGACCACGGCGTTGACGACGATCCGGTGGACCGGCATCCGCAGCTCGGTCGTGAGCGCCTCGTACAGCTCGATCGTCTCGTTCGTCGGCATGTCCTCGGGAAGGGTGACGATGACCGAGCCGCTCCGCTTCGGATCGCGGAACAGCTCGAGGGCGCCCTCGGCCTCTCGGCGGAGCAGACCGGGAGGCGCGACGTCGACGATCACCTGCGGCACGCGAAGCATGTCGAGGCCGTGGCCGGTCGCCGGCGCGTCGAAGATCACGAGATCGTACCTGCGCCGTCCCGCCTCGTCGTGCTGCTTGGTGTGGAAGTACGCCTTGCCGAGCATCGACCACGCCTCGATGCCGGGCGTGCCCCGGAGGAACGCGGAGACGAACTTGTTCTCGAAGATCGCCTTGTAGAGGGTACGGACCTTCAGGATCATCATCCCGTACTCCTCGAGCGCGATCCTCGGGACCATGTTGACCGCGTCGACGTTCGGGACGACCGACTGGTTGTGGGGACCGATGGGGTCGACCTCGAGGAGGTAGCTCAGGCGCTCCTTCGTGTTGGCCATCGCGACGAGGACACGCTTGCCGCGACGCGCGGCCGCGAGCGCGAGGGCGGCGCTCGTCGTGGTCTTGCCGGTCCCCCCCTTGCCGACGACGAACACGAAGTCGAGATCGAACAGGTCGGTCATGGGGCGCCGCGACCTTAACTCAAAGCATGGACCCCGGCCACCGAAGGCGACCGGGGTCCGTCTCGTGACGGGAAGGAAGGAGGTGTTCCCGGGGAGCTAGTCGCGGCGGCGGCGGCGGCCCAGCAGGGCGAGGCCCGCGGCCCCGACCGCGCCGAACAGGAGCCAGGGGGAGCCGGCGGCCCCGGGCTCGGCCGAGCACAGCGCGCCTCGGCCGTCGCGCTCGCCCCGCCGAGTCGGGTCGTCACACGTCGTCGGGCAGGTCGGCTCGGCGGGCCGATTCCGTTCCTGGCTCACCGTGATGAAGCTCTCGATGGTGCCGCCGGTGGAGGCCTGCAGGATCAGGTCCTCGTCGAGGAAGGCGGCCGCGAGGTCGGTCCGCAGCTTGGTGAGGTAGGGGCTGTCGAGGCCGCTCGTGACGACGGCCCAGTCCTGGGCGGGGCTGTGCTCGGTGCCGTCGTCGTCGTAGCTGCGGTACCAGTTCATGATGCTCGACCACCGCTCGCCGGGCTGAGCGTACTCGGCGATCCACGCCCGGCCGCCGAGCTCCTCGAGCGTGGCGTCGAAGACGTCGCCGTAGTTGAAGGCGCGGGTGTCCCAGTCGTAGTAGAGGCGGCTCGTGTCGATCTCGCCGACCTCGAAGTTCTGGGCGTCGTAGCGGCCCTCGCCCATGACGTAGAGCTCGAGGCCGACCTTGCCCTCGACGCCGGCGGCGACCATGCGGAGCGGGAAGACAGGCATCAGGCCGGGGGTGGTGATGCGCACGGGCTGCATCTGGTTGACGCCGGCGTTCGGGCTCAGGCGCAGGACGGCGAAGTTGAGGCCGCGCTCGACGTAGTACGCGATGATCGGGAGGATCGAGTCGGGCACGCCGTAGCCGTTGTCGCGAAGCCAGGTGACGAGGGCGTCCGGGTCCTCCGAGCCGATGGTGGCGGTCTCGTAGGGGCCGACGACGGCCTCGCCGTAGACGTCGACGCCAGCGCCGGCGTCGAGGGCGCCTCCGTCTGCGCCGAAGCCGCCGGTGCTCGCGTCCGTGAAGCCTCCGCACGGGTCGGGGCAGAACGTGTTGAGCGGCGGGAACGCGCCCTGGAGCGTGACTCGCGATGCCTCGTCGAGCGCCTCGAAGAAGGCGTTGTCGGCCAGCTCGACGAGCGTCTCGCCCTCGATCGGCAGGACCCAGACGAAGTCCTCCGGGTCGCCCGCGTACTGGATCTGATCCCAGAGCGTCGTCTCGGCCGGCGAGATGGCGACCGCCATCCGGTGCGCCGTCACCACCGTCACCGTCTCGCTCGGTGCGAAGCACCCCCGCAGGCCTCCGCCGTTCGCGGCCCCGCCGCCCAGACGGCCACCGCCACCCCCCCCGCCGCGAACCCCCCCCCCACCCCCACACCCACCCCAGCCCCCCCCCCCGCCCCCCCCCACAGCCACCCCCCCACCACCACCCACACCCCCC